>NZ_BOMW01000061.1 GCF_016862395.1 Actinoplanes siamensis | reverse complement strand
ACGCACCCCGAGACAGCACGTCGTCGCGGCGAACGAATCGATCGCCGCCTCAGTGGACTCGTATGCAGGACAAGGGACGCCGAACTTCTGCTCGTACCACAGATGCACGCGCGCTTCGTTGCGGATCTCGACCTCGGCGGCCAACCCGGTGAAGGCGCGCTGCGCGGTCTTGATCACCTCGTCCTCAGCACCCCAGGACAGGTCACTGCTGTCGAAATAGAAGATGTCGTAGTCCTTGATGCCGCTGGTAGGACTCCTATGCGTGACGACGTTCCACACGGTCTGAAAGAGACAGCCTGCTGTCACGTACCAGCCCGGCAACTCCAGCGACGCTGTACGGCTCATCACCTCCAACAGCACGTCGTTGCGAGACAGCGCCGACTTCAACGCCACGAGCTGTTCGTCCACGGGGAGGCGACCGATCATGGCTCGTAGCCAACCATGCGCCTCATCGGTTCGACGTGCCCGCCCCTGAGCCGACTTTACGATCGGCGCAGTAGCACCCGCCTGGAGGTTAAAGAACAGGCTTAGAACGGGTGTTCAAACCGGCCGCGAACCGGTTCGGACACCCGCAGGCAAGCGCGGCCGCATCAGGCCTGTGCAGGATCCCCACGTCACAGGCCTAATTCAAGATCCTAAACTATTGCTGAAGTCGGTCCAGAATCAACCGGTTTCAGCTGCTGAACGCGGTCGTCGAGGTGCCTGCGCCTGTGAGGTCTGCGTGATAGCGGTGCTGCAGCTTGTCCGCGGATGAGGATGAGCAGGCCGTGATCGACGGTCTGCTCACCGTCCGCTGGCCGCCGGTGGTCTGCGGCGAGCGGCGTGCGGCGGTAGCCGTCGGGGGTGCGTGCCGTAGGAGGCGGTTGTCGGGATGTGAAAGAGCGGGAGGCCGGCGTGCCCTTGGTGAGGGTTCACGGTCTCCCGCTCGATCGGGTGGTGGTGTTCTTCAGTGTTTGCGGCGCCAGACGCGGTACACGTTGACGCCCACACCGAGGAGGAGGAACGCGGATCCCACGCCGCCTCCGATGAACAGCATGTCCAGGCTCAAAGACGACTGACGGCCCCGTTGGTGCGGGGGCGTTGAGCGGGCCTAGGGCGACGTCCTCCGACCAGGTTTCCCGCCCGATCAGCATCGGGCGGGAACGGCTGCGGAACATCCTGCACCGCAACGGCATCACCTTCCATCGGACCAAGACCTGGAAGGAGTCCAACGACCCCGACCGGGACACCAAAGTGGCTCGCATCGAGTACGTGAACGAGCCCGTATCCGCAGCGAACGCCAACGACGCTGGGGCCAACCCGCCATACGAGCAGCCTGACCGCCAAACACCTCAAACGTTCGTAGTCACGGCACTAGTCTGGCGGCATGACGTCGGCGCCGGTGAAACTGCCCAGTGAACTCCGTGACCTGATCGCGTCCGGGCCGCTGGCCCATCTGACGACGATCAACGCCGACGGCAGCCCGCAGGTCTCGGTGATCTGGATCGGCCTCGACGGTGACGATGTGGTCAGCGGGCATCTCGGGCGGTATGCGAAGGTGCGCAACGTCGAGCGTGACCCCCGGGTGGTGCTCTCCTTCGACGCCCCGCGCACGCCGGGCGTGGTGATGGCCGAGCACGCGATCCTGCACGCCACGGCGTCCGCCGAGCCGGACGACGGGACGTGGGATCTGCTGAACGCCCTGCACAAGGTGTATGTGGACCCGGCCGGCGAGTTCCCCGCCCCGCGGAAGCCGGGTTGGATCCTGCGTTACCGCGTCCACCGCATCGGAGGCGTGGGCCCCTGGGCAGCCTAGCCGCCGCGCCGCCCGGCTGCGTTGCCCAGCTTGCCAGTGCCGCGCCGCCCAGCTCGTCCGGCCCGCCGCCCGGGCTGATCGCCGCGTGTCGGGTGTGGTCGCGGGCGGTTCTGCGGTGGTCCGGCGCGTATCGTCGGGCCATGGTGGACGGGGCGTTTCCGATTGTCTTCGCGACGCGGGTGGCGGCTACCGTCGCGTTCTACGAGCGGCTCGGCTTCCGGGCGTACTTCCGGTATCCCGCCGAGGGCGAAGCCGGATATGTCGGCGTCCGGCGCGGGACGGCGCAGCTCGGCGTCCTGGACGCCGCCTGGCCCTCGGAGCAGTATGCGCGGCCGCTCGGGACCGGGCCCCGGTTCGAGATGTTCGTCTACGTCGACGACGTGGACGACACCGTGGCGCGTCTCCGCGAGCACGCCACCGTGGTGCGCGAGCCGGCGGACATGCCGTGGGGCGAGCGTATCGCCTATGTCTGCGACCCCGACGACAACCCGGTCGCGCTGGCCACGGCGTCGGCGTGATCCACCAAGTCCGCCAGGCGGCGGCGCGGTGGTCGCTTTCCTTCGCGGCGCGTCCGGGGGCTGCCACGCGGTGGTCGCTTTCCTTGCTATGCAACTGTTTGTATAGTCCGGCGCACGCCGCACCTCGCGGAGACCTGTGCCAAGGGACCAAACGTGAACTATGTCAGCGTGACGACCGGGGGCGGCATCGCCCAGGTCCGCCTCGACCGCCCGGACAAGCTCAACGCGCTGACTCTGGACACGTTGCACGAGCTGATCGGCGCCGCCCGGGACCTGCGGCGCGACCGTACGCTGCGAGCCGTCGTCATCGCCGGCACGGGACCGTCGTTCAGCGCCGGCCTGGACATCGCCGGCACGCTGCGCAGCCCGGCACGGATCGCCAAGGCTTTCGTCCCGGCGCCGTGGCGCGGCACCAACACGTTCCAGGAGGCCTGCTGGGCCTGGCGCCACCTGCCGGTCCCGGTGATCGCGGCGATCCACGGCCACTGCTACGGCGGCGGCCTCCAGATCGCCCTCGCCGCGGACTTCCGCTTCGCCACCGCCGGATCGAAGTGGTCGGTCCTGGAGGGCAAGTGGGGGATCATCCCGGACATGACAGGGGTCCGCACGCTCACCGAGCTGGTCGGCCCGGACGTGGCCAAGCGCCTCACCATGACCGCGGAACAGTTCACCGGCGCCGAGGCGCATCGGCTCGGCCTGGTCACCGAGCTGGACGACGAGCCGGTGCGGGCCGCCACGGCGTTCGCCGAGACCCTGCTGGCCAGGTCGCCGGACGCGATCGCCGCCGCGAAGCGCCTGGTCGACGGCGCTCTCACCGGCAGCGCCCGGCGCACGTTCGCCCGCGAGCGCCGGGAACAGCTGCGTCTGCTGCGCCTGCCGAACACCGGCATCCTGCGCCGGGCCGTGCTCGGCGAGAGCGCTCCGGAGTTCCGCCCGCGGGCCCGCCGGACGCGCCTCTGGCCCTGAGCCTGCGGCCCGCGCGACGCCGGCAGGACCCGAGGCCGGCTGCCGCCGGGAACCGCTGGTCCCGGTGCAGGCGCCGGCCCTGGGCCCGCTGCCGGCGCCTCAGTCCAGGTCTGTGTAGTTGAACGTCGCCGCCGCGGTGAACCGGCTGGTGACGCCGGTGCTCGCGGTGAACGACACCCAGGTCGGCCCGGCCTGCGCCGCCGCCGGGACCACACAGGTGTACGAGCCGGTGGCGGCCGGCGTGCAGGCCGCCGGGGTGCCGCCGAACGTGAAGCCGGTCGCCCCGGTCAGCACGCCACCCGCGATCCGCACGGTCACCCTGGTGCCGCCGGCCAGCGGAGCGCTGGTCGCGGAGAGGCCGACCACGGTCGGCGCGTAGCCGACCGCCACCGGGGTCCCGGCGATGCCGTCGTGGACCAGCGCCACGTTCACCGACGCCGCGGTGGAGGCCGGCAGCGTCACCTTCAGGTGGGTGGCGTCCACCCAGAGCGGGGTGACCCGGGCGGCGCCGGCCGTGGCGGTGATGTTCTCGGCGGCGTACTCCTTCGGCGTGGCGCCGATCGTGCCGCCGGTGACCTTGAGCGTGACCGCGCCGCCGGACGCCTTGACCACCGTGCCGGCCGGGACCTCGAGGCCCAGCGGCGTGCGGTAGGTGACCTTCGTGGTGGCCGTGCCGCCGGGCGTCGTGACGACGACCGCTGCCGGGCCGTTCACGCCGGCCGGGACCACCGCGGTGATCTGGGTCGACGACCGGACCTGGAAGCTGGTGGCGTTGACGCCGCCGAACGTGACAGAGGTGGGATCGCCGGCGGCCACCTCGCCGAAGCCGGTGCCGGTGATCGTGACGGTCTCGCCGCCGGCGGCCGACACCTTCGGCGGAGCGATGGTGGTGACGGTCGGGGCGTACCTGATGGCCGACACCGACGCGGGGCCCACCACGCCGTCGTGGATCAGGGTGATCGTCGGGGCGCCGGTCCGGGTGGCGGCCGGGACGGTCACCCTGAGGTGGGTGGGATCGAGCCAGGCCGCGGGCGCGACGGTGTCACCGACCTTCACCACGATCTTCTCGGCGGCGAAGGCGGCGGCCGACGCGCCCACCGTTCCGCCGGACACGGTCACCGTCACGGTCGTGCCGCCGGTCGCCTTGGCGCCGGTGACCGGGTCGAAGGTCGCGGTCAGCGGCGAGCGGTAGGTGAAGCTCGCCGTTCCGGTGCTGGTCCCGGCGCTGTTGGCCAGTCTGAGCACGGCGGCGCCGTCGGTGCCGGGCGCGGTGACCGCGGTGAGCCTGGAGTCGGAGAGGACGGTGAACGAGGCCGCGTTGACGGCGCCGAACCGGACCGCGGCCGGGTTGTTCAGGTCGAGCGTGGTGAACCCGGAGCCGGTGACGGTGACGACGGTGCCGCCCGCGCTGGTGCCGGAGACCGGGGCCAGCGCCACGGTGACCGGGGCCTTGGTCGCGGGGGCGCCGGCCGGGGCGTTCACCGGGGCCGTGACGGTCGCGCCCAGCTCGGTCAGCACCGCTGCGGCGTCCACCAGGCCGGCGCCGAACTGGTCGTCGCGGCCGGCGGCGCCCAGGTCGGTGGCGGTGCGGCCGAGAACCGTGCGCAGCTCGGCCGGGGTGAGCGACGACTTGTACGCCTTGGCCAGCGCCATCACGGCGGCGACGTGCGGGGAGGCCTGCGACGTGCCGGACGCGGCGACGAAGCCGCCGCCCGGCGCCGCCTGCACGATGCCCACCCCGGGCGCGGCGATGTCGACCTGCGCGCCGGTCTCCGAGAACGCGGCGCGCGCCCTCGTCTGGTCGACGGCGGCGACGCCTTCCACGGTGTCGTAGCCGCCCGGGTACAGCACCGGGTTGCCCTTCTCGGCGCTGTTGCCGACCGACGCGGCGATCGGCACGCCCCTGCTCTCCGCGTAGGCCACCGCGGCGCCGAGGGCGTCCGTGGACGCGCCGCCCAGGCTCAGGTTGATCACCTGGGCGCCCTGGTCCACCGCCCAGGTGATGCCGGCGGCGATGGCGTCGACCGGGCAGGATCCGGTGGCGTCGCAGACCCGTACCGGAAGGATCCTGACGTTGGGGGCGATGCCCGCCATGCCGATACCGTTCCCGGTGGCCGCGCCGATGATCGAGGCGACGCCGGTGCCGTGCCCGTTCTGGTCGTTGGTGCCGTCACCGGTGGCGATGAAGTCCTTGCCGGGCAGTACCCGGCCGGTCAGGTCGGCCACCTTCGCGGTGCCCGTGTCGACCACCGCGACGGTGACGTTCGTGCCGGTGCTCGCGGTGTTCGCGGCCGCCGCCCGGACCGCGTCGTAGCCCCACTGCATGCCCCGGTACGGATCGGTGGTCGTGGTGCCCTGGATCGTCGCGGCGGGAGTGGACAGATCGACGCTGATGCCGTGTCTGGCCAGCTCGGACTGCGCCGATGTGGAGAGTGCGACCTGCTGGGCGGCCTCGGTGCGGCTCGGGGCGGGCGCCGCCGCCGCGGTCTTGGTCTCCGCGGAGGCCGGGGAGTTGGCGATCGTGACGGCGGCTGCGGCGGCGGTGGCGACGGTCAGGGCGGCGGCGGCCCGGCGTGCCTTCTTCGTGGTGGCCATGGACACGAGGATTCGGGCCGCTGAGAGTCGGACGGGTGGCTTCCGGTTGCGGTTGTGGTGCCATGATCGCGTTCAGTCCCGCAGGAACACGGCGTCGACCAGGTCCGGCGACACCTCGGCGAGCGTGGCTGGCCGCCACCGCGGGTTGCGGTCCTTGTCGATGATCTGCGCGCGGATGCCCTCGGCCAGGTCGGGCAGCCGCAGCATCGCCGCGGACAGCCGGTACTCCTGCTCCAGCGCGGCCGCCAGGTCCGGCAGTTCCGCTGCGGTGCGCAGCGACCGCAGGGTGATCGTCAGCGCCGTGGGGGAGCGGGTGCCGATCTCCTCGGCGGCCGCCCGCGCCCGCGGCTCGGCCCGCGCGGCGAGCCGGCCGACGATCTCGCCGACCGAGTCACCGCGGTAGCAGTCGTCGATCCACTCACGAGCCGTGGCGAAGTCGCCGGGCGCCGGCTCCCCGGCGAGCTCCGCCACCGCTTCCGGCTCCTCGATCAGCCGGGGCAGCAGCGCGGACGCGACGAAGTGGTCGGCGAGCCCGGCCGCGATGGCGTCCGCGGCCCCGACCGGCGACCCGGTCAGCGCCAGATGGGTCCCCAGCTCGCCGGGCGCCCGCGACAGCAGCCACGACCCGCCGACGTCCGGATGCATCCCGATGCCCACCTCGGGCATCGCCAGCCGGGACCGCTCGGTGACCACCCGGGTCGAGGCGTGCGCGGAGATCCCGATGCCGCCGCCCATCACCAGGCCGTCCATCAGGGCGACGATCGGTTTGGGGTACGCGGCGATAGTCGCGTTCAGCCGGTACTCGTCGGCCCAGAACGCCAGCGACGCGCTGCCGCCGGAGACCGCGTCCGCGTGGATCGCCCGGATGTCGCCGCCCGCGCACAGCCCGCGCCCGCCGGCCCCGCTGATCACCACGGTGCGCACCCGTGACGACGACGCCCACTCGTCCAGTGCCCCTCGCATGGTCGCGACCATGCCCGCGGTCAGCGCGTTGATCGCCTCGGGCCGGTTCAGCAGCAGGTGACCGACCGGCCCGCGCACCTGGACGACCACTTCGTTCGTACCCATGATCATGATTATGGCCACCGCCGGCCGGCCCGTGCGTGCGAGGCGACCGGCTAGGGTATGACGAGTTCTGGATCATCGAGAGCGGGTGGTGACCGGCATGAGCGCGACCGGCTGGGCCGAGCACGTCGTCTGGTGGCACCTGCATCCGCTGAGTTTCCTGGGCGCCCCGCGGAACGCGCCGCCGGACGGGACCCCGGCCCAGCCGCGGCTGCGCAACCTCGAGCCGTGGCTGGACTATCTGGTCGAGCTGGGCTGCAACGGGCTCGCGCTCGGCCCGGTCTTCGCCTCCGAGAGCCATGGGTACGACACCGTGGACCACTACCGCGTCGACCCGCGCCTGGGCACCGAGGACGACCTGCGCCGGCTGATCGACGAGTGCCACCGACGCGGGGTCCGGGTGCTCCTCGACGGCGTGTTCAACCACGTCGGGCGGGGGTTCGGGCCGTTCCGCGACGTGCTGGCCCGCGGGCGCGACTCGGCGTACACCTCGTGGTTCCGCCTCTCCTTCGACGGCGGTCTGGACTACGCCGACTTCGAGGGCCACCGCAACCTGGTAGCCCTCAACCACGACGAGCCGGCGGTCGCCGAGTACGTGGCCGGCGTGATGCGGCACTGGCTGGACTTCGGCGCCGACGGCTGGCGGCTCGACGCGGCCTACGCGGTCCCGCTGCCGTTCTGGCGCGACACCGCCGGCCGCATCCCGGGCGGCTGGTTCGTCGGGGAGGTCATCCACGGCGACTATCCGGCCTGGATCCGGGACGGCGGGCTGGACTCGGTGACCCAGTACGAGCTCTGGAAGGCGATCCGGAGCAGCCTCAACGACCTGAACTTCTACGAACTGTCCTGGGCGCTGCAGCGGCACGACGAGTTCTCCCGGGACTTCGCGCCGATGACGTTCGCCGGGAACCACGACGTGACCCGGCTGGCGAGCGCGCTGTCCGACCGGCGTCACCTCGGCCTGGCGCTGGCGGTGCTGTTCACCGTGGCCGGCGTGCCGAGCGTCTACGCCGGTGACGAGCAGGCCTTCCAGGGCGTCAAACGTGAGGCCGAGTTCGGCGACGACGACATCCGGCCGCCGTTCCCGCCCGCGCCCGGCGACCTCGCGCCGTACGGCTGGCCCACCTACCGGCTGCACGAGCAGCTGATCGGCCTGCGCCGTCGGCACCCGTGGCTGCACCGGGCCCGGACGCGCCCCCTGCACCTGGCCAACAAGCAGTTCGCCTACGAGTCCGTGTCGGTGGACGGCGCCCACCGTCTGGTCGTGCTGCTGAACGCCGCCGACCACGGTCACGACTTCGCCCTGGACACCGCGCCGCTGCGAACCGTCCTGAGCCACGACGGCGCCGCCGACGCAACCTTCGTCCCCGGCCCCGGCTGGTCGATCCTGGAGCCGGTGTAGGCCTCTCGCCCCCGGAGGCGGAGGACGCCGGTTGGAATCCGGCCGGCACCGCCAGGATCGGTGGCGGAGCGAAGCGGGTTCGGGTGGAGCTGGAACGGCGGCGGGACCGCGAGCGGTACGCGACCAGGCCGGAGTTCGCGGGTCCTCGGCGCACGTCCGAACGAGATCGGCGACGAGGGGGCAGCGGCATGCCACGGCCGGCAGCGCCGCCGGGCCGCGAATCTGCTGTCCGAACGGCCGGTCACCGCGCCGCACCCGGACATCCGGGCGATCGCCAGCGTCTACCGCTGAGCGCGCGGGCCGCATCCGGGCGGACGCCGGGGACTCATCGGGGTCACCGGGGTATCGGACCGGTAGGGGAAACGCTTATGCCGCCATGACAGCCGCCCGTCTTGAATGGCCGCATGAACCGGAACCCCTCCCTCTCCGCGCCACCCCGCGGGGTCCTGCTCGTCACCCTGGTGACCGCCGGTCTGGTGGCCGTGCTGTTCGTCCTGCGGCGGCCACTGCTGATGTCCGCTCCGCGGTGCCTGGCCCTGCGCTGGCACGGCTGCCTGGACACCGAGAACGGCGTGGTGCTGACGATGCTGGCCGGCCTGCCGCTGGCCGCTCTGGTGGTGTGGGCGCTGGCGCTCGGGCGGCGTGCGGCCGGCACCGCGGCGGCGTGGCGCACGTCGCTGGCCGAGGTGGGCATGGTGTACGGCACGGTGCCGATGGTGTGGCTGACCATGATGCCGGGTCCGGGAGCCGGCGTCGTGCCGGGCCGGGTCAGCCTGGTCCCGCTGCTCGACCTGGTCACCATGGGGCCGATCGGGATCGGCGGCAACCTGCTGATCTTCGCGGCGCTGGGGTTCTTCGCCCCGGTGCGGTTCGCCGCGGTGGCGTCCGTGTCGCGGATCCTGGCCCTCGCGGCCGGCTGCTCGGCCCTGGTGGAGATCGGACAGTACGTCCTGCGGCTGGACCGGGTGTCGTCAATCGACGACGTGCTGGTCAACGCCGCCGGCGCGGTGCTGGCCGCGCTGGCGTCGCGGCGCTGGTGGCGCAGCGCGCCGGCCGATCAGTCGTTCGACCAGGAGCGGGTGGAGAGGACCAGGCGGTAGCCGTCCGGGTCCTCGACGGTGACGCCCCAGCGGTCCCAGTACGCGCTCTGGCCGACGCGCCGCCCGCCCGCCTCCTCGAGCCGCCCGGCCAGCGTCTCGTCGACCGGGCCGTCGAGGTACAGCACGAGCAGGTCCTCGTCGGTGGGGCTCGGCTCGGCCCGCAGGTTCGCGCCGCCGACCAGCTCCAGGTGCCAGGCCGCGCCCGGCCAGCCCAGCATGACCAGGTCGTGTTCACCGGGAGCCGCGGCGGCCGCGCGGAACAGCACCCGCAGGCCGAGGCCGTGCGTGTAGAAGCGCTCGGCCGCCGCCAGGTCACGACTGGGGCGGGCGATACGGATCGGCGTGCTGGGATCGATCATGGTGGACAGTATCGGCCATGCGCGGCCGGGCGTCGGGCGGCACCGCCATCCGGCCCGCCGGCCCCTCGCTCATCTCACGCGTTCGCCAGGTCCGAGGCCGGGGCCATCACGATGCGCGGGCGTAGCGCCGGGTCGAGCCACCGCAGCAGGGCCGCGACATCGGCCCGGCTGACCGAGACGCAACCGGCTGTCGAGCCCTTCCCGCTGGCGTGCAGGAAGATCGCGGAGCCGCGGCTGGTGTGGGCCGGGGTGTCCGCCACGAATTCGCCGAGCTCCTCGTTCCAGTGGACACCGGCCGGCCGGTTGAAGTCGATGACGGCGGCGTGCGCGTACTGCGTGGGATAGGCGGCGAGGCGTTCCGCCTCGGAGGTGCGCCAGGTCCGCTTCGCGGAGGCGGAGGGCTGCAGCAGGTTGTACGTCCGGGGGTCGAGCTGGTCGCCGACCCAGTAGTCGTTGCCGTCCACCTTGCGGTACGACAGTCTCGTGCCCGGGTCCGCCAGCACCCCGAACGCCTGCGTGATGGTGAACGTGCCGGCCGGGGTCGTCCCGGTGTCCTGCACACGCGATGCGGACCAGGCCCAGCCGCCGTACCCGTTGCGGGCCGGCATCGCCGCGAAAGTCTGGATCCAGCGGCCCTGGTCGGTGCGCTGGAAGGCGGTGACCGTGGAGTAGGTCGACGTCCAGCTCCGACCGGTCACCACGATCACCTGCCGGGCGTCGCCCAGGTTCTTCAGCCCGGCCGGCGGCGCGGCCGAAGCCGGTGCCTCGGCGAGCAGGGCAGCGGTCGCACCGAGCGTCACCACGGACGCGAGAGTTCGCCTTCGCACGGCCCCGAGCATGCTCGATCCGGTCGCCGGAATCCACCCCGCCCCGCCCCGATCAGGATCCGCTCGTGTACCAGGTGGTCGTCGCGACGGCGCGGAAGCCGAGCGACTCGTAGAGGGGACGGCCCGCCTCGGTCGCCACCAGCGTGCACCCCCGGCCGGGATGAGCGGCGAACGCGCTGTTGAGCAGCGCACGGGCCAGCCCCCGCGTCGCGGGCCCGGCGGTCGGCGGTCTGCTCGGCGCGACAGACGTCCGCCTGCCGTTCCTCGCGGCGGCCGGGCTGTCGTTGGCCAATGTGGTCTACGGCTGGCTGGTCCTGCCGGAGTCCCGGCCCGGCGACCGCGCCACGCCGCTCACCGTGCGCACGGCCGACCCGGTCGGCGCCGCGCTCGCGGTCCTGCGCCGCCCGGTTCTCGGCCGGCTCGCCCGGGCCCGGCTCTGCTCGGACGTCGCCCGCATGATCCATCAGTCGATGTGGACGTTCTTCCTGACCTGCGATCGCGGAAACCGTCGTCCCGCTCACCGCCGGCGCGGCGTTCGCCTGGTCGTCGGCGCACGCCTTCCCGGGAGCGGTCTTCCTGGCCGCGGCCGGGTTCGCGGCGCTGTCCGCGATCCTGCTCGCCACCACACCGCGGTCCGCTTAGCGCCGCGATCCCGCCCAGCCCAGCCTTGCCCGGCCCGGTCCCGCTTCGCCGTGCCCAGCCCGGCTGGGCCGGGCCCGGCCGGGCCGCGCCACCCGGCGCCGGCCTGTTCAGTACACGCGGTCAGTCCACGCCGGCGCCGGGGAAGTCGGGCTGCTCAGGTCCGTGCGGGATGTCGATGCGTGCCTCGTCGGTACCGCCTCGGTCAGGGCCCGCGCCTGTACCGGGTCGGTGACGTCGGTCGGCGCGGCGAGCACGCCGCCGAGCTCCTTGCTCAGCGGCTCCAGCCGGTCGGCGTGGCGGGCGGCCAGGACGGGGTGTGCGCCGGTAGAACCCCGACCGCCCCCGAGGCGCGGCCAACCGTTCGGAGCCGGCACTGATGGAGCCCTCAAGGCGGTCGAGAGGCCGCTGGCGGCCAGCCGAGCGTGCTCAGCTGGCCGCCAGGGGTGTCCCGGGGTGGTCGAGGGGCTTGTGGCTGCCAGCCGAGGGCTTCGGGCTGGCCGCCAGGGGTGTCTGGGATTCTTTTCGGTGCCAGGCCGGGCCGGGATCCTCCCGGCCTGATCCTCGAGGCGGCTGGCGACGGGGACGGCCGGGCCGGCGCCCGGTTCCGCGGGGACGCGGACGGGAGCATCGGGTCCGGGGAGCTCGGTCAGTCCCGTTTGGTGCCCGCCTTGAATCCGAACGTCTTGTGAGTCCCGTCGCAGAAGGGCTTGATCGCGGACTTCCCGCACCGGCAGAGCGCGATCGTCCCCCGCGCCGGATCGATGGTCTCCCCGTCCGGGGTACGGAGCTCGAAGTCGCCGCGCACGATGAGCGGCCCGTCCTCGTACGGCGTGATGGTCGCAGACATGCCGCCAGGCTTCCCGTTTCGGGAATCCGCAAACGGGAATCCGCCCGGCCATGAAGCTGCCCTCACCCCGGGGAACCCTGTCCGACGCCGTGATCGACACTCTTCGCGGCCTGGGCGCCACCCTGCCCGCCGCCGAACCCGACGACGCGGAAGACTTCCAGCTGTCGCTGTTCGTCTGTTACGAACTGTCCTATCGGTCCTGGGACGGCGTCGACGACGCCTGGGAGTGGAACCCTGACCTGGTGCGCCTGCGCACCGATCTGGAGCGGCGCTACCTGGCCTGGCTGGACGAGCTGACCGGGCCCTGCGAGAGCGCCGACCCGGAAAGCGTGCCGGCGGCGCTCGGCGCGATCGTGGCGGCTGACGACGGGCCGCCGCTCTCCGGCTACCTGCGCGGGCGGGCCACCCGCGAGCAGTTCCGCGAGTTCGTGATGCACCGGTCGGTGTACCACCTGCGCGAGGCCGACCCGCACAGCTGGGCGATCCCGCGGCTGGGCGGCCCGGCCAAGGCCGCGCTCATCGAGATCCAGCAGGACGAGTACGGCCGCGGCGTGACCGAGCGGATGCACCAGGAGCTGTTCAAGCAGACCATGCGGTGGTTCGACCTGGACCTGGCGTACGGCGCGTACGTGGACTCGGTGCCGGCCGCCACTCTCGCGGTGAACAACCTGATGTCCGTTTTCGGACTGCACCGCGCCCGCCGTGGGGCGATCCTCGGGCACCTCGCCGCATACGAGATGACCTCCTCGTTGCCGAACCGGGCGTACGGGAACGGCCTGCGGCGCCTCGGCGGAACCGCCGAGGCGACCGCGTTCTACGACGAGCACGTGGAGGCCGACGCGGTGCACGAGCAGATCGCCGCGCACGACCTGTGCGGAAACTTCGCCCGCGCCGAACCGGAGCTCGCCGGGCAGGTGCTGTGGGGCGCGCGGTGTGCGCTCGCGGTCGACAACCAGTGGGCGGGCGGCGTGCTGGACGCGTTCACCGACGGCCGCTCCTCCCTGCGATCCTGAGGACCCTTCCCGGGTACGCCGCCAGCTCCCGCGGTCGGCGGCGATTGCCGCGGCCGTGGGTCCGGCCGGGTTGCGCCGCAAGCCGCTACGGTCGGCCCTGACTGCCGCGGCCGCGGGTCCGGGCGGGTTGTGCCGCACGGTTCGCGCTGCTTCCGGGCGCGCGGCCGCAGCAGCGAGCGGGCCGGGCATCGCGCGGGGCCGGGCCGGACGTGGGCCTGCGTGGGACCGTGGTCCCCGGAGCGGACCCGTACGGCGTCGTGCCCGGGTCGCGGCGGGCCGGGGCGGTGCTCCCGCCGTACTGTCGGAAATGGTTTTCATTGCTCTTCGGCGTGTTCTGCTTGCCGCGCCCTCCCGGCGGGCCTAGCGTTCTGGTAATGAAAATCGCTTTCACTGGCAAGGGTGGCAGTGGGAAGAGCACCCTGGCCGCGCTGTTCGTCGGGCACCTGCGCGACACCGGGCAGCGGGTCCTGGCCATCGACGCGGACGTGAACGTGCACCTCGCGCCGCTGCTCGGGGTCGCCGCGGCGCGCGAGGCCGCGCTGTCGCACCCGGCGAACACCGCAGCGGTGCGCCGCCATCTGCTCGGCACCAACCCGCTGGTCGGCGGCGTGGAGCACTTCGTCGCCACCACGCCGCCCGGACCCGGATCGCACCTGGTCACACTGGACCCGGCGGATCCGGTGCTGCGCGGGCACGCGGTGGCGCTCGACGGGCGGACCCACGTCATGCACGTGGGCACCTACGAACCCGAGGACATCGGCGGCGGCTGCTACCACGGGCACCTGGCCATCCTGGAGAACCTGCTCTCGCACCTGCGGCCGACCGCCGGGGACTGGGTGGTCTGCGACATGGTGGCCGGGACGGACGCGTTCGCCAACTCGCTGCACGCGCAGTTCGACGCCATCGTGGTGGTGGTGGAGCCGACGCCCGAGTCGGTCACCGTGGCACGCCGCTACCGCGAGCTGGCCGAGGCGGCCGGGGTGGGCGACCTGCTGATCTTCGTGGGCAACAAGGTGCTGGACGCCGCGGACGCCGCCTACCTGCGGCGGTTCCTGGACCTGCGCGCCACGCTGCCGGCGCAGCCCGGCCTGCGCCGGGCACGCCAGGACGGGCGCTGCCCGCGGGTGGCGGATCTGGACGACGCCGGGCCGCTGCGGACGCTGCGGGAGGCCGTCCGGCCGGTCGATCCGGAGCGGCGCGCCGCCCGGTTGCGCGAGCTGCATCTCAAGGCCGCCGACAAGGTGTGGGTACGGGCGGCGCACGGTGACGTGACCGGCCAGCTGGGCGCCGCCGAACCGGCCGGTCGCACCGCCTGAGCGGGGCCGGCGCAGAGCCGCCTCGGGCCCCGCCACGCTGCCGGAGCGCGCGGCGAGCTGGTCGAGGTGCGGGTTCTCCATCCTGAACAGTCCACGCGCGGCGATCGGCCCTATGATTTCGCGGCTCCACCTGGGCTTTTGGCGTCTCGGCTCGGGCCCGGAACTTACGCCGCTCGGCAGAAGTTGCGGATCGGCTGTCGTGCGGTGACGGTCGGGTGGGCGTCGGGGCAGTGCATATGACGTACATCAACGGTCTTGGATGTTTTGCGGATTCTCCGTAACATCCGGCGAGAGGTGGCTGCCCGATGCCGGACGGCCCGGCCACCGGCAGACCCCGGATCACGTCCCACACCTCGGGGTGAGAGGAGGCACTATTCCGTACGACGAGAGGAGCGCGAGCGGTTCCCCGGTCTTCGTCCTCCTTCACAGCCTGCTGCTGGGCCCGCTGACCTGGGCGCCGGTGGCCGGTCACCTGCCCGAGACGGTGCTGCCGTCGCTGATCGGCGTGGCCGAGGCCGAGCCGCCGTTCTGGCCCTTCGTGGTCGGCCGGATCCGGGCCGCGGCGCCGCCGGACCGGCCGGTCGTGCTGGTCGCGCACAGCAACGCCGGCCTGCTGGTGCCGGCCGTGGTGGACGCGCTGCGCGACCAGGTGGCCGGCTGCGTGTTCGTCGACGCGACGCTGCCCGCCCGGGCCGGGTCCACGCCCACCGCGACGCCGCAGCGGCTGGCCGTGCTGCGCTCGATGGCGGTCGGCGGGCGGCTGCCGCCGTGGCCGGACTGGTGGGCCGAGCACGAGATCGCCTGGTTCCCGGACGCGGTCGGCCGGGCGGCGCCGAGGATGCCGCTGAGCTACTACGAACAGCGGATGCCTGCGCCGGCCGGCTGGGACGAGCGGCCCTGCGGTTACCTGCTGTTCGGGCCGCCCTACGACCGGCAGGCGGCACGGGCGCGCGAGCGCGGCTGGGACGTCGGCCACCTGCCCGGTCACCACCTGCACCAGCTCGCCGACCCGGCCGCCGTCGCCGCGGGCATCCTCGCGATGGCCGCCCGATGGTTCTCGCACTCGCGTGACCTGCGGGACCGGTTCTAGGCTCGCCGTCATGTTCGCCGATGGACTGATCAATCTCCACACCCGTGACGTCGGGGCCGGCATCCGCTTGCACCGGGGTCCGCTCGGGCTCACCGAGACGTTGCGCCCGCCGGCCGCAGGCGTCCCCGGGCACGTCGGGTTCCGGGCCGGCGCCTTCACCGTGGCCAGGATCCGATGATCCGGCACATCGTCTGGGACTGGAACGGGACGGTCCTGGGCGACAGCCCGGCGCTGATCGCGGCGACCATCGACGCCTTCCGCGAGTGCGGGCTGCCCGCGGTCACCCGGACCGACTACCAGCGGCGCCACGTGCAGCCCATCCCGCTGTTCTACGAGCGCCTGGCCGGGCGCGAGCTCAGCGCCGCCGAGCAGGCCCGGCTCGCCGAGTGCTTCCGCGGCGCGTACGCCGTGCACCGCGAGACCGTGACGCTCACGCTGGACGCGGTGACCGCCCTCGGGCGCTGGACCGCGGCCGGCCGCCGGCAGTCGCTGCTCTCCATGTACCCGCACGCCGAGCTGGTGCCGCTGGTCACCGCGGCCGGCATCGCGCACTGCTTCGCCCGGATCGACGGGAGCGTGGGCACGGACGTGGCGTACAAGGCGCCGCACCTGGCCCGGCACCTCGCCGCGCTGGAGCTGGACCCGGGGGAGGTGCTGCTGGTCGGCGACAGCGTGGACGACGCCCGCGCGGCCGCCGGGTGCGGGGTGCGATGCCTGGTCTACCACGCCGGCGAGGACGCGCTGCACTCCCGCGAGCACTTCGCCGATCTCGGGGTGCCGCTGGTGGGATCACTGGGCGAGGCGGTGGAGGTGGCGCTGTACCTTTCATGATCGTTCCGGCGTCCTCGGAGGAGTGGTCAAGTGACGGGTACATCCGTGGCCCTGCATGTCACGGTTTCCGCCTCGGTGCTGGCCGGCCTGCCGGTCACCTGGCGCTCCCGCCGCGGTGACGGGCCCGGCCGCCGGTCGATCGGGCCGGGCGGGTGGCTGGCGGTGGTGGCCGGGCTGCTCGTCGTCAACCAGATCCTGTTCACCGTGTACGCGCTGCGGGTCCGGCACGGCGACATGTCGTATCTGGGCGGCTACGTCCCGGACGGCTGGTTCGTGCTGGCCCGCGGACCGGTGACGACCTGGCTGGCGGAGCACTGGCCGGCGCCGGAGCTGCTCGCGGTGTGCGCGCTGCGGCTGCCCTCGTTGCTGGAGCTGCCGCTCGGGATGCTCGGCTACCTGACCGTGGTGAACTGGCTCGACCCGGCTCTGTTCCGGCGGCTCACCGGCACGCCGGTGCTCGCGTTGACCAGCGCGTCGTACACCGTCACGTTCGGCCTCATCGAGCTGGCGATGGGTACGGCCTGCACGAATCAGGATCTTGTGCTGCGCGCCGTCTCCGCCGTCCTGACCGTGCTCGCCCTGCGGCGGTTGTCCCCTCGGCCGGCTCCGGCGCCGCGTACCGCCGGGGAACTGCTGGTCTTCGCGGCCTCCGCGGCGGCGCTGGGCTACCTGATCCTCGCCCTCTACGACAGTGTGCTGCTCTACAGCCTGGGCAAGGCCGGTCCGCACGTGCCCGGCGCGGTGGCGGCCGGCGCGCTGCTGGCGGCCGCGCGGATCACCGCGGCACGGCTGCGCCGCCGGCCGGTTCCGGCGCCGGCCGGCCCCGGGATCGACACGCTGTGCACCGGGCTGTCCTGGTGGCTGGCCCTGTTCCTGGTCCCGGCGCTGGCCATCCGCTACGAGCTCGGCTTCGGCTCCCGGGCCTTCGCGGCCGCCGCCGGCCTCCTGGTGATCGCCGCGGCGACGGCCGCGACATTCGTCGAGGTGTACGGCCGCCTGCCGGGCGTCGGCCGGGCGGCCGCGGTCCGGCGCTGGCTGTCCGGCCTGGCCGTGGCCGGGGTGGCCGCGGTTCTCGCCGCGGCCGCCGGGCTGGCCGTCCCCGCGAGCCATCAGGAGCTGCGCCTGCTGTGGGCGGCCACGCTGTTCGTCCTGACCGCCACCGGGATCTCGGCGGCCTGGGACCGGGCCACCCGGCCCGACCCGGTCACAAAGTAACGTACCGTCATTGACGTAACGCTTGCGGCGCCGCGGGGTCGGGCCGCCTGCCGCACCTGACGGCGGGCCCGCCGCGGGAGGCGGGCGGGCGGCGGGTCTGGCACGCTGGTCCGGTGCCCGGCTCAGCGCAACGACAGGATGTCATCGGCCATGTCGCCGGGCGGATCCCGGCGTCGCGGGGCGGCGCCTGCCTGCGGGTCGCCGTCGACGGGCCGGACGGATCCGGCAAGACCACCTTCGCCGACGAGCTGGGCGCGGCGGTACGAGCGCTCGGCCGTCCGGTCGTGCGCGTGTCGCTCGACGACTTCCACCACGTCCGGGCGGTGCGGTACCGGCAGGGCCGCGAGTCGCCGCAGGGCTTCTGGGAGGACTCGTACGACTATCAGCGTTTTTGTGCCGACGTCCTGGAGCCGTTCGCGCCGGGCGGCTCCCGGTGCTACCGGCCGGCCGCCCACGACCTGGCCACCGACACGGTGCTGCGGCCGCCGGCACGGACCGCCCCGGCCGGGACGGTCGTCGTCGTGGACGGGCTCTTCCTGCACCGCGACGAGATCGGCGACGTGTGGGACCTGTCGGTGTTCCTGCGGGTGCCGTTCGCGGTGACCGCGCGGCGCATGGCCCGGCGGGACGGCACGCACCCCGATCCGGCGCACCCGAGCATGCGCCGCTACGTCGAGGCGCAGCGGATCTACTACGCCGCGTGCTCGCCGCAGCGGCGGGCCGACCTGGTGATCGACAACGCGGACTTCGACGCGCCCCGGATCGTCCGGGAATGACGTCTCAGGAGTCGGGCGAGACCGACGAACCGTCGTGAGTGTCGAAGCGGCCTCCCAGCGCCCTGCCGGGCGGCGGAGCCGGTTTGGCGGTGCCTGTGTTCCACGACGTGGCGCAGCCCGCCCGGGCCGCTGATCCCGGGTGTCCCGACGTGCGGGACGAGTGGCTTTCCCGGGCCGGGCGCCGGAAGGGGAGGTGCGACTGAACCGAAGGCTAGACGCAGATGGGAGAGCCGCTCGGCCCCCAGTCCAAAGCGTCGAAGTTCGGACGGTGCCAATCCGTCTTCAGTGGTCCCAGCAAGGACTTGAGATGGTGAGAATAAGCGTGACCGTAGCCCTCGTCGGGGTTCTTGGTTTGTTCCACGAACTGCCTGATCACCCTGGTGAGGTCGCGGCAGGTGGCGGGATGGTCATTCCTGATGGCGACGCCGTAATATTGCGGCTTGTCGCCTGTCCTCCACCCGGCCAGCCCGGGGTCGCCATCCTTGACCGATCCGCTCCCCGCCTCGATGTTCGGGTGGCGTCGATTCGCGTCGAATACCGCAGCATTCGGGTTGTAGGCCTTCAGCGTGCTCCAGTCGGTGGCCGCGTATGAGACTTCACTTTCCGGATCAAATAATCTACGCAAGCAGTCCGCAGTGGTTTGGTAGTTGCTGTCGGCGACGGCTCCGCCGTTCTTGGGATCCTGTGTATTGATGAAATCCTGCATCGGGTTGTTTCCCGTAGTCCCAAGGACCCCGCATACGGTCGGATTCGCTACTCCGGGTATCCTTTTCGTCCAGATTCCTTTCTTGATCTTTTCGGCGTTGCCCCAGACGCCTGTGGTGTCGAGGTAGTAGGGGCCGGCGAAATCAACCTCGTTCGTGCGGGAGATGGTCGCTGTGTAGGAGGAGACGACCATGTCGACACGCTTGTCCTTGAGGGCTTCCTCGCGTTCCCTCTGGAAGAGTCTGATCTCTTCCGTCTGGATGCCGTATTCGTCGGCTATCCACTTTATGAGCTCCTCGTCGAACTCGGGCCATCCGGGAATGTCGCCGGAGACTCCGACTTTGACCGTCCCCGAAAAATACAGTGACGGTTTGTCGTCGCCTATGGGGGCGGGCCAGATGAAGGCCCAGGCGACAAGCAGGACGGTTACCGTGCTTGATCCGATCGCCGGCCAGATTCCGAATTTCGATCCACCCTGGGCGGGTCCTAGTCGGGTCAACAGCGCTGCGACGATGGCGAGGCCGGCCGCGATGCCGACACCCGTGAAGTTCACGGCATTGGCGTCGAGGCTCAGAAGGCCTATGCGGATCGCCAGAGCGACTGCCGCGGCTGTTGGAAAGGCCCACCCGAACAATTCAGGCCACGCTTTGCCCGGGATTTTCGGAATACCCATTTCTTCTCCATCGTGGGCCGCTCGCTCATTGACATCGGGTGCAGCCGAAGGAATGTAGCAAAGGGCGAGCGCCGAGGACAGTACACGTAGGGGTGGATCGCTGTCCCCAAAGGTGATTGAACTTCTCGGCACGCCCGTATGGTCGATCACATGATGTCTTCATCTGTCGTTGGCCGGGTGCGCTGTGGGTTCGCAAGGCGTATGCAGGGAAATTGCCAGATTCCGGGGGACCACGCTGCGTGCACGCCGGTAACTGCCGCGAGCGCGCCTGCGGCGGCGGTCGTCGCCGGCTCTCGCGGCACCCGTCCTCGCCGCCGTGGCCGGACTCGGACTCGGTGACGGCGGCGTCCGGGATACAGCGGACGTCTCCGCGCCAGGCGTCACGACCCTCCTTGACGGCGACGGCGACGGCGGCGATGACCAGCGTGGCTGCGGGCCTCCTCCGGGCCCATCGGGCACAAGCCGCCCGGTTGGTGCCGTTATGCTTCGTGCGGCGACCGACAAGATCTTTGGGGGAGTCGTGGGCGACCTTCTCAAGGAGCACGTCAAGAACGTGCTCGAAGCCAATTTCGCGGGCATCGGCGAGACCCGTCGCCGCGTCGACGACCTGGAGGCGCGCGGCCACCGGATCGTCACCGGCGGTCAGATCGGCCAGGACGGCTGGGACATCATCGACTGGCGGACCAACGAGATCCTCGCGGCCGGCGACGGCGGCCCCGAGGAGTACGCGGCCGCCACCCGCGAACTGGACCCGGACGGCATGTTCGTGCACTACGACCGCATCCTCGACGAGCAGGACCTGGAGTACGTGTCGACCCCCGGCCTGCCCGACGGGCTGGCCAACGCGGTCGAGGACTGGGTGCTGTCCGACGACGCCGACCCCGAGGAGATCGCCGGGTTCATCGGCTGGCCGGTCGAGAAGGTCGAGGAGTACCAGGCCGACAGCTGACCGGATCGGAAGCGCGCCGGCGCCGGCCAGCCCTAGCGTTTGCGGAACGCGGCCCGGTAGCTCCTCGTCGTCGTGGTCCTGATCGCGGCGGACCCGGCGGCGCAGCTGACGGGATTATCGGGATCTCTTTGGGGGTACGGCGTGACCACCACACCCGACGAGGTCCGAATCAGGGGATCGACATGGCACTGAGCAACGACGACATCATCAACTCCGACCCGGCGGACAAGGACGCCGAGGGTCCCGCCGACGGCGGCGCGTACCCGGGCGGCCACGACGGCGGCGCGGACGGCGGCGCGGGCAGCGAGGGCCCGGCCGACGGCGGCGCCGACCCGGGCGCGGTGGACGGTGGAGCCGACGGCGGCGCGTCCGACGAGGGCCCGGCCGACGGCGGCGCGAACCCGCTGGGCCACGACGGCGGCGCCGACGGGTCCGCATCCTGACATGACGACCGCCCTCACCAGGCACGACAGTGCCCTGTCCCGCGCCGTCGCGGTGGACCGGGACGAGTTCGCCGCCGTGTACTGGGGACGGGAGCCGCTGCTGTCCCGGGCCGCCGATCTCGGCGGCCCGGGCGGTTTCACGGACCTCCTGTCGTCCGGCGCGGTCGACGAGCTGCTCAGCCGGCGCGGCCTGCGCACACCCTTCCTGCGCGTGGCCCAGCAGGGCAAGGTGCTGCCCGCCGGCCGCTACACCGGCGGCGGGGGAGCCGGCGCCGAGGTCGCCGACCAGGTGTACGACGAGCAGGTCATGCGCCTGTTCGCGAACGGCGCCACGCTGGTCCTGCAGGGACTGCACCGGCTCTGGCCGCCGCTTGTCCACTTCACCGGCCGGCTGGGCGCCGAGCTGAACCGTCCGCTGCAGGTCAACGCGTACCTGACGCCCCCGTCCAGCCAGGGCTTCGCCACCCACTACGACACGCACGACGTGTTCGTGCTGCAGGTGGAGGGCACCAAACGCTGGCTGATCCACCCGCCCGTGCTGCCCGACCCGCTGGAGAAGCAGCCCTGGGGCGGCCGTGCCGACGAGGTGGCGGCCACCGCCGAGGGCTCGCCCGCGCTCGACGTGGAGCTGCGGCCCGGCGACGCCTTGTACCTGCCGCGCGGGTGGCTGCACTCGGCCCGGACCACCGAGGGCCGTTCCCTGCACCTGACCGTCGGCATCCGCGGACTGACCCGCTATGCGCTGGTGGAGGAGCTGCTGGGGCTGGCGATGGCGGACTCGCGGCTGCGCGCGACCCTGCCGTACGGCTTCGATCCGTGCGACCCGGAGGCCGTCGGCGCCGAGGTGACCGCCACCGTCGACGCCCTGCGCTCCTGGCTGACGACAGCGGACCCGGCGGAGGTCGGCGCGCGCCTGCGCGACCGCATCGTGCCGGCCACCCGGCCGGCGCCGCTCAGCCCGCTCGCCCAGCTCGACTTCGCCGATCGCCTCGCCGCGTCCGACGAGATCGTGCTGCGTCCCGGGCTCAGCTGGTCGCTGACCCGGACCGAAGAGGAGATGACGCTGCGCCTGCCGGGCCGGACGCTGACGCTGCCCGGCTACTGCGAGACGGCGGTACGGCTCGTGCTCGACGGCGAGCCGCACGAGGTGGGGCGGCTGCCGCTGGACGGGTCGGACAGCGTGGTGCTGGTGCGTCGCCTGCTCGTCGAGGGTGTGGTGGTGCCCGCCGGCTGATGGGGTGACCTCTCACCGGATGCCTGGCGTTCCGGGAGGGGTGGCGAGTCAGGCGGCGAGACGGCTGTTCTCCTCGAGGAGAGCGTCGATGCCGGCGGCGGGGAGGGGAGGGGCGAAGTGGAAGCCCTGGGCGTGGCGGTAACCGAGTTCGTGCAGGCGCCGCGCCTGTGCGGCGGTCTCGACGCCCTCGGCGACCGTGTAGAGGCCCATCCTCTCGGCGATCCCGTGCACCGCGATGGCGATGGCCTCCTGCTGCGGGGTGCCGCCCAGGCCGTCGACGAAGGACTTGTCGACCTTGATGGCGTTCACCGGGCAGGTACGCAGCAGGCCCAGCGACGAGTGGCCGGTGCCGAAGTCGTCCAGGGCCAGGTTGACGCCGAGCTGGGAGAGCGCCTGCACGGTGGTCAACGCGCGGCCGCCGGCGAAGACGGCGGTTTCGGTGATCTCGATGGTCAGGCGGTTCGCGGGTACGCCGTGCCGGGCCAGCGCGGACGCGACGACCTCGGGGAGGTTCGGGTCGAGCAGCTGGCGGGCGGAGACGTTGACGGCGATCGAGCGGAGGGCGTCCTGGCCGTGCCGCCGAAGCCACTGGGCCGCCTGGGCGCAGACCGTGTCGATGATCCAGGCACCCAGTTCGACGATCAGGCCGGTGTCCTCGGCGACCGGGATGAAATCGGCGGGGGAGACCGTGCGGCCGTCCGCCGGGGTCCAGCGGATCAGCGACTCGACGCCGGCCACGGTGCCGTGCGGGAGCCGGACGATCGGCTGGTAGAGCAGGTGGAACTCGCCCGCGCCGAGCGCCCGGCGCAGGTCCGCGGCGATCGTGGCACGCTGGGACAGCCGCTGCTCCAGCGACGCGTCGTAGCGGACGACCCGGTCGCCGGCGCCCGAGGCGGCCTCCCGCAGGGCGATCTCGGCCTGCCGATACAGGTATGCCGAGCCGCGGCCGCAGCCGGTGGGGTGGAGGGCCACGCCGGCCAGAAGTCCTGAGCCGGCGGAAATGCCCGCGCCGGGAAGGCCCACGCCGGCCGGGACGCCCCCGCGGGAAGGGCCGGCGGTGCCGGCGGAGGTCGCGATCCCGATCGAGACCTCGACCAGCACCTCGTGGCCGGCCGCGTCGAGCGGCTCGGCGTTGGCGGCCAGCACCCGGGAGCTCAGATCAGCCGCACCGGGGACCAGCAGGCCGAACTCGTCGCCGCCCAGGCGGGCCACCACGGCGCCCTCGCCGGCCAGGGCGCGGAGGCGCCGGCCGTACGCGATCAGCAGAGCGTCTCCCACAGCCGGCCCCAAGCCGTCGTTGACCGCCCGGAAGTCCTTGAGGTCGATCAGCAGGACCGTGTGCGTATCGGTCGCCTCGGTCAGCGCCGCGGTGAAGTAACGGCGGCTGTGCAGGCCGGTCAGCTCGTCGTGCATGGCCTGGTGGGCGACGGTGTCCAGCAGCGTGCCGTTCTCCGCCAGCGTGACCGTCTGGCGCGCCACGACCAGCAGCAACAGGCACGTGGTGCCGGTCACCTGGACGGCGCCGAGGTGCCCGGTGCGCAGGAAGACCGTGGCCACCAGCACGCTGACCAGGCCGGTGGCGACCAGCGGGATGGCGGTGCCGCGGCGGTACGACGACAGGTCCAGCACCCGCGCGCCGGGCGTCCCGGCACCGCGCTGCTGCGCCCGGGCGGCGAGCACCCCGAACAAGCCGACGAACGGGAGCACCGCGGCGCTGCCGTTCAGGTGCGGCCACGGCTCGAGCATGGTCATCAGGACCGTGGAGAGCGGCCCGGCCAGCCCGATCGGCGCCAGCCACCACAGCGCGGCCCGGGGGACCGGGCTGCGTCGCGCCGCCATGATCTTCACGATGACGACAGCGCCGACGCCGGCGATCGCCATGATGGCGACGCTCAGCCACCAGGCGGACGCGCTGAGCTTGAAGCTGTGCACGAACCAGCCGAGATACTCCGAGGCGGCGATCGCCCCGGTGACCGCGACCACGGCGACGTCGAGCACGGCGGTGGTGAGCTGGCGCCACGAGCTGCCGCCGCCGGGCAGGCGCAGCAGGGCGGTGCTGCCCAGGATCGTGGCGATCACGTAGCACGTCAGGGTGCGCGGACCGACCGGGGGCAGACCCGTGTACGGCATCGTGCTGACGTCCACGGTCTGGCTGATCGCGGCGACCAGGACGACGCCCATCGCCACGGAGAGCCGGGCCCAGAACGTACGCAGGTCGTTGTCGATCCCGGGGGAGCCGAAGGCTCCGGCGGCGCCGCGGAACGCGGCGACCGCGAGCATGACACCGCCCACCGCCGGCGCCCACACCAGCAACCGCGGAAAGCCGGCGTGGGTGCCCAGCACGATCAGCAGCACCTCGGCCGCGGCCAGCAGGGCGGCGGCGGGCGTGTACCAGGATCGCCAACGGCCCGCCACAGTGCCCCCTGCCTCGTCATGGTTTCCGCAGCATGGCGAGATCGGCGCGGACGGCGCCGAGCTGAGGCCTTCGCCGGGACGATCATCGCCGGCGGACCTGGGAAGCGCGGCGAGCACGGCCGGGCGACCGCGGTGAACACTGCCCGGCGGGCCGCCGGGAGCACCGCCCGTCCGGGCCGGGGAGGGCGGGCGGCGTCAGACCGTGGCCAGCGTGTACGCGACCTCGTCCACCAGTTCCCGGGCCAGGAACCCGGTGCGGCCGCGGCGCGGGGCCAGGCGCTGACCGCTGACCGCGTGGGCGAAGGCCGCCCAGCAGGCCGCCTGCGCCGGCTCGGCGCCGCGGGCGAGCAGCCCGGCGACGATCCCGCCGCGGACGTCGCCGCTGCCCGAGGTACCCAGGCCGGCGTCGCTGCTCTGCTCGTGCCAGACCCGGCCCTGCGGGTCGGCGATCCGGCCGTAGAGCGAGGCCACCGCGTGGTACCGGGAGGCCAGCGCCCGGCTGGCGCCGGCCAGGTCGTCGCCCGGCTCGTGGCCGAGCAGGTGCTCGGCCTCGACGAGGTTCGGGGTGAGCACCGCCCGGGACTGCTTCAGCAGGGACGGATCCTTGCTGAGGGCGCCCAGGGCGTACGCGTCCAGCACCACGCCGGTGTCCGGCCCGGCCGCGCCGAGCACCTGCCGCATCAGCGCGTCGGTCTGGCCGATGTCGTCGAGTCCCGGGCCGATCAGGATCGCGTCCGCCTCGGCGGCCAGCTCGGTCACCTGGCCGGGCAGCGGCTCGCCGCCGGACCGGAACCCGACGACCTTGGCTTCGGGGACCGCGATGCTCAGCGGGATCGCGGTCTCCTCGGTCACCGCCAGCTGCAGCCGGCCGGCGCCGGCGCGCAGCGCGGCCTCGCCGGCCAGCAGCACGGCCCCCGGGTTGAACCGGGAGCCGCCGACGACCAGGACCGTGCCGCGGGTCTTCTTGTCGCTCCCCGGATCGGGCAGCGGCCAGTCCCGCAGCAGGTGCGGGGTGATGACACGGTCCTCAGGCTGTCTCGGCACGGACTTCCTCCTGTTCGGTGGCGGGCGCGCCGTGGGCCTCCAGGTGCCCGACGTCGTTGAAGCGCTCCGGGCTCAGGCGTCCGCCGTCGCCCCGCCACGAGCTGATCGAGCAGTTCGCGATGGCCTCGCCCCGGGCCAGCGCCATCAGCTCCGGCTCGGCCAGGCCTTCGGCCAGCGAGCGGATCAGCCACACGGTGGCCTCGTGGCCGACGAGCAGGATCCGGCCGCCCGGGTGGTCCTCGCGCAGCTCGCGCAGCAGCGACCGGAGCCGCAACAGCACGTCGGCCCAGCTCTCGCCGCCGGGCGGGCGGTAGTAGAACTTGCCGAGGCGGGCGCGGCGGCGGGCCTCCTCGGGGAAGCGGGCGTGCACGCCGGCGTTGGTGAGCAGGTCGAGGACGCCGAGCTCCCGGTCGCGGAGCCGTTCGTCGACGACGACGGGGATCCGGAGGCCGGAAGCGGTCTGACGAGTCCGCAGATATGGTGACACTATCGCCATATCCGGTCTTGCAGGACTCTGCTCGAAAAATCGTGCGACGGCCTGTGCCTGTCGCCGCCCGGTCTCCGACAGCGGCACGTCGGCGTCGCGCTCCGCAAGGTCGATCACCTCGGCGTGGCCGCGCTCGGCCTCCGCCGCGGCCACGTTTCCGACGCTCTCACCGTGCCGGACGATTCCCAGCCACGCGAACTCTTTCATGCGCCGCTGATACCCAGCTCGCGCACCTTGATGCGCGGGCCCGGAAGCCCGCGCCCCACCACGCCGCGCCGGCCGCGACCACCCACAGCACTATCAGCGCCCAGCGCACGATTCGCCACATGCGCGGACCCCGGACCCGTTGGTCAAGCATGAAATCACGTGTCCCCGGGCATCGGTGCAGCAACCGAAGGGGAAAACCTGATGAGCTGGGCACAGACGGTCCGGGAACGCGCCCGGACGACACTGGCGACCGCCGCCAGTCGCAACACGCCGCCGCCGTTCACGGCCGGCCCGGAACTCGCCGAACCCACCACACCCGTCGTGGTGGTGAACCAGCCACCGTCGTCGGCCGCCGACGTGCTGCCCCGCGGGGTGCGCACGGCCGGGGCCTGGGCGTGGCGCTTCATCCTCTTCGTCGTCGCCGGGTACCTGTTGCTGCGGATCATCGGGCTGCTGCACGTGGTGCTCATCCCGGTCGTGGTGGCGCTGCTGCTGGCGGCGCTGTTCCAGCCGCTGAGCGCGCGGCTGGTACGCAACGGCATGAAGAAGTCGCTCGCCGCCGGACTCGTGGAGGTGGCCGCACTGCTGGTGGTCTTCGGCGGGCTCGGGCTGATCGTGCGGACCTTCATCAGCCAGTTCGACAACCTGTCCACACAGGTCGGCCAGGGCGTCGACGAGGTGCAGCGGTGGCTGCGCGACAGCCCGCTGCACATCACCGACGCGCAGCTGAGCCAGTACGTCGACCGGGCCCGGGACTCGCTGACCGCCAGCCAGGGCTCGATCACCAGCGGCGCGCTGAGCACCGCGACCACCGTCGGCGAGGTGGTCACCGGCTTCTTCCTGGTGCTGTTCACGCTCTTCTTCTTCCTGCGCGACGGCGGCCAGATCTGGACGTTCCTGTGCCGGCTGCTGCCGCGGGACGCGCGGGTGCCCACCGCCCGGGCCGGTCACTACTCGTGGCACACGCTGGTGTCGTACGTCCGGGCCACGGTCCTGGTGGCTTTCGTCGATGCCGTGGGCATCGGCATCGGTCTGTTCGCGCTCCGCGTGCCGATGGCGCTGCCGCTCGCCGCCCTGGTCTTCCTCGGCGCCTTCATCCCGGTCGTCGGCGCGACGATCAGCGGTGCGGTGGCGGTGCTGGTGGCGCTGGTGGCCAACGGCCCGGTGGCCGCGATCAGCGTGCTGGCCGTCGTGATCGCGGTGCAGCAGTTGGAGGGCCACGTCCTGCAGCCGCTGATCATGGGCCGGGCGGTGGCGCTGCACCCGCTCGCGGTGATCCTGGCGATCGCCGCCGGCGTCGTGGTGGCCGGCATCGTCGGCGGCCTGATCGCGGTGCCGCTGCTGGCCGTGCTGAACACCGCGATCCGCTACCTGGTGGACCACCCGGACGGCGAGCCGACCCCGGACCGTGAGCCACCGGGCACCGAACCCACCGACGACGACGAGGCGGCGGCGCAGGACCGGGTCGAGGCCGCGTCGCGCAGCCTCGACCCGGACAACCCGCCGCCGGGTGAGACGTCGGTGGCCCCCGCGTCCTAGGTCCCGGCTCCGGCCGAGGACATCGGCGCCGAGGGGTGGCGGTCGCCGCCGACCGCCCCCTTCGCGCCGCCGTCTCGATCTCCGCGAGATCGGCAGCGGTCGGCTCCAGGTCCGTGGCGGACAGGGCGTCAGCGTGCCAGCCGGCTGCGTGCGGCCGGGCGTGGGAATCGGCCCGGGAAGCGGACTGCGGATATTGATCACGCCGGCTATCGTCCCCGGGCATGACGGCACAGCACCTGCTCGCCGCGGCGCAGACCTGCGACCGGGCCTTCGGATTCCTCGTCGGGGAACTGGGCTACCGGCGTGACCCGGCCCGCTACGAGCACGGCGGGTTCGCCCTGCGCTACCGCGGGCCGGTCACCGGCGTGGTGGTCGCCTGGTATCCGCGCGACACCCTCAAGGTCTGGGTCGTCCGGCTGGCCGGCGGCGAGTTCCCGAAGGGACCGGACGCCGGGCGTAACCGCTTCGCCCTCGAGGACGTCGAGGCGCTCAGCGGCCATGCCCGGCGGGTCGGCCCCTGGCAGCTGCACGTCGTGCCGAACGACGAGACCGCCCGGCTGCTGGCGGGCAACCTGCGCAGGTACGCGGCGGACCTGCTCGGCGGCGACCTGAGCCGGCTGCCCGGCTGAGGGTCACCAGTCGCTGTCGGTGGCCCCCACTCCCAGCATGATCTGGTCGAACAGGTTGCCGTCGCTGTCGTCGGTGTACGCCACCGGCACCTCGCCCCACGCCGACACGGCCACCGCGAACTGATCCTGCCGCCCGGCGGTGGTGCCGGTCAGGGTCTGCGCGCCGAGCCGCCCGTCGAACGTGCCGTCCGGGTTGATCCCGCGCACCCAGCCGTCCACGCCGGACACCGTCCAGCCGACCGCCGCGTCCGCCTGGTCGTCCAGGCCCACCGTGGGCGCCGCGGCGCCCGCCGTGGCCGACACCTCGACCTCGTTGTGCCGGGCGGCGCCGGCCGCGGTGAACGACCGTGCCCACACGCCGTTCGTGCCGGTGTGGTCGGACTCCCAGGCGAGGACGAGGTCGCCGTTGAAGTTCGCCGCGATCGCCGGCCGGCGCTGCTGCCCGTCGCCGGAGGCGTTGGCGGTGCGGCGGCTCAGCGTCACCGCGCCGTTCGCCCGGGCCAGCCGGACCAGCCCGATGTTGTCGTACCCGTTGGCGTCGGCGTCCTCCTCCCAGACGACCGTGGCGTCCCCGGAGGCGGAGACCGCCACGTCCGGCCGGTGGTGGGCGCCAGTGGTCTGCGAGGCCGTCACCTCGTAAGCCTTGGTCGTGGCGGCCGTGTAACCGGCGGCCCGGACCGTCACCGCGGAGCCCTGGGTGTCCTCCCAGACGACTGTGAAAGCCACAGCGGAGGCGCTGCCGGAGGCGCCGTCGGGGTCCACCGCGACGCGCGGCACCCGCTGGTCGCCATCGGTGTTCGCGTTGGCCCGGCCGGACGCCAGCACGGTCCCGGCCGGGGACACCACCCGGTACGGGATGTTGAACGCGCCGTTGCCGTCCGGGTCGTCGGCCCACACCACCACCGCGTTGCCCCGGTCGTCGAGCGCGACGTCCGGCGTGACGTGCTTCCAGTTCACGCCGCTGGCGCCGCCGCCGGACAGCTTGATCTCGTAGACCGGCGCGCCGTCGTCGAACAGGCGCAGGTAGATCTCGGAATGCGTGTCGTCCTCGGGCGCGCTGGTGTCCCGGTCGTCCTCCCAGACGACGGCGACCTGCCCGGTGCGGTTGGCGGCGATCGCCGGAGCGTCCTGGTCGCCGGTGGCGACGCTGTTGGCGGTGCTGAACGTGACCAGAGCCGTGGAAACAAGCGCGACGAGCGGCATCATCAGAGGGCCTCCAGCCCGGGCACACCATCCAGGACGGCGAACGATTTCAGGGTCGAGACGGCGGCGCCGTGCTCGCTCACCGCGGCCACCGAGCGGAAGTCCGCGCGGACCTGTCCGGGACTGATCGTGGTGAGCGTGTATCCGCGCCGGGCCGAGTAGAACTTCAGGTGCGGATTGGTGGCGGCATTCGGGATGGTGGTGGTCGCGCTGCCGTCACCGCCGGAGGCGATCGAGGTGCAGACCAGCTCGGTGCCGATCACCGCGGAGTTCGGCTCGGCGTAGTCGGCGAGCAGGTTGTTGGCCCACGCGGCATGCACATCCCCGGTCAGGACCAGAGGATTTCGTACGTTCCGGTCGCGCCACCCCTGCTGGATCCGCGACCTCGACGCCCGGTACCCGTCCCAGGCGTCCATGCTCGCGGCGCCGGTCGCGTCGAACTGCCGCGCGAAGAACACCTGCTGCCCGAGGATGTCCCAGGTGGCGTTCCGCTGCGCGAGCCCGTCGAGCAGCCAGGCCTCCTGCGCCGCGCCGGTCAACGTCCGGGTGGCGGTGTCCGCTGCCGGGCACACCTTCCAGCCGTCACCGCACGCCTGGTCGTCGCGGAACTGCCGGGTGTCGAGCATGTGGAACGTCGCCAGCAGTCCCCACCGCACGCGCCGGTAGAGCGGGATGCTGTTCCCGCTCGGCGCCTGCGCCGGCCGCAGCGGCATGTTCTCGTAGTACGCGCGGTACGCGGCGGTGCGCCGGGCGGTCCACTGCGCGTCGGTCAGCGCCGGGCTGCTGTCCGCGCGCACCAGGTTCGCGTAGTTGTTCTCCACCTCGTGATCGTCCGGGACCACCAGCCACGGCGCGACGGCGTGCGCGGCCTGCAGGTCCGGGTCGCTCTTGTACTGCGCGTACCGGCGCCGGTAGTCGGCCAGGCTGACGATCTCCGCGCCGGCGTGCTCGCGGACCGACCCGGTGGTGGCCGCGTCCTCGTAGATGTAGTCGCCCAGGTGCAGGATCAGGTCGGGCCGGTCCTCGGCCATCCGGCGGTACGCGGTGAAATAGCCGGACTCGTAGTGGGCGCAGGACGCGAACGCCATCCTCAGGTCCCGGCCGAACGCGCCGGTCTGCGGCGCGGTGCGGGTGCGGCCGGTCGCGGAGATGTGGCCCTGGGCGCGGAACCGGTAGTAGTACTCGGCGTCCGGGGCCAGCCCGCCGGCCACCACGTGCACCGCGTGGGCGTCGGCGTACCGGGCGGTCACCGAGCCGGACGCGATCAAGGCGGTGAACCTGTCGTCGGCGGACACCTGCCAGTCGACGGTGACGTCGGCATCGGGCATGCCGCCCTGGCCGTCGGCGTTCAGCGGGGACGGGGCGAGGCGGGTCCAGAGGACGACGCTGGAGGAGTCCGGTTCGCCGGAGGCGATGCCGAGGGTGAACGGGTACGGCACGGCGGCGCGCGCGAGGGACGGTACGGCAATCGATCCGGCGGTGGCCAGGCCGCCGAGCACGAACACCCGGCGATTGATGACTGTCATAGTCTTGTACCCTAGGCGGGGTCACGTGAACTATGGGTGACCGTCGATCGATATTGTGATCTGCGAATTCTCGGCGCGGCGTGCGCGACGGTGTCCTGAAGGGACTCGGCGGGCGGCGGCGCGGGCCGGTCGCGGCGCATCCCCGTGGTCGCCGCGATATCGCCCTGCAGGCCGTCCCGCGATCGATCGCCCACAACGCCCTGGTCGTCGTTTCCCGGCCCGGTCCGGGGCGGCCAGCCCCGGCCGGGGGTGGTGGTTGCTGCCGGAGCCGGTTGGGGCCATCTGGGTGTGTGCGTGGCCGGGAGTGATGGCTGCTTCCGGCACGGCGTGACGGGGATCAGCTCGGCGGGTGCCGACAGGGTGCTGGAGCGGTACGACGTGGTGGCGTGTGGCAGGTGCCGCGGCGACCGGCAGGATCGTGGGCGGAATCTCTTTGGCGCGGACGGTGGCGTGCCGATGGTCGGGCCATGACCGAGCAGGTGGACCGCTTCACGCTGACTACCGGCCCAGACGGGCGGGGGCTGCTGACCTTGGCGCTGCGGCGCCACCCCACGGCGGACGCCGATGGTTTCGCGCGGGCCCAGCGTTACTGGGCCTGCGCTCCCGCAGGCGCGCAGCCGCGCTGGCTCGCGCTGGCCGCCGGACCGGCCGCGAGCGGTCCGCACCGTCCGTGCGAGCACGCCGAGGACGGGCAGGAGGCGGCGGACGCCCACGCGGCCGCCGCGGTCTACCTCCCGGGCGTCGCCTGCTCCTGGTGCGGGGACCGGTGGTGGAAGCCGGCCAACCGCGAGGTGGTCACCAGGTACGTCCTCACCGGACTCACCGGCGGCTGCCTCACCTGCGGCCACCAGCCGAGCAGCCCGGAGGCGGCGGCCGCGCCGAGGTCCGCGCCGCCGAAGTCCGCGCCGCCGAAGTCCGCGCCGCCGAAGTCCGCGCCGCCGAAGGCGCCGTCCCGCGCCGACTTCGGCCCTCCGCAGACGGTGGACGCGCGTATCCTGCCCTCGGTCACGGTACGCCTGGACGGCGAGGCCGCCGCGATGCTCTGGACCGCCACCGGAGGAAACGACCTGATGATGTCGATCCTGCTGGGTGACCTGGTGATCCGCAGGTTCGGCACCGGGTTCGAACGCATGGCCTGACCGTCCGGGGACGGGCCGCGCCGGGGCCGGTCCGCGCCGTACAGTCCCGGATATGTGCATCGAGGAGAACAAAGCCGGCGGCCTGACCCGCCGGGCCGCGCTCTTCGGCGGCGCAGGCGTCGCCGCGTCCGTCGCGTTGACCGATCCGGCCCAGGCCGCGGCGGGCCACCACGGGCCGCTGGATCTCACCTACCCGCTCGGGCCGGCGTTCCCGGCCTTCACGCCGGGGGAGGAGGCGGCCCGGCGGACCGCCACCACGATCCCGGCCGACGGCTACTACATGCAGCAGTGGCGCGTGCTGGAGCACGTCGGCACGCACGTCGACGCGCCCGCGCACTTCACCACCGGCGGCCGGACGTCGACCGAGCTGCACCCCTCGGAGCTGCTGCTCCCGGCTGTCGTGGTGGACATCGCGGCCCGGGCGGCGCGCGACCCGGACACCGTCGTGACCGTCGACGACCTGCGCGCGTTCGAGCGCCGGCACGGGCGGATCCCGGACGGCGCGGCGGTGCTGATGTACTCCGGCTGGGGGGCCAAGGTGGGCGACGCCGGCGCGTACCGGGGCGCCGACAGCGCGGGAACGCTGCACTTCCCCGGCTTCGGCACGGACGCGTGCGAGTGGCTGCTGCGCAGCCGGAGGATCCGGGCGCTGGGCGTCGACACGCTGAGCATCGACCCCGGCAGCTCGGCGACGTTCGACACGCACCTGGCGCTCACCGGCGCCGACCGTTACGGCATCGAGAACCTGGCCAACCTGGGCCGGCTGCCGCGCCGGGGCGCGACGATCTTCGTGGGCCTGATCCCGTACGAGGGTGGGTCCGGAGGCCAGGCCCGCGTCCTCGCCACCTGGTAGCGCGAGCGGCGGCGCCCGGGAGAGCCCGCGCCGGGAGTGCGGGCGGCGGCGCGGAGCCGATCACCTGACGCCACCGCCGCGATCGCGCGGCGCGACGATCGCGCCCGCCCCTTTACATCTTCAGTTAACAGTCCTAATAATTGCGCATGCGTCGATCCGTCCTCCTCGCGGCCGCGGCTGCTCTGGCCGCTGCGTGCTCAACCGTCTATGTCGCGGCCACCGCGAGCGCCGCCGTGGCCTGTGCTCCGGCGTGGAGCGCCACCACTGCCTACGTCAAGGACAACGTCGTCTCCAAGGGCGGCAACAACTACACCGCGAAGTGGTGGACCCAGGGCGAGGACCCGGTCCTCAAGAGCGGCCAGTGGGACGTCTGGGCCAACAACGGCGCCTGCGGCGGGACCGGCAACCCCTCCCCGTCGGTGACCAGGCCCAGCTCCTCCCCGTCGCCCTCGGCGTCCGCGTCGCCCACCCCGTCCACCTCGCCGGGCACGCCGCCCCCGGTGGGCGGGCTGCCGAAGCACGCGCTGATCGGCTACCTGCACGCCAGCTTCGCCAACGGCTCCGGCTACCTGCGGATGGCGGACGTGCCGGCCGAGTGGGACATCATCAACCTGGCCTTCGGCGAGCCGACCAGCGCCACCTCCGGCGACATCCAGTTCCGGCTCTGCCCGGCCACCGAGTGCCCCGGCGTCGAGTCCGACGCGGAGTTCGTCGCGGCGATCCGGGCCAAGCGCGCGGCCGGCAAGAAGGTGCTGCTCTCCATCGGCGGCGCCAACGGCCAGGTGCAGCTGACCACCACCGCGGCCCGGGACAGGTTCGTCAGCTCGGTCGGCGCGATCATCGACAAGTACGGCCTGGACGGCGTCGACGTCGACTTCGAGGGCCACTCGCTGTCGCTGAACACCGGTGACACCGATTTCAGGAACCCGACCACCCCGGTGATCGTCAACCTGATCAGCGCGTTGAAGTCGCTCAAGGCCCGGTACGGCGCGGGCTTCGTGCTGACCATGGCCCCGGAGACGTTCTTCGTCCAGCTCGGCTACCAGTATTACGGCTCCGGCCCGTGGGGCGGCCAGGACCCGCGCGCCGGGTCGTACCTCCCGGTGATCTACGCCCTGCGCAACGACCTCACCGTGCTGCACGTGCAGGACTACAACTCCGGCTCGATCATGGGCCTGGACGGCCAGTACCACTCGATGGGCGGCGCGGACTTCCACATCGCGATGACCGACATGCTGCTGGCCGGTTTCCCGGTGGCCGGCAACACGGCGAACATGTTCCCGGCTCTGCGCGAGGACCAGATCGCCTTCGGCGCCCCCAGCTCGGTCAGCGCCGGCAACGGCTACGTCGCGCCGGCGGCCGTCCAGCAGGCGGTGAACTGCCTGGTCAAGGGCACGAACTGCGGTTCCTACGCGCCGCGCAGCGGCACCAACCCGAATTTCCGCGGCCTGATGACGTGGAGCATCAACTGGGACAACTTCTACTCGTGGGAGTTCAAGAACAGCCACGAGCCGTTCCTGAACGCTCTCGGCTGACCCGCCACGACCCGGCGGGCTGGCACCAGCCCGCCGGGCGTCCGCGGAGCACGTGACGGCGCGGGCGCGCGGCAGCCGCGGGGCCCGCGCGGTGCGGCCCGGCGGCGCGCGAACCGGACGCGGCCGGGTCCGGACCGGATCAGGGACCGGCCGCGGTGAAGGCGCGCAAGGTCGCGCCGTCGGTGGTGTAGAGCCAGCCGTGCGCCACCACCGCACGATCCGGGCCGCCCGCCTCGTGGACCGCCGCGGGCAGGTCGGACGGGGTGCCGGTGGCCGGGTCGAGAGCCTCCAGCTGCCAGCCGGACTCCTGGGTGCTGTGGCTGATCCAGATCACCCCGCCGGCCACCGTCGGCAGCAGCCCGGCGCCGAGCCGCCACAACGGCTCGCCGGTGGCCAGGTCGACCGCCACCACCGTCTCCGGCTCGTCGGCGTCGCCGGTGTAGATCCGGTCGTGGTCGATCGCCGGCAGGCCTCCCAGGCCGGCCCGCCGCCAGACCACCGTCCCGGAGTCGGCGCGCACCTTGAGCAGCTGGGTGTCCTCGTCCACCAGGAAGAACCGGCTGGACGGGTCGGCGGCGTACCCGAACCAGTCCTTGCCGGTCTCCCAGACCTGGTTGCCGGTGACGATGTCGGCGGCGAGCACGCCGCCGCCGTCCGGCCGGGAGAGCAGGATCCTGCCGTCGGCGACCGGCCACTGCGGGTCCACGCCGAGCCGCTGCCAGGCCGGGTTTCCGGTCGCCGCGTCGAACGCCCAGGCGCCGGCGGTCGTCGCGTCGTTGCCGCCGGCGACCACGATCCCCTGGTCGAGCAGCAACCGCCCGGCCGGCGCGGCCGACGGGACCGGCTGCCGCCACCGTACCTCGCCGGACGCGGTGTCCAGCGCGACCAGCTCGGCGCCGGTGTCGCCGCGCAGGTAGGCGAACAGGCTCGCCCCGTCGGTGGCCAGCACGGGCGGCGGGCCGGCCGAGGCGAACCGCCACTCCGCGTCGCCGGTGGCCGCGGTGTAGGCGCCGATCCCGGTGCTGTCCGCGACGAACAACTGCGAGCCGGCGACGATCGGGGCCTGCAGCTGGGTCGCGCCCGGCGCGGTGGCTACCGACCAGCGCCGCACCAGGCGCGGCAGCGTGCCGGCGGTGATCTGGTACTCGTCCGGGTTGAAGGCGTCGTGTGTGGCGTCGTGACCGTCCTGCGTCCAGTCCGCGGCGCCCGGGTGAGGCGTTGCGGCCAGGGCGGGGCCGGCGGCGAGCAGGACCGCTACGGCGGCGGCCAGCCCCGTCCCGATCGAACGCGAGGTGCGAGACATATCCGGCAGGCTAGGCCGATTCCGGCGGCGCGACCGGAGAACCGCGAGATGCGTCCCGCGCGCGGGGCCGCCGGGGAGATCCCGGAACGGGCCTTCGGATCAACACCAGATCGGGCGTACGGCCCCAGCCAGCTCCTCGCCCTGCCGGAGCCCCGCCCGGACCGCCGCGGGACGTCGCACCGGATCCATCACGTCCGGCCCGAACGCCTCGAGCGCGGCCGCGTCCGGCTCGATCAGCAGCGTCTTGCCGGCCCCGGAGGCCGCCATCTCGGCCACGATCCGGTCCCGGTCGAGCGCGGCCATCGGCGCGATCACGACCAGCCGCTCCGCCCCGGCGGCGAGGTCCGCTCCGGCGCCCAGCCGCACGCCGCCGTCCATGTACCGCCGCCCGCCGATGGTCACCGGCGGCATCAATCCGGGCACCGCGCAGCTCGCGGCCACGGCGTGCGGCAGGGGAGCGCCGGACGCCGCGTCCAGCACGCGGTCCTGCCCGTCGGCGGTGTCCACGACCACCAGCCGCAGGTCACCGGCCGGCCACTCGTGGACCGGCAGCAGCCCGCCGATCCGCGCCAGCCAGCTCGCCTCGTCCTGGGTGGACGCGGCCAGCGCCATCGCACCCACCCGGGCCCGGGCCTCCCGCGGGGGCAGGGACGGGTCGAGCAGCACCGACAGGCTGGCCAGCCAGGAACCCGGACGCGGCGCGGGCCGCCCGCCCGGCCGGGCCACCTCCTGCTGCTGCGCGTGCACCGCGGCCTCCAGGTCGGCGCCGGCCGCGACCAGCGTGCCCACCACCGATCCGGCCGACGTGCCGATGACGGTGCCGGCGTCGGTGAGGGGGACGCCGGCCCGCTGGAGTCCACAGAGCAGTCCGAGATGCCAGGCGATGCCGGTCACGCCACCGCCGCCGAGAACGAGAGTCTTGGTCACGTTCCCGAACGGTAGTGAGTGCGGGCGGCGAGCGCCATGCGTGCCGCGTGCCCGGCCGGCGCCGTCCGGTCCCGGCCCGGGGCCACCCGATCGGACGGGGCCCCTCCTGGCCTGGCCCGGTGGGGATCAGGCATCGACGGACATGCCGGCCGCGTGGGCCGTGAACCATTCGTCGAAGTCGGCGGCCGGCATCGGCCGAGCGTAGTGGTAACCCTGCGCGACGTCGCAGCCCAGCTCACGCAGCGCGGCGACCGCGGCCTCGTCCTCGACGCCCTCGGCCACCACCGACAGTCCCAGGTTGTGCGCCAGCGTGATGGCGGTGCGGACCAGCACCGCGTCGCCGTGGCTGTTCGCCATGGCCTGCACGAACGACTTGTCGATCTTCAACTCGTCGACCGGCAGGTGCTGCAGGTACGTCATCGACGAGTGCCCGGTGCCGAAGTCGTCGATGGACAGGCTGATCCCGCCGTCGTGCAGGGCGCGCAGCACGGTCAGCGCCCGGTCCGGGTCGGCCATCGCCACACTCTCGGTGATCTCCAGCTTCAGCAGGTGGGCCGGCAGCCCGGTGCGGTACAGCAGCCCGAAGACCTGCGCCGTGAAGCCCGGGTCGAGCAGACAGCGGGTGGACAGGTTGACCGCCACCGGGATCGGCGTTCCGCGCTGCGCCCAGATCTTCGCCTGCCGCACCGCCAGCTCCAGCACGTGGCTGGTCAGCGGGTGGATCAGGCTCGTCGACTCGGCCGTCGGGATGAACACGTCCGGGAACACCCGGCCGCGCTGCGGGTGCTGCCAGCGGATCAGCGCCTCGGCGCCGGTGACCCGGCCGGTGGCCAGCGAGACCTTCGGCTGGTAGTGCAGCGACAGCTGGTCGTCGGTGCCGATCGCACGGCGCAGGTCGCCGAGCAGCTCCAGCCGGCTCGCGGTGTTCCCGTCGTGTGCCGGATCGTACTGCTGCACGCCGCTGGCCTGCTCCTTGGCCAGGTGCAGCGCGGCGTCGGCGTGCCGCAGCAGCGTCTGGGCGTCGGCGCCGTGCTCCGGGGCGGCGGCCAGGCCGGCGTTGGCCTCCACGTCCACGTGGAAATCCTCGATCAGGAACGTCCGGTGCAGCTCGGCGAGCAGCGTCTCGGCCGTGGCGCGCGCCTGCGCCAGGTCCGCGCCGGGCAGCAGCACCGCGAAGTCGTCGGCGCCGCCGATCCGGGCCACCGTGGCCCCGGCCGGCGCGGCCTCGGCCAGCCGCCGGGCTACCTCCTTGAGCAGCAGGTCGCCGTGCCGGTGGCCGAGCACGTCGTTGACGTTGCGGAAGCCGCGCAGGTTGACGATCAGCGCCGCGGCGGGTCGACCGCCGCGCAGGGCGGCCTGGGTGCGCTCGGTGAACAGGGCCCGGTTCGGCAGGCCGGTGAGCGGGTCGTGGGTGGCGGCGCGGCGCACCGACCGGGAGTGGCTGCGCCAGCTCAGCCCGGAGATCAGGATGGTGACCAGGGCGCCGAGCAGCAGCGCCAGCGAGCCGACGCTGAACCCGCGGGTCCAGCCCAGGCCGTAGACCGGGGCGGAGACGGCGACGTACCAGTCGTTGGCGTTGTTCAGGGTGGCCGGCAGCCGCTGGAACGCTACCCGGCGGTCGGCCAGCGTGGTCATGCCGGCCAGGCCGCCGTGCACGGCCAGCGGGGCGAACGTCCGGTCGCCGTTGCCGCCGGCGGTGGTCTCGGCCCGCGAGTCGACCAGGACGTTGCCGGTCCCGGCGTCGATGATCGACGCGGCGCGGCCGCCGCTGGTCGCCGGCATCCGGAAGCTGTCCAGCGCGATCTCGAAGTGCACGATGCCGGTGTGCCCGTTCGCCGTCACCACTATCGAGTTGGAGATGACCGCGTTGTGGGTGTCCGGCGACTCGTACGCCTGGGTCTGGTAGACCCGCTCCGGGCCGAGGTTCAGCGTCGGGTTGAAGTACGGGGTCTTGCTCTCGTACTGCCGCAGGCCGGCGGCGGTGGTGGGCAGCCCGTCGACGACCCGGGCGATCTGCCGCCCGTCGCCGTCGACGAAACATGCCTCACCGACCCGGCCCGGGTAGAGCTGCTCCAGGTAGGCCAGGGCGTCCTGGACCCGTTGCAGCAGCGGGCCGCCGGCGGCGATCTTCTCGGCGGTGGTGCCGGGCGCCTGGAAGAAGTCGATGAAGACCGGGCTGTCGGCGAGCACCTCGGCGATCGCGCGGGACTGCTCGAAGTAGTTCCGGACCGCCGCGACCTGTTGCCCGAGCGTGAGGTCGAGCGCGTGGTCCTGCGTCGCCACCTGTTTGTCGCGGGCCGCGAGCGCGCTGGAGAACACGCTGAAGACCAGCACCAGCAGACCGGTGAGGAAGGCGGCGGCGCGGGCGTGACGGATCACCGCCGACCAGCCGATCATGCTCCTCCTCATGGGCGCCCAGTGCTTCTGGGCCCGAAGATCGGCCGCGACGGCCTCCGCTTGAGGCCCGGAGTCATCCGAGATTGCGGTGCCCGACCTTACCCGTACACCCGGACGCCCGGAGCCGGCGGTGCGTGCCGGCTCGACGGGTCCGTGCACCCGTGAAGAGGATCGTGCGCGGGCCCCTCCCCGACGGGCCCGCGCACGGGCCGGACGAGGCTCTGGGGCGTTGACCACCTCGCCCGGCGGAATCCATGCTGCCGGGCGCGGCTCTCGGATCGCTATCGGACCACTGTCGTCCCCACAAGCCTTAGGTAGGTGCTCGCGATCCGATAGGCAGGTGTCCGGCCCGCCGCTAGGAAGACCTTCCTACCGTACGGACGCACGCCCGGCCGACGCTGTCCCGGCAGAGCCCGAGACGGCTGTTGGGGGGGGAGTGGGATGTCCGCGACGATGCTGGCCGTGACGCGCGACGGCGCGCTGTCCGTCGATCCGCCGCGCACCGGACCGCGTCCGGGACGCGACGAGGCCGACGTCGCGATCCGGTCGATCCTGGAACACCTGTCGGCGGTGGCCCGCGGCGCCACCGGGCACGCCGCCGCGGCCGCCGCCCTGGAGATCGCCGCCGGGGTGACCTGGGACGGGCGGCGCCGGCTGCTGACCCTGGCCGCCGCCGACGCGCAACTGGCCGGCGAGCCACGGCGGGCAGCCGAGCTGCTGCGCCGGGCGGCCGCCACCGGGGAGCGGCTGCCGGCCCCGCTGATCGGGGAGGCGGTCCTGGCCGCCCGGCGGGAGATGGCGCACGGCCGGTGCCGGGCAGCCGCGCGGGGACTCGCCGCGGTCGTGGCGAGTCTCTGGGAGAGCGGGGCGGTCCGGCGGCTGCCGGCCGTGCTCGCGCTGCGCGGCTGGGCGCTGGGCCGGGCCGGGGATCTCCCCGGCGCCGCCGCGGACGCCGAGCAGGCACTCGCGCTGGCGTCACTGACCGGCGACCGGCAGGCCGTGAACCGGGCCGGGCAGGTGCGCACGCTGCTGGCCGTGCTGCGCGGGAACCCGGCCATGGACGTACCCCCGCGATCGGACCCGGTCGACATCGGCCTGGGGTTGCTCGCCGACCTGGCCCATCGGCGCACCGGGCGGGCCGGCGCGGCGCAGCCGGCCGCGGAGTTCCTGCCCGACCTGCTGGAATGCCGGCTGCTCCGGGACCGGGCGCTGAGCTCCCGGGGCCTGTCCACGTTGCGCGGGCTGGCCCGGTCGGACGCGGCGCCGATCGCGGCGAACGCGTGGCGGGTGCTCGGCCTGACCGCGCCGGACGACGCCGGCGGCTGCTTCGACCGGGCGACCCGGCTGCACGCCACGATGGAGCTGCCGTTCGACGCCGCGCGGGTGCACCTGTCGTACGGCGAGCGGCTGCGCCGCGACGGCGACCGCCGGGCGGCCCGCGACCAGCTGAGAATCGCCCGGGAATCGTTCGCACGGCTCGGCGCCGAGCCGTGGGCCCAGCGCGCCGACCGGGAGCTGCACGGCACCGCCCAGACCCGCGGCGCGGCCCGGCTCACCCCGGCGCTCACCCCCGCCGAGCTGGCGGTGGCCCGCATCGTGGCCACCGGCGTGTCCACCAAGGAGACCGCCACGCGCCTGTTCCTCAGCCCGAAGACCGTCGAGTTCCACCTGGGCCGGGTGTTCCGCAAACTCGGGGTGAGCAGCCGGGCTCAGCTCGCCCACGTCTTCCCGGAGCTGACGTGGACGTAAATACTGCTTCCTATGGCAGCGTCGAAAGGCTTCGTGGGCCGCGCGGCTCAGCTCGCGGCCCTGGCCGAGGCTCTCGACGACGCCGGCCGGGGCGACCCCCGAACCGTCCTGATCGCCGGCGAGGCAGGTGTCGGCAAGACCCGCCTGCTGGAGGAGTTCGAGGAGCGCTGCGCGGGGCGTGACCTGCTCCTCGCGCGCGGGGCCTGCGTGTCGGTCGGCGCCGGTGAGCTGCCCTACAGCCCCTGGCTGGCGGCCATGCAGGCGGTCGAAGGGGCGGTCGGCGCGGCGGCCCTGGTCGAGGGGGCACAGGGCGCGCTGTCCGCGTTGATCCCGGCGCTGTCCGACCCCGGCAGCCCGCGCGAGGGCGGGCAGCTGGCCCGGGCGCACCTGTTCTCGCTGTTCCTGGAGCTGCTCGGGCGGCTGGCCGGCAAGCGGCCGCTGGTGCTGCTGCTGGAGGACCTGCACTGGGCCGACACGTCGTCGCTGGACCTGCTGCTGTTCCTGAGCCGCAACCTGCGGCGCGTCCCGGTGCTGCTGGCCGGCACGTTCCGCACCGACGAACTGGACGACGACTCGCGGCACCGGGTGGTCTTCGGCGAGCTGATCCGGGGCCGGTCCTCGGTCTACCTGGAGATCGGGCGATTCGATCCCGCGGAGCTGGCCGCGTTGCTCCGGTCGGCGGCGGGCGACCTACCCGACTCGGTGATCGCCAAGGTGCACGAGCGTTCCGGCGGGAACGCGTTCCTGGCGCAGGAGATCCTCGCCGCCGAGCAGCGCAACCCCGGCGGCCCGGTCCCCGGTCACCTGCGCGATCTGCTGATGATGCGGGTCGACGGGCTGTCCGAGGCGGGGCAGCAGATCGTCGGGGTGGTGGCGGCCGCCGGCCGACCGGTCTCCGGGCAGCTCCTGGAAGCCGCGAGCGGCCTGTCCGGGCCGGCGCTGCGCTCCGGCCTGCGCGACGCGGTGACCAGGCAGGTGCTGGTGCGCACCAGCCAGCAGCGGTACCAGCTGCGGCACTCGCTCACCGCGGAGACGTTCTACCAGGACCTGCTGCCCGGCGAGCGGGCCGGCCTGCACCGCGCGCTGGCCGGCGCGCTGGCCGGCGCGCTGGCCGGCGCGGCCGGTCCGGACGCCTCGCCGATCGTGCAGGCCGAGCTGGCGCATCACTGGTTCCACGGGCGCAAGGACGACGACGCGCTGTTCTGGACGTTGCGGGCGGCCCGGTCGGCGGCGACCGTGCACGCCTACGCCGAGGCGCGCCGGCAGTACGGGCGGGTGCTCGACCTGTGGCGCCGCGTTCCGGACGCCGCCGGGATCTGCGAGTGCTCCTATCCGCGGCTGCTGGACGAGGCGGCCGAGGTGCTCGACTACGCCGGGGACCCGCGGCGGGCCGTGGAGCTGACCGGTGAGGCGATCCAGGTGGTCGGCGCGGACGGGGATCCGCAGGTCCGGGCCTCGCTGTACGAGCACCTGGCCCGGTTGCGGTGGCGGGCCAGCGACACCCCGGGCGCGCTCACCGCCGCCCGGCAGGCGATCGAACTCTCCGGCGCGGCCGGCGAGGTCTACGCGCGGGTGCTGATGCTCAGCGGGCACTACCGGCAGGCGCTGCGCGAGGCGTCGGCGGCGCTCACCGTGGCGCGGTCGCCCGTCGAGCGCGGATATCTGCTGGTCACGCTCGGCACGGTGCGGTTCCTGCTGGGGGAGCGGGAGGCCGGGGTGGGCCAGTTGCGCGAGGGGCTGGCGCTGGCGGAGAGCACCGACAGCAAGGAGAACATCCTCCGGGCGTACACCAACCTGACCTACTGCCTGCAGATGCTCAACAAGCTGGAGGAGGGGCTGGAGCTGGCCCGGCGCGGCTGCGATCTGGCGGCCGGCTTCGGGCTGCGGATGACCACCGGGATGGTGCTGGTCGGCAACGCCGCGGACATCCTGCTCGACCTGGGCCGCTGGGACGAGATCGAGCGGCTCATCGGGGAGGTGCTGCCGGACGAGGCGGCCGACGACCTGCCGCCGTACATCCAGTACGTACGGGCCGAGGTGTGCGTGGCCCGGGACGAGCGGGACGCCGCCCGCAAGATCCTCGACCTGGTGATGAGCCGGTCGGCGGGCAAGACCGATCAGGACTTCGTGGGGCACACCTACACCGCTGTGGCCGCCCTGGAGGTCGCGGACGGGAACTGGCGGGCGGCCCGTCGCGCGGTGGACGAGGGACTGGCGAAGCTGGGCGACGGGGAAGGCGCGTTCCCGGCCCTGCGGCTGGCGGTCTGCGGGCTGCAGGCGGCGGGGGAGGCGTTCGCCAGGCAGGCGGCGCCGGAATCGTGGCGGGGATGGGCCTCCGGCCTGGCCGGGCGGGTGACCGCGGCGATGGCGGTGCTCCGGGCGGCGGGGAACGGGCGGGCGCTGCCGGTCGCCGAGGCGCTGAACCTGGTGGCCGAGGCCGAGCTGGCGCGGGTGCGCGCAAAGCCGCAGGAGGCGGCGTGGGCGTCGGTGGCGGCGACCTGGGCGGAGCTGGGGCATCCGTACCGGGAGGCGCTGGCCCGGCTGCGGCTGGCGGAGTGCCTGCTGCGGCGGGGCGCCACCGCGGCTCTGCACCGGGAGATCACCACCGCCGCCCGGCTGGCCGCCGGGCTCGGGGCGCGGCGGCTGACCCGGGAGCTGGCCGGGCTGGCCGGGCTGGCCGGCGTGGTGCTGCAGGCGGTCCCGCCCGCGCCGGTTCCGGCCGAGCCCGCGCCGAACTGGGGACTGACCCGCCGGGAGACCCAGGTGCTGGATCTGGTGGCGTTGGGCTACACCAACGCGCGCGTCGCCCGTACCCTGGACATCTCGGAGAAGACGGTCAGCGTGCACGTCTCGAACATCCTGGCCAAGCTCGGGGTGGCGAACCGGTGGGAGGCCGCCCTGCTGCACCGCGGCGCCTGACCGCCGGGCCGGTGTCCGCCTCGGCCTCCGGCCGACCGCCGCGCCTGGCTGCGCCGGCCGACCAGATGCGGACCGCAGCGACACGGGTCTACATGATGTTCCCGCCGCGCCAGCGGTGGTTGAACGCCGGCATCCCGGCCGGGCGGTCCGACGAGCGGATGTCCTCGAGGTCCGTGTCCAGCCGCGACCGCAGCGCCGGATTCGCGTCCAGCGCCACCGACGACGTCACCGTGTAGGCCTCCTCGACGTAGGTGAGCAGGAATTCCGGCGACAGCCGGCGCACCCGGCCGGCGCTGCGGCAGAAGAAGTCGCGCCGGGAGAAGCCGGTGATGGCGACACAGTGGCTCGACAGGCTGCCCGGTGTCGCGTCGTAGACCGGGCCGTAGCCCGGCACGAACCACGAATCGCGTAGGTCTCCCCGGCTGTCCTTGATCGACTGCGGGAGGGCCAGGCCGGCCAGGACGCCGCCGAAGCGCAGCACCGCCTCGCGGAGCTGGTCGAGATTACGCGGCTCGATCTCCAGGAAGGCGCGGGCCTCCGGGAGCAGGCCGGCCAGCGGCTGGTCCCGGTGCACCCAGACCTTGAGCGCCAGCAGCAGGCTCGCGCCGAAGTCGTTGTGCGCCTCGCGACGGCCGGAGGTCGGCTGGGCGGCGGCGCGCGCCGCGAATCCCGGGGCCGCGTCGCGGTGGAACGGGGACACCTTCTCGTAGATCCGGAGGGTGTCCTCCAGCGTGGGGGCGAACTGTTCCTTCCCGGCCGCGTACCAGGCCTGGGCCAGCAGCGCCATGGCCGCCGGCACGCAGTTCTGGTAGCCGACGTCGCCGACCCGCTCGCCGGCCGGAGCGTCCACCCGCACGTCGCCGAGGTGGAACGTGCCGTCCGGCTGCAGGCCGTGCCGGTCGGTGGCCGGCAGGTCGTCGAGGTGTCCCAGGTATTGACTCATCTGCAGGGTGCGGATGTCGGTTTCGGCCGCCAACCGGCCGGCAAGAGCGTCCATCTCAACCTCCACGTCGACGGGGCGTGATGAGGTTATCGCCGGATGCGGCACGTCGTACTGCCGGATCAGCGACAGCGCAAACGTGTATCAACGGGCGCCGCCGCACCGTCCACAACGGGCGAGGGGGGAGGTGGCGCGCCGCTCGTGGGCGGGCGCGCCACCTCATGTCGCGGCGCACCCGCGACCGGTCCGGTGCGGGACGCCCGCGCCGCCGCCACGTCCCGGATCTGCGGCGCCGCCCGCCTCATCGCCCGTCACCCGGGGCCCGGCCATCGCCGGCCGCGATCCCCGCCGCCGGCTCGGATCGGGCCCGCGGCGGCGGTCCGGTCGTTGCGGGGAACACCCAGCTCAGCGCGGCCAGTGACCGGTCGGCATACCGCCGCTGCCCGGACTCGATCCCGTACGCCAGGTCTTCCAGCAGGCCGCACCGGGCGTAGAAGACAGCGCGCTCGCGCCGTGCCGGGTCCAGGCCGCTCAGCGCCGCCGGGCCGAGATCGCGGAAGAGCAGACCGAAGTCGTACGCCGGGTCGGTCAGCGCCGCGTCGCCCCAGTCGATGACGCCGGTGATCGCCCCGTCGCGCGGATCGGCCAGGACGTGCTCGATGCCCAGGTCGTTGTGCGAGAAGGCCAGCGTCTCGGGGCCGGGTGGGGGCGCGGTGCCGAGGAACCTCTCGATCAGCGGGCGGTGCCGGGCCGGGAGGTGGCCGGCGACCGCGTCGTAGGTTTCCGCGGCCTCGTCCAGCCACTCGGCCGGCGGCTGGGCGTCGGTGTCGACCAGGCCGGCCAGCAGGCTGGCCGGCAGCGTGTGCAGCGCGGCCAGGAACTCGCCGAGGGTGGCGGCGATCCGCTCCGGCCGGCCGGGCGCGGGCAGGTTCAGCAAGGGGGTGCCGGGGAGCTTGCGATACGCCAGGCAGCCGTGCTCGGCGGCGACAAAGACCGGCTCGGGGACCGGCAGCGGCGCGACGCCGCGCACCGTGGTGAGAAGACGTGCCTCGCGCTCTGTCCGGTCCGGATCAGGGGACTTGCTCAGCCGTACGATCAAGTCGCTGTTGATCTCGAACGCGGTGTGGTCCGTGCCCGCACCGATCAGGTCGATCGACTCGACCCGATAGCCCGGGAGGTGGGCCGTCACGAGACCGCGCACGTCGGTCAACGGCCGACGTCCGGCCTCCTCAGAGAGTGCCGCGGCGGGCCTCCCACATGGCGCGGGTCATCTCGTACTCCACCTCGCCGGCCTCCGTGCCGGGCAGCGGGTCGTCCCAGACCGGGTGGAAGGTCCGGACGTACCGCATGCCGATGCTCTCCATCACCCCGCGCGAGCCGGTGTTGACGGCCATGGTCCGGGCGAACACCCGGCTCTGCCCGACCGTGTCGAAAGCGTGCCGCAGCAGCGCCCGGGACGCCTCGCCGGCCAGCCCTTGCCGCCAGTACCGGCGGGCCAGCCGGTAGCCCAGCTCGGCGAGCGTCGGATCGTCCGGCTGATCGTCGCCGTGCGCCGGCGGCAGCATCATCAGGCCGACGAACTCGCCCTCGGTCTCGCCGTCCGGGGCCTCCGAGCCGCTGCGGCCGCCGTCGGCGCCGAACGCCGCCCAGAAACCGAGCCCGTCCACCTTGGTGCCCAGCGCCATCCGCTCGGCGTGCGAGGACACCACCTCGTCCCGGGTCCGGGCCCGCCCCGAGATGTACTTGAGGACCTCCGCGTCGGCGTCGAGCTCGACCTCGAGTTCGAAGTGCCGGTCGGTGAGGGGGACGAGCAGGAGACGTTCGGTGCGCAACGTGGGTTGGCCCATGTCGCCACCCAAACACAAGCCCCGCCCCGCCGCGACGGGATTTACCCGAAGGAAGGATCTCGATAATGGTGGGCGTTTCCGGACGCTGGTCGATGGAGCGCGCTGGGGGGCGACCGCCAGCAGTCGCGCCACGGGCCGCCGGTCGCGGAGTTGCCGGCCCGCGCCAGGCGTGGCGCCGGGCGGTGTCGGCCGGTGGGTCGGGTTCCGCTCGGTACGGGGCGCGGGCGCCGAGGATAGGACATGCGGCCGGGCGCGGTTACTCTGATCGCATGGAGCAGGACACCAGTTCCAAGTTGAGCGTCGAGGACATCCACGCCCGGATGGGGCTGGCCGTCACCGACGAGGGCAAGGCGCGGGCGCGGCAGCGGCGGCGCAAAGCCGAGCGGGCACGCGACGCCGAGGGCCGGGCGGCGTTCCTCGCCGGGCTGCGGTCGCGGCCCGCGTGACGCAGGGGCGCGACGCCAAGCTGGTTCTCGACACGTCGGCGATCACCGCGTGGGTGCGCGGCTCGGTGGCGGTCGGTGAGACGCTGGCCGAGATCAACGACGAGAACGGTGCGGTGATCATCCCGCTGTGGTGCCTGATCGAGGCCGGCCACAACACCGCGATGATCGAGCGGGAGCGACTGGAGCTGCTGATCGCGCATCCGGCCACGTTCCTGATCACCGATGACGCCGAGGACTGGGAAGCGCTGGTGGCGCTGCGGGCGCTGACCGGCCGCCCGGACTGCGCGTCGGCCGCGATGCTCGCGCTCGACCTGGGCGTGGACGTGATGACGAGTGATCCCCGCTGGTACAAGGGCGTGGCCGACGGACGCATCGTGCTCCGGATCGAGGAGTAGAGCAGACCATGCGGCGCCCGGACAGCGGACCCCCGAGGCGCTGATGGGCACGGGTCACCGGGGCGTCGCCGCGCGACCACCGCATGCCCGACCGCTGATCATCGCGGCACGTCACCGGGCCAGCGCGGCGATCAGCTCGGCGGCCGGCGTGGAGCGGGGCCGGTCGCTGACCTGGCCGTCGCCGATCTCGACCAGGCGCCACTCGCCGTCCGCGCGGCGGACCAGGTCCGCCGTGACGAACGGCAGGCGCAGGCCGCTGATCAGCGGCGCGAACCCGGCGACGTCCAGATCCGTCGGCGGCGGCTCGGACGGCGTGTCCGGATGCGCGGTGACCAGCCGGCACACCCCGTCGACCCACCAGGTCCGCACCTCGGCGCCGGTGAACTCCTCGAAGCGCCGCAGCACGAAACCCCCGGTGAAGTCGTCGTCGCGCAACTCCCGGAAGCGGCTCGCCACCCGCCACGCGGCGGTGGTGTCGGCCACCGACGGGACGAAGGCCGCCTCGTCCCAGTAGTGCTTCATCGACTTCGTGTAGTCGCGCAGCACCGCGGCCCCGGAGCCGAGCGAGGCGCACGCCGCCAGGAAGCCGGCCCGGTCGTCACCGCAGGTCCAGACCGATCGCGGGGTACGGGACGCCACCGCCGCATACCATCCGGGCAGTTCGTGCGCCCGCCGGTAGTCGGCCGGGCCGGTCCGCAACGCCACCCCGCGGGCGGCCAGCGCCGCGTACTCCGCGCCGGACATCATCCAGCCGCGGTAGACCACGTCGTCCGAAGCCGGCACCGGGGCGCCGTCGCCCAGCACCGCGACCTCGTGACCGGCGGCCAGCGCCGCCCGCGCCTCGTCCGCGAAGTGCTCGTCGGGCCGGCGCGGCCGCACCACGTCCCCTGGAACCAGTAACAGCATGCCCCGAGGCTAGAGCGTCGACGACAGCGGCCGGCGATCTGCGATCTTTCTGTGGGTTGCGTGTGTCCGGTACCCTTCGCCGCGCCGCTGAACGCATCGACGACGGAGGACTCGGGTGGTTGCACGCAGGCATGCCCTTCTGGGGTTGGTGGTGGTCCTCTCGGCCGCCGGGTGCTCGTCGTCCGGTGAGGCCGCGCAGACCCCGGGCCTGGCCGACCGGGGCACCGTGCTCACCACGGTCAAGCCTGCCCGGCAGGACCTCAGCAACAAGATCAGCCTGGCCGGCAAGGTCGCCATCAACCCGGTGTTCGGCGTCGTCGCGCCGGCCGACGGCGAGCTGCGCTGGGTGAGCCGGAGCCTGCCGAAGGAGCCGGACGACACCCCGGTCTGGGTGGCCAGCGTGTGGCACGGCGGCATCCCGCAGCGGGTGGAGATCCCGGCCGGTTCGGTCTTCGCCGGGCGCCTGATGGACGACCACGCCACCGTCACCAAGGGCATGCCGGTGGTCTCGGCCACCCACTCCGGGTACGGGATCGTCGCCGACATCGACAGCGCCCAGGCGTACCGGATCTCCGGCGCGGTCAGGCAGGTGCAGGCGCAGATCAAGAACGGTCCCGGGCCGTTCCGGTGCGCGGCGCTCGGGACGATCGCCGCGCTGCCCGCCGGCGTCGTGCCCGCGCCCCTGACGACGACCACGGCGCCCGCCCAGGGGCCGTCCGCCGCCCCGGCCCCGGACCAGGGCTCGCCGCCCGACTCCTCGTCCGCGGGCGGGTCGGAGCCGACCGGCATGCGCCTGGTCTGCGTGCCGCCGGCTAGCGTCAAGCTGATCAACGGCGCCGACGTGACGATCGAGCTGGTCACCGACAAGGCGTCGAAGGTGCTGGTGCTGCCGGTCGAGGCGGTCGCCGGCTCGCAGGGCCGCGGCAAGGTCGACCTGGTCGTGGGGGAGGGGCAGACCCGTAAGACGGTCGACGTCACGCTCGGCATCTCCGACGGCAAGGTCGTGGAGATCAAGAAGGGTCTGAAGGGTGACGAGACGGTCGCCATCCCCGGGCCGAACCTGCCGACCCCGGCTGTGACGCAGTGACCGAGCTGATCCGGCTCACCGGGATCACCAAGGTCCTGAAGGGGCAGAAGGAACCGCGCACGATCCTGGACGGGGTCGACCTGACCGTCCGGGCCGGGGAGAGCGTGGCGATCGTCGGCCGGTCCGGCTCCGGCAAGAGCACCCTGCTCAGTGTGCTGGGCCTCTTCGACCGGCCGGACTCGGGGACGTACTCGCTGGACGGGCGGGACATCAGCCGGCTGCCCGAGCGGCATGCCGCCAAGCTGCGCAGCTCCCACTTCGGGTTCGTTTTCCAGCGGTTCTTCCTGCTCAAGCACCTGACCGCCGCGCAGAACGTGGCGATGGCGCTGATCAACGGGCAGGGCTGGCTGCCGCGCCGGGACCGCCGCGCCCGGGTGATGGCGGCGCTGGAGCAGGTAGGCATCGCGCACCTGGCCAGGAACCGGCCGGTGAAGATGTCCGGCGGCGAGCAGCAACGGGTGGCGATCGCCCGGGCCCTGGTCCGCGACCCGCGGGTGCTGCTGGCCGACGAGCCGACCGGCGCCCTCGACACCGAGACCGGGTCGATCGTGATCGACGCGCTGCAGGAGGCGACCACCCGCGGGTGCGCCCTGATCCTGGTCACCCACGACCGTGATCACGCGGCCCGGATGGGACGCATCGCGGATCTGCGGTCCGGGGTGCTCACCGAGCGCTCGCACACTCTCTCCGCGGGACGGCTGTCGTGAGGCGTTTCTCCGGCCGGCTGAGGTCGGCCTCGATCATCGGGTTGCAGGGCATCCGGGCCCGCAAGCTGCGCACCCTGCTCTCCATGGTGAGCCTGTTCCTCGGCGTGCTGGCCGTGGTCGTGGTCCAGGCCGGCGCCGGCATCGCCGAGCGGCTCCAGCTCGCCGACCTGGAACTGCAGACCGGCATCGACGGCACCAAGGTGCTCTACGGCGTCCCGCCGGTCGCCGGCGCCGGCCAGGCCGTGGTCGACACGGTCCGGGGCCGCCCGGACGCGGTGGCCATGGTCGGCCTGACCGCTGTCGTCGGCGAGCCCGGGGTGCGCCCGGTCAACGCGGGCGGTTCCCCGTTCGACCAGAACTGGGGCGGCGCCTCGCAGATCTGCGACGCCACCGGCAAGTGCTACGACCCGAACGCCGGGCTGCCGCAGGGACAGGCCATCGAGCTGCGGCTGACCGCGCTGACCGGGGACGTCCGCGAGTTCCGGCCGTACCGCCCGCAGTCCGGCGCCTGGCTCGACTTCGCCTCCGCGCCGATGATGGCCCCGCGTCTGGTGCTGAACGAGGAGGCGGCGAAGGGCTTCGAGCGTTACCACGTCCCCGCGCAGATGCGCGTCAACGGCGCGTCGGCCGACATGACCCCGCAGCTGATCGGCGTGGTCAAGGACGGTGACCCGCAGCCGCACGGATACGTCCGGCTGGACGAGCTGACCAACTGGCTCCCGCTGGCCCGGCTCACCGACCCGAACGGGATGAGCGACATCCAGGTGGCGATGGCCGCCAGCACCCCGGTCGAGCCGGTGCTGACGGCCAAGCTGAAGGGCCTGGGCGGCGCCGACATGTCCATCGAGACGATCGACTCCCGCAAGGAGATGCAGGACCAGCTGAACCTGCTGCGCCTGATCTTCCTGGCGATGGCCGGCCTGGTCCTGGTCATCGGCGCGGCCGGAGTGCTCAACGTCGGACTGGCCACGGTCGGCGAGCGGGTCGAGGAGTTCGCGCTGCGTCGGGCGGTCGGCACACCCCGGGCCGTGCTGGCCGGGATCGTGCTGGCCGAGACGCTGCTGACCGGCCTGTTCACAGCGGCGGCCGCGATCGGGGTGAGCGTGGCAGCGCTCAAGGCCGTGACCGTCGTTCTCGGCCCGTCCGAGCCGTTCCTGCAGGGTGTCGAGTTCCCCTGGTCGGCCGGGGTGTCCGGGATCATCGCCGGGCTGGTGGCCGGCATCCTCGGTGGCTTCGTCCCGGCAATCCGGGCGGCCGGGATCCCGATCGCCACGGTGATGCGCGCGTGACCTTCCGCGCAGCCGGCGGGCCCGCCGGCTGCGCGGACTCATCGAGTCATACAGTCGACGGCGTGCACGTCGTGAGCCGCATGTCTGTCGAGGCCGCCCTGCGCGCAGCCGTCCGGCAGGTCTTCGACGACCAGCGCCAGCTGTTCACCGAGGGAGCGCACGAGCGCTCCGTGGTGTTCCACATCGCCGGGCATCTGGCCTCGTGGGTGCGGACGCAGCTGCCGTCGCTGGCGGTCGACGTGGAATACAACAGGTGGACCCGGAACGAGAAGGACTGGCTGGCCAAGAGGCTGACTCTGCCCGGGGGCACGCAGGTCGTCTATCCCGACCTGATAATCCACCGCCGCGGGAGGTCCCGACCGGCCGACAACGTGCTCGTCGTCGAGGTGAAACGGGAAGGCGCCGATCCCGAGGCGGTCCAGCACGATCTGGACAAGCTGCACGCGTTCTCACTGGAACCGTTCCACTATCAGCACGCCGTCCTCCTCGAGCTGCCCCGAGGCGATCGGACGCCGCGCTGGTACTGGTGCCCCGCGGCCCCGTCCCCCGCGGGGCCGCGGACCGGGACGCCACCGCTGGCACCGGTCTGGATCTAGCCGCGGTCAGGTACGAGGTGAGCCTCCGCACCGCCTGCACCGTCCCGTACCCCGCCGCTCCAGCCGCGCCCCCGCGCTCGGCGGCTCCCAGGTGACCGGGCCAGCCGCCGGCGTTGCGGTAGCCGCGCAGCACCTCCACCATCTGCCCGCGCCGGTGTCCGGGAACAGCGCGGCGAGCACGCGGCGTTCCAAGACCAGGCCTTCGGCCTGCAAGAACGACTCGGCGGTAGAAAGATCTGCGGTCATGCCCCGACGCCGGCCTGATCCGGCAGAGCGGCCGGGGCACGTTTGCGCACCGGCCCGGACACCGAGCCGGTGCCGTACGGGATGCCGCCCGGGACGACGCTGACCGGACTGCGCACCGAACCGTGGTCTCCTGGCACGTATGACGGGTGTGCTCCGGCCGGATCGCCGGAGCCGTCGCCCGCTACCGCACGCGCATCGACGACGCGCGCCACCTGGGCCGGATCAGCAGTAGCCGGACGGGCACTCGCCGCTGGCCAGCAACTCGTACTGCTTGCAGCGGGGACAGATCGGCCGGTCCGGCCGGGTCGCCGGCCGGGTCGCCTTCGGCGCGGCGGCGGACCGGGAGCCGGCGGCCCGCGGCGTCGCGGCGGCGCGCGGGGTCTTCGGCGGGCCGGACCGGCGCAGCTCGACGGCCTGCACGGCGGCGGTCAGGATGGCGTCATAGTTGGCGTCGATCAGATGGCTTTCGACCGAGACGAACGGGATCGGGTCGTCGGGGTCCTTCACCGTCGCGCCGAAGATCGTGGCGGCCACCTCGTCGGCCTGGTTGCGGGCCACCGCGATGTCGACGCCGCCGGGGTGGATGTGCACCGCCACGTTGCGGGCGCCCTGCGGGCGGATCTGGATGCTGCGGCCGGCCGGCTTGACGTCGACCCTGGCGCGTCCGCGCAGCTCCAGCAACAGCCGGGCCACCGAAGGCGCCGCCCCCATGCCCTCGGACTCGGACTCGGTCCCGTGCAGGTCCATCTGACTTGCCCTCCGCTTTCCACGACGGCCTGGTGATCGGCGCCCCCGCGCCGTCGGTGACTCGGCCGTCGATGCTGGAGCCTACCCGGCGTGGTGATCACCGAGTAGCAAGCGGGCCCCTCCCGGCCCCGCCGCCCCTCTCCCCGTACCCCGGAACCGGCTGGCCAAGCGGCCGAGATCGAGCAGGGTCACCGCGACGGTGTGCCCGAGGCGGGAATCGCGCTGGCCACCCACGGCGCCCCGCGGCGCGGGTCCGGGCGGCCGCTGGAAGGTGCGTCAGGGGAGCTGACGCGCCCGTGGCTCCCAGCCCGCCACGCCGTGCCGGCGGCTGGAGGCCGCTGCCCGGTACGGCCTCAGGCCGAGACTTTCATCCTGTCTTCCTAGGATGCCTTAGGTGTAGTGGCGCGCGGGGCGGGGGCGGGAGAAAACATCGATGGACGTTGTTGCTGGGAGCGCTCCCATGTCAACATGATGTTTCACGCCTTCCGTTCTCGAAGGAGCTCCCATGCAACACCGAAAGTGGCTGGCCGGCCTCACCGCGCTGGCCGCCGCGGCGGTCACCGCGACCGCCGTCGTCACGGCCCAGCCGGCGGCCGCCGCCGGCGGCGGGACCGGGGTCGGTTACCTGCACACCAGCGGCAACAAGATCGTGGACAGCACGGGCGCCACCGTCCGGCTGACCGGCATCAACTGGTTCGGCATGGAGACCGACAACAAGACGTTCCACGGCCTGTGGGCCAGCAACCCGTGGCGCGGCCAGCTCGACACGATGGCCTCGCTCGGGTACAACACGCTGCGGATCCCGTTCTCCGACGACGCGCTCAAGCCGGGCGCCACCGCCACCGGCATCAACGACTTCGTCAACCCGGACCTGGTCGGACTCTCCCCGCTGCAGATCCTGGACAAGGTCGTCGCGTACGCCGGCGACAAGGGCATGCGGATCATCCTGGACCGGCACCGGCCGACATCGGCGGGACAGACCGCGCTGTGGTACACCTCCGCCGTACCGGAAAGCACCTGGATCTCGGACTGGAAAGCGCTCGCCCAGCACTATGCCGGCAACACCACGGTGATCGGCGCCGACCTGCACAACGAGCCGCACGCGGAGGGCACCAACCCGGCCGCCACCGGGGCCTGCTGGGGCTGCGGGGACACCGCCCGCGACTGGCGGCTGGCGGCCGAGCGGGCCGGCAACGCGATCCTCGCGGTCCAGCCCAACTGGCTGATCTTCGTGGAGGGCGTGAGCTGCCCGAGCGGCGGCCTCTCCAACGTCTGGGACAACGACACCGGCAACGACGAGGACTGCGGCTGGTGGGGCGGGAACCTGTCCAAGGCGGGGGAGTTCCCGGTACGGCTCAACGTGGCGAACCGGCTGGTCTACTCACCGCACGAGTACGCCACCTCGGTCTACCGCCAGGCCTGGTTCGACGACCCGTCGTACCCGGCGAACCTGCCGGCGATCTGGGACAAGTACTGGGGCTACCTGTACAAGCAGAACCTCGCGCCGATCATGATCGGTGAGTTCGGCACCACGCTGGCCACCGACATCGACAAGGTGTGGCTGCAGAGCCTGATGGCGTACACCGGGACCGGTGTGAACGGGATGTCGTTCACGTACTGGTCGTGGAACCCGAACTCGGGTGACACCGGCGGCATCGCGAACGACGACTGGACCACGGTGAACCAGGCCAAGCAGGCGATCCTGCAGCCGTACCTGATCCCGCCCAGCGGTGGTGGCGGCACCTCCTCGCCGTCGCCGTCCACCTCGGGCAGCGCGCCGGCCACCGGCGCCTGCAAGGCCACCTACACCCAGGACAACGCCTGGCAGGGCGGCTTCCAGGGCCAGCTCAAGGTGCAGAACACCGGCGGCGGCGCGATCAACCCGTGGAAGGTGACCTGGACCTGGCCGTCCGGCGTGACGCTGGGCAGCGGCTGGAACGCGACGGTCACCCAGTCCGGCACGACGGTCACGGCGGCCGCGCCCGGCCACACGCCGTCGCTCGCGGCGGGCGCCTCGGTCACCGTCGGCTTCACCGCCAACGGCACGGCCAGCGCCCCGGCCACCGTGAAGCTCAACGGGGCGGCGTGCTCATGAGGCGCCTACCAGTGCTCTCCGTGGTCGCCCTGACCGGGGCCGCCCTGGGTGTCGCGGCGCTGGGGCCGGCCCGGGCGGCGGCCGCCACCTGCGCCGTCACGTGGACCGCGAACAGCTGGAACACCGGCTTCACCGCCGACGTCAAGGTCACCAACCTCGGCGCGGCTGTCTCGTCCTGGACGCTGGGCTGGACGTTCTCCGGCAACCAACAGGTCACCTCGGCCTGGAACGCGACAGTGACCCAGTCGGGCGCCACCGCCACCGCCGCGAACGTCGGGTGGAACGGCGCCCTGGGCACCGGGGCGTCGGCGAGTTTCGGCTTCCAGGGGACGTACTCGGGGACCAACCCGGCGCCGACCGCGTTCCGCTTCAACAACGTGGCCTGCGGGGACGACGTGACCCCGTCCCCGTCCCCGTCCGCGTCGTCGCCCTCGCCCAGCCCGTCGGTCAGCACGCCGCCGCCGACGCCCGGCGGTGACGGCTTCGAGACGCAGACCGGCACCGTCCCCACCGGGGCGTGGACGGTGACCAGCCCGGACTGCTCCGGAGCGGGCACCGCCGCGATCGACCGGACCGTCGCCCACAGCGGCACCACCTCGCTGCGGATCAACGGGGCGGCCGGCTACTGCAACCACGTGTTCGCCCGTAACACCTCGCTGGTCGGCGCGGTGTCGAAGGCGTGGTACGTCCGCTACTGGGTGCGGCACACGACCGCCCTGCCCGCCGCGCACGTCACCGCGGTGGCCCTGGCCGACGCCAACGACGGCGGCCGGGACCTGCGGTTCGGCGGGCAGAACGGTGCGCTGCAGTTCAACCGGGCCTCGGACGACGCCACGCTGCCCGAGCAGAGCCCAGCCGGGGTGGCGCTGTCCAGGCCACTGCCGGTGAACACCTGGAACTGCGTCGAGTTCAAGGTGGACGGCGCCAACGGCACCATCGAGACCTGGTTGAACGGCGCCTCGGTGCCCGGCCTGATTGAGGACGGCACACCGACGCACGACATCGACAGCCAGTGGCTGAACAAGACGTGGCGGCCGGCGCTCACCGACCTCAAGCTGGGCTGGGAGAGCTACGGCGACGGCGCGGACACCCTCTGGTACGACGACGTCGCGGTCTCCGCGGCCCGCAACGGCTGCTAGCGGGACGGGTGGCCCGTGTTCTCGCGGGCCACCTCCAGCAGCAGTCCCGCGGCCACGGCCGCGCCGTCGCCGCGGATCGTCCCGGCCATCTCCCGGGCCCGGACCGCGGTGGCCGTGCCCAGCGCCGTGCCCAGCGCGTGCGACAGCGACGCCACGGTCGGCACCGGACCGTCGTGGGCGACGCCGACGCCCAGCTCGGCGATCCGGGCGGCCCAGTGCGGCTGGTCGGCGATCTGCGGGACGATCACCTGCGGCGTGCCGGACCGGGACGCCGTCGTGGTGGTGCCCGCGCCGCCGTGGTGCACGATCGCGGCCACCCGGCGGAACAGCTCCTGCTGGTTCACCTCGCCGACGACGAAGCAGTCGGCCGCGTCGTCGGTCGCGGCCAGCCCGGCCCACCCGCGCGCCAGTACGATGCGCCGGCCCTGGGCACGCACCGCCTCGATGGCGACCTGCGCGATGTCCTTCGAGACATACGCCGCCATGCTGCCGAAACCGACGTACACCGGAGGCTGGCCGGCGTCCAGGAACGCCAGCAGGTCCGCGGGCAGCGGCCGGTCGTCCGGCAGGATCCACGCCCCGGTCTGCACCACGTCGAGCTCGGTGCGGCCCGGCTGCCACGGGCAGAGCACGGGGTCCGCGGCCAGCCACGGCCGGTCGGTGAACACGTAGTCGCGGACGTTACCCACCGGCGGCAGGCCGATCAACGCCCGGTGCCGGTTGACCGCCTCGCCGTACAGCCCGTTCACCCGCTCGGCGTCCTGGGCCCACTGTCCCGTCAGGTCCGTCTCGTCCGCGGTGAGCGGCGGGCCCGGCCGCCGGCCCGGCGGGAGGTGCCGCGAAGGCAGCCCGAGCAGATGGAAGGCGGCCAGCACGTACCGGATCCCCAGCTTGTCCGCCACGTCCCGGGCCCCGGCCGGCATCAGCCCGGTCGCCACGATCGCCCGGCACCCGGGCGCCACCGCGCCCAGCGTCTCGAACCGGGCCGCCACCAGCTCCGGCGCCAGCTTGAACGCGGCCGCCGCGCCGGGCGGCTCCCGCCTGGCCACCACCGACTTCACGGTCGGCCCGAGCGGTACCAGCGGCACCCCGACCCGGTCCAGCAGGGTCACGAAATCGTCGTCCGGCGGGGCGCACACCACTGCTTCCCCGCCCTGTTCCCGGATGGCCACGGCCAGCGCCGCCAGTGGTTCCACATCTCCGCGCGATCCCCAGCTGGTCAACAGCACACGCACTTCGCCAAGCCCCCATTTCCGCACGTCACAACAGTGTGAGGGGCAATTCTGCGGCACTGTGGGCGCCTTGCCGCAAGCCCTGTGTACCGAGCTATGTTTGAAGTGGAGGAGAGCGCCGGGTCCGCGCGACGCCTGCCCGCTCCCGGTTGCCGTCAGCCGCCGGCCACTCTTCTTGCTGCCCGCGCTGCTCGATGCCGCGGCCGCGCTCCCGAGCCCGGGCTGGGAGCCGTGGTTGTCTCGAAGGCCTTGATGACGACCATGACTCCCAGCCGAAAGCTGGCGGCGCGGCCGGAGCCGGGAGCGGGCTGGGGGTCGCGGCGTACCGCCGGAAGAATGGAGGGAAGGGCCGCGCGTGTCGGCGCGACCCTTCCCGCGGGTGCCGGGAATCAGACGGCGGTGCAGCTCACGGCCGGGACGGAGTTCGTGCCGGTCCAGGAGCCGAGGAAACCGAAGGACGTGCTCGCGCCGGCGCCCAGGCCGCCGTTGTAGCCCACGTTCTTCGCGGTGATGCTGGAGCCGCTGCTGGTGACCGTGGCGCCCCAGGCGTTGGAGACGGTCTGGCCGTTGGCGTACGTCCAGGTGACCGTCCAGCCGCTGATCGCGGAGCTGCCCGCGGTCACCTTGACCTCACCCTGGAAGCCGCCCGGCCACTGGCCGGTGACCGTGTACGCCGCCGTGCACTTCTTGCCGGGCGAAGGCGGGCTGCTACTGGTGGACGGCGACGGGCTGCTCGACGACGGGCCGGTGCTGGGCTGCGCGCCGAAGATCGTCGCCTGCCTCGCGGTGGCGGTGATGCCGTTCGGGCCGTCGAAGACCCGGTGGTACCAGGTGGTCTTCTGGTTGACGTCGAAGTTGAGCACCATGTCCAGGATCGGGTCGGTGTTGCCCGACCAGGACCAGCCGAGGTAGCCGAGGTTGCGCTTGACCGCCTCGGCCAGGATCGTCTGGTCGTCGACCTCGCCGCTGGCGAACTGCCAGCCGAACTCGCCGATCACCAGCGGCCAGCCCTTGGACTTGAAGGTGTCCAGGTAGGAGGTGATGGTCGAGGCCTGCGCGTAGACCGCGTACATGTGGATCGACAGCACGGTGTTGTGCTGGGCGTCCGCGTCGAGCACGGTCTGGCCGTTGGCGAGCATCACCTGCTGCCAGTCCTGGCCCCAGTTCGGCGCGTCGATCATCAGCAGGTGCTGGAACCCGTTGTCACGCATTTTCTTGATCGCCGCGGTGGTGGCGGCCGTCCACTGCGCCGGGTTGGTGTTGCCGATCGGCTCGTTGCCGATGTTGATCGCGATGTAGTCCTCCTGGCCGACCAGGACACTCTTCAGGCCGATCCAGTAGTTGACCGCCTGGTCCAGGGTGTACGCGGCGCTGTCCTCGCCGTACCCGGTGGTGTCGTGGTCCTCGAGGACGCAGATCAGCTTGTTGGCCTTGCAGAGCGAGATCACGTTGGCGACGTCGCTCGCGCTGTTCGCCGTCCACCGCCCGCCGCTGAGCACGACCCGGACGGTGTTCGCGCCGGCCGCCTTGATGGCGGCGAACGAGCTGGTCTGACTGGTGTACCAGGTGTGCGCGTGGTTGACGCCACGCATGACGAACTTGGCGCCGTTGGCCTCGTAGATGTCGGTGCCGGAGACGTGCAGGCCGGTGGCCGCGTACGCCGGGTTCCCTAGCGCGAGGACGGCGCCGGCGGCGGCGAGCAGGGCGGCACAGAGCGCGACCAGGACTCTTCGCATGGTCTGCCTCCCCTTCCTGGGGGATCGATGGGGGTCGTTCGGGAGCGCTCCCATAAGGTTGGGGATGTTTCTTCATTTGGTCAAGATAGTCACGTCTGGATTTCGTCCCACCCGCCAAGGCGGCCGATCGGTGCGGCGGACCTCCCGGCCGTACCGGAGAATCGGCCCTGTTCGTAGCGGAGATCTTCGGTCCGGGTGATCCGGCGGGCGGCCGGGATCAACATCGCCGCGGTCGTCAGTAGGACCAGGGCCGCACCGGTCGTGGCGGGCGTGAGAACCGTCGCGGCACGGAACAGGATCGGGTCCTGGTCCACGCGCATCAGCAGCACGCCCAGCGCGACCCCACGCCGGTCCGTCCTGCGATCATGGATGACCATGTGGATCCCCAGCGACACGGAAATCCGGCGGCTGCACGAGCGGGTCGCGCCGACCCCGGAGGCGTTCGACTCGGTGTGGACGCACTGCGAGATCGTCTGCCGGATCGCGGAGCGCCTGCTCGACCGTCTCGATCTCGCGGTGAACATCGACCTGGTACGGGCCGGCTGCCTGCTGCACGACATCGGCGTCTACCGCCTCTACGGCCGCGACGGCGTACTGGACCACCCGAACTACATCCGGCACGGGCTGCTCGGCCACGAGCTGCTGCGGGACGAGGGCTACCCGGACTACCTGTGCCGGTTCTGCTCGTGCCACACCGGGGTGGGCGTGACCCGCTCCGACATCCTGGACCAGGGGCTGCCGCTGCCACCCGGCGAGTACGTCCCGGCGACCGGGGAGGAGGAGCTGGTGATGTACGCCGACAAGTTCCACAGCAAGAAGAGCCCGCCGACGTTCGTGTCCGCCGGCGCGTACTCGGTCGGTGTCGGCCGCTTCGGCCCGGCGAAGGTGGCGCGCTTCGCCGAGCTGGTCGGCACGTACGGCGAGCCGGACCTGTTTCCGCTGGTGGAGGCATATGGGCACGGCCTCGCCTGACCGCCGGCCGCCCGTTGTGGGGCCGGCGTCATCCGTCCGCGGGTGTCGTGAAATAGGTGAGCCGGGTTACCTTCTTTCCGGCAGGCCACTCCTGCGAGGCGTGAGAAATTCTTGCGTCGGCCCTGAGTGAAAAAGGCATCCGCCCGACGGCCGGGGCGGATGCCTTTTCGTGTTTCCGCAGTGATTACCGGCTGTCGGCGATCCGACCGGACTATGCGAGCAAGCGCCACAAAATGGACAATTCAGGTCTTTTTTGCGTCGATCACTGGATCAGGGGAAAAGGCTCTGATCGACTTGAATCGCACCGGACACGGGACGATAAGGTCTCGCCGCAACGCTATTTCTGGTGGCGATTCAACCTTTGCCGAAAGGGCCCCGATCTTGGCTGCCGCCGTCATGATTTCCATTTCTCTCGTCCTCTCCGCATTCGCCGCGGTGACGCTGTGGTGGACGATGCACGCCTGGCGCACCCCGGAGACGCTGGCCGCGACCCGGTTCGCCGAGCCGGACGGCGACCACCGGGTCACGTTCTCGCTGCTCGTGCCGGCCCGGCACGAGCAGGCCGTGCTGGAGCACACGGTGGAGCGGCTGCTGCGCTCCACCCACCAGGGCTACGAGATCATCCTGATCATCGGCCACGACGACCCGGAGACGGCCGAGGTGGCCCACCGGGTCGCGGCGACGGCGCCGGAGCGGATCCTGGTGGTCACCGACGAGAACGCGGTGAAGAACAAGCCACGCGCGCTGAACACCGCCCTGCCGTACGTGCGTGGCGAGGTGGTCGGGGTCTTCGACGCCGAGGACCAGGTGCACCCGGACCTGCTGGAACACGTCGACCACGCGTTCCGCAGCACCGGAGCCGACGTGGTCCAGGGCGGCGTCCAGCTGATCAACTACCACTCCAGCTGGTACAGCCTGCACAACTGCCTGGAGTACTTCTTCTGGTTCCGCAGCCGGCTGCACCTGCACGCCAGCAAGGGTTTCATCCCGCTCGGCGGCAACACCGTGTTCGTCCGCACCGACGTGCTGCGCGGCGCCAACGGCTGGGACGGCACCTGCCTGGCCGAGGACTGCGATCTCGGGGTGCGCCTGTCCAGCCGGGGCGCCAAAGTGGTCGTCGCCTACGAGGCGTCGCTGGTCACCCGTGAGGAGACGCCGGACTCGCTGGGCAGCCTGCTCAAGCAGCGCACCCGGTGGAACCAGGGTTTCCTGCAGGTGCTGCGCAAGGGGGAGTGGCGGCGGCTGCCGCTGCGCCAGCGGCTGCTCGCCCGGTACACCCTGACCGGCCCGTTCCTGCAGGCGTTCTCCGGCGTCGCGATCCCGATCGGCATCGCCCTGGCCCTGCTCGCCGACCTGCCGGTCGGCATCGCGCTGCTCACCTTCGTGCCGGTGGTCCCGATGGCCGCCAACATCGTCTTCCAGACCGTCGGCCTGCGCGACTTCGGCATCCAGTACGGCCTGCGGGTCCGGTGGCGCCACTTCGCCTGGCTGATCCTCGGCGCGTTCCCGTACGCGCTGCTGCTGAGCGTGGCCGCGCTGCGGGCGGTCTGGCGCGAGTACACCGGCCGCCGCGACTGGGAGCTCACCGCGCACGTCGGGGCGCACCTGGGCAACGCCGAGGCGGGCGCCGCGTGACCACCACCAGCGAGTCGCAGCAGACCACCGCGATCATCCCGAAGGCGCGGGGAGGCGTCGTCCCGGCGTCCCGGCCGCGCCTCCCGCTGCCCGATCCCGATGCCGGGCAAAGGCTTGCGAGGGTACGCCGGCGCCGCCTGACCCGCCGCGAGGCCCTGCTCGCCGTGGGCCTGACCGCGCTGGTGCTGCTGGTGCTCGGCGCCAACATCAGCGGCTACCCGATGATCAACGACGACGAGGGCACCTACCTCGCCCAGGCCTGGGCGGTCGCCCACGGGCACGGCCTGGCCCACTACACCTACTGGTACGACCACCCGCCGCTGGCCTGGATCCAGCTGGCCGGCCTCTCCTGGCTGCCCGGCCTGGCCGGCTCCGACGGAGCGACGGTCGCCACGGTGGGCCGCATCGCCATGCTCCCGGTGGTCGGCGCCGTCCTGCTGCTGGTCTACGTGATCTCCCGCCGGCTCGGCATGGCGGTCTGGTCGTCCGCGACCGCCCTTGTCGTCTTCGGGCTGTCCCCGCTCACCGTGGTCATGTACCGCGGCGTCTACCTGGACACCTTCGCCGTGGTCTGGATGCTCGCCGCCCTCGCCCTGGCGCTGTCCCCGCACCGCAACCTGTGGGCCTTCACCGGCGCCGGCGCGGCCACCGCGATCGCGGTGCTCAGCAAGGAGACCATCGTCGTGGCGCTGCCCGCGGTGGTCCTGGCGCTCTGGCAGCACACCGCGCGCAGCTCCACCCGGCCGTGGGCGGTCGGCGGCTACACCAGCGGCCTGGTCCTGGTCGGCGTCTTCTACCCGCTCTACGCGACGCTGCGCGGCGAGTTGTTCCCCGGCGCCGGGCACGTGTCGCTGATCGGCGCCTGGCAGTTCCAGCTGGGCGACCGCGCCGGCAGCGGCAGCATCTTCCACGCCGGTTCGATCGCCAACGGGCTGGTCCGCTCCTGGCTCGACCACGACTGGTTCGTCCTGCTCGGCGGCCTGGCCGCGACGGCCGTCTGCCTGTTCGTACGGCGGCTGCGCCCACCCGCCGTGGCCGGCGCGATCCTGGTGCTGGTCGCCTGCCGGCCCAGTGGCCACCTGCCGGTGATGTACGTCGTACAGCTGCTGCCGTTCTTCGCCATCGCCCTGGCCGGAGTGCTGGACCTGCTGGTCAAGCTCACCCCGGCGGGGCGGTCGCGGCCGGCCGTGCTGGTCGCCCTGGCGCTGCTCGCCGCCACCCTGGTCGCGCCCCGCTGGTATTCCGGCAACAAGCTGGCGGTGACCGCCAACTATCACTCCGGGTACGTGGCCGCCGCTCGGTTCCTGCGCGAGGAGGTGCCGGACCGGGCGCACACCCGGGTCGTCGCCGACGACGTGCTCTGGCTGGAGTGCGTCGACGCCGGATACCAGCCGGACCGGGTCATCTGGTTCTACAAGCTGGACCTGGACCCGGGCGTCGCGGCCACGCTGCCGAACGGCTGGCGCGACGTCGACTACATCGTCTCCACCCCGGCCCTGCGGGGCGACTCGAAGACCCTGCCCGCCGTGAACACGCTGCTGACGAACTCGACGCTGGTGGCCCGCTTCGGCGAGGACGTCGGCCGCATCGAGATCCGCCGGATCACCAAGGAGGCTCCGTGACCACCCAGGCACACGGCCGGGCCGCGGTCGGAGGGCGCCATCAGGCCCCCGTCACGCCCGGTGAGAAGACCCTCTCGCTGGCGGCGTACCGCCGGCCCGGCCGGACCCGGGCGGTGCTGCCCGGCGAGATCGGCGTGCGCCCGGCGCCCACGGTGCTGCGGCAGAGCATCATCGTGCCCACCTACAACGAGCGCGACAACGTCCCGGCGCTGCTGGCGCGGCTGGCGAACGCCCTGCCGCACGACGGCACCGAGATCGTCTTCGTCGACGACAGCACCGACGGCACGCCCGAGGTGATCGTCGCGCATGCCGCGCACTACCCGATCGCGATCACCGTGCACCACCGCGACCAGGGCGTCGGCGGCCTGGGCGGCGCCGTGGTCGAGGGCATGCGGATCGCCCGCGGCGAGTGGATCGTGGTGATGGACGCCGACCTGCAGCACCCGCCGGAGATCGTGCCCGACCTGATCGCGGCCGGGCTGCGCGACGGCGCGGACCTGGTGGTGGGCAGCCGGTACGCCAGCGGCGGCAGCACCGGCGGCCTGGCCGACGGCTATCGCAGACTCGTGTCCCGCGGGTCGACGCTGCTGGTCAAGACCCTGTTCCGGAACAACCTGCTGTCGGTCAGCGACCCGATGAGCGGCCTGTTCGCGATCCGCTCCAGCTCCCTGGATTCCGGGCAGCTACGCCCGCTCGGCTACAAGATCCTGCTGGAGCTGATCGTCCGCAACCGTCCCGGCCGGATTGTCGAGGTGCCGTACACCTTCCAAGCCCGGCACGCCGGCGAGTCGAAGTCGACAGCCGCCGAGGGGATCCGCTTCCTCAAGCACGTCGGCGGGCTGCGTTTCGGCGCCGGCCGGCTGCGGATGCTGGCGTTCGCGCTGATCGGCATCTCCGGGCTGCTGCCCAACCAGGCCGTGCTCTGGTTGCTGCTGACCTGCACCGGGGTGCACTACACGGCCGCCGCGGTGGTGGCCAACGTGGTCGCGGTGGTGTGGAACTTCGCGCTGGCCGACACGCTGCTCTACCGCAACCACCGCAGCCGCGGCCCGGTCAGCCGGTTCAGCAGGTTCCTCCTGATGGGCAACGCCGACCTGCTGCTGCGCATCCCGCTGCTCGCCCTGCTGGTCAGCGGGCTGAGCCTGGGCGTGCTGCTCGGCAACCTGCTGACCCTGCTGGCCTCGTTCGTCGTCCGTTTCCTGATCTCCGACAGGCTGATCTACCTGACCGGGAGGAAGTCTTGACGCCTCACCCGCGGCCGCGTCTCCGGAAGGCCGACCCACCCGGCCGCAAGGAAGCCCCGGCGCCTCGCCCGCGGCCGCTGCTGAGCCGCGCCAACCGGGCGCACATCGCCCAGGTGCTGGTGCTCACCCTCGTACTCACGCTGGCTCTGCCCGGACGCCCGGCGTCAGCCGGCGCGAACCTGATCGCCAACCCCGGCCTGGAGTCCATCGCCGGCGACGGCTTCCCGGTCTGCTGGGAGCAGTCCGGGTACGGCAACAACGGGCACACCTTCGAACTCAGCGCCGACGCGCACAGCGGCGGCCGGTCCATGGCGGTCACCCTGGCCAACGCCGGCGAGGGCGACCGCAAGGCGATGATGCTCGAGGACGCCTCGTGCGCGCCCAACGTCACCCCGGACCACCAGTACGACCTGTCGGTCTGGTACAAGACCAGCACCCCGAGCACGGTCATGACGATGTTCCGGCACGATGTCGCGCGGGGTTGGGTGTACTGGACCGACCTGGCCAGCCTGCCGGTCACAACCGAGTGGGCCAGGCAGACCGTGCGCACCCCGCCGGTCCCGCCGGACACCGACCAGATCGTCTGGGGCGTCACGATCTACGGCAACGGCACCCTCAAGACCGACGACTACACCATGGTGGACGCCACCCAGGCCGCCCCGGAGGGCGCGTGCAGCGCCGGCGACAAGTGCGTCAAGGGCTCCTGGGCGGTGATGCCGTTCCCGTCCACGGTCCGTGCCATCCACGCCGTCCTGCTGCGCAACGGCGACGTGCTGCTGATCGCCGGGTCCGGCAACGACCCGGACGCGTTCGCCGCCAAGACGTTCAAGACCGCGATCTACCGGCCGGGCAGCGGGACGTTCACCCCGGTGGCCACGCCGGAGGACCTGTTCTGCTCCGGGCACGTCCAGCTCAGGGACGGCCGGATCCTGGTGATGGGCGGTAACAAGGACTACTCGGCGGCCGACGGCAGCCACGGGTACAAGGGGCTGCGCAACTCGTACGTCTTCGATCCGGAGACCAGCTCGTACCAGCGGGTCAACGACATGACCGGGGGCAGCTGGTACCCGTCCGCGACGATCCTGGGCAACGGTGACGTGGTCAGCCTCGGCGGCCTCGGCGAGGACTCCAGCGGCACGGTGCTCACCCAGTACTTCTCCGACCGGCAGCAGCGCTGGCTCGGCGTCGGCGAGGCCAAACAGACCTGGGCGTTCTGGGGCCTGTACCCGTCGATGATCCTGATGCAGGACGGCCGGCTCTTCTACACCGGCAGCCACGTCTTCGGCAACGGCCTGTCCGGCACCGGTTCGTCGATCTACGACTACGCCGCCGGCACCGTCACCGAGGTCCCCGGCCTGCGCCGCAAGGACGAGCGGGACCAGTCGATGAGCGTGCTGCTGCCGCCCGCCCAGGACCAGCGGGTGCTCACGCTCGGCGGCGGCAACAACGAGACGAACGTCGACGCGCACCGGCTCACCGACCTGATCGACCTCAAGCAGGCCTCGCCGGTCTACACCGCCGGCCCGCAGATCCCGCAGGGCACGCTGACCGGCGGCACGCCGCAGACCGGGGCGCAGGGCAAGATGTACGTCTCCGCGGTGATCCTGCCCGACGGCAAGGTCTTCGAGACCGGCGGTGGCCTGCACAACCGGGCCGACCCGGTCCACGAGGCGTCGATGTACGACCCGGCCACCGACACGTTCACGCCGGGCATGGCCGTCGACCCGGTGCCGCGCGGTTACCATTCGTCGGCGTTCCTGCTGCCGGACGGCCGGGTCATGGCGATCGGTGACAACCCCGGCAACGGCACCTTCGACATGCGGATCTCGGTGTACTCGCCGCCCTACCTGTTCCGCGGCGCCCGCCCGCAGATCACCGGACTGTCCGGCACGGACTGGACGTACGGCAGCTCCAACACGATCACCGTCGACCAGCCGATCGTGAAGGCGGAGCTGATCCGCCCGGCCGCGGTGACCCACTCCAGCGACCCGAACCAGCGGTTCGTCGACCTGCCGATGACCGTCGACGGCAACCGGATCGCGCTGAACCTGACCAGCAACCCCAATCTGGCGCCACCGGGCTGGTACATGCTCTTCGCGGTCGGCGCCAACGGTGTCCCGTCGGTGGCGAAGTGGGTGAAGGTCGGATGAGCCGGATGCGTCTCACCGCGATCGTGCTGGCGGCCGCGACCCTGTGCGGGGCGGCGGCGTGGACGGTGGTGGCCGACCAGAGCGACGCGCGGGTGGCGAGCACACCGGCCGCGGCCCAGGGGCGGTTGCCGGTCGGCCGGGCCGATCGCGACGGCCGGCAGCGGGCGGGTCTGGGCGCGGCCCCGGCCCCGCCGGTCAGCTCCGCCACGCCGGTCGCTTCGGCGACGCCGGTCACCGAGAGCGCCGTGCGGCCGAGGGCCCACGCCGCTCCGGCTCCGTTCGTCCAGTCGTTCGCCGGCCAGCCCGGCCGGGCCCGGATCAAGCCCGGCAGGTCGCCGAAGAACCCGGTGAAGGTGGCTCCCACGGTGGACGGCTGCGACCGGAACTACGGCACGCGGGCCCAGTGCGTCCCGCTGAACTTCCCGAAGGGCGTGCGGGACCGCTGCGCCTGGCTGAAGGCGCACGGCTTCAGCCGGGTCAAGGTGGTGGTCGAGGACCGCCAGAAGCTCGACCCGGACCGCAACGGGATCGCCTGCGGCTGATCCTCCGGGGCGTGGCCGGGACCCGGTCCGGGTTCCGGCCGCTTCGGGTCGTGCCGGCTTGCTGGTGGTACGCCCGTGCCGGCCGTGCCCGGCTCGGCTCGCGCCGGGCCGACTCCGCTCAGGGCTGGATGTTCTCCAGATCCGCGAGCAGGCTCGGGTGCTCCGGCCGCCAGCCGAGCGCCGCGCGGGTGTGCGCGCTGGATGCCGGCTGGTCCATCGCGAAGATCGGTCCGAACGGGCCGAAGGTCTCCTCCGGCACGGGCCGCACCGGCAGGCCCAGTCGCCGGCCCACGACGGCGGCGATGTCGCGTACCGCGTCGCCCTCGTCGGCCACCGCGTGCCAGGCGGTCCCGGCCGGCGCCGACTCCAGGACCAGCCGGAACAGCACCGCCGCGTCCAGGGCGTGGACGGCCGGCCAGCGCTGGGCGCCGTCGCCCGGGTAGCCGGCGACGCCGGTCCGGCGCGCCGTTTCGGTCAGCAGCCCGGCGAACCCGCCCTGGCCGTTGTGGTGCACGGTGCGCGGCATGCGCACGGCCGTCGCGCGGACCCCGCGCGAGGCCAGCGCCAGCATCGCGTTCACTGACCGGCCGCGCCCGCCGACCGGTCCGTCGGTGGGCAGCGGGTCGGCCTCGGTGGCGGCGCGGCCGGGCGCCCACGGGGTTCCGGAGACCGTGACGATGGGCCGCTCGCCGCCGACCAGCGCCTCGCCCAGCGCGGTCATCGCGGCGCTCTCCTCGGCGATGGACGCGGCCAGGCTCTCCGCGCTGCCGTAGTCGCGCCCGAACGCCAGGCTGACCACGCCGTCGGCCCGGGCCGCCCCGGCGCGCAGCACGTCGAGGTCCGCCAGCGTGCCGCGCAGCACCTCGGCGCCGGCGTCCCGCAGTGTCCGCTCCGAGCCGTCCGACCGTGCCAGGGCCAGCACGGTGTGCCCGTTCGTGAGCAGTTCGGTGACGACGGCCGAGCCGATGGTGCCGGTGCCGCCGGTGACGAAGACGTGCATGGGGGTCTCCTCAAGTGATGGGAGTGTTGTCCCATCACCGTAACAGCGTGACGGGACACTTGTCCCGTCACCGTGAGATTTTGCGGGACACTTGTCCCGTCACCTACGATGGCGCCGTGGCCCGCTGGCAACCCGAGACGACGCAGCGCCTCGTCGTCGCGGCCGTCGACCTGTTCACCGAGCAGGGGTACGACGCGACCACCGTGGCGCAGATCGCCGAACGTGCCGGGGTCACCAAGAGCACCTTCTTCCGGCACTTCGCCGACAAACGGGAACTGCTCGTGGCCGGGCAGGAAACCCTGTGCCGGCTGCTCACCGAGGGCATCGCCGAGGCGCCGGCGGGCGCCGGCCCGCTCGACGCGGTCGCCGCCGGCCTGGAACGGGCGTCCAGCGCGCTGGGCCCGGCGAACCGGGCGCTGGGCCCACGGCTGAAGGCGGCGGTGGCGGCCAGCACGGAGCTGCAGGAACGCGACGCGCTCAAGAGCGTGGGCCTGGCCGCCGCGATGACGGCGGCGCTGGTGGCCCGCGGGGTGCCGGAGCTGGTCGCGCAGCTGGCGGCCGAGCTGGGCGTGCTGGCCTTCAAGCGGGGGTACGCCCAGTGGTCGGAGATCGACCGCGACGAGACGACGGGCCTGGCGGAGCACGCCCTGGCCGCCCTCAACGACCTCCGCCAAGCCACCACCGCCCTGACCTGACCAGCCGCCGCCCGCGGCGGGCACAGTCCACCGCCGCGGCACAGCTCGTCGTGCCGCGCGCCTGATGGGGATGGGCGGGCGGAGATCAGCGGGAGGGCAGGCGGAGGCCGGACATTCCGCCGTCCACGGCCAGGGACATCCCGGTGGTGGCGCCGGACGAGGGGCTGACCAGGTAGGCGACCGCGGCGGCCACCTCCTCCGCGGTGACCAGGCGCCCGGTCGGCTGGCGGGCGGCGAGCCGGGCCTTCTCCGCGTCCGGGTCGTCGGTACGCGCCAGCAGGCGGGCCACCCACGGCGTGTCGACCGTGCCCGGCGCCACGCAGCACACCCGGATCCCGTCGCCCACCAGATCGGCGGCCATGGCCAGGGTCAGCGCGTGCACCGCCCCCTTGGAGGCGCAGTAGAGGGCCCGCTCCACCAGCCCCGCCGTCGCGGCGATGGAGGACAGGTTCACGATCACCGGGGAGCGGCTGCGGCGCAGGTAGGGCAGGGCGGCACGGCTGGTCCGGGCCACGCCTGTCACGTTGACGTCCAGGACCCGGGACCACTCGGCGTCGTCGTTGGCCTCCACGGTGCCCACCGCGCTGATGCCGGCGCTGTTGACCAGGATGTCGACGCCGCCGTACGCCTCGGCCAGCGCCCGCATGGCGTCGTCCACCGACGCCGGGTCCCGCACGTCGGTGGTCAGCGGCAGGCCGGGCCCGCCGGCCGGGTCCAGGTCGAGGATTCCCACCCGGGCTCCGCCGGCGGACAGGCGCCGGGCGCACGCGGCGCCGATGCCGGAGCCGCCGCCGGTGATCGCGGCGACCATTCCCTCCAGGTCGGTCATCGCCGGGCCGCGCCTTCCGGGTAGGCGTATCGGGACAGAAGGGCTGGAGCCGCCCGGCACAGCTCGTTCCGGCGCCCGGCGGTCAACGTGAACCCGTGCCCCTCGGACCCGTCGTCCGCCCGCGGCACCGGGTACGCCGCGGAGTGGTCCGGATCCGGGTTCATCGCGTCGGACCCGTCGAGCGCGCGCGAGGCGCGGAAGCGCAGGTCGTACGACCGGATCGACGCGACCCTCATCCCTTGACCACGTTGCGCTGCCGCCCCAGGCCGTCGATCTCCATCTCCACCACGTCACCGGCGCTCAGGTACGGGAAGCGCCCGCTCAGCGCCACCCCCTCCGGCGTCCCGGTGCTGATCAGGTCACCCGGCTCCAGGACGGTGAACTGCGAGAGGTGCCAGATCAGGAAGGCCACGTCGAAGATCATGTCGGCGGTGCTGGAGTCCTGCCGCGGCTCGCCGTTGACCCAGGAGCGCAGCCGCAGCGGGAAGGTCAGCTCGTCCGGGCTGACCAGCCACGGCCCGAGCGGGTTGAACGTCTCGCAGGACTTGCCCTTGGACCACTGCCCGCCCGACCTGTCGAACTGGAAGTCGCGTTCCGACACGTCGTTGCTGAGCACGTAGCCGGCGACGTGCCCGAGCGCCTCCTCGGGGCCGCTCAGGTAGCGCGCCGTGCGGCCGATCACGACGCCCAGCTCCACCTCCCAGTCGGTGCGCCGCGAGCCGGGCGGGATCAGGATGTCGTCCTCCGGGCCGACCACGGTGTTCGGCGCCTTGTAGAACACGATCGGCTCGGCCGGCGGCCGGTTGCCGGACTCGGCGGCGTGCGCGGCGTAGTTCTGCCCGATGCAGAGCACCACGCCGGGCCGGGCGATGGGCGGCCCGATCCGGTGGTGGTCCAGGTCGGCGGGGGGCAGCTCGTCCGGGTCGCCGGTGTAACCGCCGCCGGCCAGGAACGCCGCGTCGATGTCCGGCGTCACCTCGGACAGGTCGCGCAGCACGCCGTCGGCGTACAGGATCGGGCGTTCCGCGCCAGGTGCTCCAGCACGCAGATACCTCACTGACACTCCAATCGGTAGACGCGGATCGCGGTCGCGCCGAACACGTCGCCGGGGCGCCCGCCGAGGATCCCGGTGAGCACGGCGACCACCTCCTCGTACGTCGCCACCACCTCGCACACCGGCCAGTCCGAACCGAACATCAGCCGGTCCGGACCGAAAAGGTCAAGAGCGAGATGGACGTACGGCCGGAGCACCGCCCGGGTCCACCCGGCTCCCGCCTCGGTCACCAGACCGGACAGTTTCGCCACCACGTTCGGGCGGGCGGCCACCGGAGCGATCAGCCGTGCCCAGCCGGCCAGGTCGTGCATCGGCGGCTTGCCGAGGTGGTCCAGCACGAACGTGGCGTCCGGCAGCGCGGCGGCCGCCCGGGCCACCGACGGCAGCTGGGTGGCGCGCACCACCAGCTCGTTGACCAGTCCCGCCTCCGCGACCGTGGCGAGCCCCGCCCGTACGCCCGGTCGGTCCAGAAGGTCGTCGGGGCCGGCCTGAACCTGGTCGCGGACCCCGACCAGCCGGTCGCCGCCCGGCCCGGACCGGTGCCGGGCCAGCATGGCCCGCAGGTCCGGGTCGGCCAGGTCGGCCCAGCCCACCACCCCGGCGATCTCGTGCGTGCGCGCGGCCAGCGCCAGGAAACGGCTGGTCTCGGCGGCCTGACGGAGCCCCGCCTCGACCAGCACGGTGCGCTGCACGCCGGCCGCGGCCAGGTGCGGGCGTAGGTCGGCCATGGTGTAGTCGCGCCGGATCGGCGCGAGGCCGTCCGCGGCCAGCCACGGATAGTCGGCGGTCCACAGGTGGTGGTGCGCGTCGATGATCATGGGAGGGGCACTTCGGCGTCCAGCAGACCGTTCTTGATCAGGTCGTGCCAGAGCTCGCCGGGGATCTCCAGGGCGGCCATCGCGGCCGCGTCCGCCGCCTCCGCCGCCGAGCGCATGCCGATCAGCACGGACGCGACGGCCGGATGCGCCAGCGGGAACTGCAGGGCGGCAGCCCGCAGCGGCACGCCGTACCGCGCGCACACCGCGGCCATCGCCCGTGCCCGGACGAGGATCTCCGGCGGCGCGCTGCGGTAGTCGTAGGTGCCGTTGCGCTCCGGGTCGGCGAGGATCCCGGAGTTGTAGACGCCACCGCAGATCACCGAGATGCCGCGCCGCGTGCACTCGGGCAGCAGATCCCGCAGGCCCGACTGGTCGAGCAGGGTGTACCGCCCGGCGAGCAGGAAACAGTCGAAGTGGCCGGTGCGCGCGAACTCGGTGAGCATCGCCGACTGGTTCATCCCGGCGGAGACGGCGCCGATCCGGCCCTCCTCGCGCAGCTCCACAAGGGCGGGCAGCGCCTCGTGCAGCGCGGCCGGGAAGTGCTCGTCGGGGTCGTGCAGGTGCAGCACGTCGACCCGGTCCAGGCCCAGGCGCTCGAGGCTCTGGCGGTGCTGCGACCGTACCCCCTCAGCGGTGAAGTCCCAGAGCGGTGCGGCGCCGGACGGCTCGGACCACGTGCTGTCCCCGGCGTCGCCGCCGGCGACCAGCCGGCGGCCGACCTTGGTGGACAGCGTGAAGCCGCTCCGGCCGCGCAGCGCGGCGCCGGCGCGGCGCTCGGAGAGGCCGGCGCCGTAGAGCGGCGCGGTGTCGAAGAACCGGATGCCCAGCTCCCAGGCGGCGTCCACGGCGGCGGTCGCGCCGACGTCGCCGACCGGCGCATACAGCCCGCCGATCGGGGCCAGGCCCATGCCGAGGCGGGTGACGGTGACGCCGGTGCCGCCCAGCGGCACACGCTCGAACGGATCCACTTCCCGGTCCTTTCGTAGATCCTATGGGATCCACGTATCTGTCCAATCCCTTCGCGGGCACTGGTCAGCTTATCGGGAAAGCTCGATGTGCCGGGGCCGATCCGCCGCTGAGTGCTCAGCGACGACGTGTACGAGTCGCTGAGGTCGCTGATCCTGGAGCACCGGCTGGCCCGGCCCACCTTGTCGGCAGTCCTCGCCTCTTGGCCGCGCTGGCCTGCGGGCCGTGCCCGGCGGCGCTCGCCCTCCGCCGTGCCCGGTCGTGCCCGGCCGGTTTCCGGGTGCCGGCGCCTCTGTCGCTGGCCGTGAGTTCGCCCGGGAGGGCGGACCTTCGGTGCGCCGGGAAGCGATTTCTCCGGCGCGGATCGAACAGGTCCGTGGCCGGCGGCCGGTGACCGCCCAGGATCAGCGTTCGGCCGCCCGGGCGGGTCGGCGCGCCGGCTCGGCGCGGTGGACGCTGATCCATTCCTCGATGTCCTCGGCGAGCCAGACCCGGCCCTGGGACAGGACGGCGGCGGGCTTGGGGAAGTGGGTCTTCGCGGTCAACTGATTCACCCGTTGCCGGCTGATCGACCCCAGCCGGATGCCGATCTCAAAGGTTCCCATCAATCGAATCCTTTTTGCCTTCATGCAAGCGACTATAGGCACAGAGCAACCCTGTGAGTAGCCCATGAGCCCAAGATATTGCGGAAACTTTGGCGCGCGTCCCACCGGTGGTGCGTCGATCCGTCGCTTGTCACGAGGCCAGATGCCCTGTGACAGGTTCAAACGTGCTCTTGCCCGGCCGCCCGGACCGTCACCGTTTCGTGTGCCCGGCCGCCCGATCCGGTGATCCCGCCGCTTCGGCTGCGCCGCGCCCTTCGCTCCGCGGCCGCCCGTGGCGCGGCTCAGCCCTGCCTGGCTGGCGCTCACGGGCGTCCAAGACGAACAGTTCTCGTCCTATCCTCCTAGGATGGCTAAGGCGGCGCAGCGCCGAACACAATGGCGGCCAGGGAACAGCGACGAGCCGGGCTCCCGTCGCGGTACGGGCCACCGGAGCGGTGGCGTCGCCGACTCCCCGTACCTGCTCGGCGGGCCACCGGAGTAGAGACGTCGTCGGTTCCCCGCTCAAGCTCGGCGGGGAACCGACGATGCCACCGCATCGACGGCGGGTCCGTCAGGCGGGGGCGGCCACCAGGATGCCCAGGCACATCTCGTCGCTGGTGCCTTCGCCCCACACCACGTACCGCGGCGGGAGCTTTTGCAGCTGCGGCAGCAGTTTGCGCAGTTTGGCGTCATGGGTGCAGGTCACCCGCACGGTGTCGCCCGGCTTGACCGCGATCGGCTTGGGCAGCGGGACCAGCGCCTGGTTGTCGAAGTTGTACTGCGGGACGTCCAGGATCGTCTGCGCGCCGGGCTTCCCCGGGTTCAGCTCGATCTTGATGGCGCGGCCCAGCAGGTGCATGTGACCGGCCGCCATGTAGATCGTGCCGGGCTTCTGGATGGGCTGGTCGCAGTGCTGGGTGTCGCCGGGCCGCACCTTGCCGCCGCTGCAGCCCTGGATCAGCTGGCCCTCCTGCTGGCCGGCGTCCGCGCCGAAGCGGCTGCCCACGTCGGCGATGGCGGCGTCGCGGTCGCAGAGCGGGCCGGACTCGCCGGGGGCGCAGGGCAGTTCGATCGGGGCCGGGAACAGGTCCGTGGTGAGGCCCTTCAGCGAGGACGTGCCGCCGGCCACGCGCAGCTGGATGCCGGACCGGTCCGTCTGGCCGGCCGTGCCGGTCTCCAGCAGGTTGTAGTGCACCTGCATGACCAGCTTGCTGCCGGGCGGCATGGAGAAGCCGTAGCCGGCCGGCATCAGCGTCTCGCCGGCGCCCGGCGCCCAGTGCGCCACCCACGCGGTCTGGCCCTGCACGCCGGCGTCGCCGAAGCAGGTCCAGCCCTCGCCGGGGGTCCGCGCGTCGGCCTCGGCGGCCTCGGTGGCCTGCTTCGGGTCGAGCCGGTAGAAGATCGCGTGGTGCACGATGGCCGCGTTCTGCGGGAGGAACCGGCTTCCGGTCAGGTACGACGTGGCGCTCAGCCCGGGGTCGACCAGGAAGCAGCGGTAGTCGTCGGTGCCGCCGTTCGGCGCCTGCGGCGTGTACGGCTGGGGGAGGGCCAGGTCGACGAACCGTTCCCCGTCGCGCAGCGGCGCCGGTGGCGGCGCCGAGCCGGGCGAGTGCCCGGTGTGCGGGTTCGAGACGGCCGGCGCGGCGGCCGGGGTGCCGGTCGTGGTTCCGCAGGCCGCGACCAGCAGCAATGCGGCGACGGGGAGCAGGAGACGGTGCACGGCGCCCTCCAGATCACAAAGACATCGAGACATCCGGAATCGTGCCGATTCACCTTCTTGATCACATCCGGGATGACCCGGAGGGGATCCCGCAGGGGCCAGGGGTGAGCTTCGTCAATTCGGTCTCTTGATCTTCCTGAGACAATGGATCCTCGACTTCGAGGAAGGATCTGATGGCAACCGAAGGCAGTACTAGGGCCGTGGTGACGGCGCTGAGCGCGAACCTCGCGATCGGTGTATCCAAATTCGTCGCCGCGGCCGTCACGGGCTCGGCCTCCATGCTCGCCGAGGGCGTGCACTCGGTGGCCGACTCGACCAACCAGGTGCTCCTGCTCGTCGGTGGCCGCCGCGCGAAACGGCCGGCCTCGGCGCTGCACCCGTTCGGTTATGCCCGGGAGCGCTACGTCTACGCGTTCCTGGTGGCGATCATCCTGTTCAGCCTCGGCGGGCTGTACGCGGTCTACGAGGGATATCACAAGATCGTCGATCCGCATCCGCTGGAGTCCCCGCTGGTCGCGGTGATCGTGCTGCTGATCGCCGCGGTGCTGGAGGGCTACGCGCTGCGGACCGCTGTCGGGGAGGCGAACCGGGTGCGCGGCAAGCGCAGCTGGTTCCGGTTCATCGTGCGCAGCCGCAACCCGGAGCTGCCGGTGATCCTGCTGGAGGACAGCGGCGCCCTGCTCGGCCTGCTGTTCGCGCTGCTGGGGGTGAGCTTGAGCGTGGCCACCGGCAACGGCATCTACGACGGGGTGTCGACGCTGCTGATCGGCGTGTTGCTGGTGAGTGTGGCGGTGGTGCTGGCGGTGGAGACCAAGAGCCTGATCATCGGTGAGTCGGCGGTTCCGGAGCAGCTCACCGCGATCGAGAAGGCGCTGGTCAGCTCACCGGGCGTGCTGCGGGTGATCCACCTGCGCACCATGCATCTGGGCCCGGACGAGTTGTTGCTGGCGGCGAAGATCGCGGTCGGTGAGCACGACGAGGGCCGGGACATCGCGGCGACCATCGACGACGCCGAGGCCCGGGTCCGGGCGGCGGTGCCCACCGCGAAGGTGATCTACCTGGAGCCGGACATCTACCGTCCGGCCTGATCCGTCGCGGACCCGCGATCCGCCGTCACCGGCGGATCGCGGGCCGGCGGGGACGCCTACCGGGTGCGAGTGTGGTGGGCGAGCACCCAGAGCGGCAGCGGGTCGGTGGTGGAGGCGACGACCTCCCAGCCGGCCCGCTGGTACATCGCGACGTTGCCCTCGGTGGAGGTCTCCAGGATCGCCGGGAGCCCGGCCGCGGCGGCGCGCCGGAGGCCTTCGGCCATCACGGCGTGGCCCAGGCGGCGGCCCCGGTGGTCCGGGTGGGTGCCGAGGACCCCGAGATACCAGTACGGCCCGTCCGGCAGCAGGGCGTGGACGGCGTGGTCGTACGCGTCGATGCGCTTCTCCACGTCGGCGGGCAGGCCCCGGCCGGGCGCGGCCGGCGGGGTGCCGTCGGCGGGCGGTTCCCAGATGGCGACGGCGTTGCCGCCCTCGGCGATCCAGATCGCGTCGCGGCCGACCCGCTTGTCGAAGAGGCCGCCGAAGAAGGCGGCGGCGTGCTCCGGGTAGGTGTCGTCGTCGGGGAACAGATGGCGCAGCACCGGATCGTTCTCGAACGCGGGGACGAGACTGGCGAGCACTTTCGTGCGATCGGCCGGAGTGGCCAGGGCGATCTCTGTCACGGACGGACTCTATCCGGGCGCGGCGGCCGACCGGTGGCCACGGCGTACCTCATGAAGCTGGTGAATGTCTCTCACCCGGTCGTGCGGGCGGGGGAGACGCGCAGGTGCTGCTCGGCGCCCGGGTGGGTGTCGGGGGTGGCGTGCACGGTGGCCCCGGTGAGGCGCGGGACGTGGTGGGTGAGCTGGTGCTCGGCGTCGGCGGCGATCTCGTGGGCGGCCATCAGGGTCAGCGCGGCGTCGACCACGATTGCGGCCTCGGCGTGCAGGTGGTGTCCGATCCAGCGCAGACGCAGGCCGCAGACGTCGCGGACGCCGGGGACCAGCCGCAGCTCGCGCTCGGCGCGGCCGGCGAGCTCCGGGTCGACGCGGTCCATCAGCCGCCGGCAGAGGTTGCGGCCGGTGTCCTTGACGACGAGCACGACGACGAGGGTGAGCAGGAGCCCGACGACCGGATCCGCCCAGTGCCAGCCGAGTGCCGCACCGGCCGCGGCCAGGACGACGGAGAGTGAGGCGAAGCCGTCGGTGCGGGCGTACAGTCCGTCGGCGACCAGGGCGGCCGAGCCGATCCGGCGGCCGACGGCGATGCGGTAGCGGGCGACGAGCTCGTTGCCGGCGAAACCGGTCACGCCGGCCGCGAGCATCCAGGGCAGGTGGGTGACGGTCCGCGGCTCGGCCAGGCGGTGGACCGCGAAGGCCGCGGAAACCGCGGCGGATGCCGCGATCACCAGGACGACGGCGACGCCGGCCAGGTCGCCGGCGCGGCCGAAACCCTGGGTGTACGACCGGGTGGCGGCCCGCCGGCCCAGCCAGAAGGCGATTCCCAACGGTACGGCGGTCAGCGCGCCGGCGGCGTTGTGCAGGGTGTCGCCGAGCAGCGCGGCCGAGCCGGCGAACCAGAAGATCACGGCCTGCGCCACGGCTGTGGCGCCGAGCACGGCCAGCGAGATCCACAGCGCCCGCACGCCGGCGCGCGACGACTCCAGCTCCGCGTCGACCCGCTCGGCGGTGTCGCGGGCGTGGGGCCAGCGAAGGTACGGCATGGAGGTCTCTTCTCATCGGCGTCGCCCGCCCACAATATGTGCTCGTGCGTGCGCGCGACGGCGTTGCGGATGCAGGTTACCTGCAGAAACACTCGTCCGGTGACACCAACGCAGTGGCAACCACGGTGCCGGGGACGCTGCGGGCTGGTCGGGTCCGCCGGCGGGTGCACGCGTGGCCGGCGACGACCTCGTCCGGCTGGTCACCGAGGTGCTGTGCGCGGCATTGACCGGTAGGCGTCAGCCGCCCGGCGTATCGATGGGCTCGCGTGGTCGTGGAACACTCGCGTCATGGCGGAGCGGCGGCGCCTCAGGGCATGGGTCGTCAAGCATTGGCGGATCGTCTTCGCGGTGTGCGGCGCGCTGATCGCGGCCGTGCTCGGCGCCGCGGTGCAGGAACTCGCCGACAACCAGCTACGGCTGGCCGCAGCCGCCGCGATCGTGGTCTGTCTGCTTGTCGTGGCACTGCTGACCGGGCTGACCGCGACCATCGACAGCCGACTTCAGGCCGACCGGGAGCTGCTCACCACGATCCGCGGCACGACAGTCGAACACAGGCGTCTGGCGGGCTCCACCGATCGCCGGATCGCCGCTGTCAGGCGGGAGATCGCGGCGATGGCGGCGAATGTCGGCATGCGAGCCGACGCGTTGACGCTCAGCGAGCTGAACGAGGCGAAATCCGTCGAGACCGATCGGACGCGTCAGCTGATGGGAGCCGCGAAGGAGGAGATCCTCATCCTCGACCTGCTGCTCGAGGATGGTAGCTGGCCCAACGAGGCGATGGACGCGCAGTACCAGGCCGACGCGTTCGAGTCCTTCGACGCGCTGGTGCGGCAAACGAGTCCGGGTATCTCGTACCGCCGGATCATCCAGGTGGTGGAACCGGAATCGTCGCTGCGTCACGCGCGCACGCCGCAGCTGGTCAAGCACTGTCACCACATGGTCGGACTGCAACGGGCGCGAGCCGGCAAGGTGTCACTGCGGGTGACCCGGCGGCGGTTCCCCTTCAAGTTCATCATCGTGGACCGTACGGCGGTGGTGTTGCAGCTGCAGGAGTACGGCGACGACCCGGGCGCCCTGCGGATCTGGGGTGAGGTGCTGATCAACGATCCGGGCGGCCAGTTGGTAGCCGTGTTCCGCGCGATCTGGGACGAGTTCGTGGATCATCCGTCGACTCGTACCGTCACGGTCGCCGATCTGCCGCCGCCCGGTGACGCCGCAGCGTGACGACCGCCGCCATGCTGAACCCGAGCAACGGCTGGATCTCGCGGCGGGCGGATCTGTAGAGGTAGGAGCCGGCGCCGAGGCAGTTGAACGCGAGGGCGAGGAACACGAATGCGGACGGAAGCACGGACGCTCCTTGCGGGTCCGCGGCCAGCGTACCGGGCCTGATCCAGGAATCTTCACGCTCACCCGGTCGTGCGACAACTAGTCGTATGTGGGGTGTGCCCTGTACCCTGGTCAACATGTCGCATGACAACATCCTTCAAGAAGCTGCCCGGCATCGGCAGTTTCAGGAACTCTTCTGTGCGGAGCTGGGACTGCCCGCACCGAAGCCGTGGACCGAGGACGACGAAGGGCGCTACCGGGCGTGGATCGAGAACAGCAACCGCCGCTTGACGGAATGGGCGGCACGGCGGAAGGCCATCGCCGGATGACCGGGACCCAGCCCTATATCCTGGACGCCTCCGCGCTGGTGGAACTCTTCAACGGGCACCCCGCGGTGATGAACATGCTGGCGGATGCGGAGGTCGACAGGTTCAGTGTGGTCGCTCCGGCCGCCGCTGTCCTGGAGGCGCAGGTGGTCCTGAAAGCCACGCCGGCGATGTGGGAGTACATGCTGGATCGCCGGGTCGTCGAGTTGCCGCTGCACGGGGAGGCCTCGGTGGAGGCGGGGAACTACGCCCGGCCGCGGCTGGAGCATCACCCGATGTGCCGGCTGCTCACCGGTCCGCCGATGGTCGGGCACGTCCTCCGTGAGGCCAAGGAGATGGGTGGCGCGATCGTCACCGTGATCCCGGAGAACTACGGGGGTCACGACGTCGCGGTGACCGTCCTGGACTGAGGTGAGCCCCCGGCCCGCCCGGCCGGGGGTGTGCTCCTGAAGAGTGCGCCGCGTTGCTCACGGCGATGCAGAATGCGGGCCGTTCCAGCACGTCGCTGTTGTCGCAGAGCTGATCGATGGACCCGATCGGGGCTTGGCCGTCGAGGAGCGCGGCGGCGAACCGTCCGGCGTCGATCACCGGATAGCCGCGGTCGAAGAACGGCCTGCGCCGCGTTTCCTGGGGCGCGCAGAGCCGCAGGGCGTTCTGCCGGCGGGCGGCTTCCTCGTAGGCGTCGCAGAGGGCCGCGGATCTGCGATCCGCATCGTCTGCCGACAATGCCCGGGTCAGGTGGTTCGCCGCCGGGTCGTTCCGGATCGCGGTGGTGAGCCATTTGCCGTACGGCGGCCAGCGCCGTTGCTGCAACAGCAGCAGGCGGGCCAGATCGCGGGCGAGGCAGGCGGTCACGATCCGCGATCCCGGGTCGTCGCCGAGCTCCGCGGTGCGGCCCACGAACGCCTCCTCCCGGCCGATCCGGGCCCACTGGCAGCCCAGCACGTACCGCCAGAGCTCGTCCGGGTACCAGGTGAGCCGGTCGCGGACCGCGGTGAGCTCGCCGCGCGGGTCGTGGAAGACGGCGCCGCCGGTGATCTCGGCGAGCCGCTGCCAGGGGATCGCCAGCCAGTGCGGGTCCGCGCCGATCCGGGTGCGCAGCCAGCTGTCCAGGCGGGTCACGGTGACGTAGTGGTCGACCGGGCCGTCGGTGGCGGCCATCGAGCGGACCCGGGCGCCGGGCGGGGCGAAGTTGACCGGCCAGCCCAGGAAGCTCTTCGGCAGCCGGTGCCGCAGTTCCTCGCCCAGGTCGCCGGGGTCGTCGAGGAACAGGTCGACGCGGGGACCCCAGTCGTGGTCGGTGGAGCGTTCGGTGTCGTAGCCGAGCACGTCGCTGCCGGGGCCGATCCGGGCGGCGATGTGCGGGCGGTCGCCGAGCAGCGGGCGGACCGCCTCGAGGTAGAAGCGGCGGGCCAGTTCCACGCCGGGCCGGAATTCGGGCATCCGGCAGGTCTACCATCCGGAACCATGTGGATCACCCGGATTTCTCGGCCGTGAGCGCACCCGAGGAGCAATTGACGTACGGCACTGCCAATGAGGTCACCGGCGGGGTGTGGCGCGTTCCGTGGGCCGGTGGGACCGCGGTGCGGAAAATGGTCATGCGGCGGCGTCCCGGGGCGGCCGCGCATCTGGCGGCCAGCGATGACCCCGGTCATTTCAACTATTGGCGGCGGGAGCCGATCGCGTATCAGGAGGGGCTGGCGCGGACTGCGTTCGCCGCGGGTGGACTGGCGGTTCCGGAACTGTACGAGATCGAGGAGCGCGCCGACGGCTCGATCGTGATGCTGTTCGCCGATGTGCGCGGGGCGCCGATGCGGGTGTGGCGGCCGGCGGATCTGGGGAATGTCGCGTACCGGCTCGGGGTGGCGCAGTCGCGGTGGATCGGCAGCCCGCCGGGATTCGCCTGGCTGGCCCGGGACTTTTTGCGCGACTACACGCTGGCCCAGCCCGTACCCCCGGAACTGGATTGGGATCATCCGGTGGTGGTGTCGGCCTGGACGCCGCAGTTGCGCGCCGGGCTACGGGAGATGTGGGCGCGGCGCCATGATCTGTTGGCGGTGGCCGGCGCCCTGCCGCGGACGTTGTGCCATCACGACGTGTGGCCGATGAATCTGGTGCTCGCCGAGTCCGGGCCGGTGCTGCTGGACTGGGCGTTCACCGGGCCGGGCGCGATCGGGGAGGACGCGGCGAACCTCGCGCTGGACACGTTCCTGGACGGGCTGGTCGACCTGTCGCTGATGGACGGGGTGCTGGCCGCGGTCACGGAGGGCTACGTACGCGGGATGTCCGATGTCGATCCTGCTCTGGTGCAGCGGGCGATCATGGTCACCGGGGCGGCCAAGTACTTCTGGCTCGCGCCGCGGATGATCGACGCGTTGATGCGGGATCAGCACGCGGCGGCCTACGACTCGCGGAGCTGGCCGGAGAGGTTCGCCGGGCGGGCGCGGGTGCTTGAGGTGGTGGCCCGCTGGGCCGGCGAGGCGCTGCGGTAAGGGTCTGTCCTATCATCCTAGGATGCCATAGAGGCAGTGCGGCAAGCCGCACCAACCCTAAAAGGACGGCTTCGCCGACATCCCCGAGGCAGAGCAGGATCACCCTCCGCCTCGCGTTGCGTTCTCATGCTCAAGCGTCTTGTGAGCGAAGATCGGATCTGTGGAGATCGTGGAACAGCTCGTACTCGGCAAGTACGGGGATTCCGAAGTGTGCGAGCACGCGGCCGCTATCGATGGCGCCACGGACGTGAGCGGCCGGCGTTACGGAAGCGTGGCTGGCGGCTGGTGGGCCATGGCGGCTTGCCGGGACGCGGTGCGGCGGCTTCCGCGCGACGTCGACGCGCACACCGCGGTTGCCGCCATGACCGCGGAGCTGGCGGGCCGCGTCGACTCGGAGTTGATCGCATCGGAACGGCCGAGCGCGGCGGTAACCGCCTCTTCCCGAGCGCGCCGAGAGGTCTGGCAGGTCGGTGACGCCGGATTCGGGTATCGAGGACTCCCCGCGTCGTTCGGCAGGTCCGGGCGCAGGCCACGGACCGGCTGCACGAGCGGCTGTCGTGCCTGGTGTCGGCTGATCAGGTCCGGCTGTTGGAGGGGCTGCTCGATGTGCCGGACGGTTCCCGGTTTTCGCAGTTGGAGCGGTTGCGCACGCCGGTCACGAGGACGTCGGGCACGGGGATATTCCGTGCCCTGCAGCGGGTCGGTGAGGTCGCCGGGCTGGGCCTGGGCGCGCTCGACGTGGGGGTGGTGCCGCGCCGGCGGGTGTGGGAGCTGGCCCGGTACGGGTTGGAGGCGAAGGCGCCGACGTTGCGCCGGCATCCGTACGCGCGCAAGCTGGCCACCCTGCTGGCGACGGTGCGCGCGTTGGAGGCGCGCTCGGTCGACGATGCGCTGGATCGGCGCGGCTGAGCCGGGTGTGGTCGTAGCGGGCCTGGGCGGCCAGGGCGCGCAGGCTTAGCCCGGCCTCGGTGCGCAGGTGGTGCAGGACCACGCCGAAGACGTGGCGTACGGCGTCGCTGTCGGCGTCCATCACCAGGCCGCCCCCTCGGGATCCGTTGCCGTCGATGTTGCCGCAACACCGGAGGGGTTCTCAACCCGCAGCCGTCCGGTGACGCTGGGTGCATTGGCCGCCGACGTGCTTCACGCCGGTTCGGCCGGATCCTCTCCCCTCATCGGAAGGAGCACCGCTATGACCACCGACCTGGACATCCCCGCCGTCGGCGCCCGGGCCGCCGAGATCCTCGCCCAGATCGAGGCGCACCCGCTCTACACCCACCTGACCGAGAGTTCGCTGAAGTACACGTGTTGCTGGTTCACCACGACCGGCTACGCCACGATCAACGACTGGAACGTGGAGCAGGACTCGCCGAAGCTGGCGGTCGAGGGCCTGCGGGTGCTCGCGCTCAAGGCCGCCGTGCTGGAGGCCACCGGCGACGAGGATCGGGCCGAGCTGCTGGTCGCCGCGCCGGTCGACGAGATGGTCCACGCGATCCTCGCGCAGTGGAACGTGATGACCAAGATCCAGGAGGACCTCGGGATCCGGTTCAACCACGCCACCGACCTGGAGGAGTTCGGCTACGAGGTCGGCGGCGAGACCGACCAGCTGTACGCGGCGGCCGGCTGGGGCCCGAAACCGATGCGGTACTGGCTGCCCACCAGCGAGGTCAACCGCCGCCTCGACGTGCTCGGCCGGCTGTACGAGTCGATCGGCATCCAGGGCCACGGCGCTACGACGAGCATCAACTTCGACGAGCCGGTTCCTGCCGCCGGCTGAGCGGCTCAGGCCCGGGTCAGCTCCCGCGACAACACCTTGCGCATCGCCTTCACCACCTCGCGCGAGGCGAACCGGGTGCCGGCCTCACGTTCGGCGCGGGCGACCGCGCCGAACATCCGCTCCTGCGGCACGCTACGCAACATCGCGACCAGCCAGCCTTCAAGGTCCTCCAGCCGCTCCGGCAGCTCCAGGGCCTCCGGCGTGGGGGCCGGCGCCGGGCTGTCGAGGTCCGGCACCGGCACTCCAGCCGACTTGTACTCACCGACGGGCATCCCCACCCGGTACGGATGTTCTCCAGAATCCGACTGTCTCATGAGACAGTCGTCGACCTGCTGGCCAAGCCGAGAAGGGAGAGGCTCTCCGCGGGAGGCGTAGCGCCCTGGCGGCAGGCCGACTCTCCAGGGATGTATGCACAGCGGCGTGCCCAGCGAGGCGATGATCCGAACGCCGTCAACGAAGGCTTGGCCGGCGAAGGGCGGCTCGGCGACGTT
>NZ_BOMW01000060.1 GCF_016862395.1 Actinoplanes siamensis | reverse complement strand
CGGTCGCCGGCTCGGTGGGCCAGTCCGAGAGCACGACGTGACAGTTCGTGCCGCCCATGCCGAACGAGCTGACGCCGGCGTACAGCGGCTCGTCCGGTTGCGGCCACGGCTCGCGGCTGCGCTGTACGGCGAGCTTCAGCTCGTCGAACGGAATGTCCGGGTTGGGGGTCTCGAAGTTCAGGCTCGGCACGAGCTCGCGGTGGCGGATGCAGAGCGCCGCCTTCAGCAGGCCGACGATGCCGGCGGCACCCTCGAGGTGGCCGACGTTGGTCTTCACCGATCCGACCCGCAGCTCACCGCCGTCCGCGCGGCCGTCGCCGAGCACCGCGCCCAGGGCCGACGCCTCGATCGGGTCGCCCAGCTTGGTGCCCGTTCCGTGCAACTCGACGTACTGCACCCGCGCCGCGGAGATGCCGGCCCGCCCGTACGCCTGTCGCAGGACCTCCTGCTGACCGGCAGCACCCGGTACGGTCAGACCGTCGGTCGTCCCGTCGTTGTTCATCGCGCTGCCGCGCAGCACACAGTAGATCGGGTCGCCGTCCGCCACGGCGGCGCGCAGCGGCTTGAGCACCACGAACCCGCCGCCCTCACCGCGGACGTAGCCGTTCGCCCGCGCGTCGAACGTGAAGCTGAGACCGTCCGGGGAGAGCGCGCCGAACCGCTCCGCGCCGAGGGTGCTCTCCGGCACCAGGTTGAGGTTGACGCCGCCGGCGATGGCCATGGTGGACTCGCCGCGGCGCAGGCTCTCGGCCGCCAGGTGCACCGCGACCAGCGAGGAGGACTGGCCGGTGTCCACGGCCGCGCTCGGTCCGTGCAGACCGAGGGTGTACGAGATCCGGTTGGCGACGATGCCGCGGTTGAGTCCGGTGAGGGTGTGGCGGGTGATGCCATCGGCGCCGCGCCGCTGCGTGAGGGCCGCGTAGTCGTCGGCGATGACGCCGACGAAGACACCGGTCCGGCTGCCGGCGAGTTCGGACGGGACGATCCTGGCGTCCTCCAGCGCCTCCCAGGCCAGTTCGAGCATCAGCCGCTGCTGCGGATCCATCGACGACGCCTCGCGCGGGCCGATGCCGAAGAAGCTCGCGTCGAAGCCGCTGACGTCCTCGAGATAGCCGCCCGGCCGGGCGGGCAGTTCCGGGCGGCTCGCCGGGGGCGCGGCGATCGCGCTGCGGCCGTCGCGCAGCAGCCGCCACAGCTGAGCGGGATTCTCCGCGTGCGGCAGCCGGCACGATGTGCCGACGATGGCGATCGCCTCGGTCGATGTCGATGTGTCCGCCTGGAATTCAGCCATGGTCGAGCCGCCCTACCTGTTGATCCGTACGATGCTTGAGCGGGGGCGTAGCACCTGCGGCCGTGCCGAGGTGCTACGCGATCGTTTGCCGCTACTCGTATTTCGAGACGAGTTCCCGCTTGAGGACTTTTCCGCTGGGTCCCGTCGGAAGTGCATCGGTGAACTCGACTCGGCGGGGGTATTTGTATGCGGCGAGACGCTCCTTGGCCCACGCGACGAGCGCCTCGGGCGATCCCGGGGTGACGTCCTCGGGACGAGCGGGCACGACGATCGCCCAGACCTCCTCGCCGAGCACGGCATGCGGAACGCCGATGACCGCCACCTGCGCCACAGCCGGATGTCCGGCGAGGACCTCCTCGATCTCCCGCGGATAGACGTTGTAGCCGCCCCGCAGGATCAGGTCCTTCTTACGGCCCACGACCGACAGATAGCCGTCGCCGTCGAGCCGGCCGAGGTCGCCGGTGAGGAACCAGCCGTCGCGCAGGACCTCGGCGGTGAGATCCGGGCGGCCCAGATATCCGGCCATGACGGTCGGGGCGCTCACCACGATCTCGCCCGTCTCCCCGGCGGGCAGCAGTTCCACCCGGTCGGCGTTCGGCAGGGCGATGCCGACCGAGATGCCGTTGATCGGCACACCGACCGTGCCGGCGCGAAACGGCACGCCGGGATGGTGATAGGCGACGCTGCACGAGGTCTCGGTCGCGCCGTAGCCCTCGTACACCGGGCAACCGAACGCGGTGCGGACGTCGTCGAGGGTCTTCGCCGGCAGCGCCGATCCCCCGCTGTAGACGCGGTCGAGCCGGGGAGTCGGCTCGCCACGGGCCACCGCGTCGAGCAATTTGGAATACATCGTCGGCACACCCATGAACACCGTGCATCGGTGTGCCCTCATCAGCGCGAGGGCCTGCGGCCCGGCGAACCTCGACATCAGGACGATGGATATGCCGGCGCGGAAGCCGGTCAGCATGCCGCAGATCTGGCCGAAGCTGTGCGCCAGCGGCAGACAGCCGAGCAGTATGTCGTCGCTCCGGAACGCGTACGGCGTGTCGACCATCCTGTCGACGTTGTACAAGATGTTGCGGTGGGTCAGCATCACGCCTTTCGGCTCACCCGTCGTGCCGGAGGTGTAGAAGACGACCGCGACGTCGTCGGGTTCCGGCACGGCGGACTCGTCGATCGGCGTCGCGTCCTGCGCCACGTTCCCCGGGCCGACGGTGAGCAGCACCGTGCCGAGCCGCTCCGCCGCCTCCTTCGCCTGGGGCAGCAGCGTGTCCGCGCACACCAGAAAGCGGGCGCCGGCATCGGTCAGCACGTGATCGACCTCCGGCGCGGTGGCCATGGCACTGAGCGGGACCACGACCGCGCCGGCCGCCAGCACGCCGAAGTACACGACGGGAAACTGCGGGGTGTCGACCAGGAGCACGGCGACCCGGTCCCCCGGTCGTACCCCGCCGGCTCGCAGCACCCAGGCGTAGCGACGAGCCTGGTCCCACAGCCACCCGTAGGTGAACTCCTCGGATTCGAAGATCAGCGCGGGGTGGTCGGGTCGCCGCGCCGCCGCGCCGGCCAGCACCGCGGCAACTGACCCGGTCATGCGTCGTGCGCGGCGGTGCGGACGGGCCAGTTGCGGGCGCTCATGGTCGGGATGTCCAGTTCCTTCCAGATGCCGTGCAGGGCGTGGGCGAAGTTCTCGACGTCCTTCTGCTCGTGCACGGCGGACGGAGCGATCCGCAGGATCTCCTCGCCGGCGGGCACGCTGGGGGCGTTGATGGACTGGACGTAGATCCCGTGCCGCTCGAACAGCAGCCGGGACGCCCGCTTGCACAGGTCGTCGTCGCCGACGAAGGCCGAGACGATGTGCGAGTCCGTGGACAGGAACGGGATGTCGGCAGCGAGCAGCAGGCCGTGCAGAAGCCGCGCGTTCTCGGCGAGAAGCTTGCGCTCGACGTCGGACGAGCGCAGGTACCGCACCGACGCCAGCGCGCCGGCCGCGATCGCCGGCGGCAGCGAGGTGGTGAAGACGAACGAGCGCGCATAGGTCCGCACCGCGTCCACCAGGGCTGCCGGCCCCGCGATGTAGCCGCCGACCGTTCCGAAGCCCTTCGCGAGGGTGCCCATCACGACCGTGAACCGGTCGGCGATGCCTTCCCGCGCGGCGATGCCGGCGCCCTGCGGGCCGTACATGCCGACCGCGTGCACCTCGTCGATGAAGGTCGTGGCGCCGTACTTGTCCGCGATGTCGGCGATCGCGGCGAGCGGCGCGACGTTACCCGACATGGAGTAGACAGTCTCCGCGACGATGAGCTTCGGGCGGTCGGCGGGAGCGGCCGCGATCAGCTCCTCCAGGTGCGCGACGTCGTTGTGCCGGAACACGTGCTTCTTCGCGCCGCTGTGCCGGAGACCGTCGATGATCGAGGCGTGGTTCTTCGCGTCGGAGAAGACCAGGGTGTCCTTCGGCGTACCCGCCAGCACGGTGAGCGATCCCTCGTTGGCCGTGTATCCCGAGGTGAACAGGAGGGCGGCCTCCTTGCCGTGCACGTCCGCGAGCTCACTCTCGAGGAGCACGTGGTAGTGGTTCGTCCCGCCGATGTTCCGGGAACCGCCCGAGCCCACGCCATGGGTGTTGATCGCGGCCTGCATGGCCGCGATGACCTGACGGTTCTGGCCCATTCCCAGATAGTCGTTGCTGCACCAGACGCTGACTTCCGAATCCACCCCGTCATGCCGCGCGGTGGCCAGCGGGTAATTGCCGGATCGGCGGCCGATCTCCAGGAACTCGCGCTTGCTCGCCGCGAGATCCTCGGCGGTCTTCCCATTCAAATACGATGCCAGGTGAACGTTCATCGAATCGCCTTCTCGACGTAGCGGTCGGATCGGTGGTCAGGCATATTGCGATCGCAGGAGCACCTTGTCGGGCTTGCCGTTGTTGTTCATCGGCAAGGCGCTCAGGACGTGCACTTTCTCGGGCACGTGAATCGGGGACAGCGCCTCGGCGATTCCCGCGCGGATCTTCTCCACGTCGACCGCCTCGGCCGGATCGCACTCGATGGCGGCGTGGATGTGGTCGCTGCCGTCCTCGTCGCGCACGCCGTACACGGCGGCGTGCCGGACGCCGGGATGGGCGAGGATCTCCGCCTCGAGAACAATCGGGTGAACCTTGACGCCGCCGACCTTGATGACGTCGGCCACCCGGCCCAGCAGCGTCAGATATCCGCGCTCGTCGAGACGGCCGATGTCGCCGGTGTGGTACCAGCCGTCCCGGAGAACGCGCGCGGTCAGCTCCGGTTCGCGGTTGTAGCCGTCCATCGTCTGCGGCGTGCGGACGCGAACCTCGCCGATCGCCCCCACCGCCAGCTCCGCACCCGAATCCGAGTTGCAGACGACGACGTCCACCTCGGGGAAGGGCCGCCCGACGGTGGCCGCGAGCTCCGGGTCGCCGTGCTCCGGCGGCGTCAGGGTGGTGATGCGGCCGCACTCGGTCGCGGCATACCCCTGCGCCATGACCGGGCCGAAGAGCCGGAAGGCCTGCGCGATGCGGGCGGGCGCCGCGGGGCTGCCGCCGTAGACGATCCGCTTCAGCCCGGACAAGCCCGCGGCCCGTACGGCGTCGCTGTCGCCGATTCCCCGCTCGAGCAGGTGGTCGAGGATCTGGAACACGTGGTTCGTGGCCAGGAACGTCCACGAGATCTCCTGGTCGGCGGAGACGGTGTCCACGAACTTCCCGGCGTCGAACGTCTCGTGCAGATGGATCGCCCCGCCCAGGGCGAACACCGCGTCCGCCAGCGGGGCGACGCCGTGACTGAGCGGGGTCGAGATCAGGATCGACGCACAGCCGGCCTCGGAACCGAGGTCCATCCAGGCCCGTACGGTGGCTTCCCACGCGTGGCCCGCCAACCGGATGCCCTTGGGCCGTCCCGTGCTGCCGCTCGTGTAGCCGATGAACGCGAGGGTGTCCGGATCCCAGGACACGACGTCCGCGGCGCCGGCCCGGCCACCACCGGGGCTCAGTCGTGTCACCGGGATCCCGCTGGCCTCGGCGAGCTCCGTCGCCCGCTCCGCGGCTTCCGCGTCGGCGTAGATGGTCACGGCGTCGGTGTCGCGCAGGATCTGCAGCTGGTGGTCCAGCGGAAGCAGCGTCGCCCTGGTACCGGGGTTGGTCGTCCGCAGATAGCACACGGCGCCGCCGAGCAGTTGCGTCGCGTACCGCGCGGTGAGCATCTCGGGGCTGTTGGGGGCGACGAGAATCGCCACCACGTCGCCCTTGCCCACCCCGCGATCGCGCAGCGCGACGAACGCGTCGGTCACGGACCGGATCAGGTCGCCGCCGGAGAAGGCTTCGCCCCGCCAGCGGACGGCGGCGCGATCCGGCGCGGCCGCGAGCAGCGAAAGGATCTCCGAGACGTAACTCTTACTCGCACTCCACCAGTGCTCGGGCACGCTCATGGGACCTTCCTTCGCTGTCGCCGGCAATAGCGTTCGGACCGCTAAATCTTCGGCAGACGATTCAGGTGATTGGTAGATCAATCGAGTGGCTACAACGGCCGCTCGATCGGGGTAGCCGTTCGGTGCACCCACCATTGGCGAGGCCACGATCGGGCGTGGACCGCAAGGCAGTGAGACTCTTGTCTCCGCCGGCAGCGCGACCGGGCGGTCAGGAGGAACTGCCCCTATGCTGGCCGCCGAAATACCTACGATCCGATCCCGATACGAGGATTCGCGAATGCGTCGGAATTCTGCTCTGGACAACGGCACGGCGTCCGCCGCGATCGCCGAGGAACAGGAGTTTCTCGACCAGGCCACGGCCCGGCGTGACAAGCTCGCCGACCACCTGCGGGCCGAGCTCTCGGTGGAAGCGCTGGACGCGTTGGAGCGGGCGCGGCTGCGCATGCTCCGCCAGCAGTACGAGGAGCTACGCCGGGCGACCGAGGGACTGGTCTTCGGCCGCCTCGACGGGCTCGACGGCACCGTGCGGCACATCGGCCGGGTCGGCCTCCGCGACGACGACGAGGACGGCGAGCCGCTGCTGGTGGACTGGCGCGCTCCGGCGGCCCGGCCGTTCTACACCGCGACGGCCGTCGACCCCAAAGGCCTGGCCCGGCGCCGGCACATCCGCACGACGGGATCGGCCGTCGTCGGCGTGGACGACGAGCCGCTCGACGGGACCATCACGACGGATCTCGTCGGCGAAGGCGCCCTGCTGGCCGCCCTGGATCAGCGGCGCACCGGGCGCATGTCCACGGCGATCTCCACGCTGCAACGCGAACAGGACGACATCATCCGGGCCGAGGCGAGCGGCCCGCTGGTCGTCCAGGGCGGTCCCGGCACCGGCAAGACCGTGGTGGCCCTGCACCGCGTCGCCTACCTGCTTTTCGCCCACCAGACGATGGCCGAGCAGGCGGTCCTGGTCCTCGGCCCCTCCCCGCGGTTCCTCGAGTACATCGGCCAGGTGCTGCCCGCGCTCGGTGAGACCGCGGTCGTCGCGGCGACCTGCGACACCCTGCTGCCCGGGATCAGCGTGGGCCGCGACGAGAGCCGGACGCTCGCCGAGATCAAGGGCCGTGCCCTCTGGCAACCCGCACTCGAGAACTATGTCGCGTCGCTGCTCCCCCGGCCCCGAGACCTCAAGCTGCGCTGGGAGGGCGAGTTCTACGTCATCCCCGCCGCGACGGTGGCACAGGCGCTCGCCGCGGTGCGGGGGCGGCCGTACCACCGGGCCCGTCGCGTCTTCGCCGAGCAGTTGCACCACATCCTGGCCGAAGCCGTCGTCGATCAGCGCGAGGCGCTGATGAACGAGATGGAGGAGGGCTTCGAGGACATCCTCGCCCGCGTCGACCGGAGCATGCATTACGACCCCGGGGCCGCCGCCGGCAGCGACGTCGACGGACTGCTCTCCGAGGAAGAGGTCGAGGACCTTCGCCAGCGCATCGCGGAGAACCCGGCCATCGCCCGGTTCGTCGAGACCTGGTGGCCGACCCTCGACGCCGAGACCCTGCTGCGCGACCTCCTGACCGACGGTGATCTGCTGGCCCGGTTCGCCCCGCAGCTGGCCGCGGACGAGATCGCCGCCGTCGTGGCCGAGCCGGCACCGTGGGCATCGAGCGACATCCCCCTGCTCGACGCCGTCGCCGACCTGCTCGGCGACGGTGACGCCCCGCAACAACACGGCGAGTTCGTCGCCGACCGCGCCCGCCGGCAGCGCAGCTGGGTGTACGGCCACGTCGCCGTCGACGAGGCGCAGGAGCTGTCCGAGATGCAGTGGCACATGGTCGTACGACGTTGCCCCAGCCGCTCCATCACCGCGGTCGGCGACATCGACCAGGCGGAGGCGGCGCACCGGCACACCAGCTGGGCCCAGGCGGTGCAGGCCGTTCTCGGCGACCGCTGGACCCCCGCGGAACTCACCATCTGCTATCGGACGCCGCGCGAGGTCATGGACCTCACCGAACCGGTCCTGCGGCGAGCCGGCAGCCACAACGCGCCGCCACGGGCCGTACGCGCCTCCGGCATCTCCCCCTGGCAGCGCACGGTCACGCCCGCCGAGCTCGGCGACGCCGCCGCCGAAGCCGTACGCCGGCTGCGCGAACGGTGGCACGGCGGCACGGTCGGCGTCATCGCCCCCGCCAACCGCGTCGCCGAACTCCGAGCCGCGCTGGATGACGATGTGCCGGTGCTGTCCGCGGCCCAATCCAAGGGCCTGGAATGGGACGCGACGCTCCTCGTCGACCCCGACGGCATCGCCGCCGGACCACGCGGCTGGAACGGCCTCTACGTCGCGCTCACCCGCTGCACCCAAGAACTCGGACAGCTGGTGCTCGCGTAGCTGGTTCGATGATTTACCCGGTGGAGCCGAGCCGGTAGATCGCCGTCTTCCGACGGCGTTCGACTCATTCGACTGGAGATGCATTCGAGAAAGGGCCGTCACATGACTGCTGCGCAGGCAGGCGTAGGTCGGTGGATCCGGCGATATCAGCCGGCGGCGACGGGCGCGCCGCGATTGCTGTGCCTGCCACATGCCGGCGGTTCCGCCTCGTTCTTCGTCCCGACCGCCCGGTCACTCGCGCCGGACGTCGAAGTCCTGGCGGCGCAGTATCCAGGCCGGCAGGATCGCCGTTTCGAGCCGTGCGCCGGGTCGATAGCCGAACTCGTCGACGGGCTCGTCGAGGAGTTGGAGCCCTATCTCGACCAGCCGTTGTCCATCTTCGGACACAGCATGGGCGCGGTGATCGGCTTCGAGTTGGCCGGGCGCCTCGAACGAGAGTACGACCACTCCCCGGAGATTCTGTTCGTTTCGGGACGTCGGGCACCGTCATGTCTTCGCGACGAGCGAGTGCACGTGGCCGGTGACGACGCGATCATCGCGGAGGTGGAACGGCTGAGCGGCACGGACAGCCGCATCCTCGGTGACGAGGACATGGTGCGCATGGTGCTGCCGGCGCTGCGGGCCGACTACCGTGCGATCGAGCGATACAGGATGTCGTCCACCACCGCCGGTCTGCGATGTCCCATCGCGGTTCTCACCGGTGACGCGGACCCTCAGGTGCGACTGCACGAGGCGGAGGCCTGGCGCGGACACACGGGCGGGCCGTTCGATCTGCAGCTCTACCCCGGGGGTCACTTCTACTTGACATCCCAGGCCGGGGCGGTCCTGGCGTACCTGCGCGAGCGGCTCACGGCCCGGTCCGACCAGCGGTAGGGGTACGCGGCGTGCCCCGGGCAGTCCCGCAGCGTACGGCGCATCCTGGCCGGCTCCGGCTCGGCGCCCCGTTCGCGGAGCCGGTTCAACTCCTCACGCTCAGCGGCTGACCTGCCCGGGGGCGGCCCGCAATCCGGCCGCATCGGGGCGTCGACTTGCGACAGCCGGCACGTGGTCCGGGCGATCCCGGCGCGCCGGGCACGAAAATGGACCGGTCGCAAGCCCGGGAAGCGACGAATTTCCTTTGAATCGCATAGCAGCCGGAGGCATAAAAATGTTCGTTCTGCAAATCAGCCCGCAGGCATGTCATCCGTTCAACCGCAACAGTTCCGCCCAATACCGTCGAACTTGACCGTGCCGTTAAATCTGCTTATCGTCGTCCGAGTCCCCACCAATCTAGGTATAGGGTTCTCATGACCGCGCCTCCCGTGCTGCCCAAGGTAAAGCAACAATCGATTCTTGCCGTTCTCATGGTGTGCTCCCTGCTGATTTGGCTGGACAACACCGTCCTGAGCATCACCCTGGAGACCCTGGCCGATCCGGTCCGTGGACTGGGTGCGAGCCCGGCCGAGCTGCAGTGGGCCACCGGCGCATACACCCTGGTCTTCGCCACATTGATGTTCACCGCCGGCGCCCTGGGCGACAGCTTCGGCCACCGCACCGTGCTCGCTGTCGGCCTGGGTGTCTTCGGCGCGGCATCGCTCTGGGCGGCGTACGGAGGCGATGCCGACCAACTGATTGCCGCCCGGGCCGCGATGGGACTCGGCGCCGCGCTGATCATGCCCGCCAACTTCGCCATCCTGTTGTGGACCTTCACCGGCCCCGGACGGGCGACCGCGATCGCCATCTCATCGACATCCACTGGCGTCGGAATGGCGGCAGGACCGGTATTGGCAGGCGTCCTGCTCAGCCATTTCTGGTGGGGTTCCGTCTTTCTTATCAACGTTCCGATTGTCGTGGCGGCGCTGGCCGGCATCATTTTGCTGGTCCCCAATTTCCGAAGCCCCACCGTGCGACCGCTGGATCCGGCCGGCATATTGCTGTCGATCAGTGGGCTCGCCGCGTTGACCTACGGCCTGATCCGCGCAGGGCAGGTGGAGGACTGGGGCCGGCCGGACGTCTGGGGGCCGATCGCGGGCGGGATCGTCCTGCTGGGCGCTTTCGTCTGGGCCGAGTTGATGGCCAAGGCGCCGAGCTTCGATCCCCGGCTGCTGGCGCAGCGGATGTTCGGTGGCGGCAACGCGTCCATGGCGCTGCTGCTCTTCTCCGTGGCCGCCGTCACCTTCTACAACGCGTTCTACCTGCAGGGCGCGCTGGGGTACTCACCGATGAAGGCCGGCTTGGCGAATATCCCGACCGCCGTCGGCGCTGTCGTAGGGGCTCCCCTGGGCGCACGCCTGGTTCGCCGATGGTCATTGCGCCCCGTCGCCGTGCCGGCGCTCGCCGTGTCGGCGCTCAGCATGGGGGCGGTCGGATTTCTCGATCTGCACACCCCGCTGGTCTGGATCGAGATCGTTCTGCTGGTTCAGGGTCTTTCCGTCGGTCTGGTGCTGGCGCCGGTGACCGGAGCGCTGATCAGCAGCCTGCCGCTGGACCGGTCCGGCGCCGGGTCGGCCGTCACCAACACGGCGCGGCAGGCCGGCAGCGTGATCGGTATCGCGGTGGGCGGCACCATCATGTCGCTCGCCTATCGAGTCGCCATCAAACCCTCGTTGAGCGCCGTCCCGGCGGGGCTGCGGGACGAGGTCCAGACATCCGCAGAGCAGGCCCGGCATGTCGCCGCCGCGCTCCACCAGCCCGCTCTTGCGCAGGCCGCCGATCGGGCATTCATCCACTCGATGCACGTCGGCGCGATCTGGATCATGGTTGTCGGGCTCCTCGCCACAGCCGTGCTGGTGTTCGCCCTGCGTCCCGCCGGAAAGGTCGCGGTGCCGGCGCGGCAGCCTGAGGACGGTCCAAAAAGCAGCCGCGCCGACAGGCAAGCCGTGCCTTCAGGCGCTGACGCCGGCAACAACTGATCCGACGCGGATCCGGCGGTGAGGCCTGACCAGATCAGCGGGCCGGGCGCTTCCTCGGGCTCGCGGGCGACCGCTGCCAGCGGCGACTCGTCCGCCTTCTCCGCACCGCCCGGGATCTTCCAGCGACCGGTGCAGGTCTGCTCGGCCAGCAGCGCGCCGGCTCGCATCCGTCCGCGGGCCGGCTGAGCGGTGACGTCCTCGGTCACCGAGCGCGGTTGACGACAGCCGTGAGGTCCCCCGTACCTGATGAGTCTCGACCGGCCCGCCGCAGCTGACCGGATGTCCGGCCGTCACCTGGACGGCCAGCACCACGAACACCCCGCGCCAGGAGGCGTGGCGCGGCACCGGGCCGCCGATCGTCGACACGAGGATCGGCGGCCACCCCGACGACCAGCATCAGGCGGGAGAACGGTCGGGCCGCGGCGAACTCGTCGAACAGGTCACGCACCATCGCGGCGTCCGGGCAGGAGCGACTCTCCGGGGACAGGTCGTCGGCGGGCGGGGTCCCGGTGCGATTCCGAGCCACGCTCCGGACCCGTCCTTTATGATCGAGATCTTCCGTCCCGGCCTTTCTGGTAACGGTGGTCACACCCCGGCCGTACCGCCTCACCAGCAAGTATTTCGCTTGAACCGGCCCGGCGCAGCGCCTTGCGGGTCGATCCCGGCATGCCGGCCGACCGGCGCCGCGATTGACATCACATTGGGTTACTTCTATGTTACCGATAACACACAGCACCCTCGTGCCCCGTCTGAGAACGACGAGCCGGGTGACTCTGCCACCGCAGACGGCCGCGCCGTACGTGCCCCTCAGGCGCCCTCCACTCGCTCCCCACCCCCGGCCGCCGCCTGTCCCGACCGGCTGCCGCTCCCAGGAGGTCTTCCGTGCGAGTCATGCATGCTGCCCGAGCGCTCGTCGCGCTCGTGGTCCCGGTCACCCTCTCCGCCGCCTGGCTGCCGCCGGCCGCCGCGGCCGCCGCACCGCCGGGCGAGCCGGTGCCGCTCTACCGCGACACCCGGCACCCGTTCGCCGAACGCGCGGCCGGGCGCCACGGTGGTGCACGACGGGCTCACCTTCACCTGGCCGGACTCGCGGCCGGGCACCCCGGACAACGTCACCGCCGTCGGCCAGGTGATCCCGCTGTCCGGCTCGGGCAGCAAGCTCGGGCTGCTCGGCACCGGCGTGTACGGCACCGCCTCGGGCACCGCCACCGTCGTCTACACCGACGGCACCACTCAGCAGGTCACGCTCGGTTTCGCCGACTGGTGGGCGAACTCGCCGGCTCCCGGTGGCGACATCCTGACCACCCTGCCGTACCTCAACATCGCCGGCGGACGGCAGGACCAGCGGGTCAGCGTGTACTACACGTCGGTCACCCTGCAACCCGGCAAGACCATCAGATATCTGCAGCTACCCAACGTCAACGACGGCATGACCCCCGGCAACGTCATGCACGTCTTCGCCGTCGCCGTCGGCTGACCGGTTCACGGCAGAGAGGAGTGAGATCGATGGCGTCAACCATCCGCCGCCTGGTGACGGTGCTCGTCACCGCCGCCCTGGGCGTGTCCACCGCCGCGAGCACGGCCCAACCGGCCACCGCGGCGACACCCTGGCTGAGCGTGACCGACGGGTTCGCGTCGTTCACCGTCCCGGCCGACGACCTGCGTACCACCATCGGCGAAGTGTCCTCGGTCGTCGTGGAGGGCACCTTCGGACCCGGCTCCACCGTGGCCGAACTGGGCCTCGTCCGGTCCGGCAGCGCCTGGACCTCGGTGATCGGCCCGCTGCCGGCCGGGCTGTACCAGTACCGGCTCCGCGGCGACGACACCAGGATCGTCAAGGATCCCACCAACCCGGCCACGGTCACCTCGGAGCCCACCTGGAGCACCTTCCTGGTGCCCGGTGACGGCGCGCGGCTGCTGGCCGACGTGCCGGCCGGACAGGGCGGGACGATCGCGACGGTCACCCACCCGGGCGGCTCGGCGGCGGTGTGGACGCCGCCCGGCTACGACGCCCACCGCCGCCGGCCCTATCCGGTGCTCTACCTGGAACACGAGGAAGGCGGCGGGTACACCGACTGGCTCGAACTGGGCCGGGCCCGGCAGATCCTGGACAACCTGGCGGTCCAGCGGCGGACGGAGCCGATGGTCGTGGTGCTCGGCGACGCGGCCGACGCCCCACTGGCCCGGGCCGTCCAGCAGCGGTACCGGGTAGCCCGCGACCCGGCGCACCGGGCGGTCGCCGGCGTGTCAGCCGCCGGGGTGTTCGCGGTACAGGCCGCGCTGGCCCACCCCGGCCGGTTCGGCTACGTCGGGTCGTTCGGCGGCGCCTTCCCCGACGGTCGGCTGCACGTGGACACCGCGGCGGTCAACGCCGGCACCCGGCTGCTACGGCTGTACACCGGCAACGTCACCGACCCCGCCTACAACGCCACCTACCGGCTGCTGCGCGCGCTGGACCGGGCGCACGTGCGCCACGAGTTCGACGGGGTGAACCCCGACGCCGGGCACAACTGGACGGCTTGGCAGCAGAACCTCGCCGACTTCGCGCCCCGGCTCTTCCGCGCCGGGACCGACCACCGGCCCAGCCCCGGCCACCTGCCGCTGCGGCACGAGTTCACCACGCCGGCGCCCGGCACCACCCCCACCCCGTGGCTGACCCGCGAATCCAACGGCGACACCTTCGTCACGGTGGAGACCGGCACCCAGTACGCCGCGGCGGGTCACGTCACTCTCTGGGGCAACTGGGCACCCGGCGGCAGCTGGGTCAACGTCCCGATGACCCGCGAGGGTGACCGCTGGCGGGTCACCGTCGGACCACTCCAACCGTGGTTCTACTACTACAAGTTCATCGTCGACCTGGTCTCGCAGAAGGACACCACCAACCCGGCGGGCGTCACCACGGAACCCACCTGGAGCACCTTCCTGGTCCCCGGCGCCCGCTCACGCCTGCTCGCCGACGTCCCGGCCGGCACCGGCGGCGCTCTCCACCGGCTCACCTACCGCAGCACCGTGGCCGGGCAGGACCGCACCGCGTACGTGTGGACACCGCCCGGCTACGACCCGGCCCGCACGCAGCCGTACCCGGTGCTCTACCTGCAGCACGGCGGCGGCCAGAACTACACCGACTGGGTCGAGATGGGACGCGCCAAGCAGATCCTGGACAACCAGTTCCGCGACGGCACGCTGGTACCGATGGTCGTGGTGATGGGCAACGGCAACGTACCCGACTTCACCCGCGAGTTGCTGGACAACATCGTCCCGGCCGCCCGCACCCGCTACCACATCACCACGGACCCGGCGGGGCAGGCGCTGGCCGGGCTGTCGATGGGCGGCTTCCAAACGTACGACGTGCTCAAGACCCATCCGGGGGAATTCGCGTACATCGGCACCTTCTCCTCGGGCATCGGCTCGCCCTCCACGGGCGCCGACCCGACCGGCTACGACCCGGTCGCCATCAACAACGGAACCCGGCTACTGCGCATCTACACCGGCAACGTGACCGACTTCGCATACCCGATCACCATGGCCACGATGGCCGCCTTCGACAGGATCGGCATCCGGTACGAATTCGCCGGGGTCACACCCGGCCCGCACGGCTGGGACACCTGGCAGCGCAACCTGATCGACTTCGCCCCGCGCCTGTTCCGCGCCGCGCCGGCCACCCCGCCGCCGGCGCACGCACCGCGGTGACCGGGACGGTCCACCGGCGCACCGGATCAGAACGTATTACTACCTGCCCCGGCTCGCTCCACGCGGCGAATCCCGCGGCCAGGGCTTCGGGTCTCCCGAGATGCGGACGCGGCCCGGTCCGCGGTCTGCGCGCTCCGGCTTCCGCGCCCTCACAACCAGATGTTGTCGTGCTCGAGGTAGAACGCCGCCTTCTCCTCGTCGCTCATCTCGCCGATCCGGGCCAGTCCCTCGAAATACCCCTCCCGGGGCGCGCCCGGCGCGAAGTGCAGCAGCATCGAGGCCGGCTCACCGGAGCGGTTCTTGAAGGCGTGGATCCCACCGGCCGGCACGTGCACCCAGTCGCCGGGCTCCGCCTCGATCCAGCGGGCGCCGTCGTAGATGCTCATCACGCCGTTGAGGATGTAGAACGACTCGGCGATGCTGCGGTGGAAGTGCGGATCGGGGCCGGTGACACCGGGCCCGCACGCCCAGCGATACATCCCGAACAGCCCACCGGTCGACGCCCCGGAGGACAGATAGTGCACCTTCGTGCCGTTCGGATAGACGAGCTCGGGCTCGCTGTCGGCGGGCCGGTAGGTGGCGCGGACCTCGCCCGTCTCCCCGTGATACAGCGGCGGCGGATACGTCATGATCAGAGCCTAACGCCGCTGACCACGCGCAGCACCCCACAGGCGGACCGCCTTGGGCGGACCCGCGCCGGATCGGCGACCACCCCGTCCTGAGCGCCTCGGTCGTCGCGCGCAACCCGGCCAGCGGAGTACGCAGACCGTGCGCCACCGCCGGCCACGAATCCGCAGGGCCGGGTGGTGATCGGACGGCGGCCCGAACGGATGCCTGACCCGGTCGGGTCGAACGGCGCGGCGGACGCCGGGAAACCGGCTTTCCGGGCAATCGGGTGGTACCGGCCCGCCGGGATCGATATCGACGCTTCGACACTGATAAGAAGACTGCCATGATGATGAAGCGCGCCGTCGCGGTGATCGCCTGCGTCACCGCAATGGCTTCTGCCCTCGCCGCACCGGCCCAGGCCGCCAGTCACCGCTCAGCCACCGACCCGGTGGCTGCCTCCGGGTTCGTCGCCGTCTCGCTGACGAACCCGTCGATCCTCCACGACATCCGCTACGCCACGGCCCACAACTTCATCGGGCGTCCGATCAACGGTTACGCCGAGCCGCTGTGCGTTCTCACCAAGCAGGCCGCCGCCGCACTGAACGCGGCGCAGGCCGCGGCGCTGAAGCGCGGCTACACGCTGAAGGTCTACGACTGCTACCGGCCGCAGCGAGCCGTCGACCACTTCATCGCCTGGGCCGAGGACCTCGACGATCAGAGCATGAAGGCCGAGTTCTACCCCACGCTGGACAAGTCCCTGCTGTTCGAGCAGGGCTACATCGCCAGCCGTTCCGGACACAGCCGCGGAAGCACCCTGGACCTCACGCTGGTCAAGCTACCGCCGAAGCCGCAGCCGGCCTACCGGCCGGGGCAGCCCCTGACGGCGTGCACAGCACCGGCCGGGCGGCGCTTCCCCGACAACTCGATCGACATGGGAACCGGATACGACTGCTTCGACACGCTGGCCAACACGCTGGACCCGCGGATCACGGGCGCACGCCACGCGAACCGGCTCCTGCTGAAAACCATCATGACGAACGCCGGCTTCACCAACTTCGACCTCGAGTGGTGGCATTACACCCTGAACAACGAGCCGTACCCGGACACCTACTTCGACTTCCCGGTCGCGCTCTCGTCCCTGTGACGCCGTAGAGAACCATGTCCCCGACAGCCTTCGCGGGCTGTCGGGGACGACGCGCGTCGCACCGTGCCGTGTCAGCGGCGGACCCCGTGGTCCGCCCGGTCGCCTCGCGTATCACCGGCGTGGTCGCGGACCAGCTTCCCGGGTCCTGGCGGTCATCGACGTGCTGGCGCGGCGGCAGCGGACGTACGCCGACCATCGCGCCTGGGCGCACAACCGGTACGACGCACGTTCCTCGGGTATGCCGGTCGGCCAGGAACAGTGGTCGAGGGTCAGCGGCATCGTGGTCAGTTTCGATCTGCCGACCGTTGTCGGCACGGCCACTGGTTCGCTTGGATCACCGGGCGGACACCGGGCAAAGGCGCGGTGCGCACCGGGGACAACGGCGCCGCCGCGCAAGCGGCCGGGCGCGACATTCCCTGGCGCGGACGAATAACGAAGAGCCCTGGTATGGATGATCCGAGCAACTTCCCGTCACCATACCGCTCACCATACCGCCGGCCCGGGAAAGAGTTGACGGTACTCACCAAACCTACACCGCCGATCCATCCGTAACAACCATTAGGAACCCGTAAATGGTCGCCGAAGTTGCGGAACCGGCCGCGACGTGGCACTTCTCGCTTTTTGTCGGATCACATCGCTACTTGATCTTGGAGGCGCGCGCGATCATATCGGAGAGCGCTTTCACAGAGCAACAGTGCAGGTCAGAGGGATTGACGGATGCCGCCACGAGCATCTCCGATCGAGATCGCGGCACCGACCAGCATCGATGCATTTCGGACACGAATGACCTTGAACCGGCAACCGCGAGGCAGGTAGCATCCGTCGGGCGATAGGCGAAATCGCACGACATTCGCGCGGGGAGAACGCATGCAACACGGTCCAACCGAAGGAATTCCTGGGCTTGACGAAGAAGCGATTGACGTATCGATCGAAAGCATTAGAATCGCCGACTCCCCGCGTTTGAAAGGAGTGGACGAGAACCACGTACGGACCCTGGCCGAGCTCGACGAGAAGCTGCCCGCGGTGCTCGTGCACCGGGCGAGCATGACGCTGGTCGACGGCATGCACCGGATCAGCGCCGCCCGCCGCAACGGCCGCGACACCGTCGAGGTGCGGTTCTTCCACGGCACCGAGGCGGAGGCCTTCCAACTCGCGGTGCGGATGAACGTACGGCACGGTCTGCCGCTGTCGCGCACCGACCGGCGCACCGCCGCCGCCCGCATCCTGGCCGCGCACCCGGAGCAGTCGGACCGCTCGATCGCGGCCACCACCGGCCTGTCGGCCCGGACGGTGGCCACCATCCGCCGCCAGACCGCGGCGCGTGCCCAACCGGTCCGGCTCGGCCAGGACGGCCGCTCCCGACCGCTGACGACCGCCGAGGGCCGGAGGCTCGCCGGCGAGGTGATCAAGGCTGATCCGGCCACCCCGCTGCGCAAGGTCGCCGCGCAGGCGGGCGTGTCGGTCGGCACGGCGCGCGACGTCCGGGCCCGGATCCTGGCCGGCACCGACCCGGTGCCGGCCAGGCGGTCGGCCACACCGAGCCGGCCGATGGACGCTCCGGTCAAGCTGGCCCCGCCCGGCCGCGGCTTCCCCGCCCAGTGCCGGGACGCCGCCGACGTCGAGTCGCTGCTGGACGGCCTGCGCCGGGATCCGTCGTTGCGTTACACGGAGGCCGGGCGCAGCATTCTGATGTGGCTCAACAGCGGCATCCCCCGGGTGTCCGGGCTGCCCGAGGTGGTGCACCGGGTGCCCCCGCACTGCGGGATCATCATCGCCCAGATCGCCCGGCAGTGCGCCCAGGTCTGGTCCACGTTGGCCGACGAGATGGACCGGCTCAGCGAGTGCGCCTGACCGGTCATCGGAACGACCCGCCCCCGGTGATGCCGTAGTACCCGGCCAGCGCCGAGGCCAAAGCCGGCATGTCCTCGGTGTCGGCAACCGCGATCCGGGTCATCCCGTCCAGCAGGCCCCCGCTGTGCGGATAGCCGGTGAGATCGGACGCCAGGATGTCGAACCCGTCGAAGTGCGCGCGCAGGTCGGCGTCGCCGCGCCGCGGCAGCAGCAGGAAGTTCGTGCTGGTGTCGGCGACGTCGACGGCGTGCCGGCGGAGGAATTCCAGCAGCGCCGCCTTGTTCCGCCCCAGCCGCCGGGCGCTCTCGAAGAATGCGTCCCGGCGGCGCAGGCAGACCTCGGCCGCCTGCACCGCGACGTGGTTGACGTCCCACGGGCCGCGCATCTTGAGCAGGTCCGCGGAGATCGACGGCGCGGCCAGCACGTACCCCAGGCGTAGGCCGGCCAGCCCGAAGAACTTCGAGAACGAGCGGATCACGATCAGCTGTGGGTGCTCCGACAGCAGGTGCGCGACGGTGCTGCCGCAGTACTCGAAGTACGCCTCGTCGACGATGCACGGGATGCGCAGTTCCGCGGTGCGCTCGATCAGCGTGGTCAGCGTCGCCGCGGGCACGGCAGCGCCCAGCGGGTTGTTCGGGTGGCACAGGACCAACCCGTCCGCCCCGGCCAGGGGGCGCAGCGTCTCGTCCAGCGGGAAGGCGAATTCCTGACCATCGCGCCGGAACAGCGGCGTGACCGTGTCGACCGAGGCCAGGTCGAGGACATGGTAGTAGTACGAGAAGACCGGCGAGGGCACCACGACCGTGTCGCCGGGGCCGAACAACAGTCGCAGGACCAGGTCGATCGCCTGGTCGGCGCCGTTGGTCAGGGTGATCTCCGGCTGCGGCCGGCCGGTGTACTCGGTCAGGCGGTCGAGCAGGTCGTCGTACTCCGGATAGCCGCCGACGAGGAAGTTGTTCGAAGATCCCAGCAGCTCACCCAACTGCTCGTCGAGCGGAGCGCCGTTCTCGTTCAGGTCCAGCCGGATCTTTTTGCACCGACCGGTCGGGGCCGGCCACCGGTGGACCCGATCAACCGCGAGCGCCCGCTTGAGGAACCGGTCAGCCGCCATAGATGACCGACTTCCCCGCCGCGTACATCTCGGCCGTCTCCTCGGCACTGACGTAATTGATCTTGCGGTTCCAGAGACCGGCGACCTGCCCGGCGGTGATGATCCGGGCCACCTCGGCGGCGAGCGTGGTCATCCGGTGGTACGCCTCCGACGCCGACCGCCCCATCGTGGTGACCCCGTGGTTGGGCATCACGATGCAGTTGGTCGCGTCGACGAACGACTCGATCAGCATGACGTCGGACTCGATGTTCACTCTCGGTGCCAGCACCTCGACCGGCCTCTGCAGCACCAGCGCCGCGTCGGCCGAGACGAGCTCGAACGGCAGGTCGTCGAGCACCGAGAAGTACCCGATCACGTGATCGATGTGCACGTGCATCACGCAGTTGACGTCCGGCCGCAGTTGCAGGATCCGACGGTTCATCTGGTGCCCGACGCTGGTCGGCACGGCGCCGTGCACCAGCTCACCGGCGAGATCGGTGACGACTACGTTGGCCGCGGTCATCTCCTCCAATGAGACGCCGCGATGCTTGGTGTAGACGTGCTCGCCCGAGGTCGAACCGGCCGGACCGGCCCGCAGAGCGATGTTGCCGAGCGTGTTGCAGACGTAGCCCCGGTCCACCAGGAAACGGGCGTACCGGAGGAATTCCCGGACCAGATCCTCGTCGGGCCGAAAAGGGGCAGGTGACATCGGGACTCCCTTGAGGCAGGGGCGGCGGGCATGCGGTGGCGCCGGCCGGGTCAGAATCCGGCGGGCTTGCGGAACATCCCGTACATCCGGACCAGCCAGCGCCGGGACTCGCCCTCGGTGAACGGCTTCCGTCCGTGCACGAACCGCCGGTTGTCCCAGAGCAGCAGCTGCCCGCGACGCAGCAGCACCGGCAGTTGCAGATCGGCCCGCTCGGTGGTCCGGTCCCAGGCGTCCAGCGCCGCGGTCGGCGGCTCCTCGCCCCGCCGCCGGTGGCCCTCCACGATGTACCGGCGCAGGTAGCGCAGCTCGCTGCCGTCGATCACCGGCTGGCGGCGCTCCGCAGCGCCCTCCACGCCGGAGTGGAACCACAGCGGCGCGCTGAGCGCGGCGCGGTCGGCCGCCGCCAGTTCGGCCACCACCCGCCGACCGTCCATCAGTAGCGTCTCGCCGCCGGAGTCAGCCGACGAGACACACATCAGGCCAGTGACCTGCGGCGGCTCGGCCAGCTCGGTGCCGTCGGTGTGGTAGCCGCCAGTGGCGTGCGAGGTCGCGTACTGGCTCACGCCGGGCCGGGCCGCCGCAGTGACCCGGATCGAGGAGACCAGCTCGCCGCCGCTGTACTGCTCCATCGGCGTGAACAACACGGTGAACAGGTTCCACGCGGCGCTGATCAGCTGCTCGTCGGACAGATCGGCGCCCGGGACCTCGACCACCACGTAGCCGGGATCCTCGACGAGCGACTTGGCGATCGCGCGCGCCGACGAGGCCAGCTCCGGGCCGACCGCGGTGATCGGCTCGACCGGCCATTGGTGCGGCGGGTGATCCTCGGCGATGACCCGCTCGAGCAGAACGGGGCGCAGGGTCGGGTCGATGGCGAGCGTGTTCAGCGAACTCACGGTCGTTCTGCTCCTTCGATGGCATGGCACTTCAACGGCCGGAATGACGCCCGAAGGACGTCACCGGAATATCGCGTCGGGAATGACATTGCGTCGCTGACCGAGCAGCTGTCAAGGCGTGTGCAAGAACGCTCGACCAGCCCGTTGACAACTCCAGTATTCAACGTATGTCCAGTTCAGTGCCGCCTGCGACGCCCAGCCCTTGACATTTTTTCCGGACCCATTCAAGGTGACGTCAATCCACATCATTCGCCATTCCGGTCACCGGATGTGCACGGCATTACGATTGGACCAGAATGGGTATACCCCATCACTCCCCCGCGCTTACCGGAGCACCGCGGGTCCTGCTCGCCCCGTCCACCTTCCTGACATCGGGACCGGACGGCGCCGACGCCTTCGGCGCGCACGGAATCGAGGCGCGCCGGAACCCGCACGGCCGGACACTGACCGCCGACGAGGTGGTCGAGCTGGCCGCGGACTGCGACGGCATCCTGTCCGGCAACGAGCCACTGACAGCTGAGGTCCTCGCCCGGCTGCCCCGGCTGCGCTGCATCTCCCGCTGCGGGTCGGGCACCGACAACGTGGACCTGGACGCGACTCGGGCGCGGGGCATCGAGGTGTACCGCACCCCGGACGCCCCGGTCCAGGCCGTCGCGGAACTCACCGTCGGACTGATCATCACTCTGCTGCGTCGGGTCCACGAGCTCAACGCCGCGGTGCACGCCGGGGGCTGGCCGCGCCTGCTGGGCCGCTCGCTGGCTGGCCGCACGGTCGGCATCGTCGGGCTCGGCCGGATCGGGCAGGCCGTCGCCCACCTGCTGACCCCGTTCGGCTGCCGGCTGGTGGCCAGCGACCCGAGCCCGGCCAGCGCGGCCTGGGGACGCGCGCACGACGTGACCATGCTGCTTTTCGACGAGCTGCTCGGCAGCGCCGAGATCGTGCTGCTGCACGCGCCGTCGGCCGATCGTCCACTGCTGGGCGAGCCCGAGCTGAGGCTGATGCCGGCCGGGGCGCTGCTGGTGAACACCTCGCGCGGCTCGCTGATCGACGAGAGCGCGCTGCACGCCGCCCTGTCCGACGGGCGCTTGGCCGGGGCCGCCCTGGACGTGTACCACCAGGAGCCGTACCAGGGCCCACTGGCCGCATTGCCGAACGCGGTGCTCACCCCGCACATCGGCTCCTACACCGCGGAAACCCGGACCGCCATGGAACGCGAGGCCGTGGCGCACCTGATCGAAGGGCTCGGACACCGATGAACCAGCCGCTGCGCGTCGCCATCGTCGGGCTGGGATCGGCCGGCCGCCGCCGGGCCGCCGCCGTGCGCGCCCTGCCCGAGCACTACGAACTGGCGGCGGTCTGCGACCCTCGGGGCGTCGAGGCGCCGGACCGCGTACCGGTGCACACCGACCACCGCCGAATGCTGGCCACCGAGCCGGACCTGGACGTTGTGCTGGTCTGCACCACCAACGACGTGACCGCCCAGGTGGTGAGGGAGGCGCTGGGCGCCGGCAAGCACGTGTTCTGCGAGAAACCGGCCGGTCGATCGACGGCCGAGACCGAGGACATGGCCGCGGTCGCCCGTACCGCGCCGGGCCGGCTCGCATTCGGCTTCAACCACCGACACCACGGGTCGGTCCGCCAGGCGTTGGGCCTGGCCCGAGGTGGCGAGCTGGGCCGGCTGCTGTTCGCCCGGGGCGTATACGGCAAGTCCGGGATGACCGGCTGGCGCGCCGACCCGGCCGTCGCCGGCGGGGGCATCTTCCTGGACCAGGGCATCCACCTGCTCGACCTGGTCCGGCGCTTCTGCGGCGAGTTCACCGAGGTGCAGGCGATGGCCGGCGTCCCGCTGTGGGCGGCGACCGCCGACGACAACGTCTTCGCCCTGCTGCGCACCGCAGGCGGCGCGGTCGCCTCGGTGCACTCCTCGGCGACCCAGTGGCGGCACACCTTCCAGCTCGAACTGGCCTTCAGCGAGGGCAGTCTGCTGCTGGACGGGCTGGTCACCGGGTCCCGGTCGTACCGGGCGGCGGACGGCGCCGCCGAGACTCTGACCGTACGCCGCGGCCGGGACACGACCGGCCCGGTTACCCGCCACACCTTCGAGACCGACGATTCCTGGGAACGTGAGCTGGCCGCCTTCGCCCGGTTCGTCACCGACGGCGACGACGACGGCCTGTGCGGCATCGACGACGCCCTCGACATGATGCGGCTGGTCGACCGGGTCTACTACGCCGCACTGGGCGGCACCGACTGGCCCGGCGCCGCGGACCGGCAGATCGACGCGGTCGCCCGCTACCGGTCCCGGCTGGGCCGGCTGGTGGCCACCGCGGAGTGGGACCGGCTGGTCGAACTGGGCCGGCTGTGCCTGGCCGCACACGACCGGGGCCGGACGATCTGGATCGCCGGAAACGGGGGCAGCGCCGCGACCGCCGGGCACTGGGCCACCGACCTGCGCAACACCTTCCAAGGCGGCCGCGGGCTGCGGGCGATGGCGCTCGGCCAGAACATCTCGCTGATTACCGCGGCCGCCAACGACCGCGGGTACGAGGGCGTCTTCACCGAGGAGATCCGCGACGCGCTGCACCCTGGCGACGTGGTCGTGGCGATCTCGGCCAGCGGCAACTCGCCCAACATCCTGCGGCTGCTGGAACACGCCGCCGAGCACGGCGCCCACACTGTCGCGGTCACCGGTTTCGACGGCGGCCGGGCCGCCAAGATCGCGCACTTGAGCGTCAACACCCCGAGCGACATCGACGACTACGGACCGGTGGAGGACCTGCACATGGCACTGGGGCACGCGTTGAAGGAACACATCACCGAACTGGCCGCGCGGCGGGCCGGTGGCAGGACGGTGACGGCGTGACCGCATACCGGACCTTCGAGGTCGCCTCGGCCCTCGGTGACTACGCCGTTTCCGTACACCCGTCGCTGCTGACCTCCGCCGAAGCCGCCCGGCCGTACCTTGCCGAGCTGGCCGGAGACTACGTCGTGGTGGCCGACTCCAGGATCGCCGAGCTGTGCTCGGACAGCCCCTGGTTCGCCGACAAGAGCAAGGTCATCCCGTTCGTCGCGACCGAGGCCACCAAGACGCTGGATGGCGTGCAAGAGTTGTACCGGGCGTTCACCGACCTCAAGGTCCGCCGCAGCACCACCGTGGTCGTCGTGGGCGGTGGCGTCACCCAGGACACCGCCGGATTCGCCTGCCAGACCTTCCTGCGCGGCCTCAAGTGGTGGCATCTGCCCACCACGCTGCTGGCCCAGGCCGACAGCAGCATTGGCGCCAAGATCTGCCTGAACTTCTCCACCAGCAAGAACATCCTCGGCCTGTTCGGCCGGGCCGACCGCGTCCTGATCGACCCGCAGGCGGTCGGCTCGCTCCCCCGCAACCAGCGGGCCAGCGGCTGCGCGGAACTGCTGAAGGTCTTCGTGATGCGCGGCGCGGACGCCTTCACCGCCTACGCCGCCGACCTGGATGCGCTACTGGACGCCGAGTCGGACGCCTGCACCCGGCAGATCACCGCCGGGCTGCTGGTCAAGAAGGGGTACATCGAGGAGGACGAGTTCGACCGGGGCAAGCGGCAGCTGCTCAATTACGGCCACGAGTTCGGCCACGCCCTGGAGGCCACCACCCACTTCCAGGTCCCACACGGGCTGGCCGTGGCGATCGGCATCAGTTTCGCCAATCGGCTGTCGCAGCATCGGGGCCGAGCCTCCGCCGACTTTGTCGCCCCCGTCGACGAGGTGGTGTACCGACTGGTCCGCGACCTGCCGACCCCCCAGGTGCGTTGGGCCGACCTGCTGCACCACCTCGGTCAGGACAAGAAAAAGCAGGTCGGCAAGTACCTGACCGTCGTCGTCGCGCACGGTTTCGGCGATCTGGAGAAGCTCACCGACGTCACCCCCGGGGAGGCCGCCGAGGTCGCCGCCGGGCTCGACCGGATCGACCTGTCGGCATGACCACGGGCCACTGGGACTCGCTCCCGCTCTTCGCCCACGTGGACGGCGCCGAGTACGGCGACGGGCTGACGGACGCGCAGGCCGAGTTCCTGGCTCACGAGCACCGGATCGTCGTGCTCGGCAAATGGGTCGGCCGCACCCGGCACGGCAGCACCGAGGCCGGCAACGCGATCGCCCTGCGCCGGCTCAAGGAGATCAACCCGGACCTGCGTGTCCACTGCTTCTGGGCGGTCAACGATCAGTTCTCGGCCTTCCACGCCGCGGCCGCGGTCGCCCGGGTGCCGCAGGACTACATCGTCCGGCACCCGGACGGCGGCGAATACCTGAGCATGCCGCACCACCAGGACATCTTCGCCTGGGACACCAGCCATCCGGAGCTGCGGAAATGGTGGGTGACGACGATCGTCGACCGGGTGCTCGAGGAGGGCTGGGACGGCGTCCACGTCGACGGCATCAAGCAGTACGTGATGCGCAGACATGTGAAGGCCGCCGCCCTCGGTCACGAGGTCGCCGCCGCGCTCGCCGCCGGCGTCGACATCCTGCTGGCCGACCTGCGCGCGGCCCTGCCCGACCGGCCCATCCTGTACAACGGCATCAAGAGCTCACCCTGGTGGCCCGACGGCGGCCGGCGCTACCTGGATGCCGGCCTGGCCGACGGGGTACTGCTGGAATCCTTCGGTTGCGGGGCGGCTCCGTCCGCGGAGCCGGCCTGGATGCTCGCTGACCTGGATCTGGTCTCCGCCTTGGACCGGCGGAACAAGGTGGTGGTCTTCGGCTCCAAGCCGGACGCGCGCCCGGACCCGGCCGAGGCGCTCAGGTTCAGCCTCGCCTGCTTCCTGTGCAGCGCCGGGAGCAACAGCTACTTACGCTTTCCGTTGCCGGGGCTGGGCCGCGAGACGTTCGCCCCGTACCTGCGACCGATCGGCGCCCCGCGCGGTCCGGCGGAACGGCTCGACGGCGGCTTGCGCCTGCGCCGTGACTTCGAGCGGGTGTCGGTGGAGGTCGACCTCGACACCGGTGCGGCCCGCTTCGATTGGGCGGCCGGTTGACCGGCGGGTTCGCCTGCCCAGGGTCAGGTGGAGCGTCGGTCCGGGCCAGTGCCGGCGCAGGCTCTCGAGGAAGGCGAGGAACTCGGCCGAGCGTCTCCGGGTCCGGATCCGGCTGTCCCGCTGAGCGCGCCGGACGGCAGCGCCCATCGGGCATCGGCGGCCCGCTAGTGACCCGCCCCCCGATACCGGATGATCCCGATGCGCCAGACCAGTGCGGTCACCGCCACCCCGGCGCCCGCCGCCGCGATCGGGGTCACGACCCACCAGGCCGGCGCGCCCGGTTTATCCAGGACGACGCTGGTGGGGAGATAGGTGACCAGGGCGTACGGAAGGATCAGGGTGAGCACCGCCCGGATGCCGCCGGGATAGACGTTCAGCGGAAATCGCGAGAAGTCGCGCATGCTCATGACGATGGTGGGCACCGCGCTCTGGGCCGCCGGCTCCCAGAAGACGATCAGATTTGCCAGCAGGGCGAGGGCGCCGCACAGGACCGCGCCGCACAGGACCGCAAGGACGATCACCGGGAGTGCCCACCAGCGGGTGGGGGCCGATGTGTGGGTGAGGCCGGCGGTCAGCATCAGGATTCCGGTGCCGAGGCTGCCCAGGCCGTGAATCGAGGCCAGCGAGCCGATCTGCTGCAGGACCGGGGCCAGGGGCCGGACCAGGACCCGGTCGAACGAGCCGTCGCTGACCGCTGCGCGCAGCGTCCACATGCCGTCGGCGAACAGTTCGGTCAGGCCGACCGCGGAGGTGGTGATGCCGCCGAGGATCAACACCTCCCAGGCGGTCCAGCCGCCCAGCCGGTCGACGTGCGAGAAGTAGCTGAGCAGGAAGACCAGGGCGGACGCCTGGGTGAGGATAGCGCCGGCGACGCCGATCCAGAAGTCGCCGCGATAGATCAACGCGGAGCGGAGCTGGGCGAGTTGCAGCCGCAGGACGATGCGGATGGCGTGCACCGGTCAGCCTCCCTGGATCTCGGCCACATCGAAGGCGCGGCGCCAGGCCACGTTGGCCAGCAGCAGGAGAGCGGCGACCCAGCCTGCCTGCAGAGCGAGCAGCCCGAGAGCGGTGGGCGGGTCGGCTTTGCCCAGGTAGAGGGTGAGCGGGGTGGCGACGATGCCGCGCAGCGGCAGGATTGCGGCGAGCGTACGCAACCAGTCGGGCATCAGTGCGAGCGGCACGATCGTGCCGCTGAACACCTGAATCACCGCCTGCTGGGCCCACATCAGGCCGAGCCCGGACAGTGTCCAGAAAGCGAGCAGCGAGACCAGGAAGACAAAAAGCGCTTTGGTCAGTACGCCCAGCAGCAGCGACACCGCGAACAGGAGCGCATCGGCCGGCGACGCCGGTGCGGCGATGTGCAGGAAGGCGAACCCGACCAGCAGGCACATCGCCAGGCTGACCAAGCCTTCGACCAGGCAGTATCCGCAGGCCCGGAATAGCTGGGCGAAGCAGTAGTTGAGCGGGCGGACGTAGTCGAAGACCACGTCACCGGTCCGGACGGTGGCCATCATCAGGGAGCCGACCCGCCAGCCGACCAGCGCGTTGATCCCGAACGCCAGCACTACGTAGGTGCGCATCTCCGGCCAGGTGTATCCGGCGGTCAGCGGGGCGCGGGCGTAGGCCGCCCGCCACAGGAAGTACAGGATCAGCACCCAGAGGAAGGCCACCCCGATCCCGATGATCGTGGAGACCCGGTACGCGACGGCGTCCTGGAGGCTGACCTGTGCGATCGACAGGTATCGGGGCCAGGGACGGGTGCGCTGCCCGGCCGAAGGGGTCGTGGTCGTCACGCCGGTTCCTCGGTGGAGTACTCCAGGTCGCCGGAGTACAGGCGGCGGATCACGTCCTCGGCCGCGCCCTCGTCGACCGCGAGGTCGGAGATCCGGAACTGGTCGACGATGCCGGCGACGACCGTGCCGCAGGTGGCCACCCGGTTGTCGAACCACACCCGCAGCGTCGTGCCGTCCGGTCGGTCGGTCCGGGTGACGCCGGGGATCTGCGCGACCGCCAGCTCCGGGTGCCCGTCGAGCGGGACTGCCGAGCTCGCGGTGATCTTGGTTTCCCACGCGAACCGCCGGCTGAGCTCGGCATAGCGGCCGTCGTAGACCACCCGGCCGGCGTCGAGCATCACCAGGCGCGGGCACAGCTGCTCGATGTCCCCCACGTCGTGCGAGGTGAGCATCAACGTGAGGCCGCGTTCGCGGACCATTCGCCCTACCAGTTCGCGCAGCTTGGCCTTGACGGCGACGTCCAGGCCGATGGTCGGCTCGTCCAGGAACAGCACGCGTGGCGAATGGATCAGCGCGGCGGCCAGGTCGCAACGCATGCGCTGGCCCAGTGACAGCTGCCGGACCGGGACCGGCAGCAACGGCGCCAGGTCGAGCACGTCCACCATCTCGGTCAGGTTGCGCTGGTACTCGGTGGCCGGGACCGAGTAGATGTCGCCGAGCAGCCGCAGCGACTCGATCACCGGGATGTCCCACCACAGCTGGGTACGCTGGCCGAAGACTACCGAGATGTTGGCGGCGTTGCGCTGCCGGTTGCGGTGTGGCTGGAGCCCGCACACCTCGACCCGGCCGGCCGACGGGATCAGGATGCCGCACAGCAGCTTGATGGTGGTCGACTTGCCGGCGCCGTTCGGGCCGACGTAGGCGACCGACTCGCCCGGCTCGATCGACAGGTTGACGTCGGCGACCGCGGTGGCCCAGGTGTACTCCGGATGGACCAGGTGCTTGAGCGAGCCGGCCAGGCCTGGGCGTTTGACCGGCCGCCGGAAGCGCATGGTCAGCCCCTCGGCGGTGATCACCGCGGACACGTCCCCTCAAGTCCGCCTATCCGGGCGGTGACCTCGGCGGTGCGGCGGCGGAACTCGCCCAGCAGGTCCGGCGGGAGCACCCGCAGCCGGTCGGTGCGGCTGCGTAGGAACGTCCGGGTGCTGGCGGCCAGGGCGCGCCGGGCGCCGGCCGAGTCGTGTTCGGGGTGCGCCGCCAGGTACGCCAGGATCCGCTCGAACTGGTCGAACACCTCCAGGTGTCGCGGGCCCGGGAGGCGGCTGACGCTGGTAGTCCGGCAGCGGCGGTAGCGCACCCCGATCCGCTCCGACACGGCCATCCGGCCAGCTGCCAGCAGCGCCGGGATCGACCACGCGAAATCCTCGTAGTAGCCGGGCGGGAAGGTCAGATCGGCGGCGGCGACGAAATCCCGGCGGTATGCCTTGTTCCAGCACACCCAGGACGAGCACAGCACCTCGGGGCGCTCGGCCCGGCTCACCCGGCGTGGGCCGCCCGGCGCGATGACCCGGCCCAGCCGCATGTGCCGAGTCAGACCGCACGGCCGGCGCTCCTCGTAGTGGAACAGCAGCAGGTCCGGGTCGCCGGTGGCGGCCAGGTCGGCGTCCAGGCCGGCCAGGACGTCATCATCCCGGAAGGCGTCGTCGGCGTCCAGGAACACCAGGTACTCCCCGCGCGCTTGGGCGATCGCCAGGTTGCGGGCCGGACCGACGCCCTGGCTGCGGGACAGGTGCAGGACGGTGACCCGGGGGTCTTCGACGGCGTGCCGGTCAAGGATCGGCCCGCTGTGGTCCGGGGAAGCGTCGTCGACGGCGATGATCTCCAACGGTACGCCGGCCTGTCGCCGTATCGACCGCAGGCATTCATCGACGAACTCCCCGGCCGACCGTACCGGCACGACCACGCTGAACCGGATCACCGCGGGACCGGTTCGTACAGCGCTTCGGTCAGCAGCCGGAGGGTTTCCGGCACCGCGCCGGCAACGCTGGTCACGACCACCGCGGATGGGCGCAGGCGGACGACCTCGAGCAGGTTGTCGTACATGGCGCCGAGCACGCTGGCCCCGCCACCCAGCTCGATCAGCCGGTGGTGGTGCTTGATCCACGGGTCGTCGCTGTCCATCGCGCGGTGGTTGAACCGCTCGATCGCGTGGTCGCGTTCGTCGAGCAGGACGACCTCGCGGAAATCGGCGCCGTGCTCGGCGGCCAACCGCTCGAAGCCGGTGATCTCCTCGACCTTGGCGAAGTACTGCGGCAGGACGACGTCGTGCCCGCCGGCCAGGTGGGTCGCCGCCATCGCCCGGACCAGCGACCAGACCACCGGCCAGGTGTCGGTCTCCTCATCCTGCCATCCGCCGACCAGGTGGTGCAGGGTGTCGACGTCGAGGTTCAGCGTGCCGGGATGCCGGTCGGCGTAGAGCGCTGACAGAGTGGACTTGCCGATGCCCGGCGGGCCGTTGAGATGGACGAGTTGCGCCATTCCGTCACCTTATCGATTCAGGGCCGGGGCCACTGCTGACCACGGGTGCGGGAGTCAATGCGCGCTCACCAGACCGGCGTCGAGCCAGCTCGCGATGTCGCCGGGGCCGATGCCGTCGCGCCGCAGCAGCGCGCCGACCTCGGTGCCGGACCCGATGTCCGGCAGGCACTCGAGGAACTTCTCGTCGGTGCAGTAACCGGTGAAGTCGTGGTAGAAGCCGCTGGCCAGGGTGGCGGCCCAAGGCGGCACGCGCAACACGGATCCGGCATGGACCGGGTCCGCGTCCGAGAAGCCGACCCGCGGCTGCGGCTCGCAGTCCAGGATGGCCTGTTCGTATCCGCGCAGCATGGCGTTGTGCGAGTACCGGTCGGCCAGGTACCGGGCCACCTCGGGCGGGACCCGTTCGGCCCGTGCGACGACGTCGGCGACGTGATCGGCGACGTCGTCGTCCCGGCCCGGGTCGACCTTGCGGACCAGGCCCTCCGGGACCGACGTCCGGTGCGCGCCGGCCCGCGCGATGATCGCCGGCGTGCCCGACATCATCGACTCGACATGCACGTTGCCGAATGCCTCGGGATAGCGCCCGACGCACAGAGTGGCGGCGCCCAGCGAGTAGTACTGCGCCATCTCGGCGACCCGGATCCACCGGTGCACGTGCAGTTTGCCGGCCACGCCCAGCTCGCTGGCGTAGGCCACGACCTCGGGCGGCAGCGGCGGGACGATCGGCGCATCCACCCCGAACCGGGGCGCCTCCCAGGCCGGGATGAGCAGGCGCACCCGGGCGTACACGTCCGGCGCCAGCAGCGACCGGAGCCGGTGCACGACCCGGACCGCGGCCAGGATGCCCTTGTCGGCTATCGGCCGGTGGGGATAGAGCAGGCACACGCTGTCGGTCGGCAGGCCCAGATCGGCGCGCAGCCGGGCCGGGTCGCGAGGTGAGAAGTCCGCCGGACGGAAACCGTTGGGGATCACGCGCAGCGAGCCGTCCGGGATCCGGCGGACCCGGTCGAGCGCGGCGCGCAGGCTTCCGGCGATGTATTCGGAGACCGCGACCAGGCGGTCCCCCGTGAAGTTGAGGACGCTCGTGACGCTTTCGGTGGCGCAGAAGTCGTGGATGCTGTGGATCGACGGGCCGGCGCCGCCGAGCCCGAAGTAGGGCAGGTTGCCGCCGTGCACGTAAAAGCGGTCACTGCGCCCCAGCGTTTCCCGGATGCGTTCGATCGCGGACGCGTGCGAGATCGGGTCGGCCATCAGTGAGCCCGAGTCGGTGGCGGTCAGCAACGGCCGTACCGGCTCCACCCGGATGCCCGGGAACAGCTCGAACGGCTCGGACCGGCCCACCGTGGCCGGATGGTGCACGGTGGCGCGTACCCCCAACTCGGCGAAGTGCCGCAGGATGTGCACCAGCACCGCGTTGGACCCGTCCAGCACCTGGTCCGGCGGTGTGAGCGGGCGCAGTTGGAAGACCGCGAGAGCGAGACCACGGTACGACGGTCGGGACGGCACGGTCATCGCGTCCCCAGCCTTTCCCGGATGCTCTGCTGGGCCACCCGGTGCGCCGGGCTGAACGTGCCCGGGTCGGCCTGCCGCATCAGCTTGTCGACCCGGGCCACGACCTCGTCCGAGGCGATCGCCATGGTGACGTCGAGCAGCCGCCGGGCGGTCCGGTCGAGCAGTTCCCGCACGGCCGGCTCGGGAGTGCTCGCGTCCAGGCGGGCCTCGTGCAACTGGGCGATCTGCTCGTCCATCGCCGAGCCCTTCTCGGTGGCCACCGCCACCACGTCGACCCCGGGCACGCCGGCGTCCAGCAGGGAGCGGCCCTCGACCGCGTTGAGCAGTGGGCTGATGTCGCCGGACAGAGCCGGGTCGTACAGGCCGGGACAGGCGCCCTGCTCGTATCCGGGCTGTTCTCCGACAATGTGGATCGCCGGCGGGTTGCCGAACTCGCCGAGCACGCCCTCGGCGATGTCACGCAGCCGGAACGGCCATTCGAGGTCCTGGATCGCACAGAGCGCCGGTTGCCCGCTGCGTGCCGCCAGCAGGCAGCCGAGCAGCAGTTCGGCGGCCTCGCCGGCGCTTTGGGCGTAGAACAGCGCGGACGGATCGTGCAGCCGCAGCGCCTGGCCCGACCGGCACCAGTCCCGGAACTTCTGCAGGACGATGGCGTTGTCGACCACGTGCGTGAAGCGGGCGACGGTCACCGCGGGGCGGTGCCCGGTTCCGGCCGAGACGACCAGCCACTCGGCGATCTTCTTGCTGGCCGCGTACACGTCCCGGGTGTAGAACCGCATTGCCTTGCCGGTCGACGCGTACACCAGGTCCTCCACGTCGAAGGCCAAGCTCTGCTCGATGACGTTGGCGGTACCGATGACGTTGGTGGTCACGGTCTGGGCGACCAGGCTCTCGGCCAGCCCCGGATCACGCTGGGCGGCCAGGTGGACGACCACGTCGGGCCGGCTGCGCCGGAACAGCGCGCGCAGGGCGGTGGTGTCCCGGATGTCGACGTGGTGGTACTCAACGCCGGGGAGCGGCTCGGCCGGCTCGTCCACGCCGATGCCGACCAGCCGGGCCGGCCGCAACGGCGAGAGCTGCCGTAGCAGCGCCGTGCCCACGCATCCGGTGGCCCCGGTGACCAGCACCGAGCGGTTCGCGATCCGTTCCATCAGCCGCGCGGGCGGCAGCGACAGCCGGCGGTCGCGGATGCCCAGATACCTGGCGTACTCCGTCGCCTGGCCCACTGGCTCACTCTCCTTAGCAGTGTGGTCGTCCGCCTGCGTGTCGGGCGCGGGACTCACCGGCTCCGGGTCGCCGCGAACACTGTCGTGACGTACTGGATGGTGAAACCGGGGCCGAGCGCGTGCAGGGCGGTCCGGAGCGTGGACAGCACCTCGGCCAGCTCGGCGGCGGGCAGCAGGGTGTGCCCGTCGCTGGTCGGGAGCAAGTCCAGCCAGTCGTCGTTGTCGACGTGCTGCTCCCAGGTGACGCTCCACCGGTCCGGCTCGCCGAACCGACCGGTCTGCCGGATGCCGTCGACGGTGCCGGCGGTCTGCACGGTGTACGTGTCGGCTGCGGACCGGGTCACCGCGTCGGCAGCGAACGTGCCGGGCAGCAGCCGCCGGTAGACGCCGGCGACGGCGTCGGCCACAGCCGGCGGGATCTGGCCGTCGTTGCGGATCACGGCCAGCAGGCCGCCGGGCCGCAGCACCCTGGCGGCCTTGTCGGCGCCGGCCACCGGGTCCACCCAGTGCCAGCTCTGCCCCGCGACGACGATGTCGAAATCCCGGCCAGCCGGCTCCCAGGTCTCGAACGTGGCCACTTCGACGTCGGTGCCGTGCCGGCGGGCGAACCCGGCCATCCGCGCATCCGGCTCGACCCCGAGCACGGTCGCTCCGGCCGCCTGCAGCTGTCGCGCCGCGATCCCGGTGCCGCAGCCGACGTCGAGGACATCGCGACCGGGGCCGGCGTTCAGGATCCGCTCGAACAGTGCGTCCGGGTAACGCGGGCGGCTGCGGTCGTACCGTTCCGCGTCCACGCCGAACGACTCGGCCATCTCCCGGGCGCGGTGCGGTTCGCGCGCTGACAACGAGGCAGCAGACATCAGGGGCGATTCCATTCGGGTCGGGGGGCGGACGGGTTCACAGCAACCGGTCGACGAACGAGACGGCGGAGGTCGCGACGGGATTCCGGGCGGCCTCGACGACCAGCGCCTCCATCGCGCTCAGCAGCCGTTCCGGCGCCGACACCGGCAGGTACCACCGGTCGGTGACCAGCGTCCAGTGCGCCTCGCCCGCCTCGTGGCTGACCTCGGCCTTGAACTGGTGGGTGTTGAAGCTCAGCGGCTGGCAGCCGGTGATCGTCGGGTCCGGCCCCACCGCCTCGCCTCCGGCCGGCTCCAACGGCTGCGGGAACCGGTGGAACCGGCTGTTGTGATAGCCGTCGAACAGGTCGGCGTCGACCACCGCGTCGACGTCGGAGGTGGAGTAGTGACCCATCGCGTAGCTGCGTACACCGGCGCTCGCGGTGTGCAGCACCACCTGGCGGAACGAGTGCGCGGCGACCTCGACGGCGGAGACCGAGGCCTGGGCGAGCCGGCCGAGGCACTCCGCCTCGGTGCGGGTCGCCCGGTTGGAGGTCATGTTGTGCATGACCGCGACCGGACGACCGGACAACGCCGCGATCAGGACCGCGGACGTGGCGTGGTGCACGGCGGAGACGCTGACGCCGAGATCGCGGGCCAGTTGCCCGGCGGCCGAGGCCATCCGGGCCGAGCGGAGGACCGCGCCGGTCCACCGGGGGGTGGGCTGCGCCGGGCCTCGTACCGGGAAGTTGGTGGGGTCGTGGCTGTCGACGAACTCGGCCCATCGGGCGACCGCGAGCCGGTTGGCGGCCTGGCCGGTCGGCGAGTTCTCGGCCAGCGCCAGGTCGACCGGGCTGAGCCCGCCGGGCGGCCGCGCCGCCCACCGGCCAGCCAGCCGCCCGGTCAGCTCGTGGCGAACCATCTGCTCGGCCACCCAGTCGACGGCCAGCGGCGAGAGCACGACCAGCACACCGAGCAGCTGGTCGCCGTCGGCGAGAACGACGAACCGGGACGCCACCTCGCGGGCGTGGTCGAACGGGACGTCGGCCAGCTTGTCGGCCAGCTCGGCCGGATCCTCGCCGCCGGTGTCGACGACGCTCAGCGGCAGCTCGCCGCGCCCGGTGACAACCTGGGTGAGCTGCCCGTCCGGGGACAGCGGGTGCAGCGTGCGGAGGGCCTCGTGGGCCGAGACGGTCGCCGACACCACCCGCCCGACGTCCTCGATCCGGAGGCCGCCCGGCACCGGCAGGACGAACCGGATGTTCATCCTGCCCTCGTCCGGCCGGGTCTTCCGCATGGTGCGCCAGATGCCCAGCTGCGACCAGGTGGCGGGGGCCGTCATGTCACGTGTCCCGGTGACGGCGACCCGGATCGGCTCGTGGAGCATTCGGCGATTTCCTTCGGCTCGTCAGTACGTTCGTCCGTGCGCGGGCGCGAACGCGGCCATGGCCGCGCGGCGCAGCTTCCCGCTGTGCGTGGTGGGGAACTCCGGGACGACGAAGACGCTGTGCGGCACGGCGAAGTTGCCGACGCCGCTGAGCACCTCGGCCCGGACCGCGCCGGCCGTCCCCGGCTCGTCCGTGCCCGGGGTCAGGATCAACGCCATCCCACAGGCCGCCAGACCACCCCGGCCGGGCACCTCGAACGCGACGGCGTCCATGACCCCAGGGACCCGGCGGGCGGCGACCTCGAGCCGCAGCGGGTCGACGAACTCGCCGAACACCTTGAAGCGGGACGAGTCGCGGCCCTGGTAGTAGAGGAATCCGTCAGCGTCCCGGCGGAAGATGTCGCCGGTGTGGCAGTACCCGTCGCGGAAGGTCCGGCTGCTGGCCGCGGACCGGTTCCAGTATCCGAAAGCGTTCGCCGCGGAGGCGATCTCCAGGATGCCGGTGCCGGCCCCCTCCACCACCGCGCCCCCGGCAACCAACCGGGCGGTCACCCCGGGGATGACCCGGCCGCTGCTGCCCGGTCGCCACGCGGAGGCGGTGCTGCTGATCGGGTTGGTGAACGTCTCGGACGAGCCCATCGCGTCGAGCAGCGGCACCCCCAGCGTTTCGGTGAAGCGCTGTTGCAGCTCCGGCGGCAGGTACTCGCCGGACGAGTAGGCCGCCCGGATCCGGTGGCCGTCCCGGGTAGCCCGGTCCAGCAGGCTCAGGAAGTGCCGGGGCACCCCGAACAGCCGGCCGACGCCCTCGTCCCGGATCGCCTGCCAGATCGCCCGGTGGTGGGTGGCCCGTACGACGACCACCTCGGCGCCTGCCCACAGCGGGAAGAGGCAGCCGGCGGCCAGGCCGAAGCTGTGCGTCACCGGGCTCAGCGACAGGCATTTCTCGGCCCGGCCCAGGTCCAGGACATTGCCCGCCCACAGGACCGCGGCGCACGCGATGTCCTGGTGGCGGTGACGGGCCGCTTTCGGTCGGCCGCTGGTGCCGGAGGTGTACAGCCAGTACGCCTCGTCGGTGCGCCGTCGCGGCCGATCCGGGCCACGCCGGTCCGGCCGAACCAGCAGCGCCGCCAGCCGCTCGGTGAGTGGTCCGGTCCAGCCGACCTGGACCACGTCGCAGCCGGACGGTAACTCCCGGGCCCGGTGCGAGAGGACGGCGACCGGCCCGGCGTCTTCGACGATCTCCAGCATCTCGCGGAGGTCGGCCGTAGACGGCACCGGGACCAGCACCAGGCCGGCCCGGAGCAGGGCAAGCGCGCAGACGATGAACTCGACTGTGTGACCGAGATGGACGACCACCCGGGAACCGGGCGGCCAGGGCAGGCCGGCGGCGGTCTCGGTGACCAGGTCGCGCAGCTCACGGTAGGTCAGCACGTCACCGCCGACTTCCCGGACCGCGACCGCCGAGCCCAGGCCCCGGGTCACGTTGCGCTCGAGGAGAAGCGTCGTGGCGTCCAGGTCGCCGGGCACCCCGAGATCGTCCGGGGTCGCCGCCCGGTCGCCGTTCCAGGCCCAGTCGCGCAGCGGGCCGGTCATGGTTCGAGCCGGGCTGGCGAGGCGGGCGTGCCCGCCCGGGCCAGCAAGCCGGTGATCGAATCGACGCTGGTCCATTCTGGCACGTGCAGGTCGTCCATGAGCGCGAGACCGAGCCGGCTCTCCAGCTCCACCACCACGTAGGCGAGCGACAGTGAGGTCAGGACGCCGTCGTCGTAGAGGTTGCGGGCGCCGGTGATCTCGGCCTCGGTGGCGCCGCTGCACTGCCGGAGGACCTCGACGACCAGGTCCCGGATCGGCCGGTCAGTCATGCCGCCATCGCCTCGGACGCCCGGACCGCCGCCAGCAACTCCCGGTAGTCCCGGTAGCTCGGCGTGGGGTTGTCGGCCTCGCTGTCCAGCCAGGGTTTCCGCGGACCGGCGAAGTGCAGCAGGGCGCATTCCTGCTCGTTGCGCCGGACCACTTCCATGGGGACGCGGGTGAGGCGTTCCGGGCCGGCGGTGGAGGAGGCGTACGCCTGCGCGGTGTAGGTGTTCCAGTAGCGGTCCAGGCGCAGCCAGGCGTCGTCGACCGCCCAGTTGAGCGCGTCCTGGTCCAGGCAGATCGCGCGTTCCGGGTAGTCGACCAGGAACTTCTTGGCCCGGTCGAGCACCCCCTGGCTGCGGCAGACGTCCAGGTCCAGCAGCAGCACCCCGGAGTTGAAGTACTCCCGGCTGGGCGGGATGCCCTCCTCGCGCCAGCCGGGCAACGTGTAGCCCTCGCCGAGGGTCGGCTGGATCGGGTCCTGGGCCGCGGCGATCGCGAAGCCGTCCATCGGCAGCTCCAGCAGCGGGCGGATGTCGCGCCGGATCAGGATGTCCGAATCCAGGTAGAGCGCCCGGGGCACGTCCCGGAGCACGTCGGCGATCATCAGCCGCAGGTAGATGGACCGGGTGAGCTGGTCCCCGTGCGGACCGTCGGTGGTGCTGGGGTACCGCTCGTCCGGCGCGTCGATCCGGATGCAGTCGAGCCGCAGCCCGAGCCGCCGGGCGTGGGCGGTGATCCGGTCGACGCCGTCGGCGGGCAGTCCCTCGTGCAGGACGACCACCCGCAAGTCGGGCACCGAGTCCGGGTTGCCGCGGGCCAGGGACTCCAGGAGCACGCAGAAGGCCACGATGTACCGCTGATCGAGGCAGCACACGATCGGGGCGAGCGTGGCCGAGCCGTTGTCCGTCATACCGCCGTCTCCTCGACCTTTGAAAGCTGTCTCAAGAATTGTTTTCGCGCCATTTCAAATCCCGGAATTGCGCTATCTGGCCCGAGAGTAAAGGAGTGCGTCCGGGCGGACAAGCGCGCCTATTCCGACGGTTGCACGTCACCGATGTGCGACCGCGGAATGTCCTCGGTTGAACGGGGCCGCAGCGGTAGCCCCGCACCCCGATAGCAGTCGTCGATCAGGCGCATCGTGGCGACCGCGTCGTCGGCGCCGGTCGGCACCGGGGCGCCGTGCCGGATCGCCGCGGTGAACGCGGCCAGCTGGTACGCGTAGGTCGATCGGCGACCGAGGTGCTCCACCCGCCGGGCGCCGCCGATCTCGACCACCACCCGGTCGTCCACCTGTGGTTTGACGAACTCCGTGGCGGTGATCGTCCCCGCGGTGCCGACCAGGCGAAAGACCGCGCGGCGGACCGTTGCGGCCATGTCGCAGCGAATCGTCCCGGTCGCCCCGGACGGGTATCGCAGGTCGGCGGACAACCGCTCGTCGACGCCGGGACGGCCGGCCCGGATCTCGGCCCGGGCAGCGACCACCGCAGGTTCGCCGCCGGCCCAGGGCGCGAGGCCGCGCAGGGCGTGAAGGCAGTAGCAGCCCAGGTCCATGGTGGCGCCGCCAGCCAGCGGCAGCGACCAGCGGACGTCGTCGTCCGGGGGCGCGGGCAGGTGGAAGACCGCCTCCGCGTGCCGCAGCCGGCCCAGCTCACCCGAGGCCAGGGCGGCGCGCAGCCGCCGGGCGACCGGGTGGTAGTAGTAGTGGAACCCCTCCAGCACCACGACGCCGGCCCGGCGGGCCAGCGCGGCGACCTCGGCCGCCTCCTCGGCGTCGGCGGCGAACGGCTTCTCGACCAGGACGTGCTTGCCGGCCTGGACGGCCCGCCGGGTCCACCGCCCGTGCAGCCCATTCGGCAGCGGGTTGTAGACGGCCTCGACGACCGGCGAGCCGATCACCGCCGGGTAGGACTCGAGGACCTGCTCGACACCGTGCTCCGCGGCGAACTCCTCGGCGCGCCGGCGGTCGCGGGCAGCGATCCCCACCAGGCGGACCTGCCCGGTGCGGGCCGGCTCGGCCAGCGCCACCCGGCTGATCCGGGCCGCGCCGAGCAGTCCGATCCGAAGTGGTCCGCCGTCGTGGCGCAACGCGAACCCCCAGCATCCGAATCGCCGTCACCGTTTTATCACCGATACTCAACGGGAATCCCTCGGATACCGCAAGACCGCGGTGACCCGACGATCGCACGGCCGTCGGGGGCCGGCCCGAGTTTGGCGAAAACGCTGCGGATGTGTTTGTATACGGTGCCCTCGGTGACGAAATGAATTCCCGGCGATCGCCGAAATCTCGTGTGCGAATCCCTCCAGGGGCGAGGCGGGTGGGAGGAAATGACCCGTTGCCGGCCGCGCCCCGGTCGCGGTGTGCGCAGGCCGCTGGTGCGGGCGACGGCGATGTCAGTCGAGCTTCGGGTGCTCGTACAGCTGGCCGGCAGACAGGTTGCTGACGGTGCTGCCGTCGCTGAGGCGCAGGGTCAGTGTGGTGGTGTTGCTGCTGGCCTCGTCGCGGCCTTCCGGGTACCAGGCGGCGAAGTAGCCGTCGCGGACGGTGGCGTGCGCCGTTCGGGACGAGTCGCCATTTTTTGCCCGTAGGGTGATGTCGACACCGGTGATCTGGGAGCCGAGGTGTCCCGCCATCAGCCGGATGTAACCCTCGTCGGTGCGTAGCTGACCCCAGGTGTACAGCTCGACGCCGGTGGCTCCCAGCTGTTCGGCGCTGGTCAGCGCGGTAAGGATGCTGGCCTCGCGCACGTCCCCGCTGCGGTCGCGGAAGCAGGTCCGGCTTCCGCTCGGCGTCACGGCATTGATGTACGCGTAGTCACCGCGGGTCTCACCGACGACGATCCGCGCGGCGCCGGTCTCCTGCGCCGGCACACACTTGGCCACGATGTCGCGGGCCTCGGCGGCCGAGACCGGACCCGGATCAGGGGTCCAGGAGGCGTACGCGGGCCCGCCGGCGACCAGACCGGCAACCACGGCGCACCCCGCCGTGATCGCCCCCGCCACGCCGGCGATTCTCAGGCGGCGCCGGGCGCGGATGGCCGTCGGCTCGACCCCTGCCCTCCGGTCGGTGGTGACGATGGCCTCGAGCAGTTCCCGGGCCCGAGCCTGGGTGACGCGGACGGGCGCCGGGCCGGCGGCGGAACGGATGGCGTGGTCGAGTTCGTCGTTGGTCATGCGGGGCCTCCTGGTGACGCGGTGCGGGCGGGCGCGGGGGGAGGGGCTGGTTCGGCATCCGGCAGCTGACGCAGGTGCTGGCGCAGGCGGCGGCGGGCGCGTAGCAGGCGCAGGCTGAACGCCGTCCGGGAGATGCCCAGCAGATGAGCGGCCTGAGGCCCGGTGAGGTCCTCGATCGCGGTGAGCGTGAGCGCTTCCTGATCGGCGGGGGACAGATGCCGCCAGGCCCGGACCAGGTCGACATGGGCTGCCGCGGCGTCGGCTTCGCCGCCGGTGTCCCCTCCTGGTTCGCGCAGGATACGCAGGGCGAGCTTCCGCTGCCGTTGTTCGCTGCGCTGACGGTTGCGCAGCAGGTTGTGGGCGACGGTGAACAGCCAGGCACGGGCCTCGTCGAGGGGGTCCGGCACGTCGTCCAGGCGCCGCCAGGCGACCAGGAACGTCTCGGCGACCACGTCGTCAGCCACGACGAGATCCGTCCGGCGCTCGACGAACACCAGCAGGTCGTCGTACACGGCCTCGAAGAGCTCACGGAAGGCGGCTTCGGCGTCCGCCGTTGTCCGGTTCACGGTTCCCCTCACGCTCGCGTCGCTCGATCTGCTGTGATCGGTCGTTGTCGGCCCCCCACGAGAGTGCGGACGAAGGGTGCGAGCGGACGCTCGACGAGGCGGTGGATGAGCCATGCCGCGGTGAGCAGGACGAGGACGGCTCCCCCGATCAGTACCGGCACGGGCAGGCCGGTTGAGGTGTGAAAGGTACGGATAAGGCTGTAACCGATCCGTTGATGCAGCAGGTAGAACGGGTACGTGAGCGCGCCCGCCGTGCTCAGCCATCCCCAGGTGATCCGGTCGGTGGCGCCGAGGGCGACGGCGAGCAGGACACCGTACGCCATGGTAAGCAGCACCGGCGCCGGCCAGACCGCGACCTCGAAGCCGGGACGCAGGTCCACCGCCCGTAGGTGCACGTGGTGCAGGCTGACCAGCCAGCAGGCGGTCAGCAGCGCCCAGGACCACCGGTCGGAGCGGTCACGGCGCAGCAGGAACATGGTCATTCCCGCGACAAAATACGGCGCGAAGTCGGGCATCACGACCTGGTTGAGCGGCGCCCCCGGGAAGGCCGGCATGAGCACGGCGACGGTCAGCCACCCGGCGCCGAGCAGCCGCACCCGCTTACCGGTGAGCCCGGCGGCGAGTATGCAGGCGACGATCAGGTAGAACCGGAACTCACACCAGAGCGTCCAGTACACGGTGTCGACCAGCGGCCTGTTCAACGGCTCGGCCAGCATCGTCAGGTTGACCAGCACGTCGGGGCCGCCCGGCAGGGGCGCGAACGGCAGTCCGCCGCCGATCGGCAGTAGCGTGCTCACCACGGCGGTGAGCAGTACGCACGCCCAGAACGCCGGGTAGAGCCGGGCGGCGCGGGAGGCCCCGAACTCGCGGACGGTGCGTCCCCAACCGCTCATCAGGATGACGAACCCGCTGATCAGGAAAAACACCTCGACGCCCAGGAAACCGTAAATCAACACCGGCGCTGCGTCCGGCAGGAAGTACGCGGGTGGATGCACCCCGTCCAACCGCCAGGAGTCCCCGAAGTGATAACCGGCCACCGCCAGCGCGCACACCAGCCGCAATGCGTCCAGCGCGTACAAACGAGGCTTGCGTTTCGGCGCGAGGCCGGAGTCACCTCGCACGGCCGTTCGGGCGAGAGTGGCTGTCTTCATCGGTTGCTCCTGGTGATCCCGGCGGCGTGATCGCGTCCGGGCCACACATGTGCGGCGCGCGTTCCATCGCTACAGGTGACACAGCTCACTCTTGAGCTGCCGGTCCCGCTGGATGCGGCGCACCCGCCCGGTCACACGCCGACCTGTGGCAGGCGCGCAAGCCCGGCACCCCGGCCCGCGCGACCCGTGGACCGGCCGAGTGACGTACCTCAGCCCCGGCCGGGCCGCCCTGCTGCCTGCCGACCCGGCCGCCGGCCGCGCGCCCAGCGGATCCGGTGCCGTTCACGCACGTACAGTGCGGTCGGAAGGGTGTCGATGTCAGCAGTCCCCTCCCACCAGCCCGGATTTAGGACTCGATCATCTAGTGGCAGCAGCCCGGAGTGGATGCCCGCGTGGTTACGAGGAACTTGTCGTCGAAGCCCCGGCCGGGCCACCGGTCGCCGCTGCGTCGGACCTACCCGCCGGCGCGCTCTGACGGAACTGCGGAGCGCGGGTCGACGCGTCAACCGTTCCGACACGGGTGTCGGCCTCGCGGAAGGCCATGGCGGAGAGGAGCTCGTACACGGCGTGGGACGCGGCGATGCCGGTGATTTCCGCGTGGTCGTACGCGGGCGCGACCTCGACGATGTCGGCGCCGACCAGGTTCAGCGTGGCGAACGAGCGGAGGATGGCGAGCAGTTCACGGCTGAGCAGGCCGCCCGACTCGGGCGTGCCGGTGCCGGGCGCGAAGGCCGGATCGAGGACATCGATGTCGACCGAGACGTAGACCGGACGGTCACCGACCCGCTCCCGGATGCGCTCCACGACACCGCGCGTACCGATGTCCTCCATCTCCCGCGCGTGCACGATCTGGAACCCGAGCTCGACGTCGTCGGTCAGGTCCGCCGACGAGTAGAGCGGGCCACGGATACCGACATGCATGCAGCCGGACCTGTCGAGAATCCCCTCCTCGGACGCCCGACGGAACGGGGTGCCGTGCGTGTACGCCGCGCCGAAGTAGGTGTCCCAGGTGTCGAGGTGGGCGTCGAAGTGCACCACCGCCACCGGTCCGTGCTTGGCCGCCACGGCCCGCAGCAGGGGCAGCGCGATGGTGTGGTCCCCGCCGATGGTGAGCAGCCGGTTCGAGCGTTCGAGCAGGTGCCGTGCGCCCCTCTCGATCTCGGTGATGGCCTCCTCGATCGAGAACGGGTTGGCCGCGATGTCGCCGGCGTCGGCGACCTGTTGGCGGCCGAACGGTTCGACGTCGAGCGCGGGGTTGTAGGGGCGCAGCAGGCGCGAGGACTCACGCACATGGGACGTGCCGAAGCGCGCGCCGGGCCGGTAGCTGACTCCGGCGTCGAACGGTACGCCGACGACGGCGACATCCAGATCGGACACTTCGTCGATACGAGGCAGGCGGGCGAACGTCGCGGGGCCGGCGAAGCGCGGCAGGACGCTGGCGTCGACCGGGCCGACGTGGCCGCCGGAGAGGACGCGGGGCGGGTTCTCAGTCATGGAAGTCCTCGATGTGCGTGCGCGTCAGGGCGGTGTACAGCTCCGGACGCCGGTCGGCGTGTACGTCATTGTGTTCGCTGATGTGCTTGTCCCTGGCCACGTCCAGGTCGAGCGTCGCCGTGACGGTCGCCTCGCGGCCGAGGACGAGATCGCGCAGCGGCCAGCCGTCCGGGTCGACGATCACTGTCCCGCCCACCCATCCGACACCCCGCTCGTCGCCGGCCCGATCGGCGACCGCGATGAAAACGCGGTTCGTCGCCGCGGCCGCCTGCACCCGGACGATCTCGCTCGGCCGCTCGCCCTCGGGTCGTGGCAACTGCGGCCAGTTGACCGGGGCGCACAGCAACTGTGCCCCCCGCAGCGACGCCAGCCGGATCCACTCCGCGAACTCCAGGTCATAGCAGATCATCACCGCGATGCGCCCGTATGCGGTGTCGACCACAGCCGGCGCGGCGTCGCCCGGGGTGAACACGAATTTCTCGCGGTCCCACAGGTGCGCCTTGCGGTAGACCGCCCGGACCCCGGTGGCGTCCACGACCACGGCCGAGTTGCGCACCCGGCCGTCCGCGTCCAGCTCGCAGAACCCTCCGACGAGAAGCACGTCGAGCCGCCGAGCGAGTTCGTTCCACCCGCTGACCGTCGGCCCGTCGATCCGCTCGGCCAGTGACCGCGCCTCGGCGGCGTCGGTGAAGACGTAGCCGCTGTTGGCGAGCTCCGGGAGCACGATGATGCGGGCGCCCGCCGCGGCGGCGGCCTCGACGGCGCGTCGGAGCAAGTCCCGGTTGCCGTCGACGTCTCCGACCGCTAGTCGGACCTGACAACAGGCGACCTGTACCGGTGTCATCCCGTCACGCGTCTGCGGTGCGAGGGTCGACGGACAGGTGTTCGTGGATCCCGAGCCACGTTCCGCCGCTGTCACGGCGGAACACGATCGTCTCCCGCTCCCGTAGTTCCGCCGCTTCTCCCGCCACGCGCGTGCGTACGCGGTGGGTGAAGATGGCGACGTCGGGGCCCACCACCTGCACCCGCTGATCGAGCGAGCGGCACCCCAGGATCTTGAATCCGTCCCGTTCCCACCCGCGCCAGATCTGCTCGTAACGCGAGCGGGAGGTGATCACCTCGTCGTTGTTGTGGAACACGAAGCTGGCGTTCTCGTCGAAGCTGGCGAAATACCGTGCGACGTCATGCGCGCCGAACGCGGCGACCAGCGTCCGGGCCGCGGCCAGCACTTCGTCGTGGTCGGCGGACCGCACCGCGGCGCTCACGCGATCACACCCACGGACGGCCGCCGGAGCGGCACGTCGCGCCCAGCATCCTCGGACCTCGTAACCTGCATGACTACCCTCCGAGGGTCGGCCACCTGCGGCGCCAATCGCCGGCGTCACCGTTGCGCCGCCGGTCCAGATGATGTTGCCACGTGCACAACTGAAGTTGCAAGGCAGTAAACATGTCATCGGCTGGCGTTTCTGTTCCAATGGTCTTCCGGCGTCCCGGTGGGACCCGCCGCGCCCCGGCCGTGCCGGGGCAGGGAAAGCACGACAAGGAAAGGTGCCGCGGTGAAATCCGTCCCGGTCTCTCCCAGTAACGGCAGGCTGCGCATCGGGGCGCGGCTGCGCGCCGCCCGCCAGCGACAGGGGCTGACCATCGACCAGGTCGCCGTCAGCGCAGAGGTGACCAAGGGCTTCATCAGCCGGATCGAACGTGACGAGACCTCGCCGAGCGTAACCACCCTGGTAACCATTTGCGAGGTTCTGTCTCTTCCGATCGGCACGCTGTTCGAGACCCCGCAGACCGATGTGGTGCGTCGGTCCGACGCCCCGCGTATCCAGCTGACCGGCGCCGGCGCCGACGAGCGGCTGTTGACCCCACGCGGCCAGGCGCGGCTGCAGGTCATCCGGTCCGTGATCGAACCGGAGGGCACCGGTGGCGCCGAGTTGTACACGCTCAACTGCGAAGTCGAGGTCCTCCACGTCCTCAAGGGCACCATCGACGTCGTGTTCAGCAGCAACACCCAGCGGCTCGGCGCCGGGGACACCATCACCTTCTCCGGGCGCGAGCCGCACAGCTGGCTCAATCCCGACGCCACCCGGAGCGCGGAGGTCATGTGGGTCATCGCTCCCGCGTCGTGGGACACCTCGGCCTGACGGGCCACCGGCACCGAACCGGGACGCCGGTGCCCAACCGGACATCCTCGCCCCGAACCACTGCACTGAACGGATGTCCCCGACAACGACTGAGTTGACTATCAGGCAAAGATGGTTGACTCATAGGCAAACTCAGTTCAACATTGGGCACCTTCGCACCCCGTGCTGTGGCACCCATCTCCTGAGGAGTTGTCCGGATGGCATCAGAGCTGTCGCCGACGCCCGCCGCCGCGCCGCCACTCATCGAGGTCCGCTCGATCGACTGGGTACCCGACGAGGAGCGCCACGGGCGCCTGTGGCACCAGGCGCCGCTGTGGTTCCTCGGCAACTTCCAGTACTTCTCGATCCCGATCGGCTTCATCGGTCCCAGCATGGGGCTCTCCCTGGGCTGGACCATCCTTGCCGGCGCGCTCGGCATCGTCATCGGCACGATCTTCATGGCGTTCCACGCCTCCCAGGGGCCGACGCTCGGGCTGCCGCAGATGATCCAGTCGCGGGCCCAGTTCGGCTACCGCGGCGTACTCATCCCGTTGCTCGCCACGCTCTTCACCTACCTGGCGTTCAACGTCACCGACCAGGTCCTGCTCGGCGACGGCCTGCACAGCGCGTTCGGCTGGAACGCCGATCTCGTCGCCGTCATCGTCACCGTCGCGGCCGCCGTGCTGGCGATCTTCGGTCACGACTGGGTGCACAAGGCGTTCCGCGCCCTGCTCTACGTGTCGCTGCCGCTGATGGTGATCGTGACCATCGGGATCGTGACCGGCCACGGTGGCGGTGCGCCCAGCGACACCCACTACGGGTTCACCTGGGTGGCCTTCATGGCGCAGCTGTCCGCGTCGGCGGCCTACAACATCACGTACGCGCCCTACGTATCGGACTACTCCCGCTACCTGCCGGCCTCGACGAAACCCCGTGCGGTCATCGCCTCCGTCTTCTTCGGGGCCTCCGGGGCGGCGATCTGGCTGATCTCGCTCGGCGCGTGGCTGGCGATCCGGCTCGGCGCCGAGGACGGCCTGGCCGGGCTTCAGACCGCGGGCAACAACGTGATCCCGCACCTGGGTCAGGCGGTGGCACTGCTCTCCGCGCTCGCGCTGGCCGCCACGATGGGCATGAACGCGTACGGCGGCATGCTCACGGTGCTCACCGCCGTCGACTCGGTCCGGCCGATCAAGCCGACGCGTGCCGCCCGCGTGATCACCATCGTGGTCCTCTCGGTCGTCTGGTTCGCGATCGCCAAGTCGATCACGACCGACTCGGTCAGCACCGTGTTCACCGCGCTGACGTTGATGCTCTACCTGCTGGTGCCGTGGACCGCCGCCAACCTCATGGACTTCTTCGTCGTCCGTCGCGGGCACTACGCCATCACCGACCTGTTCAACCCGCGCGGCATCTACGGCTCGTGGGGCTGGCGCGGCCTGACCGCCTACGCGATCGGCCTTCTGGTCGAGATCCCCTTCATGGTGCTGCCGCAGCTCGGTAGCTGGAGCTACACCGGGCCGCTGGCCGAGCGGATGGGCGGCGTCGACATCGCGTGGCTCGTCGGACTGCTCGTCACCGGGGTGGTCTACCTCCTGCTCAGCCGCTCCCTGGACCTGGCGAACGAGCAGACCGCCGAGGCGGCCAGCGACCGGGAACTGGGCGCCATGCAGGCAGCGGAGACCCCGTGACCACAGCACGGGTGCTCACGGAAGCCGGCGCCCGGACGGTCGAGGCCCCGCTGGAGCTCATCGAGCTCAGCGGGGACCTCGTCCGGGTCCGGCTGACCGCCAGCGGCGTGTGCCATTCGGACCTGCACGTCGCCGCCGGTGAGTGGACCGCCCCGCTGCCGATGGTGCTGGGCCACGAAGGCGCCGGGATCGTCGAGGCCGTCGGTCCCGACGTCAGCACACTGCGCCCCGGCGACCACGTCGCGCTCTCCTGGTACGCCCAATGTGGGCGCTGCCGGCAGTGCCGGCAGGGCCGGGCCTGGCTGTGCACCGGGACGGAGTCGACGAGCCACCTGCTACCCGACGGCCGGACCTCGCTGTCGGACGCCCAGGGCGCGCCGGTGCACGCGTTCCTCGGGCTCGGTACCTTCGCTGACGCGACCGTCGTTCCGGAATCGGCGGCCGTGGCGATCCCCGCTGACGTACCTGCCGGGGTGGCCGCGCTCATCGGATGCGCGGTGACGACCGGGGTGGGCGCGGTCCTCAACACCGCGCGGGTGCGCCCCGGCGACAGCACCGTGGTCATCGGCTGCGGCGGCGTCGGCCAGGCGATCCTGCTCGGGCTGGCGCTCGTGGGGGCCGACCCGATAGTCGCGGTCGACCTCTCCCAGGAGCGGCTCGAGCACGCGCGCAGCCTCGGCGCCACCCATCTGCTGCGCGGCGATGACCCGGACCTGGCGGCCCACGTCGCATCGATCACCGGCGGCGGAGCCGACCACGCCTTCGAGGCGATCGGCCGAGCCGAGACCGTCGCCCTGCTGCCCACGCTGGTCGGCCGCGGGGGCCAGGCGGTCCTGGTGGGAATGCCGGCCGAGGGGGTACGCGCCGGCATCGACCCGTTCGACCTGGCCGATGCCGGCAAAGCGGTGCTGGGCTGCAACTACGGAAGCAGCGTGCCCGCCGTCGACTTCCCCCGCATCGCGCGGTTGTACAGATCCGGCAGCCTCCCGCTGGACGCCCTGATCGGCGTCACTCGGACACTCGACGACGTCGACGCCGCGCTCGGCGACCTCCGCAACGCGGTCGGGCTGCGCACCATCCTCGACCTCACCGCATAGAACCATTGAGGAGCACCATGACCCGACGAGTGTTGAACGTCATCGACGGTGAGCTGGTCGGTGCCGCCGACGGCCGTACCGCGGACCTGATCGACCCGTCCACGGGCGACGTCTTCGGCAGCGCCCCGATCTCCGCGCCCGAGGACGTCGAACGCGCCTACGCGTCCGCCGCCCGGGCGTTCGAGACCTGGCGCGACACCACCCCGGCCGAGCGACAGCGGGCGCTGTTGCGCTTCGCCGACGCCCTGGAGGCGCGCGGCGCGGAGCTGGTGGCCGCGGAGAGCGAGAACACCGGCAAGCCGCTCGAGCTGACCGCCGCCGAGGAACTCGGCCCCTCGGTCGACCAGATCCGCTTCTTCGCCGGGGCCGCGCGCCTGCTCGAAGGCAAGAGCGCCGGCGAGTACCTGGCGCGGCACACCTCCTACGTCCGCCGCGAGCCGGTCGGGGTGGTCGGACAGGTCGCACCGTGGAACTACCCGCTGATGATGGCGGTGTGGAAGTTCGCGCCGGCCGTCGCCGCGGGCAACACCGTGGTGCTCAAGCCGAGCGACACCACCCCGGTCACCAGCGCGCTGATGGCCGAGATAGCAGCGGAGTTCTTCCCGCCGGGCGTACTGAACGTCGTGTGCGGCGACCGCGACACCGGCCGTGCGGTCGTGTCGCACAAAACGCCGGCGATGGTGTCGATCACCGGTTCCACGCGGGCCGGGTACGAGGTGGCGTCCACCGCGGCCAGGGACCTGAAGCGGGTGCACCTCGAACTCGGCGGCAAAGCGCCGGTGATCGTGTTCGACGACGTGGACGTCCAGGCCGCCGCCGAGGGGATCGCGGGCGCGGGGTACTTCAACGCCGGGCAGGACTGCACGGCAGCGACCCGGGTGCTGGTCAGCGCGAAGATAGCCGACGAGTTCGCGGCGGCCCTCGCCGAGCAGGCACGGAACACGCGGACCGGACCGCCGACCGACACCGATGTCCTGTACGGCCCGTTGAACAACGCCAATCAGCTCGCCCACGTCAATGGGCTGCTGTCGCGGCTGCCCGACCACGCCAGCGTGCTCGCCGGCGGTTCCCGACTCGGCGACAGGGGCTACTTCTGGCAGCCCACGGTGGTGGGCGGGCTCCGGCAGGACGACGAGCTCAGCCAGACCGAGGTCTTCGGCCCGGTGATCACCGTGCAGCGGTTCGGTGACGAGGACGAGGCCGTGCGCTGGGCCAACGACGTGGAGTTCGGGCTGGCCTCCAGCGTCTGGACCCGTGACCACGGGCGGGCGATGCGGGTCGCGCGGCGGCTGGACTTCGGGTGTGTCTGGGTCAACTGCCACATGTCGATCGTGGCCGAGATGCCGCACGGCGGGTTCAAGCACTCCGGCTACGGCAAGGATCTCTCGATGTACGGCCTGGAGGACTACACCAGGATCAAGCACGTCATGCACAGCATCGACTTCTGACTTTCTCTCCCAGCACGGCACGACGATCCCATGGAGACTGAAGTGAGCACCGTTCCCCAGCACCGCCTGCTGCGCACGGAGATCCCCGGCCCGCGTTCGCAGGAGCTGCAGGCCCGCAAGCGCGCCGCGGTGGCGTCCGGCGTCGGCACGACCCTGCCGGTCTACATCGAAGGGGCAGGTGGCGGCATCCTCGTCGACGTCGACGGCAACCAGCTGATCGACTTCGGTTCCGGCATCGCGGTGACCTCCGTCGGGAACTCCGCGCCCCGCGTGGTGGAGGCAGTGCGCGACCAGGTCGGCGACTTCACGCACACCTGCTTCATGGTCACGCCGTACGAGGAGTACCTGGCGGTCTGCGAGGCGCTCAACGAGCTGACGCCCGGCACCCACGCCAAGCGCTCGGCGCTGTTCAACTCGGGCGCCGAGGCGGTGGAGAACGCGATCAAGGTGGCGCGGCACGCCACCGGCCGGACCGCCGTGATCGCCTTCGACCACGCCTACCACGGCCGCACCAACCTCACCATGGCGCTCACCGCGAAGTCCATGCCGTACAAGCATGGCTTCGGGCCGTTCGCCGGCGAGGTCTACCGGGCGCCGATGGCCTACCCGTACCGGTGGCCGACCGGGCCCGAGCGGTGCGCCGAGGAGGCGTTCGCGGCGTTCGTCGAGCAGGTGCACGCCCAGGTGGGCGAGACCAACGTGGCCGCCGTCATCGTCGAGCCGATCCAGGGCGAGGGCGGTTTCATCGTCCCCGCGCCGGGCTTCCTGCCCAAGGTGGCCGACTGGTGCCGCCAGCACGGCATCGTGTTCATCGCCGACGAGATCCAGAGCGGCTTCTGCCGTACCGGCGACTGGTTCGCCTCGGAGCATGAGGGCATCGTTCCCGACCTGGTCACCACCGCGAAGGGCATGGCCGGCGGCCTGCCGCTCGCGGCGGTCACCGGCCGCGCCGAGCTGATGGACGCCGTGCACGGCGGCGGGCTGGGCGGCACCTACGGCGGCAACCCGGTGGCCTGCGCGGCCGCGCTCGCCGCGATCGAAACGATGCGCGCCGAGGATCTCAATGGGGCCGCCAAGCGCATCGAGGCCGTCATGCTGCCCCGGCTGCGGGATCTGGCCGTCAGCTACGACGTCATCGGCGACGTCCGCGGACGCGGCGCGATGCTGGCGGTCGAGCTGGTGCAGGGCGGTGGCTCCACGCAGCCCAACCCCGCGTTGACCGCCCGGATCTCGGCCGCCTGCCACCGCGAGGGCCTGGTCACGCTCACCGCCGGCACGTTCGGCAACGTGCTGCGCTTCCTGCCGCCGCTGGTGATCGGCGAGGACCTGCTCAACGAGGGACTCGACATCATCGAGGCCGCCCTGGCGGCGCACGCATGAGCGCCACGTTGCCCACCAGGGCCCCCACGGACATGCTCATCGGCGGTCGCTGGACCGCGGGCGTCCAGGGCGATTTCGCCGTGCTCGACCCGTCGACCGGTGCCGAGATCGCGCGCGTGCCCCGCGCCGGACAGGACGACGTGGCACGGGCGGTCGAGGCCGCCTCCGCCGCGCTGCCCGGCTGGGCAGCCACCGCACCGCGGGAGCGGGCGGAGGTGCTGCGCCGCGCGTTCGAGCTGATGATCGCCCGGCGCGAGAACCTCGCGTACCTGATGTCGCTGGAGATGGGCAAGTCGCGCGGCGACGCCCGGGGCGAGGTCACCTACGCGGCCGAGTTCTTCCGCTGGTTCTCCGAGGAGGCCGTACGCATCGGAGGCGAACTGCGGACCGCCCCGTCAGGTGCCAACCGGATCCTCACGTTCAAGAGGCCGGTCGGCGTGGCGCTGCTGCTCACTCCGTGGAACTTCCCGGCCGCGATGGCCACCCGCAAGATCGCCCCGGCTCTGGCCGCCGGCTGCACGGTGCTGCTCAAGCCGGCCGAGGACACCCCGTTGACCGCGCTGATGCTGGGTCAGCTGCTGGCCGAGGCCGGCGTCCCGGACGGCGTGGTCAACGTGCTGACCACCGACCGGCCCGGGGAGCTGGTGGAGTGGGCGCTCGCGGACAGCCGGGTACGGAAGCTGTCGTTCACCGGCTCGACCGGGGTCGGGCGCGTCCTGCTCAAGCAGACGGCCGACCGGATCGTCAACGCCTCGATGGAACTCGGCGGGAACGCCCCGTTCATCCTTCTGGACGACGCCGACCTCGACGCCGCGGTGGAGGGGGCGATGCTGGCCAAGATGCGCAACGGTGGACAGGCCTGCACCGCGGCCAACCGGTTCTTCGTCCAGCAGGGGGTCGCCGCAGCGTTCGCCGACCGGCTGGCCGCCGCGATGGGCGCGCTGCGCATGGGACCCGGCACAGACGAGGAAACCCAGCTCGGCCCGATGGTCAACGCCAAGCAGGTCGAAGGCGTCGCCCGGCGGGTCGACGAGTCCGTCGCGGCGGGGGCGAAGGTCCTCCTCGGCGGTACCCGCCACAGCGGAGCGGGCTTCTTCTACCCCGCCACGGTGCTCACCGACGTCCCGCCGGACGCCCCGGCGGGACGGGACGAGATCTTCGGGCCGGTCGCGCCGATCATCCCGGTCGCCGACGAAGACGAGGCGCTCCGGTTGGCCAATGACACGAACATGGGGCTCTCCGGCTACGTCTACACCGGTGACCTCGCCCGCGGGCTGCGGATCTGCGAACGGCTGGAGGTCGGGATGGTCGGCCTCAACCGCGGCCTGGTCTCCGACCCCGCCGCCCCGTTCGGCGGGGTCAAGCAGTCGGGGCTCGGCCGCGAGGGCGGTTACGAGGGCATCCAGGAGTATCTGGAGACCACCTACGTCGCCACCCAGTGGTGACCCGACCCGAGAGGCTCAGATTCATAGCCGTGGACTGAGTCTCTCGGGGCTGCACCCCGGGCGACCCGTTCTCGCCCGCCGGCGTGCAACGATGGCGCCGGCGGGCCCACCGAAGCGGCACCGGGTCCGGCCGTCCATCCGCTCGCTGCCGGCCGCCACCTGATGACCGGACGGCGGGCGGGTCGGTCAGGTCCCGAGGAGGACCTCGGTGTCGGCCGATTCGATCAGGCGCTGCAGGTGCAGGCCGTGCCGGACGTCGAGCACCGGTGCGCCGCCGTTACGAATGGCGTCGGCGAACTCCTGGTACATCGTCCGGTACGTATGGGGCCCCGACGCCCGTGTGCAATCCAGGGCGGCCCCTCCGCCGGGACCGAAGATCTCGATGTCGGCGCGGAAGGTCTCAGGCGCGGCCGTCGCCGACATCGACGCCTCGCTGAACCGGCCCACCTGGTGGTCGAGCATGAGCCCCACCCATCCCCCGCGGTCGCCGTGCGCCCGCACCCCCACGATCGGGCCGAGGATGGCTTCGAGCAGGTCGAGCAGGTCGACGCCCTGATCGCGGAGAACGCCGCGCTCGACGCGCCACGCGCTGACGGATCCGCCGGGGCGATGGCTGCCGGAGATGAGCCGGCCCGCGCCGCCGTCCGGCTTGACCCGCCCGACCTCGGTGCTGAGGAAGCGGCGGACATCCGTGGAGTACCGCCAGACCAGCCCGATCTGCGAGACCACCTTGCCCCGCTGCACCGCCTCGGCCAGCTGCTCGGCGCCGGCGATGTCGCCGGCCATCGGCCGTTCCAGGAACACGGACTTGCCGCGCTGCGCGGCGACGGTGGCCAGCTCCGCCTGTACCGGTGGCGGGACGGCGAAGGCAACCGCGTCGCAGTGATCGAGAAGGTCGGCGAAGCGATCGAACGACCGGACGTGGTGCCGGTCGGCGAGTTCGCGTACGGGTCCCGGCGTCGGCGCCCAGACGCCGGTGAAGCTCACGTCGGGCGACCCGGCCAACGTCGGCGCGTGCACGTGCGCCGCGCGCCGGCCGGCCCCGACCAGGCCGATGGTGACAGTCACTGTTCCACCTTCCGTCCGTTCGGGCACTCGATTACCATGCTGTGCCGGGCGTGCGCGGCGAGCAGCGCCCGGCCGATGCGGGTCTCTACCTCGCGGGGATGAAGCGGCGCACGACCGCCTGACGGTTCACCACCGCGGCGGAACAGGGAACCGGGCTGACCGGCGCCGTCGATTGGCGGAGTCACCGATGCGCCGGTCCCACCGCGAAAAGATCCCAATACCCGGCGGGCAGCTGCGCGGTCACGTCGAAGAACTCCTCCCGCGTCGCCTCCCGTACGGCGGCGAGCACCGCCCGGATGTACTCCCGGGCCTGATCAGGGCCGACCCCGGCGCGCTGCTCCACCCGGCGCAGGAACTCGTCGGGCGTCATCTTGCGGGTGGTCGAGTCGGCCTGGGCAGCGCCCCGCTTGAGCGATCCGTGGAGCCGCACCGGAAGGCGGGCGGTGAGGTCGCGCACCTCACCGGCGGTGATCCGTTCGGCAAGCGTCTCCAGGACCGCTTCCGCCACCCGCAGCGCCGACGCGTCGTCGATGCCGGCATGCTGCGCGACCCGGCTGACGAAAGCACGCGCCGACATGGTGGGCGCTACCTCCGCCTTGGGGAGCAACGGCGCGTAATCCTTCGAGAGACGCGCGAGCAGATGGTCGTACTCCTGTTCCGGAAGTGCCTGCGAAATAGCGCCCAGCACGGCGATGGTGTGGCGTTCGGCCGTGTCGAAGTCGGTTCCCTCCCGCTCGGCGACCCGCCGGACGAATTCCTCCGCGTCGAAGGACCGAGCGCCGCCGGCGGTGTGCAACCACGCCGCGACCTCCGGCGGGAGATGCGCGGCATGAACACGGGCCTCGTCGGCCCCGATCCGCTCACCGAGGACGCTCGTGACTGCGCGGGTCGCGCGCTCGGCCGTTCCCTGGTCGGCGCCCAGCGAATCCTGCACCGCGCTGAGGAAGGTCTGGTAATTCATGGCGGTCCTTAGAGAGTTTCGAGGGGGCGGGCCTTGATCGGCGGCGGGAACGCAAGGTCCAGTTCGGTCAGGTCCTCGGGACTGAGCCTGATCGCAGCGGCAGCGGCGTTCTGCTGTACACGGGCGGCCGATCCCGACTTGGGGATCGCGCAGACCAGCGGCTGCCGGAGCACCCAGGCCAGCGCGACCTGGGCCGGGGTGATGTCGTTGCGCTCCGCCACACCACGCACCGCCGGATGCGACAGCAGATCACCCTGGTCCATCGGCGAGTACGACATCACTGGCAGATCCTGCTCACGACACCACGGCAGGAGGTTGTACTCGGGACTGCGGTGCGCGAGGTTGTAGAGCACCTGATCCGTTTGCGCGTCGGGTCCGCTCGGGATCCGCCACAGCTCGATCAGATCCATCACGTCGAAGTTGCTGACCCCCCAATGACGGATCCAACCACGCTCCTTCAGCTCCACAAAGGCCTCGATCGTCTGCCGGAGCGGCACGGAACCCCGCCAATGCAGCAGGTACATGTCGAGGCGATCGGTTTTGAGCCGGCGCAGGCTCGCCGTGCAGGCGTCGATGGTGCCCTGGTGGGACGCGTGCGACGGCAGCACCTTGCTGATCAGGAAAACCTGGTCACGACGCCCGCCGATCGCGTCGCCGACAAGCCGCTCGGTCTCGCCCTCGGCGTACATCTCGGCGGTGTCGATCAGGGTCATGCCGAGCTCGAGACCGAGCCGGAGCGCGGCGATCTCGGCTTCGCGCTGCTCACGGACCTCCGCCAGATGCCAGGTGCCCTGCCCCAGTACGGGGATCTTCTCCCCGCTCGGCAGGACGATTCGACGGATCACGGGTCCGTACATCCTTCCTCCTTGCTCGTTGATCAGCGGTCCCGAGGTCGTGGCCGTGCGGTGGGACGAGGTCTGTCACCGTCCGCCACCCACCGTTTCGGGGCCCTGACAACGTCGTGCACGCCCTCAGCTCTCCCGGACCTCGATCTGTCGTGGTTGGCTGGTGGCTGCCTTGCCCAGGCGCACGGTCAGTACGCCGTCGTGCAGCGACGCTTGCACCTGCTCCGGGTCGATGTCCCCGGGAAGGGCCACCACGTACTGGAACTGCCCGACCGGCCGCATCTGGCGGCGCAGTATCCCCTTGCGCTCCTTCTGCTTGATCTCACCGGTAACGCGGAGCTCGTTGTCCCGCACCTCGATGTTGATGTCGTCTTTGCGGACTCCCGGCACTTCGAGTTCCAGGACGTAAGCGTCGTCCGTTTCCTCGAGGTCGGCCGCCGGCACCCAGAACGGCGCTTGGGCGGCGCCACCGAGGCTCTGGTCTCCCCGGAGGAAGCTGTTGATGATCTGGCCCATCTGCTCCTGGAGCTGCTCGAACTCGGCGATCGGGTCTTCGCGGCGGGCGGGCACGGTGGAGGAGCGGCGGTAACGGCCGGGAACGGTGATGGTCACGCTAACCAGGTCCTTTCGGGTCGGCGACGGCTACGGAGCGGGGTCCGTACCGGACGAAACGCGGTGCTGCGTTTCCGTCGTGGTCATCGTTGTCAGCACCGGGGTGAGCACGACTCACCCTGCGTCGGGTGATTTCGCGAGCGGTGATCAGCTCAGCGAGGGCGGCGGCGCGGGCCGGCTCGTCTCCGGCGGCCATCGCCCCGGCGGATCCGTCAGCGCGTGGCGCATCGGGCGCGGCGTTCTCCGCGATCAGGGCGTCGACCTGCCGAATTCGGCCGTACCGTCGGCGGAGGTTCAGCGCCCCACGACGATGTGGTTGTCGACCTCGGTCACGCCCGGCGTCGACCACACGGCCCTCTCGGCCGCCGCGGCCTCGGCCCAGGAGCGCACGGATCCGGTCAGGGTGACCTTCCCGCCGTCGGTTGTGACGGTGATCTTGCGCGTGTCCAACTCCGCGCTGCGGAGGAACGCGGACACGATCCGGTCCTGCACGTAGTCGAGCTCCGGGAGGTTGTCCGGCCGTACCGTGATGAGGTTCGTGATTCCCCGGACGCCGGTCAGGTTTCGGATCACCCGATACGCCGCGAGCCGCTGATACTGCCAGTCGACCTCGCCACGCAGGGTGACCCAGCCGTCGGAGACCGACACCTGCACCGCGTTCGTCGGGATGCGGCCGTCCCAGGCGAGCACCTGCACGGCAGACGCGGCGATGCCGGCATCGGTTTGCCTGTCGCCGGCTGGCACGCGTACCTCGATCTCATTGGCCACGGCCTTGACGCCGCGTACGCGCAGGGCGGCGCGTTCGACGGCCCACCTCCTGGGGAGGCTGTCCACCCACCCGCTGAGCGTCACCACCCGGTCGTCGACGACGACGCCGATTTCGCTCTGCCCGACCTCCGCGTCGAACTTCAGCTCGGTGAGCACCTCCCGCCGGATGTCCTCGTCGGGCGGGGCGGTGGATGTGCTGGCCATACCGGTGCCCTCCGAACCTGCGACCGCGGTCGCGCCTTCGGATGGCACGGCCGTATCCCCAGGACGATGGACCCGGGACGGATGAGCGCGGCTCACCCACCGCGGGGGAGCTGCCGTCCGGGTCATGTGCCGTCCGGGCGCCGCGGCGCGCGGCCATGCCGGAGCCCGGCGGCAGCCGGGACACGGCATCTGCGAGATGCCGGGCTCCTTCGCCGGACGGCGTCGCGCCCACCGGACACCCTGCGGAATACGGTACGGTCGGGAATGCTGAACCAATGAACCGGCGACCGCTCGACCACTGCACCGACGGCGTACCCATGTCGCCGGGCGACGACCTGGACTCGGTGGAGCCGTTTGTCATCCGGTGCGTCTACGCGCTGCCCCGCGACGGCACCGACCGCCGCCTCGGCGACGACGGCACGATCAGCGGGTCGCTGTCGGCGATGCAGGAGTGGTTCGCCGCGCAGACCGGTGCCCGGTTGCGCTTCGCCGACGAACCGGTGCGCACGGTCCGGCTGCCCGAGACCGACGCCCGGATCGCCGACCACGGTTCGTACGTCCGGGACCGGATCGAGCGCCTGTTGCGCCGGCAAGGCTTTCACGAGCCGCGCACCCTGTACGCGGTCTGGTACGACGGCAGCAGCACTTTTTCGTGCGGCGGCGGCGCCTGGCCACCGGAACTTCGCGGCCGGGTGGCGGCGCTGTACCTGCAGGGCGCCTACGACGACGTGGTGTGCGCGGAGGATCGGTTCAGCCCGGACGGAGTGACAATCGAGATCAACGAGTTCAAGATGCTGCACGAGATCCTGCACACCATGGGTTTCGTCCCGCCGGGCGCATCCCATCACACCCGGGCCGGACACGTCGGCAACAACCACAACGACCTGATGTACGCCGGTGACCCGCCCTGGAACCCGTCGGTGATCGACCCGTACCACCAGGACTATTTCGGCACCGGCCGGACCGACATCCCGGACCTCGCCCGAAGCAGCTTCTTGGAACCGTTGCCGGCCGGCGCCGAGCCGCCGCCGGTCTGGTGATCTCAGGGCGCACTGCCAGCCGGGGACCAGCACCAGTGCCTCACCGTCCTCGCGTTAGCCGACCGGCGAGGTTGCTCCCCAGCCGGCCAACACGGTCCGGCAGCCACGAGGATCAGGATCCGCGAACTCTCCATGCTGGGCGGCCGGTCAGGCCTTGAAGGTGGCGGCGAGGTCGTTCATGTGATCCGCCATGCGGGCAAGTTCGTCGATGGTGCCGGTGCTCGCGGCCACGGCCTGGTGCGCGTGCCGGACCGTGGCGGCGACCGCGGTGACGTGTTCGGCGATCTTGGCCGAGCCGCTGGCGGTCTGGACCACGTTGCGGCTCATCTCGGCCGTCGTGGCGCTCTGCTCGTCGACAGCGCTCGCGATCGTCGTCACGTACTGGTTGATCTTTTCGATCACGCCTTCGAACGTGCCGATCACCTCGGCGGCGCCGGTGCTGTCCTCCTGGATGGCGCGGACCCGGTTGCTGATGTCCTCCGTGGCCCGGGCGGTCTCCTGGGCGAGGTCCTTGACCTCGCCGGCGACCACGGCGAAGCCTTTGCCGGCCTCTCCGGCGCGGGCGGCCTCGATGGTGGCGTTGAGCGCGAGCAGGTTCGTCTGCTGGGCGATCGCGTTGATCACCTTCACCACCGCGCCGATCTCCGTCGAGGAGTTGGTGAGCTGGCGTACGCGCTGACCTGCGACCTCCGCAGCGTTCAGCGCCTCGCCGGACACCGTCGCGGCCTGGGTGGCGCTCTGGCTGATCTCCTGGATCGACATCTCCATCTCGGCGGTGGCGGCGGCGACCGTCTGGCTGTTGGTGCTGACCTCCTCCGCCGCGGCCGCGGCGTTCCCGACTCCGGTCGCGGCCTCGTCCGAGCCCGCGACGATCTGGCCCGTGCCGGTGCGCAGCTCTTGCGATGCCTGCGCCAGCTGGGCGGCGTCGGCCTTGATCTGGGCGACCGCCGTGCCCATCGTGTCAGCGGCCTCGTTGACCGCGTCACCCAGGTCGCGCAGTTCGCCGCCCATGGTCGTGGTGTCGACCCGCCGGGTCAGGTCCCGGCCCGCAACGGCCTTGAGCGTCGCCACCGCCGCGGTCAGCGGCGCGACGATGCTGCGCCGGGTCGCCCACACCAGCGGGACCGCCAGCAGCAACGCGACACCCATCGCCGTGCTCAGCTGGATCTGGGCGGTCTTGGACGCGGCCGTCGCGTCCGCGGCGGCGGCATCGCCGCGCTGCTTCGCGCTGTCCACGAGTTCCTGCGTTTCCTTCATGATCCGGAAGTAGATGTCCCACGACGCGCCGCCGATGGTCTCGTTCGCCTTGGCGACCGACGTCGGGGTGCCCTCGGCGAACATCGCCGCGATCTTGTCGTCCATCGCGAGGAACGCGTCCCAGTCGGTGCGGATGGCCTGGAAGGTCTTCAGCTCCTGGGCGTTCATGGCCGTCGTGTCGAGGCCGGCGAGGTGGGTACGCAGCCGCCCGACGACCTCCAGGTAACCGGCACGGCTGGCGGCGTCGGGCTTGACCGCCTTCTCCGGGTCACCGAGCGCAGCCTCCCAGGCGTACGCCACCTGCCACCCACTGACGTCGGAGTTGAAATACTTGATCTCTTGCACGGCGCGGCTCAGCAGGAGCATGTCGTTCATATGCGCCACCGCCCGGTCCTGGGCCCGCAGAGCGACCAGGCCCACGACCCCGGCACCGAGGAACAATGCCGTCACCGTGCCCAGGCACACCACCAAGCGAGCGCCTACCCGCAGCCGCCCCAGCCGACCAAACATCAGATATGTCCTTCTGCCGGAAGTCATTGTCCATCCGCTATATCGGGCACGACTGGCCCGCAGATGAGGCGTTCGCGCCGTGCGACGTTCGGCCGGTCACGCGGCGAACGCCGACGGGCGGAACAGGAGCGCTGCCGCCGGTCCGCTCCGCGCCGCCGACCTGCGACGCGGAGCGGACCTACCAGGTCGGTGTCAACCGGCCTGTCACCGAACCGTGCAGAGTCAGCGACCAAGGATCTCCAGGTGGTGAGATTGTCAGTGCTCGAGTGCAGTCGAGCCGACCCAACTGGCCAGAAGATCGAGTGCCTGGCGTCCGGGTGAGCCGGGCTCGGGCGAGTACACGGTGATCCGGAGCCCGGGATCAGCGGGCAGGCCGAGGGCTTCGTAGGACAGGGTCAGGTCCCCGACGAGCGGGTGGCGGAGTCGCTTCACCCCGGAGTGGTGGAACCTCACGTCGTGCCTGGCCCAACGCCGCGCGAACTCGTCGCTCTGCGCGGAGAGCTCGCCGATCAGGTCGGTCAGGCCCTTGTCCCGGGGGGAGCGGCCGGTCTCGGTGCGCAGGAAGGCGACCAAGTCGTTGGCGGCCTTCTCCCGCTCGGGCCAGAAGTCGACGGAGCCGGGATCGAGGAACAGGAAGCGCGCGGTGTTGACCGGACCACGCTGCGCAAACAACGGGGAATCGCAGACCGGGGCATACAGAGCCTGGCCCAGGGAATTGGCAGCGAGGATGTCCAACCGCCCATTGCAGATGTAGGCCGGCAAGCCAGCCATCGCGTCGAGCATCCGCAGCACCACCGGCCGGATCCGCCCGGTTGCGGGGGGAGGCCGACGCTCGGACGCGGTGACCGCGCGAGCCAGGTCGTAGAGGTGGGCGCGTTCGGCGTCGTCGAGTTGGAGCGCGTGGGACAAGGAATCCAGCACCGAGTCCGAGGCGCCGCCCAAGTTCCCGCGCTCGAGGCGGATGTAGTAGTCGATGCTCATCCCGGCCAGCAGTGCCACCTCCTCCCGCCGCAACCCGATGACTCGTCGATTGCCACCGAAGACGGGTAGCCCCGCCTGCTGGGGCGTGATGCGGGCGCGACGGGTGCTGAGGAACTCCCGCACCTCGTCGGCCCGCTCATGCCGCTGGCTGTCGGTCACCTCATCACCGTAGGCCGTGCGGCGGTGCGCTGGGAGGTACCGCCATTACCCCGAAGAGCGGTAACTCCTACCCGCGCACACCGTGGGTTGTGATGGCAGCACCACATCCGGCACCGGGAAGAAGGCGAGAAGTGCGAGTCAAGCAATTCGCGACGCATGCAGAACTCTTCGATCTGAGTGGAAAGCGCGCGCTCGTCACCGGTGGCACCAGAGGCATCGGGATGATGATCGCGCGTGGCCTTCTGCAGGCGGGCGTGCGCGTGGTCATCAGCTCACGCAACGCAGAAGCGTGCGCTCAAGCGCAGGAACAGCTGTCCACCTTCGGTGACGTGCGGGCCATCCCCGCCGACCTGTCGCGCCATGACGAGTGCCGGCGACTGTCCGATCTCGTCACCGCCGATTCGGAGCGTCTCGACATCCTCGTCAACAACGCGGGCGCCCTCTGGGACGCGCCGCTGGAGACGTTTCCGGACGAGGCATGGGACACGGTCGTCGACCTGAACCTGAAGTCGCCGTTCTGGCTGATCCAGGCGCTGCTGCCCGCCCTGCGCAGGGCGGGCACCGCCGACGATCCCGCCAGGATCATCAACATCGGCAGTATCGCCGCCCTACACGTCCCCCATCGGCCCAACTACTCGTACTCCAGCAGCAAGGCGGCAGTGCATCAACTCACCAGACACCTCGCCAGGGAACTGGGGCCCCAGCACGTCGCTGTAAACGCCGTGGCGCCGGGACCGTTCCCGTCGACGATGATGGCGGCCACCCTGGAAGAGTTCGGCGAGGCGATCGCAGCGTCGGCCCCGCTGCGCCGGATCGGCCGCGACGATGACATGGCGGGTGTCGCCGTGTTCCTCGCCAGCCGGGCCGGCGCATACCTGACGGGCGCCGTCATCCCCGTCGACGGCGGGATCGCCACGACCGCGTAGACCGCTCCGGGCGCGTCCGGCCAGCCCCTGGGCGTTCGTACCGCGGCCGATCTGCCACGCCTGAAGTGGCTGGTCAGGCAACCCGCTTGCGATACTCAGCGGGCATGCCCACGCTCCGCCGAGCCGAAAACCTGACCCACCTGTGCAGAAGTCAGCGACCAAGGATCTTCAGGGGTGTACCGCGGTCGGGCAGGGTGCTCCAGGACGCTCGTACAGGTATCCGTCAGGGAGTACGCCGAAAGGGCTGGGCCAGGGCTCCCGGCCGCCGCTGACGGGTGGTGAACAGCAGCATCGCGAGAAGGGCGAGCAGATACGGCGCCGAGATGAGCAGCTGTGAGTTGACGGTGTGCCCGAGCGCGGGCAGGGCCAGGCGCAGCGCGTCGGCGAGGCCGAACACGGCACAGCCGGCGAGCGTACGCCCGAGGCGCCACCCGCCGAAGATGACCGCGGCGATGACGAGGTAGCCGCGGCCCGCGGTCATGTTCTGGTTGAAGGAACCCACCTCACCCACCGCGAGGTAGGCACCGCCGAGTCCCGCGAGGGCGCCACACCACAGCAACGCCTGCCGCCGCCGGAGGTTGACCCGGATTCCGGTCATGTGCGCCGCCTCCGGGTTCTCGCCCGCGGCGCGCAGTTCCAGCCCCCAGCGGCTGCGTTCCACCAGCCACCACGCCAGCGGCACCAGCGCAAGGAGCAGGTAGACCGGCCAGCGTTCGACGAACAGTGGAGCGCCCAGCACCGGCAGGTCGCGCAGCCCCGGCACGCTGACCAGTTCGACCTGATGCCGGCTCGGATTGCCGACGGTGGCCAGATAGCTGGTCAGCCCGAGCACGAGCGCGTTGAGCAGCAGACCCACGACGAAGCTGTTGACGTGCCACCGGTGCGAGAGGGCACCGTGCGCCGAGCCCACGAGCGCGCCGAGCAACACGCCGACGAGCAGGCCGGCTGTGGCACTGCCGGTGAGACCGGCGACGGCGATCGAGCAGAAGGCCGCGCCGAGCATCATCGCCTCGACGGAGACGTTCAGCGTGCCAGCGCGTTCGGCGACGTACTCCCCACAGGCCGCGAACGCGAGCGGCGCGGCCAGCCGGATCCCGCTGGACAGGATGGTCTCCAGGTCTCCGGCCACGGTGTTCATGCGACCACCGACCGGCGGCGCATGACGGCGGGCGCGACGAACGCCAGCGTGAGCAGCGCCTTCACCACGTCGACCAGGTACGGTGGCACACCGGTCGCGGCCAGGAAGTTGCCACCGGCGCGCAGCACCGCGAACAGCCCTGCGACCGGGATCGTGAGCAGCGGCCGGTTGCGGGCGACGAGCGCGACGAGCAGGCCGTCCCAGCCGATGTCGATCGAGATGTCGGGCTGCAGCCGGTTGGTGCTCAGTGGGCTGGCCAGCAACACGGCGCCGGCCATGCCGGCGAGGGCCCCGGAGACGGCCAGGGCGATGCCGCCGACGGCCGCGACAGGTATCCCGGCGTGCCGCGCCGCCGCCGGGTTGAGCCCCGCCACCGTCAGCCGGAATCCCCACCGGGTCCGGTCCAGCGCCACCGCCACCAGCATCGCGACGACAACGCCCACCGCAAGCCCGAGGTTCAGCTGCAGCCCTGGATGATCGCCGAGGGAGCCGAGCAGCGCACCTGAGGGCAGCTTGTTCGACTGCGGTAGCGCGGCCGCCTCGCCCAGCCGCGACTCCTGCAACAGCCACGGCGTCGTGACCGCGAACGCGACCACCTGCTGCGCGAGGAACGTCATCAGCAGCGTGCTCACCGCGATGTCCACCCCGCGCAGCCGGTTCATGAGTGCGCTGAGCCACGCCCATGCCCCCGCCGCCAGCGCCGCGGCGAGCAGGACGACGAGTAGCAGGGCGGGTCCCGGCACGGCCAGGCGCAGTCCGGCGGCGGCGCCCGCGAGGGCCCCGATGAGCACCTGGCCCTCCTGACCGATGTTGAACACGCCGGACCGCGCGCTGCAACAGGCGCCGACGGCGACGAGCAGGAGCGGCGCGGCGTACAGCAGGGTCTGGCTGACGGCCGTCGCATCGCCGAGGCTGCCCTGGATCAGCGCCCGCAACGCTGCGGAGGGAGATCCGCCGGTGACAGCGATGAGCAGGCCGGGCAGGACCAATGCCGCGGTGACGATCGCGGCGGATACCCAGGGGCCGGCACGGGTCACGCCACGCCGCCGGTCAGCAGAGCGAGCCGCTCCCCGTCGGCCTGCGCCGTGGGCAGCTCACCCACGATCCGGCCACGGAATATCGTCGCTATCCGGGTGGTGAGCGCCAGGATTTCCTCCAGCTCCGTGGAGATCAGTAACACGGCGATGCCGTCGCTTGCGCAGCGGCGCAGGCGTGCGTACAGGTCCTCGACGGCGCCGACGTCGAGGCCACGGGAGGGTTGGGCGGCGACCAGCACCCGAGGCCGGCCGGAAAGCTCGCGCGCCAACACCACACGCTGTTGGTTGCCGCCGGAGAGGTCGCGCAGCGGCGAGTCCAGCGAGGCGGCGGTGATGCCGTACTCGTCGGCGAGCGCTCGTGCCCGCCGACGCAGGCGCCGCCGGTCGATGAACACGCGGCCGCTGACGTCGCCGAGCCGGGTCATGACGAGGTTCTCCGCGACGCTCAGGTCGAGCACGACGCCGGCGTGGTGCCGGTCCTCGGGCACGATGCCGAGGCCCGCGGCGGACAGCGCCCCGGGCCGGCGCAGGTCGACAGAGGCACCGGCCACCTCCACCGTGCCGGCGTCCGGGACGGTCAGCCCGCTGAGGACGTCGCCCAGTGACTTCTGGCCGTTGCCCTCGGCGCCGTAGAGCCCGACGATCTCCCCCGCGTGGACGGTCAGGCACAGGTCGTCCAGGCCGGGCCGCGCGGTCAGCCCGCGAAGCCGCAGTGCTGTCTGCGCCGACGCCGCCGGGGACGCCGGGGCGGTGGCGTGCGGAAGCACACCGACCGCCGCGCCGAGCGTTACCTCGCGGCCCACCATCTCCCGGGCCAGTTCGGCCTCGGTCGTGGCGGTCGTCGCCCGGCGCAGGACGACCCTCCCGGCGCGCATGACGGTCACCCGATCGGTCGCTGTGGTGATCTCGGCGAGTTTGTGGCTGATCAGGACGACGGCGCGATGTTCGGCCGCGACGACCCGGCGCAGCACGGTGAACAACTCGGCTGACTCGGACCGCGTCAGCACGGAGGTGGGTTCATCCATGATCAATACGGTCGGATCGCGTCGCAAACATTTGAGCAGCTCCACGCGTTGCCGCTCGCCTGCCGACAGCGTGCCGACGCGGGCGTCCGGGTCGATCGCGAGCCCGTAGCGCTGCGCCGCGGCACGCACCCCGGCCCGCTCGGCCGCGCGCCGGACCGGCCCGGATCGGCCGAGCGCGACGTTCTCCCACACCGTCAACGGGTCGACGAGGCTGAAGTGCTGATGCACCATGCTGATGCCGAGAGCCGCCGCCTCCCTCGGTCCTGCGATCGTGACGGCACGACCGTCACGATCGATGGCGCCGGAGTCCTGCGTCTCGAGCCCGAGCAGGATGCGCATCAGGGTCGATTTGCCGGCGCCGTTCTCGCCGAGCAGGCCGTGGATCTCGCCGCGCTCGAGGGTCAGGTCTACGCCGTCGCAGGCCACCACGGCGCCGTACCTTTTGGTGATCCCACGCAGGCGCACAGCGGGCTCAGGAGCCAAGCTTACGCACCTCGGCCACCGGGTCGATCTTGCCGCCGCCGATGTCGGCGATGAAGGCCGACAGTTTGGCGTTCTGCTCAGGGGTGCCCTTGCAGAGCTTCACGGTCGGATACGGGTCCACCCCCAGCTGCCATGTCTTGGTGATGCCCATCTCCAGCTTGCCCGCGGCGTACAGTTGCAGCGCCGCGGCGAAATAGTCGCCGGGATCGAACAGCACCGAGACGTCGAAGGCGGGGCTGGTGGAGGCGCACCGGTCGGTTCCGGGCGTCAGTGTGACCGCCTTGGCGGAGTTGGCCAGCGCGGTCGCGGCGTCGGTCGCGCCCCCTAGGTACGGGTAGATCGCCCCGACCCCCTGGCTGAGCTGCGCCTGCGTCGCCTCGCGGGCCTTGCCGGAGTCGTCGAAGTCGCCGGTATACGTGGTGACCAGCGTGGCGCCCGGGACGAGCTCGCGGATGCCGGCCAGGAACGCTGTCGAGGCGATCTTCGTGAAGTCGGCCTCCGGGCCGGTGACGAAGCCCGCCTTGGTGGTGTTCCGTGCCTGCATGAGCAGGCCGGCGGCATATCCGGCGACCAGCATCGACTGGTTCGGGTCGTCGCTGGACAGCATGATCCTGGGGGTCTGCGGGACGTTGGCGGAGGATGGCACATACCAGGCGGTCTTCGCGCAGACGCCCTCCTCGGACGCCGGGATGGCGTCCTTCAGCTCGCTGGCGCCGATCGCGACCATGTCGGCCTTCTGCTGGCAGAGGGCCCGGGCGGCGGTGAGTGCCTCGGAGACCGGCACGCTTCCGCGTTTGATGACCGTCCAGCCCTGGGCCTGGGCGAATGCCTCGGCCTTGACCACGAAACTCTGGTAGTAGCCGTTGTCGTTGATGTCGCCGGGGCTGAGCACCCCGATGATCACTTTGCCGTCACCGTTGACGTCCGGTTCACCGGGCAGCAGGGTGCCGGTGCTGCCGCCGGGGGCCGCGGTGGATGCCGGGGTGGCGGTCTCGTCGTTGCTGACACATGCGGCAAGCGCGGCGACCGCGGCGCCGACGGTGATCACTGCCAGTGCTTTCCTCACGGCCTCAGTTAAACTCATAGACGTCGATTCGGTAAGTCCACTATGGATTTTCGCGGGTCGTCCAGTTCAGGTCGAGCCGGAGCGGCCCGCGCACGCTGATCGAGCGGCGGATCGGCACCGCCCTGCCCGGCGCCGGGCTCAGCCCCGGCAGCCGCTCGGTGAGCACCTGCAACGCCACGCGCGCCTGGGCCCGCGCCGACGCCGCGCCCACGCAGGTATGCACCCCGGCCCCGAACGCGAAGTGCCGGACCGGCCTGCGGGTCACGTCGAAGCGCTCGGCGTCCGGGTAGCGCTCCTCGTCCCGGTTCGCGGACGCGAACACCACCAGGACGTCCGACCCCTGCGGAATCTCCACGCCACCGATCGTGGCGGCGCGGGTGGCCCGGCGGAACATGGTGGGGATCGGCGTCTCGAACCGTAGGACCTCCTCGACCGCCCCGGCGATCAGCTCCGGCCGGCGGGTGAGCAACTCCCACTGCTCCCAATGCCCGACCAGCAGTTTCAGGGCGCTGCCGATCAGGTCCGCGGTGGTGATGTGCGCCGCGCCGAAGCTGTTGCTGATGGTAGTGACCAGTTCCGCCTCCTGATCCGCCGTCAGCGGCCCGTCGCCGTCGGCCAGCGCGGCCGTGACGTCACTGATCAGGTCGCCGTTCGGGGCCGTGCGCCGCCGGTGCGCGTACCGTGCGACGAGCCGCTCGAACGCGACGAAGGCGTGGGCGGCGGCCACCTCGTCGGCCTCGGTCAGGTCGACGCTGCCCAGCCGGAACGCCGACTCGCTGCCGTCCCGCACGGTCGGCACGTCGTCCGGGGCGAACCCGAACATCGCGGCCGCCGTCTGCAGCGGCAGCGGCTTCGCGAATCGCACGATGAGGTCGGCACTCCCGGCCTCGGCGAACCCGTCCACGAGGGCCTCGGCCCGCGCCCGGACACCCGGCTCCAGGCCTTTGACCCGGCCGGGTGCGGTCAGATGCTTCGTGTACGGCGACCGCAGCCGGCGGTGCGCCTCACCGTCGGACGTGACATGATCCGGCAGCTGCGGGAACCCCTCGGCCAGCACGGTCAGCGTCGCCGGGTACAGCTGCCGGACGGGCCGCAGGCTGTTGGCCGAGGAAAAACCCGTCCAGTCCTTGAGCACCGCCTCGACATCACCGAACCGGGTCACCACCCAGGCGTCGACCCGCGGCGAGTAGAACACCGGCTCGCGGCGGCGCGCCTCGGCGTAGAACTGGTAAGGATCTTCGGCGTGCGCGCCGAGCGGGTCGTAGCTGTCCGCGAGTTCACTGACCACCTGACGCGCTCCTCGAGTCGGCTACCCGACCGTTGAGAATGGACCGTGGCCGGGACGCCGGGCAACAGTTTGCCGATTCCGTCGCGGATGTTGCCGATTCCGTCGCGGATGCGGACGATGGCCGAGAACGAAGGTGATTTACTTGCCGGAAACACTCGGCTCCGGGAGTGTCGATGAGAGGCAGCAGTGCCGGCACCGCCACCGACGTGCGCGTGGGTCTTCGTTCGTATCCGAAAGGACGGAGCGACGTGCGAATCACGATCGCCCTCGACGCGCCCGCCGCACTGATCTCGACCGCGACATGAGCGCCGCCGCCAAAGAGTTCGGCGTCTTCCTTCCGATCGGCAACGGCGGCTGGATGATCTCCCGGTCGGCGCCACATCCCGAGGCGACCTACGCCTACAACCGCCGGGTGGCGCTCGACGCCGAGGCGATCGGGCTCGACTTCATCATGTCGATGGCGAAATGGAAGGGCTTCGGCGGCAGCACCGACCACTGGGGCCGCACGCTCGAGTCGATGACGATGATGTCGGCCTTGGCCGAGGCGACCAGCACCGTCGACATCTGGGCCACCGTGCACGCTAACGTCTTCCACCCCGCGCTCGCAGCCAAGATGTTCACCACCCTGCAGGACGTCTCGGGCGGCCGGGCCGGGATGAACATCGTCAACGGCTCCTACGCCGACGAGTTCGCCCAAATGGGGTTGTGGGATCCGGACCTGTCGCACGACGAGCGCTACCGGATGACGGAAGAGTGGCTGATCGCGGTCATGCGCCTCTGGACCGAGGACAAGGTGACGATGAAGGGAGACTTCTTCACCCTCCAAGAGTGCGAGTCACGCCCACATCCCGCGGACCGGCCGACCTTGATCAGCGCCGGCCGGTCGGAAAGGGGGCGCGAGTTCCAAGCCCGGTACGCCGACGGCGCCTTCCTGAGCGCCGACGACCTCCGCCAGATGCGCGACTACTCCCGCTCGGTCCACGACCGGGCCGCCGACTTCGGGCGCGCGGTCAAGACCTACTCGATGCTCACGGTCGTCCTGGACGAGACCGACGCGGCCGCAGCGGCCAAGGCGGCCCACTATGCCGAGGGCCTCGACAAGGTCGCCCTGGCCGGCATGCGCGCGTCGTGGGGCATCCCACTCGACGCGGCCCGCGATTGGGCCGAGGGCGCCACAGGGGAAGAAGCGTTCCAGACGGCCTACGTGACCGGTGGTCCGGAGACGATCACCGAACACATCCAGCACATCATGACGACCGCCGAACTGGACGGGTTGATGCTGATATTCCCGGACTACCACACCGACATCATCCCGTTCGGCGAGTCGGTCCTGCCAGCCCTCCGCCAAGGTTTCGCCTGACTCTTCCGCGCTCGGGGTTCCGGGAAGGAAGCTGGTCGCGCCTTCGCCGCCGGCGGATGAGTCACCGAGCGCGGTGTACGGGGTCGGCCCGGTGCCCGGCGGGGTGACCAACGGGCGGGTTGGTCGGTGTCGCGCTGTCGTCCACGGCCAGGCTCAGCCTCCCCGCGCTCACCGCCGTCACCGCTGACCGGGGTCGCACCGGTGGCCCGACCGACCTCCACGCCCCGTCGCGGGGCAGGCCGGGGACACCGCTCGGCCGGCATCGTCGTGTCGTCCCGGCCGAAGGTGTGCAACAGCACGGCAGTATGCCGCAGAAATGTTTCACCGAACTCTTGACCAGGAACATCGTGGCGCAGATCCTGATTGATCAGCGGAGAGTGATCCTTTCGCGACCTCTCGACGGTCCGCGTGGTTGGCGAGAGGTACCGCAGATCCGATTGTGTGCGCGAGCACAGGGGAAAGGCCTGGAGTATCCGGGAGAAGGCCTGCAGAGGAGTTGATCCGTGCCCGCCCACGACGAGGGTGCCGCGCCGGCACGTCGCCGCCGCATCGGCGCCATCGCGCGTCTCGTGACCAGCCGCCGCGCCGGCGACAGCACCGTCCGGGGCCGCATCGCGCGAACCCTGGCGCGCCACCGCACCGGCGGCACGATCCGCGCCCGCATCGCCCGCACCCTGGCCCTTCCGGTGGCGGCCACGCTGGTCCTGCTCGGTGTCATCGCGGTCGGGGAGATCCACAAGTACCGCACCGCGGTGCGGACCGACCACGCCGTCACGCTCGACCTCGCGGTGATCGATCTGGTCGACGCCCTGCAGACCGAGCGCGGTCTCGCGGTCGGGCTGCTCGGCGGCGCCACGACGTTCCGCGCCCAGCTCGCCCCGGCCCGCCAGTCGGTCGACAGGCAGCGCGCCGCCGTCGAGGACCTGACCGGCCGGGGTGGCGAGGTCGAGGACCGGGTCGCGGCGGTGACCGCCCGGCTCGACGGCCTCGCCGCGATCCGTGCCACCACCGACACCGGGGCCGGCGCCCGCGGCGCCACGGCCGCCTTCTACACCGACCTGATCAGCCGGCTCATCAATGTCGACTTCGGCCTCAACGCCGTCGACGACAACGACCTGCGCCGCACCTACGCCACGCTCAGCTTCTTCAACGTGTCCACGGAGTCCGCCGCGCAGGAACGCATGCTTCTCGCCGGCGTCTTCTCGGCCGGCCGGTTCGGCCCCGGCGAGTTCGTCCAGTTCGTCGCGGCGAAGTCGGCGCGCGACTCCGCGGTGGTGGCCTTCAACCAGTACGGCAACCCGGCCGCCCTCGAGGGGCAGAAGCAGGTGCTGAACACCCCCTCCGGCAAGCAGATCGTCGCGATGGAGAACGCCGCGCTGGCCGCGGCCGACGGCCGTGCCCTGACCGTCGACCCGAAGGCCTGGTGGTCGGCTTCCGGCGCCTTTCTCGACGTCATGGTCGGGGCCAGCAAGGCGGAGGGCGTCTACGCTCAGGAGATCGCCGCCTCGATCAAGGACCGGGCCGCCCGCCGGCTCGGCTTGCTCGTCGCCGTGGTGGTGTTCTGCCTCGCCGGCGCCGTCTACCTGGCCGTCGTGGCGTCCCGCTGGCTGGCCCGCCCGCTCGCGGCCCTGGCCGAGGAGGCCGGCCGGATCGGCGCCGAGTCGCTGCCCGAGGCCGTGCACCGGGCCACCGCGGGCGGTCAGGACACCCGTCCGCCGCCGGTCCGGGTGACCCCGGACGCCAGCGACGAGGTGCGCCAGGTCGCCGACGCGCTGGAGCGGGTGCAGAACACCGCCTACGCGCTGGCCACCGAGCAGGCCCGGCTGCGGCTCGCGACCGCCGAGTCGCTCGCGAACCTGGGCCGGCGCAACCAGAACCTCGTACGCCGCCAGCTCGGGTTCATCACCCGGCTGGAGGGCGAGGAGACCAGCCCCACCGGCCTGGCCAACCTGTTCGAGCTGGACCACCTGGCCACCCGCATGCGTCGGAACGCGGAGAGCCTGCTCGTGCTGGTCGGTGCGGCGAGTCCACGGCAGTGGGCGGAACCGTTGCCGATCTCCGACGTGATCCGGGCCGCGGTCGGCGAGGTGGAGGAGTACCGCCGGGTAACGCTGCGGCGGGTCGACGACGTGTTCGTCGACGGCTCGGTGGTGGGCGGTGTCGCGCACATGCTCGCCGAGCTCATCGAGAACGGCCTCGCCTTCTCCCCGCCGGACATGGAGGTGGAGATCCACGGCAGGGTGGTCGGCGGCGGCTACCTCATCGCGGTCATCGACTCCGGCATCGGCATGACCCCTGCCGAGATGGAGCGCGCCAACCAGCGGCTGCGGGGCGACGGCGACTTCATCACCGCGCCGGCCCGGTTCCTCGGCCACTTCGTGGTGGGCCGCCTCGCCGCCGAGATCGGCGTCCAGGTGGAGCTCACCCCGTCGCCGGTGACCGGGGTGACCGCCCGGCTGGCGCTGCCGGCCGCGGTGATCAGCCAGCGGGCGCCGATCGCCGCCACCGTCGCGCCGCCCCCTCCAGCCGCCTCGCGCCCTATCCTCCCGGCGCCGCGGGCGGAGAGCGTCCCGCTACGCTCCGACACGATCGAATACGTGGTGGTGACGGGCGGTGACCCGGTCGAGGGATCGCCGGACGAACCCGAACATACCGTCAACGGCCTGCGTCGGCGCAGCCCGCGCCGGCAACGCGCCGGCGGCCCGCGACCGGAGCATGTGGAGGTGCACCCCGCGCCGGCGGTCATCACGGACACGCCGGAGGCGGTACGCCAGCGGCTCACCGCGTTCCGGGCGGGTGTGCTGCGGGCCGGGGCGGACAACGGGGGACGGCCGTGACCGGCCGGCGACAGGAGACTGGGAGGAACCATGAGCATTGACGCTTCTGCCGACCGCCATCAGTTCAACTGGCTGCTCGGCAACTTCGTCCACCAGACCGACGGCGTACGCGACGCCGTGGCGGTCTCCTCGGACGGCCTGCTGATAGCGGCGTCGGACGGGCTGGACCGGGCCGAGGCGGACCAGCTGGCCGCGATCGTGTCGAGCCTGGCCAGCCTGGCCCGCAGCGCGTCCCGCCGGTACGACTTCGACGGCCTGAAACTCATCATGATCGAGATGCGGCGAGGGTTCCTGCTGGTGTCGCAGATCTCCGGCGGCAGCGTCCTCGGCGTGGTCGCCGGCAGCGAATGCGACCTGGGCCTGGTCGGCTACGAAATCTCCACACTGGCCGAGCGGTTCGGCACCCTGCTCACGCCGGCGCTGATCGCCGAGTCCCGGCAGCACCTGCCGCGATGACCGACGACAAGTGGCCGCATGCGGGCCACCGACCGCGGTACGACGAGGACCCGGTGGTGCGCCCGTTCATGCTCACCGGTGGGCGGACCCGGCCGGTGCACGACGGGCTGCGCATCGAGACCCAGCTGGTGGCGGCGCCGGCGGCGCTGTCCGCACCGCTGCGTTTCGAGTCCCGCCGGATCGTCGAGCTGTGCCAGCGATCGAAGTCCCTGGCCGACCTCTCCGCGGCGCTCATGGCGCCGCTCGGCGTGGTCCGGGTCATCGTCGGCGACCTGCTCACCGAGGGCTACCTGCGGATCGAGGAACAGCCGGACCAGCTCTCCACAAGCCTGATCGAAAGGATCCGGGATCGTGTCCGCGCTCTCTGACACCGCGGCGCCGCCGATAGCCGTCAAGATCGTGATCAGCGGGGGTTTCGGGGTGGGCAAGACGACATTCGTCGGCGCCATCTCCGAGATCGAACCGCTCGTGACCGAGGCCGAGCTCACCGAGCGGTCGATCGGCGTGGACGACACGTCGGCCGTGTCCGGCAAGACCACCACGACGGTGGCGCTCGACTTCGGCCGGATCACGCTCGACGACACCCTGCTGCTCTATCTGTTCGGCACCCCGGGGCAGGACCGTTTCGCGTTCCTCTGGGACGACCTGGTCGACGGGGCACTTGGCGCGGTCGTGCTGGTCGACACCCGCCGGGTGGAGGACTCGTTCCCGGCTATCGACTACTTCGAGGAGAACGAGATCCCGTTCATCGTCGCGGTGAACCGGTTCGACGGCGGACAGCGCTTCGGCTTGGCCGAGGTGCGCGACGCGCTCGGCGTCGACGCGACCGTGCCGATCGTCGAGTGTGACGCCCGGCAGCGCGAGTCGGTGAAGGACGTCCTGGCCGCGCTTACCGAGGAGGTGCTGACCAGGCGGCTGGGCGCGAGCGGGCCTGGTGCCGTGGCGCGCCGCGAGCAGGGCCCTACCAGCCCCGCGTCCCGGCGCCACCCCTGATCGGTCCGACGATGTCCGCGATGGCCGGTGGGGCTGGTCCGGCTTCAGGAGGCCGACTCCCACGGCGATGCGATCACCGTGACGACACCGTTCCAAGCGGTGCTGAACGAAACGTCGTACCAGATGAACTCGCGGCATTCCTCGGCGGTTGAGTCAGCGGAGCCGTGGCGCCGGCTCCTACGAGAGGCTCCGTGGAGCGCCCGGCGTTCGCTCGGCCCAGGACTCCACGTCGCGGTGCTTCCGCGTTGTCCGGCCGATCCTCGTATCGAGTAGGCCGCCAGCTCCGGGGACGGCTCGCCTACCGCTACACGGCAGCCACGACCGGCTGGACCTCGGCGTGCGGCTGGCGCCTACCGCATCGTGCATGAGGCCCTGACAACGCGCTCCAGCACGCCAGCCCGCGCACCTCCGTGGCCAACCGGCCGGAGCGCCATGTTCTAACAGTCGTCTCAGGGTCGCTCGGTATGAAGTAGGCATCGCCGGGCGACGCGGGTCCCGGCCTCGCCGGCATGGCCGGACACACCGCGCTCCACGGCGGCACGGTCAGCGCCGGCCCGTGCCGGACGGCTGGTTCGGCTGTCCACGCCACCCGGAAAGGCAGCCATTCATGATCTCTGTGCTCGTGGTGGACGCCCAGCCGCTGCAGCGACTCGGGTTTCGCATGCTGCTGGAGAGCACCCCCGACACCGAGATCATCGGCGAGGCGGAGAACGGCGCCGAGGCCGTTCGGCGGATCACCGAGCTGCATCCCGACGTGGTGCTGATGGACATCCGCATACCGGGCGTCGACGGGATCGAGGCCATCCGGCGCATCGTCGCCGCCGGCGGGCGTTCGCGGATCCTGGTGCTGACGACGATCGACATGGACCGGTACGCGTTCGCCGCGCTACGGGCCGGGGCGAGCGGTTTCCTGCTCAAGGACATCCGCCCGGAGGAACTGCTGGCCGGCATCCGGGCCGTCGCCGCCGGGGACCCGGTGATCGCGCCGGCACTGACTCGGCGGCTGCTCGACGCGTTCACCGACCGGCTCGACGACGACCTCTGCGAGCCCGTACGGGAGGATCCCCGGCTGGACTTCCTGACCCACCGTCAGCGCGAGATCCTCGTCGCCATCGGCCACGGCCTCACCAACGGCGAGATCGCGCAGCGGTTCACGCTGTCGGAGTCGACGGTGAAGACCCACGTCGGGCGGGTCCTCGCCAAGATCGGCGCACGGGACCGGATCCAGGCCGTGATCTTCGCCTACGACCTGAGGCTCACCCGGCCGATTCAGTGCGTACGTGGGTGAGCTCAGCTCTTCTTCGGCTTTGTCGACCTCGGCGAGCTCACACGTTCGATGCTTCCTCAGGACTTGCGGCGGGAGACCGTCATGATGCCCGTGCACATCTCGTCGCTGGTGCCGTCGCCCCACACCACGTAGCGCGGCGGCAGCTTCCTCAGCTGCGGCAGCAGTTTGCGCAGCCCCGCGTCGTGCGTACAGGTCACCCGCAGCGTGTCCCCCGGACCGATCTCCACCGGCGACGGCAGCGTCATCAGCCGCTGGTCGTCGAAGTTGAACCGCGGTACGTCCAGCACGACCTTGGCGTTCGCCGTGCCCGGGTTGAGTTCGACCTTGATGGCCCGCCCGAGCATGTGCATGTGGCCGAAACCAGCGAACAGCGTCATCGGCTCCGGCACCTTGTGGTCGCAGGTCTGGGTGTCACCGGGCTTCGGCGCACTCTGGCCGCACTCCTTCACCTGACGGTCCGCCATGTCGCCGACGTCCCGCCCGAACCGCTTCGTCACGTCCGCGATCGAGGCCGCCCGGTCACAGAGCGGACCTGACTCGTCGGCGGCGCAGGGCAGGTCGGTCGGCGCGTCGACCGGCCACGTGACGAGTTCCCGGGTCTGCGGCGTGCCGTCGGTCAGCCGTAGCCGCACCGCCGACCGGTCCGACCCGGCCGGCTTGCCGTCGGTGGCCAGCAGGTTGTAGTGGATCTGGAGGATGAGCAGGCTGCCCGGCTCCAGCTTGTAGCCGGCGTCCTGGGTGAGCAGCGCCTCCGTGGCGCCCGGTGCCCAGGTGTCCACCCACGCCGCGTCCCCCTCTTCCACCTCGGCGCCGTCCACGCCGGTCCCGCCGAAACACCGCCAGCCGAGGCCAGGGGTCTTCGCGTCCTGCTCACGCACCGCGGCGGCGCCGCTCGGCGGCACCGCGTACACGATGGCGTGGTGCGCGATGGCGACGTTCTCCGGCGTGAATTGGGTCCCGGTCAGGAACGCCGCCTTGGTCAGACCCGGATCGATCGTCTGGCACCGGTACTCGTCGGTGCCGCCCTCCGGCGGCGCGGGCGTGTAGGCCTCGGCCATCTTCAGGTCGACGAACCGCTCGCCGGCGCGCGGTGGGCGCGGTGGAGCCGACGACCCGCCCGCGTGCCCGCTGTGCGAGCCGGCTGAGGCGGGCGCCGCACCGCTGTCGCGATCCGACCCGCAGGCGGCGACCGTGAACGCCGTCACCAGCGCCGTGGCGGCCGCCCCGAACTTCCACTGCGGACCATGAGGTTTCTTCATGGCCCGAACGCTAGGCCCGCTTCGGTCCCGTTTCGTCATACCGCGGCCGTCATCTCGAGAGGGAGGTGGTACCGCGGTACTGCTCTCCGGAGAGCCGTTTGCGGACCGGGCAGGACCTCGACGCCACCGCGCTGGTTCGTGCGCCGGGCACCCGGTTCGGGCCACCGGCCCGAGCGCCGCATTAATGGCCGTCTCAGAATCGCTCGGTACGAATCATGCGTCAGAAAGCGATGCGACTCCTATGTAGGAGGCAACTGAATGGCAGTCGACGCAGCGCCGTCCGGGGAAGCGCCGGCAGGTCGGTTGGCAGGCCGGTGGGTGCCGTGGTTGGTGATCGGCTTGTGGCTGGCGCTGGCGGCGGTCATGGTGCCGCTGAGCGGAAAGTTGAGCTCGGTCACCACCGACAGCGCCGTGGACACCCTGCCGGCCGGCTCGGAGTCCACCAAGGTGGCGGTACTGGAGGACAGCCTCCCCGGCGGTGAGGACAACACGTTCGTCTTCGTGTACCACCGCGCCGGCGGCATGACCGACGCCGACCGCGCGACGGTCGAGCGCCACCACGACACCCTCACCAAGCGGTACCCGCCGGGGGTGACGGCGGCCGGCGGCGAGGACGAGGGCCCGGCGACGAGACCCTCCACCGACGGCAAGGCGATGATGTTCACTCTTCAGGTGAGTACGACCTACGGCGCACCGGAAGCCGTCGTCGGCCCGTTGCGTGACGCCGCGAGGGAGCGCCCCGCCGGCCTGGAACTCGAGGTGACCGGCCCCGCTGCGGTCGACGGTGACATGGACGCCATCTTCGACGGCATCGACCTGCAGGTCTTCCTCACCACCGTGGTCGTCGTCACGCTCCTGCTGATCCTCACCTACCGCAGCCCTGTGTTGTGGTTCATCCCGCTGGTGGTCGTGGGCGCGGCCGCACTGACCGCGATGGCGACCGTCTACCTGCTCGTCAAGGGCTTCGGCGTCGTGGTCAACGACCAGAACTCGGCGCTGCTGACGATCCTGGTATTCGGCGTCGGCACGGACTACGCGCTGTTGCTCATCGCCCGGTACCGGGAGGCACTGCACCACCACGAGAACGTACGGGTCGCGATGGTCCACGCGCTGCGCGGCGCGGCGCCGGCCATCGTCGCGTCCGCGGCCACCGTGGTCGCCGGCCTGCTCTGCCTGCTCGCCGCGGACCTGAACAGCACCAGCGGGTTGGGCCCGATCGGTGCGGCTGGCATCCTGTGCGCGCTGGTGGCGATGCTGACGCTGTTCCCGGCGGTGCTGGTGGTGCTGGGCAGGCGGATCTTCTGGCCGGCTGTCCCGCGGTTCAGCACGGCCGTGGCGGAGAAGCCGGGGCTGTGGGGACGGCTCGGCACCGCCATCAGCCGCCGCCGGTGGGTGGCGACGCTCGGCTCGCTCGGCGTCCTCGGCGTGCTCGCCATCGGATTGGCGGGCAACACCGGTGCCCTGCGGGAGCAGGAACAGTTCCTGTCCGCGCCGGAGTCGGTCACCGGCTTCACCGTTCTCCGCCAGCACTTCCCGGAGCTCGGCGGCCAGCCGATGACGATCTTCACGCGGCCGGCGTACCAGGAGCGGGTGCTCGACGTCGTCAAGGGCACGAGCGGTGTGGCCATGGCTATCCCGGAGGAGACCAGCGGTGGCTGGGCCAACATCTCCGTGTTTCCGACGGACGCGCCGGACACCGTCGCGGAGTACGACACGATCAAGCGGGTACGCACCGCCGTGCACGCGGTGAGCGGGGCCGAGGCGATCGTCGGCGGCCCGAGTGCGGAGAACCTCGACACCGAGGTGACCACCAGCCGCGACGAGAAGGTGGTGATCCCGCTGGTGCTCGCCGTCGTCCTGATCGTCCTCGGGCTGCTGCTGCGCGCGATCGTGGCCCCGCTGGTCCTGATGGCCACCGTTGTCGTCTCATTCGCCGCGGCCTTCGGCGGCAGCGTGTTCGTCTTCGACACGATCCTCGGTTTCAAGGGCGTTGACTATTCGGTGCCGCTGCTGGCTTTCATGTTCCTGGTGGCGCTCGGCGTCGACTACAACATCTTCCTGGCGAGCCGGGCCCGCGAGGAGACCGTACGCCTCGGCACCCGAGAGGGCATGCTCAAAGCCCTCTCGGCCACCGGTGGCGTCATCACGTCGGCGGGCCTGGTCCTGGCGGCCACGTTCGCGGTACTCGCCACACTTCCGCTGGTGCTGCTGATCGAGGTCGGGTTCCTGGTGGCCTTCGGCGTGCTGCTCGACGCCCTGCTGGTGCGGTCGGTCCTGGTGCCCGCCCTCACCCTGGTGATCGGCCGGCGGATCTGGTGGCCGAGCCGGCTGTCCCGTCCAGCGGCGGAGCCGCCGAACCGGCAACAGTCGCTCGCGGACGACGAGGGGCTCGCGCTGCAACGGTGAGCGCGGCGGCACGGACGAGATCCGGGACGAGGCTCAGGCCCGTCCCGGATCTCGGCACGGACGCGGTCGGCGCACCGCGGTGTCCTCCCCGGCGGTGAGCCGCGCGATCGGGTCGGGCGGGGCCGCGGCCGGAAGATCGACCCGAAGCAGCGCGCCACCGCGCGCGGAGCGGGCGACGGCGACCCGGCCGCCGTGGGCGTCGACGACCCGCTGCACGATCGACAGCCCCAGACCGGATCCCGGCAACGCCCGGGCGCTGTCGGCACGGTAGAACCGGTCGAACACCCGCGGTACGTCGGCGGCGTCGATGCCCGGCCCGGCATCGTCGACCTCGAGCACCGCCGAGGCGCCCTCGGCACGGAGCCGAACCTGGACCGGCTGGCCCGCCGGGGACCACTTGCCGGCATTGTCGATGAGATTGAGCACCGCCCGCTGGAGCGCCGCGGGACGCCCGCTCACCCACATTGAGGTCACGTCGAGCGCGACCTCGATGTGGGGCATGCGGGAACGCGCCCGGGTCACGGCCGCCACCACCACGTCGGCGAGGTCGAGCAGCTCGGTGTTCTCGTCGCTGACGTCACCGCGCGCCAGGTCGGTCAGCTCAGCGGCAAGGGTGCTCAACTCGGCCACCTGGGCGCCGAGATCGTTGAGCAGCCGGGTCCGGCTCTCCGCCGGCAGTGCGCTGTCCAGGGTGCCGCGCCGATCGAGCCGGATCAGCAGCTCGACGTTGAGGCGCAGGCTGGTGAGGGGGGTCTTGAGCTCGTGGGCGGCGTCCTCGGCGAGCAGCCGCTGAGCCCTCCGGGAGTCCCGTAGCGCGGCGAGCATGTCGTTGATCGACTGGATCAGCCGCCGGATCTCCCCACCGCCCTCGTCAGGGATGCCGGCGTCGAGATCCCGGGTGTGCGCGACACGTACCGCGGCGGCGGTCAACCGGTCCATCGGTGCCAGCCCGGTCCGCGCCACGGTCCGTCCGACAAGGGCTCCGCCGACCACGCAGAACAGTCCGATCAGCAGCATGCCGAACCCGAACCGGTTGACCGGGCTGTCGTCGGCGAGGTGGGCGACCTGGACCGCGCCGTCGCCGGCCCGCAGCGTGTAGACGACGTAGCCCTCGTCGCTGTCGTTGGACTCCATCAGGTCGGCCGACGCGCCCCGCGCCACCCGCGCGGCGTGCTCGCTGACCGGAGGCAGCGCGGGTTGGCCGGCCGGCGTCCGGGTCGAGCCGTCGGGCAGGATGACCCGCACCAGCCGACCGGATCCGGGATACGACGGTAGCTGGACATGCGCCAGACCGGCGCGCTCAGCGTCCGTCGCCAGGACGCGGGAGTCGGCGCGCAGCTGATTTTCGGCGCTGTCCCGCAGTTCCCCGTCCAGCAGCTCGCTGGCCACCTGGAAGGCCACGAACACGCTGACCGCGATGGCCGTTGCCGCGATCACCGTCAGCCTGGTCCGCAGGGACCGCCGGCGCCACCAGCGGGTCAGCCGGCGCGGTTCCCGGCCGGTGGGCCTGCTCACGGCGGAGTCTCCCGCAACGTGTATCCCAGGCCGCGCAGCGTGTATATCAGTCGCGGCTCACCCTCGGCCTCCATCTTGCGGCGCAGGTAACTCACGTACACCTGGAGGTTGTTCGCGGTGGCGCTCATGTCGAAGCCCCAGATCGCCTCGAACAGCGCGTCGCGGGTCAGGACCCGGGTCGCGTTGCGCACCAGGACCTGCAGGAGGGAGAACTCGGTGCGGGTCAGGTGCAGCGACCGCCCGCCCCGCCGCGCCTCGAACCTGTCGGGATCGAGCCGGACGTCGGCGAACGACAGGATCTGCGACTCCTCGTCGGTCGGCGTGCGCCGGCGCAGCAGGGCCCGCACGCGGGCCAGCAACTCCTCGGTGGCGAACGGCTTGGGCAGGTAGTCGTCGGCGCCCGCGTCCAGCCCCGCAACCCGGTCGGAGACCTGATCACGGGCGGTCAGCATCAGCACCGGCAGATCCCGGCCCGCGGCCCGCAACCGCCGGCAGGTCTCCAACCCGCCGAGGCGGGGCATCATCACGTCGAGGATCAGCAGATCGAGCGTGTCACCGCCGGCCCCGGCGACCCCGTCGAGCACGGCGAGACCATTGGCGACGGTGCTGGTGTCGTAACCTTCGACCTGGAGCACCCGTTCCAGCGAGTCACGGATGGCCGCCTCGTCATCCGCGATCATGATCCGCACGCCGGCCCCCAACCATCGATGCTTTTGCCGCTCATGCTCACCGATCAACCTGAGGCCAACCTTAGAGCCGTCGCCCGCGATGCCAGCAGGTGTCGCATCGAAGCCTTCGCCGATCTCGGCCAGGGCCACGTACCGGTCCTGCTCGCCCGGCAAATGGCGCCGGCTACCAGAGAGAGGCCTACCGCGACGACGTAGTCGTCCTGTCGGAGGAATGCTGTCCGGTTACGACGAACACCTGGGCTGTTCGGGCCAAGGCGGCGATGACGGCGGGGTGAGGCGTTCGGACGTACCCCAGAGGGATGTTGGGCGCAGGGTCCGACCGGCCTACTGACGCAAAGGGCTGGAGGCTTTCACCGTTGCCTGGGAGCGGCGGCGCTCTCGGTGGCGGCGGACCTTATGGCGGTTGCCGCACTCCCCCATCTGGCACCAGACGCCCATCCGGTTCTTCGAGTGGTCGTAGAACGCCCACAAGCAGTCGGGTGCCGGGCAGATCTTCAGGCGCTCCCAGGAGCCATTGATGGTTGCCACGGCGACGATGCCGAGGATCGCCGCCCCTAGCGGATGTCGGGTACCGGGTGCGGCGCCGAGGCGGACCCCGCTGGTGCTGAAGCGAAGGATCAGCGGCAAGTTCTCGGCTTCGTCGTTCAGTCGCACTACGGCGGCCGCGCCAGCCGTGGACGGTGAGTTGGCGGCGGCCACCGATCGCAGGGCTTCGCGCAGGGACACCGCTCGCCGACGGTCGTCGTCGGTGAACGCCGCGCCGGCGACGTTCGGTAGCCAGGCTGCAACCCAGGCGCGCAGGCCTTCGGTGGTCTGCAGGGCGTCTGAGCGCAGCTCCAGATCGAGGGTGTTGAGAAACGCTCGGGCGCTCTTCTCTTGGGGGACCGCCCGGGTGGGACCGCAAGCCGGCGCGGTCAACATCTCCCTGGAACCGGTCTTCAGCGCGGTACTGGCCTGGCTATGGCTGAGGCAGGCCCTCTCCCCGCTCCAGATATGCGGCGGCGTCCTGGTCATCGCGGCCGTGTATTCCTACAACGACGCCCCGCCGAAGATCACGTCCAGGCAGCGCCCGAACTGGAATTCTCCGGGACACGCTCCTGACGGATCCGTTCCCACTCTGAACAGCTGGCTCCGACGGGCTACGGGCTTCATCCTGCGCCTTGCCGCCTTCACCTGTTACCAGCCGCGTGGTTCTCCACCACGGCACCCATTTCGACGGAGCTATCCGCATCAATTGCGGCAGGTCGCCGGACACAGCACTGCCTGCGGACCGCCGCTACCACCCGACCGCACTGATGGCATCCGAGACGTCATTTTATAGCCGTAGACACGACCCAGCACGGGGGAGGCACGGTGCAGCTGCGCGTTTTGGGACCACTGGAACTGATCCATGAAGACAGCCGGATAGAGGTTCCCGGGATACGAACTCGCACTCTGTTCGCTCTCTTGGCCGCCAATAACAGTCATGTCCTCTCAGCGGACGAAATTATTGACATCCTATGGGACGGCAATCCCCCGGCCACCGGGAAGTCACAGCAGTGGAACGCCTGCACAGCGCCGAGGCGTTGTGGCGGGGCACACCGCTGCCGGGCGTGCCGGGCGACCGGGTAGCCGGCTGGCGGCGCGAGCTCGAGGAGAGCCGGGACGCCGCGGTGGAGGAACGCATCCGGCTTGAACTCGCTCTCGGTCACCGCCGTGACCTGGTCGGCGAGTTGGAGTCGTTGGTGGCGGCGCGTCCGCTGCGCGAGCGTGCACGTGCCTACCTGATGCTCGCCTTGTACCGCTCTGGTCGCCAGGCTGATGCTCTCTCGGCGTATCGGCGAGCCCGCGATGTCTTCATCGACGAACTGGGCATGGAGCCGGGTGAGCGTCTAGAGCGGCCGCACCGGGAGATTCTCGCCCGGGATCCGGCTATCGACGCACCTGATCCGCTCATGTCCGGTCTGCATGCCAGAACCTCGTCTTCACCGGCGAGGACTCTCCGATGGCCGCCCTGCCGCTGTTCGATGACGGGCGCCTTCGCCGAGTTCGAGCGCGCCCTCATCCTGAAGCGCCGACGCGAGGGCATCACCGCGGCCAGGCAGCGCGGCGTCCACACCGGCCGCGAACCCGCCCTCATCCCGAGCGCGCCGGGGCCGGCGAGCGCAAGTCCGCGTGGGAGGTCGACCCTTTATGCCCCAACGTCACGGCATCAATTATATTGACGAAATGGAAAGAATATGAACGCACCAGGTCGCGCGATGTGACATTCCTCTTTTCTGCGCCCGATGGCCCGGTTGATCGGTCTAGATTGGACAAGCCGTTCGCCCTTTCGGTTCGGACGAGCCTCTTCCATGACATCGATGAAGGGACAGACCATGAAGTTCCGCATCATTGCCGCCGCTACCACCGGCGCGATGGCAGCCCTCGCCGTCTCCCCCGCGCTGGCCGCCTCGGCCGCCGGGGCCGCTGCCCCTCGAACGTTCGGGACCACGGTCTCCGGCACCTGCGACACCGCCACCGGCGAGTGGATCGCCGACTGGGCCATCACCAACCAGTCGGACACCGGCGCGCTGCTGATCGTCACCGGGTCGACCCCCTCCGATCACCGCATCAACAGCCTGCCGTCGGTAGCGGGCGGCGCCACCGAGCACGCCCTCCAGCGCATCCCCGGCGACAGCGCCGGAGCGCACTTGCAGTACATCGCGGTCTGGACCGACTTCCCCGGCGGTAGCTACCAGAGCACGACCGACTTCACGGCCCCGCAGCCGTGCGTGGCAGCCTGATCTCCAGGGCCGGCCACCACAGCGCCGGTGCGGCAGCCGCCGTCGCGAGGGACCTCGGATCCCACGGGAACGAGGACCGCCAGCGCATGACCGTCTGTGCGTCGTAGACACGACATCCGACCTTGCGGTGTCCGACGGCCACACCTGGGAGCTGCCCAGTGGCGACGTCCATCGACCTGGTGACCGGCCCGCCCGACGGCGAGTCGCCGGAATCCGACTGGGCTGGCCACGAGCGCCCTGACGAAAAAGATCTGTGCCGTCGAGCCGGCTTGCTCCTATTGATACCGGGAGGTCCGTAAATTGTAACCGGCGCGACATCCGGGCAACTCGAATTGTTGATTGGGAACGCTCCCGGGTTGAGCTTCGATGTACATCCGGTTACCCGGTCACAATCGTCAAGGCACGGCAATAACGGGCCGCCATCATGAGGCTGTCGACGGCGACGGGAATTTCGAAGAGTAAACGATCATGAGGGGGAGCCATGCGTTCCGGTCGGATCTTGATGGGGTCGGCGCTGCTGGGTGTCGGGTTGCTGGCCACGCCCGGCGTGGCCGAGGCGGCGCCGGCCGCCGGGTCCTGCGTGGGCGGGGCGTTCTGGGGGCGGCCGTTGAGCGGAGCCAAGGTTTCGCCGGGTCAGACCATCCGGCTGCGGCTGGGTGTGGAGGTCACCGGCGGCCCGGTCGCCGGTTGCAGCCGTGACGTGCTGCTGTCCGGGCCGGTCAGTTTCGTGGCGGCCGGCCCGAGCGGCGCCTACTGGCCGGCCACGTCTCTCGGGCCGATGGCCGAGGTTGCCTGGAACAGCAGTTTCCCGGCCGGCGCCAGACTGCACGGAACGATCACGCTGAAGGTCCAGGCGACCGCCGCCTCCGGCGCGGTCATCACCGCCACCAGCGGTCGCGCCGTTACTTACACGGTTCGATAGAGCCGTTCGCCGCAGCGAAAGCGAAGTTGACACCGGCGTAGCAAGACGGAGTCGATCCGGGACGGGCCCGCGATCCAGAAGGCTCCCGGACGATCGGCAAGGAAGGGTAGCCGCGGTTCGCGGGCCGGTGGCGGTCGGCAAAGGTGTCTCGGCAGGCGCCGCCCGCCACCGGCGGCCCGGGAGAGCCCGCCACGCGCCCGATTTGATCCGATCCCGTCGCCCTCGACCGCGCCGGAGCTGTGCTCCGAGGTCAGGGTCGTTCCGGGCGGTCCGGGCCGCGACACCAGGCCGATGGGAGGCTGGCGTCACCGGACGCCGTCGCCGCTCGGATCCGCCGAGGGCATCTAC
>NZ_BOMW01000059.1 GCF_016862395.1 Actinoplanes siamensis | reverse complement strand
TCAGGACCTGAAGAACGCCGCGTCCTGATCCTGCCGTCGGAACCGGCGCCTCCAGCTGCAGCGGAGGCGCCGCTTCCGTTTTCCCGCCCGGTCCGCGCGGGACCGGCGAGCCCACCTCCGCGGACCAGGCAGCCGGCCGGTCGTGGCTGTCGGCTGGAGGTCTCTCGGGGGCGTTGAGGCGCCCCTGGGACCGGCCGGCCAGAGTTCAGCCGGTGGTCAGGGGTGTCCCGGAGTGCTCGAGAGGGCTCTCGGGGCCAGCCCGGCGGTGCCGGCTGCTCGTGGTGCCGGCTGACCGAGCGCGGTTGATCTTGTGAGAAGTGTCAGTGGGTGCGGGCAGAATGTTCGGCGATGGCGAGCAAGGCTGTGCGAGCGGAGCGCGAGCCGGCGGAGAGTCTGCCGGTGGCGCGAGTGTGCGTCGATGTGCAGCTGCCGCACCTGGATCGCCCGTTCGACTATCTGGTCTCCAGCGCCGATGACGCGGCCGCGCAGCCGGGGGTGCGGGTCAAGGTGCGGTTCGCCGGACAGTTGGTGAGCGGGTTCCTGCTCTCCCGGGCCGAGGCGTCGCAGCATCAGGGCAAGCTGGCCTACCTGGAGAAGGTGGTCTCCCCGGAACGTGTGCTGGATCCGGAGATCATGCGGCTGGCCCGGGCCGTCGCGGATCGTTATGCGGGCAGCCTGGCAGACGTCCTGCGGCTGGCCGTGCCGCCCCGGCATGCCCGCGTGGAGGCCCAGGCGGGGTTGCGGGCGGAGATCGGGTCGGCGGGCGGGCAGGGGTTCCGGGAGCCGGCGGCCGGGGGCTGGGACTCGTATCCGGCCGGCCCGGCGTATCTGAAGGCGCTGGAGGATGGTCGCCCCGCCCGGGCGGTCTGGTCGGCGCTGCCCGGGGAGGCGTGGCCGGTCCGGATCGCGGAGGCCGCCGCGGCCACCGCGAGGGGCGGGCGGGGCGTCGTGATCGTCGTCGCCGACGCCCGGGATCTGGAGCGGGTCGACAAGGCGCTCGGCGAGGTGCTCGGCCCCGGGCGGCACGTCGCGCTCAACGCGGCGCTCGGGCCGGCCGAGCGTTACCGGCGGTTCCTGGCGGCCAGCCGGCATCAGGTGCCGGTGGTGGTGGGCACCCGGGCCGCGATGTGGGCGCCGGTGGCCCGCCTCGGCCTCGTGGTGATCTGGGACGACGGGGACGACCTGCACTCCGAGCCCCGTTCGCCCTATCCGCACGCCCGCGAGGTGCTGCTCACCCGTGCCCAGTTGGCCGACTGTGCCGCGCTGGTCGGCGGCTTCGCCCGTACCGGGGAGGCGCAACTGCTGCTGGAAACCGGATGGGCGAGGGAGATAGCGGCCGAGCGCGGTGTTCTCCGCCGGCGTCAGCCGGCGGTCTCACCGACCGGCGACGACCCGCAGCTGGCGCGCGATGCCGGCGCCGTGACCGCCCGCCTGCCGAGCGTGGCCTGGCAGGCGGCGAAGAAGGCGCTGGAGTCCGGCCGCCCGGTGCTGATCCAGGTGCCCCGGCGGGGCTATCTGCCGTCGGTGGCCTGTGCCGAGTGCCGCAGCCCGGCCCGATGCCCGAAGTGTTCCGGGCCGCTCGGCCTGCACAGCGCCCGCGACGTGCCGGTCTGCCACTGGTGCGGGGTGTCGTTCCCGGCGTATTCCTGCCCGTCCTGCGGCGAGCGGCGGCTGCGCGCCTCGGTGGTCGGGGCCCGGCGTACGGCGGAGGAACTGGGCCGGGCGTTCCCGGGTGTGCCGGTGCGGACGTCCGGGCGGGACGAGATCTTGGACACGGTTCCGGGCGGGCCGGCCATGGTGGTCGCGACGCCGGGGGCCGAGCCGGTGGCCGAGGGCGGATACGGCGCGGTGCTCCTGCTGGACACCTGGGCGCTGCTGAGCCGGGCCGACCTGCGGGCCGCCGAGGAGACCATGCGGCGCTGGCTGAACGCGGCGGCGCTGGCCCGCTCGGGGGCGGACGGCGGACGGGTGGTCGTGGTGGCGGACGGCTCACTGGCCCCGGTGCAGGCCCTGCTGCGCTGGGACCCGGGCTGGTTCGCCGCCCGTGAGCTGGCCGAACGCCGTGAGCTCGGCTTCCCGCCAGCGGCCCGGATGGCGAGCGTCACCGGTCCGGCGCCGGCCGTCGCCGAGCTGCTGACCCTCGCCGAACTGCCGGCCGGCACCGAGCAGCTGGGCCCGGTGCCGGCCGGCGACGACCAGGAGCGGATGCTGCTGCGGGTGTCCCGGTCCCGGGCGGCCGGCCTGGCGCACGCGCTGCACCTGGCCTCCGGGGTGCGCAGCGCGCGCAAGGCCGCGGTGCCGGTGCGCGTCCAGGTGGACCCGGCCGACCTCTTCTAGGTCCGTAGACTGTTGTGCAGCCGTTTCCAAGATTTAGGAGTTCCGCCGAGTGACCGTCCAGCCCATCCGTCTCTTCGGCGACCCGGTGCTGCGCACCGAGGCCGACAAGGTCGTCGACTTCGACAAGGAACTGCGCAAGCTGGTCAAGGACCTCACCGACACCATGCTGGACGAGGGCGGCGCCGGCCTGGCCGCCCCGCAGCTCGGCGTCGGCCTGCGCGTGTTCACCTTCGACGTCGACGACGTGGTGGGGCACATCGTCAACCCGGTGCTGTCCTTCCCCGACGCCGAGGAGCAGGACGGCCCGGAGGGCTGCCTCTCCATCCCGGGCGTCTACATCGACACCAAGCGCCGGCAGAACGTGGTGGCGAACGGTTTCAACGAGCACGGCGACCCGATCCAGCTGGTCGGCACCGGCCTGATGGCGCGCTGCGTGCAGCACGAGACCGACCACCTGGACGGGGTGCTCTTCCTGGACCGGCTGGACGTGGCGGCCCGCAAGGAGGCGATGCGGCAGATCCGCTCCGCGGAGTGGTACGACGCCGCCAAGCCTCCGACGATCAAGGAGAGCCCGCACGGCCGGGGCGTCTTCGGCGTGGGTCGGTGACCTGATGCGCCTGGTCTTCGCCGGCACGCCCGAGGTGGCGCTGCCCAGCCTGGACGCGATCGCCGCGTCCGGGCACGAGCTGCTCGCCGTGGTGACCCGCCCGGACGCTCCGGCGGGCCGGGGCCGCCGCCTGGTCCGCTCGCCGGCCGGCGCGTGGGCCGACGAGCGCGGCATCGAGGTGCTCACCCCGGAGAAGCCGCGCGAGCCCGCGTTCCAGGAGCGGCTGCGCGATCTCGCCCCGGACTGCGTCCCGGTGGTCGCCTACGGCGCGCTGGTCCCGCCGTCGGCGCTGGAGATCCCCCGGCACGGCTGGGTGAACCTGCACTTCTCGCTGCTGCCCGCGTGGCGCGGCGCCGCGCCGGTGCAGCACGCCGTGCTGCACGGTGACGAGGTGACCGGGGCCAGCGTCTTCGAGCTGGAGGCAGGCCTGGACACCGGCCCGGTGTACGGCACCCTGACCGACCAGATCCGGTTCAACGACACCGCCGGGGACCTGCTGGGCCGGCTCGCCCACGAGGGCGCCGGCCTGCTCGTCGCGGTGCTGGACGCGATCGAGGCGGGCACCGCCCGGGCGCACCCGCAGCCGCACGACGGGGTCAGCCTGGCGCCGAAGCTCACCACCGAGGACGCCCGGATCCGCTGGGCCGACCCGGCGTTCGCGGTGGACCGGCGGATCCGGGCGTGCACCCCGGCGCCGGGCGCCTGGACGACGCTGCGCGGTGACCGGCTCAAGCTCGGGCCGGTCCGGCCCATCGCCAACGCCGCACACCTCTCGCCGGGCGAGCTGCGGGTGGAGCGCGCCCAGGTGCTGGCCGGCACGGCCACCACGCCGGTGCAACTGGGCGAGGTCCGCGCGGCGGGCAAGAAACCGATGGCCGCCACCGACTGGGCGCGCGGCATGCGTATCGAGGCAGGGGAGAAGCTCGCATGACGGAACATCGGGCTTCACGGCCGCACGGGGCGGGCCCACGCCGGCCATCCGGGCCGGGGCATCCGCGGGACCAGCGTAGCGGCCGGGCGCCGCGGGGTGGCCGGCCGCCGGCCGACCCGGCACGCCAGGCGGCGTACGAGGCGATCGCCGCCGTGCACCGCGACGACGCGTACGCGAATCTGGTCCTCGCCGAGATCCTCGGCGGAATGGGCCTGCACGGGCGGGACGCGGCGTTCGCCACCGAACTGACCTACGGGACGCTGCGCGCGCTCGGCACCCTCGACCTGATCGTCGCCGCGGCGGCCGGCCGGGACGTGACCCGGATCGACCCGCCGGCCCGGGACGCCCTGCGGCTCGGCGCCTACCAGCTGCTCTACACCCGGGTGCCGCCGCATGCCGCGGTGAACCAGACAGTCGACCTGGTGCGCTCGGTGGCGCCGGGCGCGGCCGGCTTCGCCAACGCGGTGATGCGCACGATCTCCGAGACGGCGCTGGAGGCCTGGCTGGAGCGGATCGCCCCGCCGGCCGCCGAGGACCCGATCGGCAACCTCGCGGTTCTGCACCACCATCCGCAGTGGGTCGTCCGCGCGTTCAGCGAGGCCCTCGGCGGCGATCTGGAGGAGACCGCCCGGTTGCTGATCGAGGACAACCAGCCGCCGGCCGTGCACCTGTGCGCCCGGCCGGGGCGGGCCGACGCGGTGGAACTGGCCGACGAGGTGGACGGCGTGCCCGGGGCGTTCTCGCCGTACGCGGTCTACCTGAACGGCGGCGCGCCGCGTGAGCTGGCCGCGATCCGCGAGGGCCGGGCGCACGTCCAGGACGAGGGTTCCCAGCTGGTCGCGGCGGCGCTGCTGGCCACCCCGATCGAGGGCCGGGACACCCGCTGGCTGGACCTGTGCGCCGGTCCCGGCGGTAAGACCGGCCTGATCGGCGCGATCGCCGCGGGCCGGGGCGCCGAGGTGACCGCGGTCGAGGTGGCCGAGCACCGGGCCCGCCTGGTCGAGCAGGCCACCGAGGGCATGCCGGTGACGGTGTTCCCGATGGACGGGCGCTCGGTGGGCCGCGACCCGGACCTGCCCGAGGAGTCGTTCGACCGGGTGCTGGTGGACGCGCCGTGCACCGGGCTGGGCTCGCTGCGCCGCCGCCCCGAGTCGCGCTGGCGCCGGCAGCCGGCCGACCTGCCGCCGCTCACCCGGCTGCAGCGGGAACTGCTGGTCGCGGCGTTGCGGGCGGTCCGCCCGGGCGGCGTGGTGGCCTACGTGACGTGCTCGCCGCACATGGTCGAGACCCAGGTGACGGTGAGCGAGGGCGCCCGCCGCAGCGGTGTCGAGGTCGACTTCGTCGACGCCCGGCCGCTGCTGCCGCCGGGCATGCCGGGCCTGGGCGCCGGACCGACGGTGCAGCTCTGGCCGCACCGGCACGGAACCGACGCGATGTTCCTGGCGGTGCTGCGCCGGACGGCTTGACGCCTGACCCGCCCACCGGGCGGGCCCGGAGAAAGGCCGCACAACGGGCGCCTTCTCCGGCCGGCGCGGGCCGGGCCCCGGGGGTCCGGCTCCGCCGTCCACAGGCTGACGAGAGGCTCGGCGTGAGGCAATACACTGCATCGGTGACGTCATCGCCGATCATCGCGCCGAGCATTCTCGCCTCTGATTTCTCGCGGCTCGCCGACGAGGTGCACGCCATCGAGGGGGCGGCCGACTGGCTGCACGTGGATGTGATGGACAACCACTTCGTGCCGAACCTGACGATCGGCCTGCCGGTCGTGCAGAGCCTGCGCAAGGCCACCTCGATCCCGTTCGACGTGCACCTGATGATCGCCCACCCGGAGCGCTGGGCGCCGGGCTACGCCGAGGCCGGGGCGTACAACGTGACGTTCCACGCCGAGGCCTGCGACGACCCGGTGGGCCTGGCCAAGACGCTGCGCGCGGCGGGCGCCAAGGCCGGTCTGGCCATCGACCGGGACACCCCGGTCGAGCCGTATCTGGAGTTGTTGCCCTATCTGGACACCGTCCTGATCATGACGATCAAGGCCGGGTTCGGCGGCCAGAGCTTCCTGCCCGAGATGCTGGACAAGGTGCGTGACGTGCGGCGTCGCGTCTCCGTGGGGCACCTGGACGTGCGCGTCGAGGTGGACGGCGGCATCGCGGCGGACACCATCGAGCAGGCCGCCGAGGCCGGTGCCGACGCGTTCGTGGCGGGCACGGCCGTCTACGGGGCTGCCGATCCCGCCCAGGCGGTGCGTAAGCTTCGGGCACTGGCAGCCGAGCGCATGGGGATCTCGATGTGAGTACCGCCGAGCCGGGGCCCGCGGTGGACGACCTCGGGCCCGACGACGAGGAGCAGCGACCCGATCTCATCCTGGTCGTCGACGACGACCAGGACATCGCGAGCTTCGTCGAGTTCAACCTCAAGGTCCACGGCTTCGAGGTGATCCGGGCGCGGGACGGGCAGGAGGCGCTCGACATGCTGGAGACCCACCAGCCGGACCTCGCGATCGTCGACTGGATGATGCCGCGGATGGACGGGGTCGAGCTGATCCAGCAGCTGCGCGCCGACCCGCTGACCTCGGCCCTCCCGGTGATCATGCTGACCGCGAAGAGCATGACGATCGACAAGGTGGTCGGGTTGACCACCGGCGCCGACGACTACCTCACCAAGCCGTTCGACACCGCCGAGCTGATCGCCCGGGTCGCCACGACGCTGAAGCGCAACAAGGAGTTCCGGGAGGTCTCCCCGCTGACCGGCCTGCCCGGCAACGCCCGGGTGCGCCGCGAGATCGCGGACCGGATCCGGGGCGGCGGCGACTACTCGGTCGGCTACATCGACATCGACCGGTTCAAGAGCGTCAACGACGTGTACGGTTTCGATCGCGGTGACGAGTTCATCAGCGCCATGGCGCGCAGCCTCCAGCGGGCCAGCGCGTCCACCGGCAAGCCGTCGATCTTCCTGGGCCACATCGGCGGCGACGACTTCGTCTTCATCTGCCACCCCGACCAGGTGCTGCCGCTCACCAAGAGCATGGTCACCGACTTCGAGTCCGCGGCCGACCGGCTCTACGACCCGAAGGACGCGCAGCGCGGCTACATCGAGGTCCCCGACCGCCGCGGCAACAAGCAGCGGGCCGCCCTGGTCACGCTCTCCATCGGGGTCGCGCAGGCCACCGCGGGCGGCCGGCAGTTCGCCGACCCGCGGATGGTGATCGCGGTCGCCTCCGAGATGAAGAAGGTCGCGAAGTCCCAGCCGGGGTCGTATGTCGCGATCGACCGCCGCCGCGACAGCGAATGAGAAGATCACCTTCAGGGTCTTCAGGTCGTGCGTCCGCCGTGGTCCGGGCCACCGCTCATCGGTGGACCCTCACCGCCCCACCCGCCCTGTCCGGGGCCGGGTGAGGGATGTCCCGGGCCCACTGAGAATCCCCCTCGGCGCCGGCCGGGAGCGGGGTGCCCGGCGCGGATGATCAGGGGATTCGGGCCGGGGCGTAGGTGGGGACGTACTCCTGGCCGGTCAGGGATCGGATCGCGGCGGTCAGCTCGTCGGTGAGGCGGCGGGCGTCCCGGGCCGACTCCACCCTGACCGGGATGGCCGGCCCGAACGCCAGCGTGATCGGGTGCCGCCGGGGCAGGCGGCGCCCGGCGGGGCGGATCCGCTCGGTGCCCAGGATGCCGACCGGGACGACCGGGACACCGGCCTGCGCGGCCAGCCGGATCGCTCCGGTGCGACCCCGGTACAGGCGGCCGTCGGGCGAGCGGGTGCCCTCCGGGAAGACCGCGACCAGGCCGCCGGCCCGCAGGATCGGGACGGCGGCGTCGAACGCCGAGAGCACCGCCCGGCCACCGGCCCGCTCGACCGGGATGGCGCCCATGCCGGTCACCACCCGCCGGGTCAGCTTCCCGCGCAGGCCGGGGGAGCGGAAATACTCGGCCTTGGCCCAGAAGGCGACGTGCCGCGGCGTGTTGACGCCGAGGAACAGCTGGTCGGCGACGGCGTGGTGGTTGGCGCACAGGATCGCGCCGGAGTCGGCCGGCAGGTGCTCCAGGCCGGTGACGGTGGTTGGCCAGAACGTGCGCAGCAGGGCGCCGAGGGTGCGGTGGGCGCCGGCGTAGAGGGGTGGCATGCGGGTCATGGGCGGCCTTCCGGACCGAGGTGGGCGGCGAGGGTGGCATCGATGAACGGGGTGGGATCCGTGGCGCCGGTGGCCAGCGTCAGGGAGCCCCAGTTCCAGAGCTGAGCGGTGCCGTGCAGGGCCGACCAGATGGCGGCAGCGGTGACCCGGGCGGAGAACCGGGACGCCGGCCGGGCGGCCGCGACCAGGTCGGTGAGCAGGTGGAACAGGGGCAGGGACACGTCGCGCAGGCCCAGTTCTCCGCCGCTGGACAGCACGTCGTGCCGGAACATCAGCTCGAACATGCCGCGGTTGGTGGCGGCGAACCGTACGTACCGCTCGGCAATGGTCTTGATCTGTGCTCTCGGGTCCTGCGGCGCGGCCCGCAGGGCCGTCCACACCTGCTCGGACAGGTCGGCGAACCCGGACCGGGCAATGGCCGAGAGCAGCGACAGGTGGGTCGGGAAGTAGCGGCGCGGGGCGCCGTGCGAGACGCCGGCCCGGCGGGCGATCTCACGCAGTGAGAGCACTCCGGGGCCTTCCGTGCGCAATAATGCGGCCCCGACTCGCACCAGTCGATCCCGTAAGGCGTCGTCAGAGGACATAGACAGTGTCTACCAGAGCGCGTAGACACTGTCTACGGAAGATGCGCGGGCGAGAACGCTCTGACAATCTGCGGGTATGGACGTCGACGCGCTTCGTGCCGGCACTCCGGGCTGCCGGCACCGGATCCACCTCAACAACGCGGGGGCGGCGCTGATGTCGCAGACGACCCTGGACGCGGTCGTCGGGCATCTGCGGCTGGAGTCCGAGATCGGCGGCTACGAGGCGGCGAACGAGGCCGCCGGGCGGGTCGCCGCGGTCTACTCCGGGCTGGCCGAACTGCTCGGCGGGCGGGCCGGCGAGATCGCGCTCTTCGACAACGCGACGCACGCCTGGCAGGCCGCGTTCCACGCGGTGCCGCTACGGTCCGGCGACCGGGTGCTGACCGGACGCAACGAGTACGGCAGCAACGTCCTGGCGTACCTGCGGGCGGCGAAGCGGGTGGGCGCCGAGATCGTGGTGGTGCCGAACGACGGGCACGGGCAGATCGACACGTCGGCGCTCGCCGGGCTGATCGACGGGCGTACGAGACTGATCGGGTTGACCCACGTACCCACCGCCGGCGGGCTGGTCAACCCGGCGGCCGAGGTGGGCCGGATCGCCCGCGCCGCCGGCGTGCCGTACCTGCTGGACGCCACGCAGTCGGTGGGCCAGTTCCCGGTCGACGTCGAGGAGATCGGCTGCGACTTCCTCTGCGCCACCGGCCGCAAGTTCCTGCGCGGGCCGCGGGGAACCGGCTTCCTGTGGGTGCGCGAGGCGATCCTGGACCGGCTGGAGCCGCACGTCGTGGAGATCCAGTCGGCGGACTGGGACGGCGCCCGGGGCTTCAGCTGGGTGCCCGGGGCCCAGCGGTTCGCCACCTGGGAGCTGAACTACGCCGCGGTGCTGGGCCTCGGCGCGGCCGTCGACCAGGCGCTCAACCTGGGTCTGGACGAGATCGGCAAGCGGAACGCGGAGCTCGGCGACCGGATGCGCGGGCTGCTCGAGGACACCCCGGGCGTGACAGTGCACGACCTCGGGCAGCAGCAGTGCGCGATCGTCACCGCCGCCGTGCGTGGCGTCCCCGCCGAGCAGGTGGTGACCCGGCTGGCCGCCTCCGGGGTGAACGTGACCAGCACGGTGCCGGCGCACCAGCAGTTCGACACCGAGGACCGGAATCCGCCGCCGCTGGTCCGCTTCTCGCCGCACTACTACAACACCGAGGACGAGGTCGAGCACGCGGCGGCCCTGGTCGGAGCCATGATCGACAAGCTGTTGTGAGATCGGCGACGCACAGGGTGGCAAATCCGCGATCGCGTGCAAGACTCGGGGGTAACCCACCACGCGCTGGCGGGACTCGGTGAAATTCCGAACCGGCGGTGATCTGCTGCGCAGGCAGCGGTAAGCCCGCGACCCGGACGTCGAAGGACGCCCGGTGGACCTGGTGAGACTCCGGGGCCGACGGTTGATCGGGCGCAAGCTCGGTCAGACAGTCCGGATGGGAGACAGCGCGCGGATTCGGACGGGTGTGCCCTCAGCGGGGCCGCAACCGGACCGGGGTGCGCGAAGCGTACCCTCGGTGTCCGATTCCTGGCGTTTTTCTCCCTCAAGCTCGTCGCGCGTGATCAGGCCGCGCGACGTCAGCCGCGCGACTGGGCGCGGCACAGGCCGCGTGTGACCAGCCCGCGCGGCGACCAGCCGCGACCGGCCGCGGCGCGAGTCGCGTCTGACAGGGCCGCGCGGCGACCAGCCACGCGATCAGGCGCGGCGCGAGTCGCGTGGGACACGGCCGCGCGGCCCGCTCGCGCGGCGCACGGCGTGAGAGGACGAGACGCGGATGGTGACCGAGGACGAGGCGATGCGCCGCGCGATCGCGCTGGCCGGCCGGGGCCTCGGTACGACCAGCCCGAACCCGGTGGTCGGCTGCCTGCTGCTCGACTCGCAGGGCGAGGTGGTCGGCGAGGGCTTCCACGCGTACGCGGGCGGCCCGCACGCCGAGATCGTCGCGCTCGCCCAGGCCGGCGAGCGGGCCCGCGGCGGCACCTGCGTGGTCACCCTGGAACCGTGCGACCACACCGGTCGCACCGGCCCCTGCTCGGAGGCGCTGATGCAGGCCGGGCTGCGCCGCGTGGTGATCGCCGTCGACGATCCGGACCCGGTGGCCTCCGGGGGCGCCGCGACGCTGCGGGCGGCCGGCATCCAGGTCGAGACCGGGGTGCGCCGGGCCGAGGCGGAGCGGGGCAACATCGCCTGGCTGACCGCCGTGCGCCGCGGCCGGCCGTTCGTGACCTGGAAGTTCGCCGCCACGCTGGACGGGCGCTCGGCCGCCGCGGACGGGACCAGCCAGTGGGTCAGCTCCTCCGAGTCCCGCTTCGACGTGCACCTGCTGCGCAGCACCGTCGACGCGATCGTGGCCGGGGTCGGCACGGTGATCGCCGACGACCCGCAGCTCACCGTGCGGGACCTGCGTGACGGCTCGCTGGCGATCAAGCAGCCGCTCCGGGTGGTGGTGGACTCGCACGGGCGTACGCCGGAGGAGGCCCGCGTCCGCGACGCCGCCGCGCCCACCTGGATCGTGACCGCGGCCGAGGCCGGGAGCGGGCCGGACGGCCGCGTCGACCTGCACGCGCTGCTCACCGGTCTCTACGGGCGGGGCGTCCGCAACGTGCTGCTGGAGGGTGGCCCGACCCTGGCCGGCGCGTTCCTCGCGGCCGGACTGGTGGACCGGGTGATCGGTTACGTCGCGCCGAAACTGCTCGGCGCCGGCCGGTCGGCCCTGGTGGACGCGGGTGTCGGCACCATCGCCGACGCCCTGGAACTGGACTTCACCGACATCGCCCGGCTCGGCGGCGATCTGCGCTTCACCGCCACCCTCCGCCAGAAGCCCACCGACCACCCACCCGCCACCGGTGAGGCGGACTCCGGAGCCGTCCGGCCGCCCCAGGAATGAAAGGCCTTTGCTTATGTTCACGGGAATCGTCGAGGAACTGGGCGAGATCGTCCGCCGCACCGAGAGCGCCGAGGACTCCGCGGTCATCGCGGTCCGGGGGCCGCTGGTCACCTCGGACGCCCGCGAGGGAGACTCGATCGCCGTCAACGGCGTCTGTCTCACCGTTGTCGACAACGTGGACGGGGTGTTCACCGCCGACGTGATGGGCGAGACGCTGCGCCGCTCCTCGCTGGGCGCGCTCACGGTGGGCAGCAACGTGAACCTGGAGCGGGCCGCCGCGCTCGGCAGCCGCCTCGGCGGTCACCTGGTGCAGGGCCACGTGGACGGGGTGGCCGAGGTCGTCGGCCGCGAGCCGGCCGACCAGTGGGAGGTCGTCACGTTCTCGCTGCCCGCGGAGCTTTCGCGATACGTGGTCGAGAAGGGCTCGATCACGGTGGACGGGGTGTCGCTGACCGTCATGGCGGTCACCGACGACACCTTCTCGGTCGGGATGATCCCGGCCACCTCCAAGCACACGGTGCTGGGCAGCAAGGCCATCGGCGAGCCGGTCAACCTCGAGGTGGACGTGATCGCCAAGTACGTCGAGAAGATGCTGGGGAGCCGCAATGTCTGAGAGCATCGAGCGCGCGATCGCGGAGATCCGGGCCGGCCGCCCGGTGATCGTGGTGGACGACGAGGACCGGGAGAACGAGGGCGACCTCATCTTCGCGGCCGAGCACGCCACCCCGGAGCTGGTCGCCTTCATGGTCCGCTACACGTCCGGGTACATCTGCGTCGCGATCACCGAGAGCGAGGCCGACCGCCTGGACCTGCCTCCGATGTACCACACCAACCAGGACAAGAAGGGGACGGCGTACGCGGTGGCCGTCGACGCCCGGTCCGGGGTGACCACCGGCATCTCGGCGGCCGACCGGGCCCGCACGATCAGCCTGCTGGCGGCCTCCGACACCCAGCCCACCGACCTGTCCCGCCCGGGGCACGTGGTGCCGCTGCGGGCCAAGGCCGGTGGCGTGCTGCGCCGGCCCGGTCACACCGAGGCCGCGATCGACCTGGCGGTGCTGGCCGGGTGCCGCCCGTCCGGCGCGCTCTGCGAGATGGTCAACGACGACGGCACCATGCAGCGCCGCCCCGACCTGGAGAAGTTCGCGGCCGAGCACGACCTGGTGCTGATCACCATCGCCGACCTGGTGGCCTACCTGCGCGAGCGGGAGGGCAAGCAGGTCGAGCGGGTGGTGGAGACCACCATGCCGACCGAGCACGGCGTCTTCACGGCGGTCGGCTACCGGACGACGGCGGACCAGGGCGAACACGTGGCGCTGGTCTACGGCGACCTGACCGACGGCGAGGACGTGCTGGTCCGGGTGCACTCCGAGTGCCTGACCGGGGACGTGTTCGGCTCCCGGCGCTGCGACTGCGGCCCGCAACTGGACGCCGCGCTGGAGCGGGTCGCGGCGGCCGGCCGCGGGGTGGTGCTCTACATGCGCGGGCACGAGGGCCGCGGCATCGGGCTGCTGCACAAGCTGCAGGCGTACCAGCTGCAGGACCGCGGTTTCGACACGGTCGACGCGAACCTCGAGCTGGGCCTGCCGGCCGACGCCCGGGACTACGGCACCGGCGCCCAGATCCTGTACGACCTGGGCGTGCGCTCGATGCGGCTGCTCACCAACAACCCGGCGAAGCGGGCCGGCCTGGAGGGCTACGGACTGCGGGTGACCGGGCGGGAGGCGCTGCCGGTGCGGCTGCACCCGGAGAACGTCCACTACCTGCGTACCAAGCGGGACCGGATGGGCCACCTGTTCGAGGCGTTGGGCTGACTCGGGCCGGTTCTGCGGTGATGATGACGACAGAGGGGGAATAGCATGGCCGGCTTCGGTGATCCACACACCCAGCCCGTCGACGCGGCCGGGCTGCGGCTCGGCATCGTCGGCTCGCGCTGGCACAACGACCTGGTCGACCACATGATCGCGCGGGCCCGTGCGGCCGCCGAGGCGTGCGGCGTCACAGACGTCCTGGAGGCCCGGGTGGCCGGATCGGTGGAGCTGCCGGTGGTGGCCCAGGCGATGGCGAAACGCTGCGACGCGGTGGTCGCGCTGGGCGTGGTGATCAAGGGCGAGACGCAGCACTTCGAGTACGTGTGCGACGCCGTCACGACCGGCCTGACCCGGGTCGCGCTGGACGAGCAGACCCCGGTCGCGCACGGCGTGCTCACCGTGCACAGCCTCGGGCAGGCCCGGGACCGGGCCGGGCTGGAGGACTCGATCGAGGACAAGGGCTGGCAGAGCACGGTGGCCGTGCTCGACGCCGTGCTCGCCATCCGTGAGGTGCAGAAGAGCTGAGGTGTGCTTACCGGCTCTGCTTACCGGCTCTGCTTACCGGCTCTGCTTACCGGCGTCGCCTTCGGCTCGCGGCATGGCGCCCTTTGGGGCCGACGTCGAGAGGCCCGAAAACGACCACGCTTCGCTAGCCGTTTTCGGGCCTCTCGACGTCGGCGGGCGCCATGCGTGGTGGCTGGGGTCGGGGGACGGCCGGCTTTGTGGTGGGGTCGCGGGTGGTTCGGTCGGGCTGGCCCGGTTGAGGGTGGCCGGCTTTGTGGTGGGGGTCAGAGGCGGCCGGCTTCGATGATGCGGGACAGGAACTGACGGGTGCGGGCTTCGGTGGGGTCGCCGAGGACCTGGTCGGGCGGTCCGTGTTCGAGCACCCGCCCGGCGTCCAGGAAGGCGACCCGGTCGGCGACCTGCTTGGCGAAGCCCATCTCGTGGGTGGCCAGCACCATGGTCATGCCCTCGCCCTTGAGGTCGCGGATCATGGTGAGCACCTCGCCGACCAGCTCCGGGTCGAGCGCCGAGGTGACCTCGTCGAGCAGCAGCAGCCGCGGGTTGTTGACCAGCGCGCGGACGATCGCCACCCGCTGCTGCTGGCCGCCGGACAGGCCGTCCGGGAACGCCCTCGCCTTGTCCGCCAGCCCCACCCGTTCCAGCCAGTGCATGGCCTGCTCGCGGGCCTCGGCGGCGGCCCGCTTGTGCACGCGCGTGGGGGCCAGGGTGATGTTGTCCAGCACGGTCATGTGCGGGAACAGGTTGTAGGACTGGAACACCAGGCCGATCCGTTGCCGTACCAGATCGGGATTGATCTTCGGGTTGGTGATCTCCTCGCCGTCCAGGCGGATGATCCCGTCCTCGATCCCGGTGAGCAGGTTCACGCAGCGCAGCAGCGTCGACTTGCCCGAGCCGGAGGCCCCGATCAGCGCCACCACCTCGTGCTCCGCGACCTCCAGGCTGAGGTCGTCGAGCACCACGTGGTCGCCGAACGTCTTACGCACGCCGGTACAGGAGAGCAGCATCAGGTTCCCGCGTTCTGGGCTCGGGCGGCACGCAGCGTCACCCGGTCGGTGATCACGATCAGGGGCAGGGCGAGCAGGATGAACAGCACCGCGGCCACCACGTACGGCGTGAAGTTGGCGCTCCCGGCCTGGCCGATCTGGGCCGACCGGATCGCGTCGATCGGCCCGGCCAGCGAGATCAGCCCGACGTCCTTCTGCATCGACACCACGTCGTTGAGCAGCGGCGGCGCGACCCGGCGCACCGCCTGCGGCAGCACCACGTGCCGCATCGACTGGCGGTAGCTCAGGCCCAGCGACCGGGCCGCGGCGACCTGGCTGGGATGCACCGACTCGATGCCGGCCCGGAACACCTCGGCCAGGTACGAGCCGTACGTGATCACGATGGCCGCCCCGCCGAGCACCAGCACGTCCGGGGTGCCCTGCAGGCGCAGGCCGGGCAGGCCGAACGCGAACAGGTAGATCGTGATGATCAGGGGCAGACCGCGGAAGGTGTACGTGTACCCGGTCGCCAGCGCGCGCACCGGGAAGAACACCGGCCCGCGCAGCGTGCGCAGCACCGCCATGAGCAGGCCGAGCAGCAGCGCGAGCGGGGCGCAGACCAGGAACAGCTGGATGTTGAGCCAGAACCCGTCGAGGATGTCCGGCAGGTACTTCGTGGCGACGTCCGCGTTGAGGAACGACTGCCTGACCCGGGGCCAGCCGGGCGACCCGGTGACCCCGGCGACGATCAGGACGCCGACGACGACGGTGGAGAGGGCGGCGAGCAGGACCGAGCGGACCGCCTGCCGGCGGCGGAAGGCGATCCGCTCCTGCTGCCGCTCACTTGGCGCGTAGGTCACTTGAGCTCGGGTGCTCCGGCGTCGGACAGCCAGGTCTTCTCCAGGACCGCGAGGGTGCCGTCCTGGCGCAGCTGGTCGACCGCCTTGCTGACGCAGCCGGTCAGCTTCGAGCCCTTGTCCAGCACCAGGCCGAACTGCTCGGGCACGCCGACCTGGCCGAGCTGGCCGAGGATCACGCCGTCCTTCAGCTCCGCGGCCGTCATGTAGAACGCGGTGGGCAGGTCCACCACGATGCCGTCGACGGTGCCGTTCTCCAGCGCGGCCTTGGCGTCGTCGTTGGTGTTGAACACCGACGGCTTGGCGGACGGCTTGATGATGTCGGTGATCGCCTGGTAGCTGGTGGTGCCGACCTGGGCGCCCAGCTTCGCGCCGGCCAGGTCGGCCAGCGAGCCGGCGTCCGCGATCTTCGACTTCTTCGTGGTGATCACGGTCTGCCGGACCAGGTAGTACGGCGAGGAGAAGTCGACCGCCTGCTTGCGCTCGTCGGTGATGGAGAACTGGTTGATGTCGAAGTCGAACGTCTTGGGGCCGGGCGCGATGGCGTTGTTGAACGTCACAGACGTCCAGACGACGTTCTCCGGGGTGTAGCCGAGGCGCTTGGCGACCTCGTAGGCGACCGCGGACTCGAAGCCCTTGCCGCTGGCCGGCTTGTTGTCGGAGAACCACGGCTGGTACGCCGGGTTGTCGGTACCGATCGTGATCTTGCCGGACGTGACGGTGCCGAGCGCCCCGGAGGGGCAGGCGTCAGCGGCGGAGGAGGAGGGGGATGCGGACGTGGTGGTGTCGTCCTCGACCGGGGAGCAGGCCGTGACGGTGGCGAGCGCGAGCGTGGCGCCGCCGACGAGGAGGGGGGTGAAACGGCTGACCATGCCGGGCAGCTTAGGAGACGTCCCACGGGCTGGGGCCGTTCGTAGTCGGACCGTAATGAGCTGCAACAATCGTCTCCCGTGAAGACGTTCGAAGAACTGTTCGCCGAGTTGCAGCGCAAGGCGGCGGAACAGACCCCCGGTTCGGGCACGGTCGCCGCGCTCGAACGCGGAGTCCACTTCATCGGGAAGAAGGTCGTCGAGGAGGCGGCCGAGTCCTGGATGGCCGCCGAGCACGAGGGCCCCCAGCGGGCGGCCGAGGAGATCTCGCAGCTGCTCTACCAGGCACAAGTCCTGATGATCGCCACCGGTCTCGAACTCAAGGACGTGTACCGACATCTCTGACGTGCGCCCCTATCCGTCCGTTGAGAACGAAGGAGCACGTCCATGCTGCGCATCGCCATTCCGAACAAGGGCACCCTCTCCGCGCCGGCCTCGCAGATGCTGAAGGACGCCGGTTACCGTCAGCGCACCGACCCCAAAGACCTGGTCTGCCGTGACGAAGCCAACAACGTCGAGTTCTTCTACCTGCGGCCACGCGACATCGCCACGTACGTCGGCTCGGGCGATCTGGATCTCGGCATCACCGGCCGGGACCTGCTGGTCGACTCCGGGGTGCCGGCCACCGAGCTGCTCGACCTGAACTTCGGCGGCGCCACGTTCCGCTGGGCCGCCCCGGCCGGGACGCTGACCTCGGTGGACCAGATCGGCGGCAAGCGGATCGCCACCGCGTACCCCGGCGTGGTCGGCAGTTATCTGGCCGAGCACGAGCTGAAGGCGGACGTGGTCCGCCTGGACGGCGCTGTGGAGAACGCGGTCCGGCTCGGCGTCGCCGACCTGATCGCCGACGTCGTGGAAACCGGTGCGACGCTGCGCCAGGCCGGCCTGGTGACGCTCGGCGAGCCGCTGATGCGCTCGTCGGCGATCCTGATCGGACGGCGGATCGAGCCCCCGGCCGGCGCCACCCAGCTGCTGCGGCGGCTGCACGGCGTGCTGGTGGCCCGCAGTTTCGTGATGCTCGCCTACGACGTCCGCGCCGACCTGCTCGATCAGGCCACCGCGCTGACCCCGGGCATCGAGTCGCCGACGGTCTCCCCGCTGCACCGCGAGGGCTGGGTGGCCGTGCAGGCGATGGTCCAGCGCAGCCAGGTGCACAAGGTGATGGACGAGCTGTACGAGCTCGGCGCGCGTGCCATCCTGGTGACGGACATCGCGAATTGCAGGTTGTGATGAGTGACGTAGCTTTCCGCCCGCAGAAGATCCGCTGGGTCGCCGGCTCGCTGGCGCTCGGCGTGGTGGTGCTGTTCACAGCGCTCAGCTTCGGGCTGCACGGACAGGCCGGTTTCGAGAACGCCGGCCAGGTCGGCTCGGGCAGTTTCCAGCGTGGCGACCAGGCCGCCATGATCGGCCTGGGCGTGCTGATCGCGCTGGGCATCCTGGCGTTCTGCCGGCCCCGGGTCACCGCCGACGACCAGGGCGTGCACGTGCGCAACGTGGTCGGCGGCTACGACCTGCCGTGGAGCGTGGTGCGCGCGGTGCGCTTCGACCGCAACGCGGCCTGGGCGTCGCTGGAGCTGCTCGATGACGAGCAGGTGTCGATCCACGCGCTGCAGGCGGTCGACAAGGACTACGCGGTGGACGGGGTGCGTACGCTGCGGGCCCTGCACTCGGCCGCCCAGGCCTGACCGGCGCACCGGCCGGAGGGCCCGGGAGGGCGTACCCGGACCGGCGCGGCGGCCTGGTAGACTGGCGGGCAGTCGACCACGTCCAGCCTCGTGCTGGGCGCGAAAGAGGAGCCCGCCGGTTCCCACCCGAGTCACCGACTGTGGCCGGGTCCGGTCATCCGAACAGGGAATATTTCCTGTCCGGGGCGCGTCCTCCCATGGACGTCGATGACCGGTCGAGCGGGCCTCGGCGTGCGCGAAAGCGCACCTCGAGGCCTTCTGCTTTCCCGGCCGTTCCCGCCGTCTGCGGGGAACGGTGGACCGGGGCCGACCGACATTGGCAGATATAGGTACGTTCTGAGGAGGCCCCATCAGCGTCGAACCACGCGTGAACGAACAGATCCGGGCTCGTGAGGTCCGTCTGGTCGGTCCGGAGGGTGAGCAGGTCGGCATCGTGCCGCTCGAGCGCGCGCTCCAACTGGCCGCGGACGTGGACCTGGACCTGGTCGAGGTTGCTCCGATGGCCCGGCCGCCGGTGTGCAAGCTCATGGACTTCGGCAAGTTCAAGTACGAGAGCGCACTGAAGGCCCGCGAAGCGCGGCGCAACCAGCAGCAGACCGTCATCAAGGAAATGAAGCTTCGGCCGAAGATCGACCCGCACGACTACGAGACCAAGAAGGGTCACGTGGTGCGGTTCCTCAAGGCGGGCGACAAGGTCAAGGTGACGATCATGTTCCGCGGCCGCGAGCAGAGCCGCCCCGAGCTGGGCTTCCGGCTTCTCCGCCGGCTCAGCGAGGAGATCTCCGAGCTGGGCTTCGTGGAGGCCAGCCCGAAGCAGGACGGCCGGAACATGATCATGGTGCTGGCACCGCACCGGGCCACCAAGGCCGCCGCGGTCGCCGCCACCGCGGCCGGCGGAAAGCCCGTCCGTGAGCAGCGCGAGGGCGACGGTGCCGAGGTTCCGCCGGCCGCCACTGCCGACAGCACCGCAGAATAGACAGATTTTCCCCGTGTCCCCCCGGGTAGCGGGGAAAGATCAGAAAGAGGCGTTCTAAGTGCCGAAGATGAAGAGCCACACCGGCATGGGTAAGCGGGTGAAGGTCACCGGCAAGGGCAAGATCGTGCGGGAGCAGGCCGGCAAGCGCCACCTGCTGGAGCACAAGTCCTCCCACGTTACGCGCCGGATGACCGGCACTGTGGTCGTGGCCAAGGCGGACACCGCCCGTGTGAAGAAGCTTCTGGGCCGCTGACGCGCGCCTGACACGTTCCCCTGTAAGGAGTAACAGAAATGGCACGCGTCAAGCGGGCGGTAAACGCCCAGAAGAAGCGCCGCACCCTGCTCGAGACCGCGAGCGGCTACCGCGGTCAGCGCTCCCGGCTGTACCGCAAGGCCAAGGAGCAGGTGCTGCACTCGATGCAGTACTCGTACCGCGACCGCCGTGACCGCAAGGGCGACTTCCGCCAGCTGTGGATTACGCGCATCAACGCGGCGGCCCGGGCCAACGGCCTGACCTACAACCGCCTCATCCAGGGTCTGAAGCTGGCTGAGGTCGAGGTCGACCGCAAGATCCTGGCCGACCTGGCGGTCAACGACGCGACCGCGTTCGCGGCCATCGTCGAGGTCGCCCGCGCGGCCGTCGCGGCCGAGGGCACCGGCGGCGCCGCCGCTCAGGCTGCCTGAGTCCGCACGTTTTCCGAGACGCCCCCCGAGAGATCGGGGGGCGTTTCCCGTTCCAGAGTCGGAGCAGATGTTCACTCCTCGTACCCCTCGCATCGTCGCGGCCCGGCGCCTGCAGCGCCGCAAGGACCGGGACCAGGCGGGCCGGTTCCTCGCCGAAGGGCCGCAGGCCGTGCGCGAGGCCCTCGCCGCCGGCGCCGTGCTCGAACTGTTCGGCACCCCGGCCGGACTGGACCGGCACGCCGAACTCGCCGCGCAGGCGCCCGAGGTCTCGCCGGTCACCGACGAGGCCCTGGCCGCGCTCGCCGAGACGGTCAGCCCGCAGGGCCTGGTCGCGCTCTGCGAGCAGGTGCACGTGCCGATCGCCGCGGCGCTGGCCAAGCAGCCCAAGCTGGTCGCGGTGCTCGCCGGGATCCGGGACCCGGGCAACGCCGGCACGGTGCTGCGCACCGCCGACGCGGCCGGCGCCGAAGCGGTGATCTTCGCGGGGGACGCGGTCGATCCGTACAACGGCAAGTGTGTACGGGCCTCGGCCGGCTCGCTCTTCCACGTGGACGTGGTGCGCGCCCCGCTCGACGTGCTCGGCCTGCTGCAGGACTCCGGCCTGCAGGTGCTGGCGACCAGCGGGACCGGCTCCGACGACGTGGACTCGCTGCTCGACGGCGGCCTGCTGAGCGGGCCGACCGCGTGGCTGTTCGGCTCCGAGGCGCACGGCCTCCCGGACACCCTGCTGGCGAGCGCGGACCGGCGGGTGCGCGTGCCGATCCACGGCGGCGCGGAGAGCCTCAACCTCGCCGCGGCGGCCGCCGTCTGTCTCTACGCGAGTGCCCGCGCCCAACGCTGAGGGGTAGACTGGCCGCCATGTCAGGTCCGAGGGAACTGTTTATCCGGCCCGCTGGTCGCGGGCGCCGGATCTGACGCATCTGCGCGAACCCTCCCGACCGGCGGGCTGCGGCTCAGCCGTGCCTCCGTACACTGCCCGATGGCAAATCCGGTGTGAGGGAGTTCGCCCGACCATGTCCTACCGCAACGATCCGTACGATCCGAAGCAGGCCGTCCTGCTGGCGCCGGAATCGCTCGAGGCCGCCGTCGCCGACGCCGAGAAGGCGTTCGCGCGGGCCACCGACCTCGACGCCCTGGCGGCGCTGAAGCCGGCGCACCTCGGCGACCGCTCGCCCGTGTCGCTGGCCCGCCGGGAGATCGGCTCCCTGCCGCCGGCCGCCAAGTCCGACGCCGGCAAGCGCGTCAACGTGGCGCGGCAGGCCGTCCAGGGCGCCTACGACGCGCGCCTCGCCGAGCTCGAGGCCGACCGGGCCGCCCGGGTGCTGGTCGAGGAGCGGGTCGACGTCACCCTGCCGTGGACCCGCCGCCCGCGCGGCGCCCGCCACCCGCTGACCACGCTGATGGAGCACATGGGCGACGTCTTCGTCGGCATGGGCTACGACATCGTCGACGGTCCCGAGCTGGAGCTGGAGTGGGCCAACTTCGACGCGCTCAACATCGGCCCGGACAACCCGGTGCGCGGCGCCTCCGACACGTTCTTCGTGGACCTGCCCGGCCTGGTGATGCGCACCCACACGTCGCCCGGCCAGGTACGCACCATGCTCACCCGGACGCCGCCGATCCACATCGTCAGCCCCGGCCGGGCGTACCGGACCGACGAACTGGACGCCACCCACAGCCCGGTCTTCCACCAGATCGAGGGCCTGGTCATCGACGAGGGCATCACGATGGCCCACCTGCGCGGCACGCTCGACCACTTCGCCCGGGCGATGTTCGGCCCGGACGCGCGGACCCGCTGGCGGCCGCACTACTTCCCGTTCACCGAGCCCTCCGCGGAGTTCGACGTCTGGTTCGCCCAGCACCGGGACGGGCCGCGCTGGGTGGAGTGGGGCGGCTGCGGCATGGTCAACCCGCGGGTGCTCACCGCCTGCGGCATCGACCCGGCCAAGTACTCCGGGTTCGCCTTCGGCATGGGTGTCGAGCGGACCCTGATGTTCCGCAACGGCGTGAGCGACATGCACGACATGGTCGAGGGCGACGTGCGGTTCACCACGAACTTCGGAATGGAGTCCTGACGCGATGAAGACGTCACTGTCGTGGCTGCGCGAGTACGTCGAGCTGCCCGCGGACCTCACCGCCGAGCGGCTCGACCTGGCGCTGACCAACCTCGGCATGGAGGTCGAGTCGATCGTCGACCAGGCCGCCACCGTCCAGGGCGACCTGGTCGTCGGCCGGGTGCTGACCATCGAGGAGCTGACCGGGTTCAAGAAGCCGATCCGGTTCTGCACCGTGGACGTCGGCCGGGACACGCCGCAGGAGATCGTCTGCGGCGCCCGCAACTTCGCCGAGGGCGACCTCGTGGTGGTCGTCCTGCCCGGCGGGGAGCTGCCGGGCGGCTTCCGGATCGGCGCCCGGAAGACGTACGGGCGCAACTCGCACGGCATGATCTGCTCCGCCGCCGAGCTCGGGCTCTCCGGCGACCACTCCGGCATCATCGTGCTGCCGGTGGGCGCGGCGGCGCCGGGCAGCGACGCGCGGCCGGTGGTCGGGCTCGACGACGTGCTGGTCGAGGTGGAGGTCACGCCGGACCGCGGGTACGAGATGAGCGTCCGGGGCATCGCCCGGGAACTGGCGACGCACTTCGGCGTCGCGTACACCGATCCGGCGGCCCTGCCCTTCCAGGCGGCCACCGCCGACTCGCCGTGGCCGGTCGCCGTCGAGGACACCGTCGGGTGTGACCGGTACTCGGCGCGCGTCGTACGCGGCATCGACCCGGCCGCGCAGTCGCCGGAGTGGATGCAGCGCCGCCTGATCCAGGCCGGCATCCGGGCCATCTCGCTGCCTGTCGACATCACCAACTACCTGATGCTCGAACTCGGCCAGCCGATGCACGTCTTCGACCTGCAGCGGCTGAGCGGCGGGCTGGTCGTGCGGCGCGCCCGGCCGGGCGAGAAGCTGACCACCCTGGACGGCGTCGCGCGGGTGCTCGACGCCGAGGACATGGTGATCTGCGACGAGACCGGCCCGATCTCGCTGGCCGCGGTGATGGGCGGCGAGACCAGTGAGTGGCAGGAGGGCACGGTCGACGTGCTGCTCGAGGCCGCCCACTGGGACCCGGTGATGGTCGGTCGCACCGCCCGGCGGCACAAGCTGTTCAGCGAGGCGGCCAAGCGCTGGGAGCGCGGCGTCGACCCGCAGCTCACCCTGCCGGCGCTGGAGCGGGCCGTCGCGATCCTGGTCGAGCACGCCGGCGGCACCGTCGACGAGCGCGTCCTCGACCTCGACCACGTGGCCCCGCCCGCCGCCATCCACCTGCCGGCCGACCTGCCGTCCCGGATCATCGGTCTGCCTTACGGGCCGGACCGGATCGCCGAACTGCTGACCGCTGTCGGCTGCACGGTGGCCGGCAGCGACGTCGTCCCGCCGACCTGGCGGCCCGACCTGCTGACCCCGATCGACCTGGTCGAGGAGGTGGCGCGGCTGGGCGGCTACAACGACATCCCGAGCGTGCTGCCGCCCACCGGCGCCAGCAACGGCCTCACCCCGGCGCAGCGCCGGCGCCGTTCGATCGGCCGCGCGCTGGCCGAGAACGGCTACGTCGAGGTGCTGTCCTACCCGTTCGTCGCGCCCGGTGTCGCGGACCAGCTCGGCCTGCCCGCCGACGACCCGCGGCGCAGCGCGGCGCGGCTGACCAACCCGCTCTCCGAGGAGGAGCCGCTGCTGCGGACCAACCTGCTCGGGCCGCTGCTCGGCACGCTCAAGCGCAACCTGGGCCGCGGCCATCGGGACGTCGCGCTCTTCGAGGCCGGCACGGTGTTCCTGCCGCACCTGACCGCGACCGCGCCGCCGGTGCTGGGCGTGGACAGGCCCCCCACCGCCGAGGAGTGGGCGCAGGCCAACGCCATCGTCCCGGAGCAGCCGTGGCACCTGGCCGCGGCCCTGGCCGGCGACGCCGAACCGGCCGGCTGGTGGGGCTCGGGCCGCCCGGCGACCTGGGCGGACGCCGTCGAGGCGGCGCGCGTCGCGCTCAGTGCGGCGGGCGTTCCCGCCGGCCGGGTCACGGTCACCGCGGGGGTGCGGGCGCCCTGGCATCCGGGCCGGTGCGCGGAGATCCGGGTGGACGGCGAGGTCGTCGGCCACGCGGGCGAGCTGCACCCGGCGGTGATCTCCGCGCTGGAGCTGCCGAAGCGGACCAGCGCCATGGAGCTCGACCTGGACGCCCTGCCGGACGCCCCGGTCGTCGACGCCCGGCACATCTCCACGTTCCCGCCGGCGCTGATCGACGTGGCCCTGGTCCTGGACGCGACGGTGCCGGCCGGCGAGGTCCAGGCCGCTCTGGCCGAGGGCGCGGGGCAGCTGCTGGAGTCGGTCTCGCTCTTCGACGTCTACGAGTCGGCCCAGCTCGGGGAGGGGAAGCGGTCGCTGGCCTACAAGCTGACGTTCCGCGCCCCGGACCGCACGCTGACGTCCGAGGAGACGATCGCGGCGCGGGATGCCGCGGTCGCGGTCACGGCTTCCCGTTTCGGCGCCACGCTGCGCGGCGCCTGACCACCGACAAGTCCGCGGCTGCCACCCCTGGCGTCCAGCTGAGCGGTCCCGGCCGGCCGCCAGGGGTGTCTCGCAGGGTTCGAGTCACTCCTGGCGTCCAGCTGAGCGGGCTCGGTGGCGGCCGTCGGGCTGAGGACCTTCCTTCCCCGTCGCGCGCACCGCGAGTCGGACACCGGCGGGGGGAACAGTCACCGGGGAGGCGGGCTCAGGGCTTGGCGATGTAGAGCCGCTGCCCGGCCGGCCGGTAGCCGATCCGCTCGTACACCCGCCCGGAGTCGTCGCCCGACGCCTCCAGCCAGGCGACGTCGGCCCCACCGGCGAACAGCCGCGCGGTGATCTCGGCGGTGATCGCCCCGGCCAGGCCGCGCCGCCGGAACGGCTGCCGCACGGCGATCCCGCCGACCTCGGCGAGCCCCTCGTCCGGGGCCACCGCGCTGCCCCCGCCGGCCGGTTCGCCGTCGTCCGCCCGGGCCGCCACCTGCACGGCCCCCAGCGAACGGTTGCGCCGATACCGCCGCACGTCCTCCGGGCTCGCCGAGAAGGGCCCGCCGAACGCCTCGTTCTGTGCCGAGATCATCGCGGCCAGTTCCTCGTCGGTGTCCGGGGAGAAGATCGAAAAGCCGGGCGGCGACGGTACGGCGGTGAGCGTCCCCGGCGAGCAGACCAGGTACTCGTTCCTCGACTCCACCGCGAAACCCGCGTCCACGAGCAGTCCCTCCAGCTCGGGGGCGCAGCTGACCACGTACTCCAATCGGGGTTTCCGGTCACCGAACGCCGCGACCAGCGCGCGGACGTCTCCCGCGGTGATCCCGGCGCCGGGCACCGGCGTCGCGTAGTTGATGTGCGGGCTGTCGGTGCTCAGGTCCAGCCCGAGCACGAACGGGCCGGCCTGGATCGCGTCCGGCCGGTTACCCAGATTGGCGACGACAGAGCGCTGAATGCGCAGATCCATGATGAGGTGTCCCTTTCCAGGGCTCGAAGAGAAAAAAGCGAAGCGAAGAGCCGCACGGCACCGCGGGGATCACAGGCTTCACTCCTTCGAGCACTCGGGGACCGCACCTCATGCGCGATCGCGGTACGAAGATAGCAAGGCGACGGCCCTGAGGGCCGGGCCGGGGGAGCCCGGTCAGCCGTGGGCCACGGCGGTTTCGACGCCGGTCTCGTGGGGGCCCAGGAAGACCGGATCGCGCCGGGTCGACACGTCCCAGGCGGCCTTGACCGCGGCGGCCCACTCCCGCGACTGCCCCCGGGCCCACAGCGGCTTGTTGGCGCGCTGCGTGTCGTCGCCCACCCCGTCCGCCCGCACGCCCAGGGCACGGCACAGCGCCACCGCCCGCGGGACGTGGAAGGACTGGGTGACCACGATCGCCCGCCGCACGCCGAAGATCTTCCCGGCCCGGGAGCACGAGTCGTAGGTGTCGAACCCGGCGTGGTCCAGCACGATCCGGGACGCCGGGACACCGCGGGCGACCAGCCAGACCATCATCGCCCCGGGCTCGTCGTAGCCCCACTCGGCGTGGTCGCCGGAGACCAGGATCGCCTTGACCTTGCCGGCCATGTAGAGCCGCCGGGCCAGCTCCAGCCGGGCGGCCAGGAACGCCGACGGGGTGCCCGGCGGGTCCACCTGCGCGCCGAGGACCAGGGCCACCGGGGCGTCCGGCACCGTCGACACCGAGTACACGTGGCCGTCGGCAGCACCACGGATCCACAGGTTGGACGCCGCCACCGTCACCATCGCCAGGACGGCGCCGAGACTCCCGGCGAGGAACAAGCGGCGGAACCAGCGGGACCGGCGCAGCCGGGCGAGGGGAAGCACGTGGATCACTCTGTCAGGTCCCGGCGACGGCCCGCCTCCCGGACCCGTGCCAGCATGTGCCCGTGGCGGAACAGGATCTGTTCGTACGGTGGGCGGCCGCGGCCGACGGGGCCCGGGTCTGGCGGCGGCCCGGCGCGGTGGTGGTGGCCTGCGCGGCGCTGGCGCACTGGGACCGGCTGGTGCTCAGCGGCGCGCCGGAGGCGCTGGCCGGTCTGCTCCGTGACGTGCTGCCGGAGGTGGGCCCGACGTTCCGCCCGTTCGGACCGGAGGACCTGGTCGCGGCGGTTGTCGCGGAGGCCCCGGAGCTGGAGCTCACCGCCCGTTTCGCGTGGATGGAGTCGAGCGAGCCGGTCGGCGCCGGCTCGGGGGGGGCGCTGGCTGGGCGAGGACGAGTGGCCCGAGGTCGCGGAACTGCTCGCGGAGTCGTTTCCGGACTCCTACGCGCGCCCCGGTGAGCCGGGCGTGCGGCGCTGGGCCGGTCTGCGCGACGACGGCGGGCGCCTGGTGGCGGTCGCGGCCGACGCGTGGTCGACCGTGGAGACCGGGTTCCTGGCCGGGGTGACGACCAGGCCGGACGCCCGGGGGCGGGGACTGGCCGCGGACCTGTGCGCGTTCGCCACCGACGAGCTGTTGGCCGGGCGGGAACGGGTGGCGTTGCTGGCCGACTACACGAACGTGCCGGCCGTCCGGACGTACCAGCGATTGGGTTTCCGGATCCGCCGGGTGGCCGCGGCCCGGCAGAAGTAGGCGGCAGAGAACGCCCGCAGCAGCTCGACGGTCAGATCACTCGCGGTCACGTCGGCGCCCGTCCGGGGCCTCCGGGATCGCCGCGTTCCCGTACCCCGATCGGGTGTCAACCGTCCCCACAGTGCATTTCGCCAGTCGATGAGGAGAGCCCGAGAAACGACAAGCAGAGCGTGGTCGTTTTCGGGCTCTCGTCATCGACCCCCAGGGGCGAAATGCCCGCCGAGCGGAGCGAGGCGATCAGGTTCAGCTGATCCGGAACTTCGCCGACCGCAGGGCCTCCGGACGCGAGTTGGGGCCGACGAGCAGCTCGAAGTCGCCAGGCTCGACGACCCGGCGGCCGTCCGCGGTGACCAGCGTGCAGTCCGCCGCCGGGATCTCGATCTCCACGGTCACGCTCTCACCCGCCGGCACGGTCACCTGCCGGTAGCCCTTCAACTCCCGGTGCGCCCAGGTCACGCTGGTGACCAGGTCGCTGACGTACGCCTGGACGGTCTCCAGCGCCGGGCGGGTTCCGGTGTTCGACAACCGCACGGTGGCCCGCACCACCCCGTCGGCCGGCACGTCCGGCTCGCCGATGGTCAGCCCGTCGTAGGCGATGGTGGTGTAGCTCAGCCCCTCGCCGAACGCGAACAGCGGGTCCTGGGTGAGGTCGGCGTACCGCGAGCCGTGCTGGCCGCGCAGCTGGTTGTAGTAGACCGGCTGCTGGCCGACGTGCCGGGCGGCCGAGATCGGCAGCCGGCCGCTCGGCTCGATGAATCCGAGCAGCAGCTCGGCGAGCGCCTGCCCGCCGCGCATGCCGGGGTTGAAGGCCTGGACGATCGCGGCCGCGCCGAGCGCGGACGGCGGCAGGGACAGCGGCTTGGAGTTGATCAGCACGACGATCATCGGGGTGCCGGTGGCGGCGACCGCGTCGAGCAGGGCGATCTGCCCGCCCAGCAGCTCCAGGGTGGCCGTGGAGAGGCCCTCGCCGGTCAGGTTGACGGTGTCTCCGACCACCACGACCGCGTAGTCCGCGTCCGCGGCGAGCTGGGCGGCCGCCGCGATCCGGTCCGGGTCGACCGGCGCCGACTCGGAGATCGGCGGGCGGGGCTGGCCGTCCGGGAGCGTGTCGCCGGCCGGGTCCGGGACCAGGCGTTCGATCTCGGCGCCGGCCTCGTGGGTGATCTCCCAGCCGGCCGGGACCGTCGCCCGCAGGCCGTCGAGCACGGTCGAGGTCAGTTCGCGCGGGTGCCCGTCCGGCATCCAGCCGACCTGGCCGGAGTTGCCGGCCCAGTCGCCGAGCTGGGCGGAGACGTCGTCGGCGTTGGGGCCGAGCACCGCGATCCGCCGGGTCCCGGCCGCCGGGTCGATCGGCAGCGTGCCGTCGTTGCGCAGCAGCACCAGCGAGCGGCGGGCCACTTCCAGGTTGAGCGCGGTGTGCTCGGCGCTGCCGATCACCGCGCGCTGCCGGTCGGCATCCGGGCTGCGCGGGTTCTCGAACAGGCCCATTTCGAACTTCAGGCGCAGGATCCGCCGTACGGCCGAATCGATGTCCGCCTCGGTCAGGAGGCCCCGGGCGACCGCCTCCTGGGCTCCGTCGAAGAAGCCCGGGGTCGTCATGATCAGATCGTTCCCGGCCTTGACCGCGACCGCCGCCGCCTCCGCGTAGTCGGCGCAGACCTTCTGCTCCCAGACCATCCGGCCGACGTTGTCCCAGTCGGTGACGAGTGTGCCGGTGAAGCCCCACTCGTCCTTGAGCACGTCGTTGAGCAGCCATTTGTTCGCGGTGATCGGCACGCCGTCGGTGGACTGGTAGCCGAGCATGAACACCCGGCAGCCCTCCTGGACGGCCCGTTCGAACGGCGGCAGGAACCAGGAGCGCAGCTTGCGCCGGCTGATGTCGGCCTCGCTGGCGTCCCGGCCGCCCTGCGTCTCGGAGTAGCCGGCGAAGTGCTTGGCGGTGGCCAGGATGCCGGTCGGGTCGGTCAGGCCGTCGCCCTGGTAGCCGCGGATCATGGCGGCGCCCAGGTCGGCGATGAGCAGCGGGTCCTCGCCGAACGTCTCGTCGACCCGGCCCCAGCGCAGGTCCCGGGTGATGCAGAGCACAGGCGAGAAGGTCTGGTGGATGCCGGTCGCCGAGACCTCCACAGCTGTCGCGCGGGCGACCCGCTCCAACAGCGCGGGATCCCAGGTCGCGGCCATCGCCAGCTGGGTCGGGAAGATCGTCGCACCGGGCCAGAACGAGTGGCCGTGGATGCAGTCCTCCGCGGTGAGAAGCGGAATTTTCAGCCGGGTACGCGCCACCAGCTCGCTGGCCTCGATCAGCTTGGCCGGCGAGGTGTGCAGGATGGATCCGGCCAGCCTCTCCTGGATGATCTCGGCGAGGTCCTGCCGCGCGTCCAGCTGCAGCATCTGCCCGACCTTCTCGGGCAGCGTCATGCGGCTGAGCAGGTCGTCGACCCGCTGCTCCACGGCGAGGGCGGGGTCCAGGAAGGGGAAGTCTGCGGGCATGCGGGCCTCCGGTCGTCACGACCGCGAAGCACGGTCTGCCAAACACGAACGACACGGAGTCTTCCAGTACGGAACCGGTTCCGGCACCCCGCCCCGGTTCCGGAACTTTTAGATTCCCGCGGACGGCTGGCTGACGATCCCGGAAACCTCCGGGATCCGGGTGGACGCGGGCGGCATCGGGACGCGGATCCGGGTAGGGTCCGAAGGGGATCGTACTGATCGGAGTTTGTCGATCACGCAGAGTGATCGCCCGCTATCGCGAGGGGGCACATGAGCTCGGCCGATCAGGTGCTTCGAGGCACCGACGAGGCGATCGAACACATCGAGGGCATCTGTTTCAAGACCGGACCCCCGCGATGGCTCGGCGCCGAACTGGAATGGACCACCCATCGCGCCAGCGACCCGGCCGCCCATCTGCGGCCCACGGAGCTGCGCGCCGCACTCGGCGGGCACGCGCCCGCCAGCCTGGGCAACCCGGAGCCGGAGCCACTGCCCGGCGGTGGCACGGTCACCGTGGAGCCCGGCGGCCAGGTGGAGATCTCCTCCGCCCCGGCGGAGTCCCTGACCGCTCTGCACGCCACCGTCGCCGCGGATCACGCCTATCTCGCCGACCTGCTCGGCCGGGGCGGGATCGTGCTCGGCGAGAGCGGGATCGACCCGTACCGGGCCCCCCGCCGCATTCTCGACACCCCGCGCTACGCCGCCATGGAACGCGCCTTCGACCAGTCCGGCCGCACCATGATGGGCAGCACCGCGGGCCTGCAGATCTGCCTGGACGCCGGGGAAGCCGGATCGGTCGCCGCCCGCTGGACGGCCCTGCACGAGTTCGGGCCGCCGCTGCTGGCGCTGTTCGCGAACTCGCGCCGGCACGCCGGGCGGGACACCGGCTGGGCGTCCGCGCGGATGGCCGCCTGGTACGGCATCGACCCGCGCAGGACCGCGCCGGTCCCGCACGGCGGCGCCCGCCCGGCCGCCGGCTGGGCCCGATACGCCCTGGACGCGCCGTTGCTCTGCGTGCGCCAGGACGGCGACCGCTGGGACGCGCCGGCCGGCGTCACCTTCGCCGACTGGGTAGCCGGCAGCGGCCGGATCGGCCGACCGCCGACCGTCGAGGACCTCGACTACCACCTGAACACCCTGTTCCCGCCGGTACGGCCGCGGGGCTACCTGGAGGTCCGCTACCTCGACACCCAGCCGGGGCCGGAGTGGATCGCCCCGGTCACGGTGGTCGCGGCGCTGCTGGCCGACGACAGGATCACCGGCCGGGCCCGGGAACTCGCCGCGCCGGCCGCGCACCGCTGGGAGGCGGCCGCGCGCGACGGGCTCGACGATCCCGTGGTCCGCACGGCCGCGGCCGGCCTGGTGGATCTGGCCTGCCGCAACGTCGACCGGACCGGGCTGACCGGCCCGGTCCGGGAAATGGTATTCGCCGGGATCGACCGGCGGCTGCGAACGAGAACCAGCCTGGAAGGAACCGCACGATGACTCCCGACAAGAACGTGATCGCGGCGGAACTCGAGCGGTCGCGGGCGCGCACCGCCCTGCTCACCGACGCGGTCGACGACGACGATCTGGTCCAGCAGCACTCCCCGCTGATGTCGCCGCTGGTCTGGGACCTGGCCCACGTCGGCAACCAGGAGGAGCTCTGGCTGGTCCGCGACGTCGGCGGGCGCGAACCGGTCCGGCAGGACATCGACCACCTGTACGACGCCTTCAAACACGCCCGGCGGGACCGGCCGGCCCTGCCGCTGCTCGATCCCGCCGAGGCCCGCCGGTACATCGCGCAGGTCCGGGACAAGGCCCTGGACGTGCTGGACCGGGTGCGGCTGGACGAGCGGCCGCTGGTCGCCGGTGGGTTCGCGTTCGGCATGATCGTCCAGCACGAGCAGCAGCACGACGAGACCATGCTGGCCACCCACCAACTGCGCGCCGGCGAGCCGGTGCTGACCGCGGCGCCCCCGCCGCCGGGCGACCGGCGGGTCCGCGGCGAGGCCCTGATCCCGGGCGGGCCGTTCACGATGGGCACCGACACCGACCCGTGGGCGCTGGACAACGAGCGGCCGGCGCACGTCGTGGACCTGCCGGCGTTCCTGATCGACGTGGCGCCGGTGACGAATGCCGGCTACGCCGCGTTCATCGACGCCGGTGGCTACGACGACCCCCGCTGGTGGTCCGCCAAGGGCTGGGCGCACCGGCAGGAAGCCGGGCTGACCGCGCCGCTGCACTGGTTCCCCGACGGCGGCGCCTGGCTCTACCGGCGGTTCGGCCGGGTGTCGCCGCTGATCCCCGACGAGCCGGTGGTGCACGTCTGCTTCCACGAGGCCGAGGCGTACGCGAAGTGGGCCGGCAAGCGCCTGCCCACCGAGGCCGAATGGGAGAAGGCGGCCCGCTGGGACCCGGAGACCGGCCGCTCCCGGCGCTACCCGTGGGGCGACGACCCGCCCGGGCCGCAGCACGCCAACCTGGGCCAGCGGCATCTCGCGCCGGCGCCGGTGGGCGCGTACCCGGCCGGGGCGTCGCCGCTCGGCGTGCACCAGCTGATCGGCGACGTCTGGGAGTGGACCTCGACCGACTGGCACGGCTACCCCGGGTTCCGGGTGTTCCCGTACGCGGAGTACTCCGAGGTGTTCTTCGGCGGGGACTACAAGGTGCTGCGGGGCGGGTCGTTCGGGACCGACGCGGCGGCCTGCCGCGGCACCTTCCGCAACTGGGATCATCCGGTCCGGCGGCAGATCTTCAGCGGTTTCCGCTGCGTGCGGGAGCTCGCCTGATGTGCCGTCACCTGGCGTATCTCGGGCCGCCGGTGCCGCTGTCGGCGCTGCTGTCCGACCCGCCGCACGGGCTGGCGCACCAGGCCTGGGCGCCGCGGGACATGCGCGGGGGCGGGACGATCAACGCCGACGGGTTCGGCGTGGGCTGGTTCCCGCCCGGCTCCGACCAGCCGGACCGGTATCGGAGCGCGATGCCGATCTGGGGCTCCTCGTGGTCGTTGCGCGTCGAGTCCGGCGCGATCCTGGCCGCGGTGCGGTCGGCCACCGTGGGAATGCCGATCCTGGAGACCGCGGCGGCCCCGTTCCTGGCCGGCCGCTGGCTGTTCAGCCACAACGGTGTGGTGCGCGGATTTCCGGGAACCCTGGCCGGGATGGCCGGGGAACTTCCCGTCGAGGATCTGCTCACCCTGGAGGCGCCGACCGACTCGGCGGCCCTGTTCGCCCTGGTCCGGCACCGGCTGCGCGCCGGAAAGACCGTGGAGGAGGCGGTCGCCTCGGTGATTACGGAAACCTTGGACGCCGCGCCCGGCTCGCGGCTGAACCTGCTGCTCACCGACGGCGAACGGATCATCGCCAGCACCGTCGGGCACTCGCTGTCGGTCCGCGTGACCGGCGACGCGGTGCTCGTCGCGTCCGAGCCGCTGGACGACCACCCCGCCTGGGAAGCGGTGCCCGACCGGCGCCTGCTGATCGCCACCCCGCACGACGTCACCCATCTGACCCTGGGAGAGGCATGACCTGGCTGCAGAAGCATCTCGACGAGCGTGACCTGGCGCGGTCCCTGCGCGCCGACGTGCGCGAAGGGCTCACCGCGACCCCGAAACGGCTGCCACCCAAATGGTTCTACGACGCCCGGGGCAGCCGGCTCTTCGAGGACATCACCCGGCTGCCGGAGTACTACCCGACGCGTACCGAGCGGTCCATCCTGGCCGGGAACGCCCAGGCGATCGCGCGGATCACGGAGGCCAAGACGCTCGTCGAGCTCGGATCCGGCTCGTCGGAGAAGACCCGGCTGCTGCTCGACGCGATGCTCCGCCGGGGGACGCTCGGGTCCTTCGTGCCGCTGGACGTGTCCGAATCCGCCCTCGTCGAGGCGGTCGAGTCGCTCGGCGTCGCCTACCCCGGGCTCAGCATCACCGGGGTGGTCGGGGACATGACCCGGCACCTGCGGCAGCTTCCCGACGGGGACAGCCGGGTGGTGGCCTTTTTGGGGGGCACGATCGGAAACCTGGTGCCGTCCGAGCGGGCCGCCTTCCTCGGCGACCTGCGGGCGGCGCTGCATCCGGGGGAGTGGCTGCTGCTCGGGGCCGACCTGGTCAAGGACCCGGCGGTGCTGGTGCCGGCGTACGACGACGCGGCCGGGGTGACCGCCGAGTTCAACCGGAACGTGCTGCGGGTCATCAACCGGGAGCTGCGGGCCGACTTCGATCCGCTGGCCTTCGAGCACGTGGCGGTCTGGGACGCGGAGCACGAATGGATCGAGATGCGGTTGCGGTCGGCGCGGCAGCAGGGCGTACGCCTCACGGATCTTGATCTTGAGGTGTCCTTCGCCGCCGGCGAGGAGATCCGGACCGAGATCTCCGCCAAGTTCCGCCGGGACGGGCTCGACGCGGAGCTCTCCGCCGCGGGCTTCGCCCTCCGCCACTGGTGGTCCGACCCGCGGGGATGGTTCGGGGTGGCGCTGGCCCAGGCGGTCACGTCCGACGGTACGGGTTAGCAGCCGGACCACCCCGGCGTCCCGGTCCCGTGGCGGCGCACGCGAGGCCGCCCGGGACCGTGCCGGGCTCGGCGTCGACGGGTTCCTGAGCGTGGGTCAGGAAGCGGTCTGGTCGATGCTGGGCACGCCGAAGCCGGCGGCCGCGATGGCGTCGAGGCGCGTGTCGTTCGCCTCCTTCTCCTGCTCGGCCAGAGCCGCGTACTCCGCGAGCACGGCCGGATCCGTCGGGTCCTCGATGCGGTCGAAGAAGCGCTGGGTCGTACGCACCGCCTCGGCATACGCGAAGGAGGCCTGGCGCACAGCGACAATCGTCTCGTCGGTCATGCCTGTGGGCTTACCCCGTCCGCGCCCGCTGATGTCCCCCATCCACCCGTGGGACACCTCGCGGCCACCCTCCGCCCGGCGAGCCACCCCCGACTTCCAGCCGCGGGCTTTCGGCCGCGCCGGAGGGTGTCTCGGGCCCCGTGAGGGCCCCTGGTCGCCAGCCGGCGGGGTTCGGCCGCGGGTGGGAGCGCCTTCGGGTCGTCGGGGATTTCCGGGGACGGCCGGGGTGCGCCAGGGGTTGGGGCCGGGGTGGAGGCGTGGTGGGATGTGGTGATGAGGTTCGATGCGCCGCGGTGGCCGGGGTGGCGGGATCCGCGTGCCGAGTTGCGGCGGGGGCTGGCCGAGGGGCGGCTGCCGGTGATCGGGCTGCTGGACACCGACGGTGAGTTCAGCGGCTGGGAGACCTCCGGCGACGTGCTGACCTCGGTGACGGTGCGCTACGGGGACGCCCGGTCGTGGCTGAGCGTGCAGACCGCCCGGTGGGGTGGGGCCGTCCGGTTGTCGCCGGAACCGCGGGACGTGCTCAAGGATCACCTGCGGGTGGCCGGGGTCCGGTTCGCCGACGTCGGCTGGAGCGACTTCGAGGCGGCGGTGACCATCGACGGGCGGGAGCTGACCGCCGAGGTGGCGCGCGGGGGCGCCGACTGGCGCGTGGCCCGGGTCGCCCTCGACGGGTGGGAGGTGTGCGTGGTGTCGTACCGCCGGGAATGCGAACCTCGCCTCGGCACCCTGCCGGACGCCGCCGTCGGGCGGATGCTGGACGCGCCGCTGGCGGATCCGCGGCGCTGGCCGCAGGCCGAGCCCGCGGTGGAGCCCGCCGAGGAGTACACCGGCGAACCGCATCGCGGTCTCGCCGAGGTGGTTCTGCGCACCGCGCTGCGCCAGGTGGAATGGCTGGAGGAGGGCGGCCCGGCGCCGCGGCTGCCGAAGTCCTGGCCGCGCTTGTGGCGCTCGGCGATCCGGCGTCAGGCCGACCTGGCCGGGGAGAGCGAACAGGCCGCCGAGGCGTCCCTGCACAGCATGCTGTCGCATCTGACCAGCCTGCAGTCGGACGCCGGATGGTTCCGTGAGGACGAGGGCCTGCGCGACCGGGCGATCAACGAGACCTTGTTGTACGGGACCGGCCTGGCCCTGGACGTGCCCAGCCGGGCCGCGCAGGAGGCCTGGCGGGAGCGGGAGGGGACGCGTCAGGCGCCGCCCCGCTCGGGCGCCCCGGTGCGCGACTGGCTGGCCGCCTGGAACGCCTGGGCCGGGCGCGCCTGAGTGCGGGCTGTTCCGCGGGCCGGTGGTGAACCGGTTCCGCTGCTCGACGGTGTTGACTTCCGCGGCGCCGTGGGACCGCTCCGGCGGCGTAGGTGAGAAAGCCGGAGGTGGACGACGCCTGGGATCACTGCCCTTACATCGGGTAAATCCGGATTTTTCCGGTCGAGAGCGCCTCGGCGCGCGAAGGTGACTCCTGGCACGCCGCGGTTGCCGCGCGGAATGTGAGTTGATACGGTTCTTTGCATAGTCATGCGGAGGTGGGTATGGGAATCCGGGTCGCGGTGGCCGGGGCAAGTGGTTACGCGGGCGGGGAGTTGTTGCGCCTGCTGGCCGGGCACCCCGAGTTCGACCTGATCGCGGCGACCGCGCACAGCCAGGCCGGTCAGCACGTGACGTCCGTGCACCCCCAGCTCGCCGGTCTGGACCTCACGCTGGGCAGCACCGACGCGGCCACCCTGAGCGACGCCGACCTGGTGTTTCTCGCGCTGCCGCACGGTCAGTCCGGGACCCTCGCCGCGCGGCTGCCGGCCGGGGTCAAGGTGGTCGACCTGGGCGCCGACTTCCGGCTGGAGAGCGCCGAGCAGTGGACCCGTTACTACGGCGGCGGCCACGCCGGCACCTGGACCTACGGGCTGCCCGAGCTGCCCGGCGCGCGGGCCGCGATCGCCGGCTCCGACCGGGTGGCGAACACGGGTTGTTATGCGGCCACGATCATCCTGGCGCTTGCCCCGCTGATCGCCGCGGGCGTCGCCGATCCGGAGGACGTCGTGGTGGTGGCCAGCTCCGGCACCTCGGGCGCCGGGCGCAACCCCAAGGCGCACCTGCTGGGCAGCGAGGTCATGGGCGACCTCGCCCCCTACAAGGTGGGCGCCCACCAGCACGTCGCCGAGATCAAGCAGGCGACCGGCGCGGCCTCGCTGTCGATGACCCCGGTCCTGGCGCCGATGCCGCGCGGCATCCTGGCGACGGTCACCGCGAAGCGGCGCAACGGCGGCGACCCGCGCGAGGCGCTGCAGGCGGCGTATGTGGACGAGCCCTTCGTGCACGTGCTCGCCGAGGGCGTGTGGCCGCACACCGCCGCCACCTCCGGTTCCAACTCGTGCCACCTGCAGGCCACCGTGGATGTCGACTCCGGCCGCATCATCGTGGTCAGCGCGCTCGACAACCTCGGCAAGGGCGCCGCCGGCCAGGCGGTGCAGAACGCCAACATCATGTTCGGCCTGCCCGAGACGGCCGGCCTCAGCGTGTTCGGAGTGGCGCCGTGACCATCACCCACCCCAGGGGCTTCCGCGCCTCGGGGGTCGCCGCCGGGCTCAAGGCCAGCGGCAATCCCGATGTCGCAGTCGTCGTCAACGACGGCCCGGACTACACCGCGGCAGGCGTCTTCACCGGCAACCGGGTCAAGGCCGCGCCGGTGCTCTGGAGCCAGCAGGTGCTCAAGGGCGGCGTGATCCGCGCGGTCGTGCTGAACTCCGGCGGCGCCAACGCCTGCACCGGCTCGCAGGGCTTCCGCGACACCCACAGCACCGCCGAGCACACCGCCACGGTGCTGCGGAGCACCAAGAAGATGATGATCGGGGCCGGTGACATCGCGGTCTGCTCGACCGGCCTGATCGGTGAACTGCTCCCGATGGACAAGCTGCTGCCGGGCGTGAACGCGGCGGTCAAGGCGCTCGCCGCGGACGGCGGGCCGCGAGCCGCCGAGGCGATCATGACGACCGACACGGTGGCCAAGAACGCGGTGGCCCAGCGCGACGGCTGGTCCGTCGGCGGCATCGCCAAGGGCGCCGGCATGCTCGCCCCGGCTCTGGCCACCATGCTCGTGGTGATCACCACGGACGCGTCGGCGGACAACGAGACGCTGGACGCGGCGCTGCGCGCGGCCACCCGGGTCACCTTCGACCGGATCGACGCCGACGGCTGCATGTCGACGAACGACACAGTGCTGCTGCTGGCCAGCGGCGCCTCCGACCGGCAGCCGTCGCTCGCCGAGCTGACCGCCGCGGTCACCGAGGTCTGCCACGACCTGGCCCAGCAGCTGATCGCCGACGCCGAGGGCGCCACCAAGCACATCGCGATCGAGGTGGCCGGCGCGGCCAGCGAGGCCGACGCGGTCCAGGTGGGCCGATCGGTGGCCGGGAACAACCTGGTCAAAACCGCGTTCTTCGGCAACGACCCGAACTGGGGGCGGATCCTCGCCGCGGTCGGCACCACGTCCGCCGCCTTCCAGCCCGACCGGATCGACGTCGCGATCAACGGCGTGTGGGTGTGCCGCAACGGCGCCGCCGCCGAGGACCGGTCGAAGGTCGACTTGAGAGGCCGCGACGTGCAGGTCACCATCAACCTGCGCGAGGGCGAGATGAACGCGACGATCTGGACCACTGATCTCTCGCACGCCTACGTCCACGAGAACTCGGCGTACTCGTCGTGAAAGCGGCTGAGAAGGCGGAGATCCTGATCGAGGCGCTGCCGTGGCTGGAGCGCTTCCACGGCGCGACCATCGTGATCAAGTACGGCGGGAACGCCATGATCGACCCGTCGTTGCAGAGCGCCTTCGCTGCCGACATGGTCTTCCTGCGGCATGTCGGGATCAAACCCGTCGTGGTGCACGGCGGCGGGCCGCAGATCAACCGGATGCTGCAGAGGCTGGGCATCCGGTCCGAGTTCCGCGGCGGCCTGCGGGTCACCACCCCGGAGACCATGGAGATCGTCCGGATGGTGCTGACCGGCCAGGTCGGCCGCGAGCTGGTCGGCCTGATCAACCAGCACGGCCCGTACGCGGTGGGCCTGTCCGGCGAGGACGCGGGGCTGTTCACCGCGGTCCGCAGGGGCGCCCTGATCGACGGCGAGGAGGTCGACATCGGCCAGGTCGGCGACGTCGCCCAGGTGAACACCTCGGCGGTCGACGACCTCATCGCGGCCGGCCGGATCCCGGTGATCGCCACTGTCGCGCCGGACGCCGGGGGCGTGCTGCACAACGTGAACGCGGACACCGCCGCCTCGGCGCTGGCGGTCGCGCTCGGCGCCCGCAAGCTGGTGGTGCTCACCGACGTCCCGGGCCTGTACCTGAACTGGCCGGACACCTCGTCGCTGACCAGCGAGATCGACGCCGACGCGCTGGAGAAGCTGTTGCCCGGCCTGGAGTCCGGGATGGTGCCCAAGATGGAGGCGTGCCTGCGCGCGGTGCGTGGCGGGGTCCCCTCCGCCCACGTCGTCGACGGCCGGGTCGCCCACTCGACGCTCCTCGAAGTCTTCACGGAAGAGGGATTCGGAACGATGGTGGTCCCGTCATGAGCACGTTGCCCGAGCGCTGGGCGCAGTCGATGATGAACAACTACGGGACGCCGGCGATCGGCCTGGTCAAGGGCGAGGGCGCGGTGCTCACCGCGGAGGACGGCAAGCAGTACGTCGACTTCCTGGGCGGCATCGCGGTCAACGCCCTCGGCCACGCGCACCCGGCAGTGGTCGCCGCGGTCACGAGCCAGATCCGGCAACTGGGGCACGTCTCCAACTTCTTCGTCTCGGAACCCTCGGTGGCGCTGGCCGAGCTGCTGCTCGCGCTGGCCGGCCGGGCCGGACGGGTGCTGTTCTGCAACTCCGGGGCGGAGGCCAACGAGGCCGCGTTCAAGATCTCCCGGCTCACCGGGCGCACCCACGTGGTCGCCACCGAGGGCGCGTTCCACGGCCGCACGATGGGCGCCCTGGCCCTGACCGGCCAGCCGGCGAAGCAGGATCCGTTCCGGCCGCTTCCGGGCGAGGTCTCGCACATCCCGTACGGCGACGCCGGCGCCCTCGAAGCGGCAGTCACCGGCGAGACCGCGATGGTCATCCTCGAACCGATCCAGGGTGAGAACGGCGTGGTCGTCCCGCCGGCCGGTTATCTGACCGCGGCCCGGGAGATCTGCACCCGCCACGGCGCGCTGCTGGTGCTCGACGAGATCCAGACCGGGATCGGGCGCACCGGCCACTGGTTCCACCACCAGAGCGAGGGCGTCGAGCCGGACATCGTGACCCTGGCCAAGGGCCTCGGCGGTGGCCTGCCGCTGGGCGCCTGCATCGCCTTCGGCCCGGCCGCCGACCTGCTGCGGCCCGGCATGCACGGCAGCACGTTCGCCGGTAACCCGGTGGCCTGCGCGGCCGGTCTCGCGGTGGTCCGCACGATCGCCGGCGAAGGCCTGCTCGACCACGTCAAGCGGGTCGGTGAGCAGTTGCGGCGGGGGATCGAGGGCCTGAACCACCCGTACGTCAAGAATGTCCGCGGCGCGGGCCTGCTCCTCGGCATCGTCCTCAACCAGCCCAACGCCGCGCAGATCGCGGCGCGGCTGCGCGAGGCGGGTTTCCTGGTGAACGCGGCGCAACCGGACACCATCCGGCTCGCCCCGCCCTTGATCATCTCCTCCGATCAGGCGGACGCCCTGATCGCTGCTCTGGACGGTATCCGGTGACCCTGCGCCACTTCCTCCGCGACGACGACCTGACCCCCCAGGAACAGTCCGACGTCCTCGACCTGGCCGCCGAGATGAAGGCGAACCGGTTCGGCTTCACGCCGCTGACCGGCCCGCGCTCGGTCGCCGTCTTCTTCGACAAGGCCAGCCTGCGCACCCGCCTGTCGTTCGAGGCCGGCATCGCCGAGCTGGGCGGCCAGCCGATCATCGTGGACAGCCAGAACACGCACTTCGGCCGGGGCGAGAGCCTGGCCGACGCGGGCCGCGTGGTGTCCCGCTACGTCGCGGCGATGGTCTACCGCACGCACGGCGACGAGCGGCTGGCCGAGCTGGCCTCCGGCGTCGACGTCCCGGTGATCAACGCGCTCTCCGACGGTTACCACCCCTGCCAGCTGCTGGCCGACCTGCTGACCATCCGGGAGAAGCTGGGCACGACCAGGAACCGGACCCTGGCGTACGTGGGTGACGCCGCCAACAACATGGCCCACTCCTACCTGCTGGCCGGCGCCACCGCCGGGATGCACGTGCGGGTCTCCGGACCGTCCGGGTTCGACCCCGACCCCGCGGTGGTGGGCCGCGCCTCCGAGATCGCCGCGTGGACCGGCGGCTCGGTCGAGGTGCTGCGCGACCCGCGCGAGGCCGCCGACGGCGCCCACGTGATCGCCACCGACACCTGGACCTCGATGGGGCAGGAGGGGGACGGCAAGGACCGGCTCACCCCGTTCTGGCCGTACCAGGTCAACAAGGATCTGCTGGCGCTCGCCGCGCCGGAGGCGATCGTGCTGCACTGCCTGCCCGCGCACCGCGGCGAGGAGATCACCGACGAGGTGATGGACGGCCCGCAGAGTGTGGTTTTCGACCAGGCGGAGAACCGCCTGCACGCGCAGAAGGCCCTGCTGGCCTGGCTCCTGGCGGTCAACGAGAAGTGAACGCGCCGACCACGAGGGCAGGGCGGCACGCCCGGATCGTCGAACTGATCCGGAGCCGTACGGTGCGCTCGCAGACCGAGCTGGCCGACCTGCTCGCCGCCGACGGCGTGCAGGTCACCCAGGCCACGCTCTCCCGCGACCTGGAGGAGCTGAACGCGGTCAAGGTCAGCGGCGCCTACCTGATCCCGGAGGACGGCAAGCGGCCGCTGCGCGAGACCACCGGCCAGGGCCCGGCGCGGCTGATCCGGCTGCTCCGGGAACTGCTCACCGGTGTCGACTCGAGCGGGAACATCGCGGTCCTGCGTACCCCGCCGGGCGCCGCGCAGTTCCTGGCCAGCGCGCTCGACCGGTCCGGCCTGTCGGACGTGGTCGGCACCATCGCCGGCGACGACACGATCCTCGTCGTGGCCCGGGACGACGGGCCGGGGTCCGGCGCCGCCCTCGCCGAGAAACTCGGCAACTGGAGCCGATCGGACGCCTCCGATCCTGGTTTGGAGAACCGATGACCACTTTCGCGCCCGTGGTGGAGACCCGCTTCCCCGACTTCGCCGACCACACCGGCAAACTGGCCGGGCTCGGCGTGGAGTTCTTCCTCGCCTCCAACGAGACGATCCGGCCGCATCTCAACGAGACGCCGTACGGGCACAAGCTGAGCTGGCTCGACTTCACCGACACCGCCGAGCGGGAGTGGTCGGTCCGGGAATTCCTGAACCTGTTCAACGTGATCAACGGCATCGCCTTCGGCGACCGGGGCATCCCGATGCCGCAGTGGGTGATGGTCGACCTGATCCTGATGCCGGCCGCCGCGCTGATCGCCGGGCTGCCGCAGGACGAGTTCGCGGCGATGGTGGAGCGGTCCACGTTCCGCTTCGACACCGACGTCAAGCAGCTGCTGCGCAAGGTGCAGGAGGACATGCGGGCGACCGGGTACCGCGGTCCGGTGCCGGTCGGCGGGTACTGCGCGGCGCCCTCGGCCGAGGCCGGCCGCTGGGTGGGCTGGTCGCTCTGGTCGCTGATGCCGGCCGTCGGACTGGGCAAGGCGGCCAAGGCGCTGGCCCTGTCCGCGTACCGCGCGCAGAAGCTGGACGGCGTCACCCAGTACGACAACAGCGCCCTCAAGGTGCACACCGAGTTCGGCGCGCTCAGGGTGCTGGTCGCGACCGTCCCGTTCCACACCTCGCCCGGCTCGTTCGTGTACCAGTCCGACCTGACGCTGCCCGCCGGTTCCGTGCCGCCCGAGCCGACGTTCCTGCTCGACCCGTTCGACTACAGCCGCCAGCAGGCGATGCAGAAGGACATCGAGGCGGGACGCTGTGACTTCTATGTCCTGCCGCCCGGCCACGTCCGGCGGGACGGTAAGACGTATGTGCCGATTCTCGAAAAGGAACTGCCACGATGACCAAGCGCAAGATCGTTCTCGCCTTCTCCGGTGGGCTGGACACCTCGTACGCCCTCGTGGACTTCCGCGAGAAGGGCTGGGACGTGGTGACCGCGAACGTCGACACCGGCGGCCTGCACAGCGGTGAGGCCGAGGTGGTCGCCGCCCGCGCCGAGGAGTTGGGCGCCGTCGAGCACCACGTCGTCGACGCGCGCGCCGAGCTGTACGACCGGGTCGTCACCTACGCGATCAAGGCGAACTACCTGCGCAACGGCGCCTACCCGTCGTGCGTCGGCGCGGAGCGGCTGATCCAGGCGGAGAAGGTCGTCGAGGTGGCGCTACAGGTCGGCGCGGACGCGATCGCGCACGGCTCGACAGGCGCCGGCGCCGACCACGTCCGCTACGACGCGGTGATCCGCGCGCTCGCCCCGCACCTGGAGATCATCACCCCGGTCCGCGACGAGCGCCTGGTCCGCGAGGAGGAGGCCGAGTTCCTGCGCAGCCGGGGCTTCTCGGTGAGCGAGAAGGTCAAGAAGTACTCGATCAACGAAGGGCTGATCGGCACCTCGATCGGCGGCGAGGAGACGTACGGCAGCTGGGACTACCTCCCCGAGGACGCCTGGACGTACACCCGGTCCATCGACGCGGCCCCGGCCGAGGGCGTCGAGCTGCACCTCACGTTCGAGAAGGGCGAGGTGGTCTCGGCCCGGTACGCGGGCGGCGACCCGTTGGTCGGGCCGGACGCGCCGAACTTCGCGATCCTGCAGGCCCTGAACGTCCTCGGCGGCGAGCACGGCGTCGGCCGGGGCATCCACATGGGCTCCACGATGGTCGGCAACCTGGCGCGGGTCGGCTTCGAGGCGCCCGGCATGCTGATCCTCATCGCCGCGCACCGGGAGCTGGAGAAGCTGGTCCTCTCCAACCGGCAGCAGGCCACCAAGGCCACGCTCGGCAACACCTACGGCGACCTGCTCCACGAGGCCGTGTACTTCGACCCGATCATGGACGACTTCCGGGCGTTCCTGGACTCCAGCCAGACCCGGGTCACCGGGACCGTCCGGGTGCTGCTGCACAAGGGCAACATCGTGCTGCTGGGCAGCAAGAGCCCGCACAGCCTGCTGGACGCGGCCACCCGGCAGGGCGTGGTGTACGGCCACGGCTCGTCGGCGTGGACCGGGGAGCAGGCGCGGGCGTTCGCCCACATGTACGCGATGCCGGGCAGCATCGCCCGGCTCGCGGCCCAGCCCGCCGAGTGAGAGGGGCCGGCCGGCGCCCTCGCCCGGCCGGCGCTTCGACCCGGCGGCCGGCGCCCTCATCCGGGCAGCCGGCCACCCCACCGGTCCTCGTGGCGGGCCAGCCGCAGCGGCCGGCGGCCGCGCCATCCGTGCCGTTCCAGATCGGGCACCTCCTGCAGGCGGCTGACCGGGCCCACGCACAGCCAGGCGATCGGCCGGACCCCGGCCGGGACGCCGAGCAGCTCCCGCAGGAACTCCTCGCGGTAGAACGACACCCAGCCCACGCCCAGGTCCTCGGCGGTGGCGGCCAGCCAGAGATTCTGGATGGCCAGGCAGACCGAGTAGAGGCCGGTGTCGGCGATCGCGTGCCGGCCCAGCACCGCGGGGCCGCCGCGCTCCGGGTCGTAGGTGACCACGATCGACAACGTGGACTCCAGGATGCCGTCGATCTTGATGCGGGCGAAGCGGGCGGCGGCCTCCGGGTCCAGGGACGCGGCGTACACCTCACGCTCCTGGCTCACGTGCTCGTGGAACGCCGCACGCAGCGCCCGGTCCCGCACGACGACGAAATCCCACGGCTGGGACATGCCGACGCTGGGGGCGGCGTGCGCGGCGGCCAGGATCCGGTCCAGCACCGGGCCCGGCACGGGCGCGCCGGTGAACTCGGCACGGACGTCGCGCCGGCGTCGGACGATCTCGTACAGGTCGTGCGTCATGGGCAGGCTCCCGCTGCGCTCTGCCCCGGGCAGGCCGGGGCGATCGGACGCGAGGCCGGTCTTCGGACTCCCGGATCGTCACCTCGCCGCCCGCCTTCCCAGCCCGTCGAGGCCAGTGGCTACGCGTGCACGCGTGTGGGCGGCAGCTCCCCGGTCACCGCGGCGGGCCCGTGCCGGATTCGCACCGGCTTCCCGATTCTCCCCGCCGCAGCCGGCGGGGCACCTCGCAACAGTTCGTGCCGTCCCGCACCATATCCCAAGGCCGTCACCGCCGGGCCGGCGAACTACGAATCGTCCTGAACGACGCGCCGGACGATCTCGTAGACCCGCTCGGCGGGGATGCCGTGGCGCCAGGCGATCGCCTGGACGTCGTGGCCGTCGGCGTACTCGCCCAGGATGACGTCCTCATCGGGGAACGCCTGGGGAGGCGGGTAGCCCGGGGCCGGATGAGCCGGGGCCGAACAGCCGGGCGGCGGTTGATACGCGGGCGGGCCGAGATGCGGCGGCGCGGCCTGGTAACCCTGCGGCCGGTACGGCGGCGGCGCGGCCTGGTAACTTTCCGGCGGGTACGGACTCCGGCCGACCTCCCGCTCCACCACCACGTAGACCTGCGCGACAGTGATGCCGTACCGCGCGGCGATCGCCTCCACCGCATGCCCGTCCCCGAACTCGGCGACGACACGGTCCTCCCAGCTCGGGACGTCCTCCGCGGTCATCCCGTCAAGCTACCGCCCGGCGGCAACCGGGAGAGGACGGGTTCCGGCGCGTTCGCACCGGAACCCGCGGGTGTCAGCTCAGCCAGGTGGTCAGGTTCCGCAGCGCGGCCCGGATCTCCGGCACCGGCACGAACTCGCCGTCCGTGTGGGCGAGCAGGGGGTCCCCGGGCCCGTAGTTCACAGCCGGAATCCCCAGCGCCGCGAACCGTGACACATCGGTCCAGCCCAGCTTCGCCTGCGGCGGGCGGCCGACCAGCTCCACGAACTCCTTCGCGGCCGAGCGGTCCAGGCCCGGCCGCGCGCCGGGCGCCCGGTCGGTGACCTCGAGCTCGAAGCCGGCGAAGACCTCCCGCAGGTGCGCCTCGGCCGCTTCCACGTCGCGGTCCGGTGCGAAGCGGTAGTTCACGTAGACAGCGCACCGGTCCGGGATGACGTTGCCGGCGATGCCGCCCTCGATCTTCACGGCGTTCAGCCCCTCCCGGTACTGCAGGCCGTCGACGACCGGCTGCCGCGGCTGGTAGGCGCGCAGGATGTCGAGGACCGCCCCGGCGCTGTGGATGGCGTTGCTGCCGCGCCACGAGCGCGCGGAGTGCGCCGCGACGCCCGGGACGGTGATCTGCACGCGCATGGTGCCCTGGCAGCCGCCCTCGACCGTGCCGTCGGAGGGCTCGCCCAGGATGGCGAAGTCGCCGGTCAGCCACTCCGGATGGTTGCGGACCAGCCGTCCGAGGCCGTTCAGCCTGGCCGCGACCTCCTCGTGGTCGTAGAACACGTAGGTGACGTCGTGGCGCGGGGCCTCCAGCAGCGCGGCGAGCTGCAGCATGACGGCCACGCCGGCCTTCATGTCGACAGTGCCGCGGCCGCGCAGGACGTCGCCCTCCTCGACCACCGGCAGATTGTCGGCGATCGGGACGGTGTCCAGGTGGCCGGCGAGCACCACTCGGGTGGCGCGGCCCGCGTTCGTCCGGGCGACCACCGCGTCACCGTCGCGCAGCACCTCCAGATGGGGGTACGCCCGCAGCGCCGTCTCCACGGCGTCGGCGAGCTGCTTCTCGTCGCCGCTGACCGAGGGGATGTCGCAGATGGTGCGGGTGAGGGCGACCACGTCGCCGGAGAGATCGAGAAGAGCCATGCTGTAACTTTATCAGATGCAGGGTATTATTATGCAGGCGCTAAGGTCCAGTAGAGGTCCTTCGAACGAAGCTAGGAGTAGGTGTGCCGGAGAGTGACGAGCCGACCAGGCTCTGGGGTGCGCGATTCGCCGGTGGCCCGGCGGAGGCCCTGGCCCGGCTGAGCGTCAGCGTCCAGTTCGACTGGCGGTTGGCGCCGTATGACTTGCTCGCCTCCCGCGCGCACGCCCGCGTGCTGGCGAACGCGGGGCTGCTCGACGCGGACGAGTTGGGCCGGATGCTGGCCGCGCTGGACGACCTGGAGTCGGCCTGCGCCACCGGCGAGTTCCGTCCCACTGTCGAGGACGAGGACGTGCACACCGCTCTGGAGCGCGGCCTGCTGGAGCGCCTCGGCGCGCTCGGCGGCAAGCTGCGCGCCGGCCGGTCCCGCAACGACCAGGTCGCCACCGACCTGCGACTCTACCTGCGCGACCACGCCCGTGGCGTGGCCGTCGCGCTGATCGAGCTGGCCGACGCGCTGACCGAGCAGGCCGCCCGCAACATCGACACCCCGGCGCCCGGCATGACCCACGTGCAGCACGCGCAGCCGGTCAGTTTCGGTCACTGGCTGCTCGCCCACGTCCAGCCGCTGCTGCGTGACCTGGAGCGCCTGCGCGACTGGGACGCCCGCACCGCGATCAGCCCGCTCGGCTCCGGCGCGCTGGCCGGCTCCTCGCTGCCGCTCGACCCGGCCGCGGTCGCCAAGGAACTGGGCTTCTCCGCCCCCGCGCCGAACTCGATGGACGCCGTCGCCGACCGCGACTTCGTCGCCGAGTTCCTCTTCGTGACCGGCCTGATCGGCGTCCACCTGTCCCGCCTCGGCGAGGAGGTGGTCCTCTGGACCTCCACCGAGTTCGGCTGGGTGGTCCTCGACGACGCGTTCGCCACCGGCTCCTCGATCATGCCGCAGAAGAAGAACGCGGACATCGCCGAGCTGGCCCGGGGTAAGAGCGGCCGCCTCATCGGCGGCCTGGTCGCCGTGCTCACCATGCTCAAGGGCCTCCCGCTCACCTACGACCGCGACATGCAGGAGGACAAGGAGCCCGCCTTCGACGCGGTCGACACGCTGGAACTGCTGCTCCCCGCCCTGGCCGGCATGATCTCGACGATGACGGTCCGTGTCGACCGCCTCGCCGCGGCCGCCCCGGTCGGCTTCTCCCTGGCCACCGAGGTGGCCGACTGGCTGGTCCGCCGCGGCGTCCCGTTCCGCGACGCCCACGAGATCACCGGCAAGCTGGTCGCCCTCTGCTCCGCCCGCGAGTGCGAGCTGGAGGATCTCACCGACGACGACCTGAAAACGGTCAGCGACCACCTCGACCCGTCGGTCCGCGAGGTCCTCTCGGTCTCCTCGGCCCTGGCGGCCCGCACCACGCCCGGCTCCACCGGCCCGGGGCCGGTCCGCGACCAACTGGCGACGGTTCAGCACAAACTCGACACCTGGCGCCAGTGGGCGGTGGAAAAGGCAGTCCCCCGCTGACCTGTCCGTCAAGCCCGGAAAAGCGGGGGTCCGGTCCCAGAACCGGGACCCCGCTTCTCGCCCTGCGCCAAAGATCAGAAAACCAGAAACCCCAATTCTGCACGCCCGAAGCACCACCCCGCAGAATGCCCGAAGACCGCCTTTGAGCTCCTTGACCACAGGATAGCGATCCCGGCAGTCCAGGCGGCGTGAAAGGTTCATCGGGCCCCACCCGGACCACCCGCGAAGAGGAACCGCACTTACTCGACAAAAAACAAACCACGACCACGCCGGGCCGAAAGCTCCCACCCGGCTCGACCGAAATCCGGTCGGCCGGAGCACGAACCGCGCCGCCCGGCGTGTGCGACACCGCTCGGCAGAGCTGCTCACCGACCTCGCCCGAGCTCTCGCTTCCTTACCGAACCGTTTGAGAAAAGCGCCGAAAAACTTGCCGGATCCGCCACCCCCCCCGGCGAGCCGCTGCAAGCGAGCCGCACATCCTTGCGGCCCTTGACCGGAAACGTCGTCCCACCCTCGCAAGCCCGCACGTCGCCACCCGAGACCGGCACCGACGCGAACCGCGCGGATGAGTGCGGGAACACGCTCTCCCGAACGATCGGGAAATCCGCATCGCAGATCGCGCAAGGAATTGCAGCAACTTTCTCAGGCCGCGGGCGCCTCCGCCGTCAGCGCACGCCGCGCCGGCGCCATCGCGGTCGAGCTGCGAACCACCAGCTCAGGCCGGAAAAGGTACTCCGACTTGGGCGAACCATGCCCGTTGATGTCGTCCACCAACGACCGGACCGCGGCCACCGCCATCGCCGGCACCGGCTGCCGCAGCGTGGTCAGCGGCGGATCGGTGAAGGCCATCAGCGGCGAGTCGTCGAACCCGATGATCGAGACCTCGGTGGGCACCTGCATCCCGCGGCGCCGCGCCGCCCTGATCGCGCCCAGCGCCATCAGGTCCGAGCCGCAGATGATCCCGGTGACTCCCTTGGTGAGCAGTCGCTCCGCGGCCACCTCACCGCCCTCGACGCCGAACAGGGTCAGCTCCACCAGATCGTCCACATCGGCGGCGGCGACGCCCAGGTCGCGCTGCATGGCGGCGCGGTAGCCGGCGAGTTTGCGCTGCACCGGGCTGAACCGGTGCGGCCCGGAGATCAGCCCGATCCGGCGGTGGCCGAGCGAGGCCAGGTGCCCGACCGCGAGGTCGCCGGCGAGTTGTTCGTCGCACGAGACGAACGGCGCGTCGATGCCGTCGGTGTGCCCGTTGACCAGCACGATCGGCAGCGGCCGGGCGATCAGCCGGTGGTAGCGCTCGACGTCCATGGTGGTGTCGGCGTGCAGGCCGGAGACGAACACGATGCCGGAGACCTGCCGGTCCAGCAGCATCTCCACGTACTCGTCCTCGGTGACGCCGCCGGGGGACTGGGTGCAGAGCACCGGCGTGTAGCCGGACTGGGCCAGCGTCGACTCGATGACCTGGGCGAAGGCCGGGAAGATCGGATTGTCCAGCTCGGGCACGACCAGGCCGACCAGGCCGGCGCTGCGCTTGCGCAGCCGCTCGGGGCGCTCGTAGCCGAGCACGTCGAGGGCGGTCAGCACCGCCTGCCTGGTTTCCTGGGAGACACCGGGGCGGTCGTTGATGACGCGAGAGACCGTCGCCTCGCTGACCTGGGCTTGACGGGCGATGTCCGCCATCCGTGCACGCATGCTGTCACTGTAGTGCCGAGCTGTTACCGGTCATGAGGCTGCAAGCCCTTCCATTGACTGCAAGGGCTTGCTAACGTCCCGGCAACAAGGACGACATCTTTGCGATCTCGCGGCCCGGCAGGCCGGGCCCATCCCTTTTGCACCGCTGAATCCGTATCAGAACGGGAGCTTCACCATGCGCATCCGCACCGCCGGAGCGATCGCGGCAAGCCTGCTGTGCCTGGCCGGCGCAGCAGCTTGCGGAAGCAAGAGCGAGAAACCCGCCACCGGGGCGACAGCGAGCAACGGCGAGCTCGTCATCTGGGCCGACGACAAGCGCTCCGCCGCGCTCAAGCCCTTCGCCGACAAGTTCGGCCAGGAGAACGGCGTCACCGTCACGATCCAGGCCATCTCGAAGGACCAGCAGACCACCTTCCTCACCGCCTCCCAGCAGGGCAGCGGCCCGGACGTGATGGTCGGCGCGCACGACTGGATCGGCAACCTGGTGCAGAACGGCGCCATCGATCCGGTGCAGCTCTCCGACGAGCAGAAGAACGGCATCCAGCCCGGCGCGATCAAGGCGGTGACCTTCAACGGCCAGACGTACGGCGTCCCGTACGCCACCGAGAACCTCGGCCTGATCCGCAACGCCGAGCTGGCCCCGGACGCCCCGGCCACCATCGAGGACCTGGTCGCCACCGGCAAGAAGCTGAAGGCGGAGAAGAAGGTCTCCGAGATCCTCTGCCTGCAGTCGGGCCAGAACGGCGACGCCTACCACGCCTACCCGCTCTACGCCTCGGCCGGCGGCTACCTGTTCGGCACCACGTCCACCGGCGAGTACGACGCCAAGGACCTGGGCGTCGGCAAGGCGGGCTCGATCGCCGCGTTCGAGAAGCTCCGCGCGCTCGGCGAGAAGGGTGACGGCGCCCTGAAGCGCTCGATCACCACTGACAACTCCACCGCCACCTTCACCGGCGGCAAGTGCCCGTTCCTGGTGGCCGGCCCGTGGGCCACCGCGGACGTGAAGAAGGCAGGCATCAAGTACGACATCTCCCCGGTCCCCGGCTTCAAGGGCGGCAAGGAGGCCACGCCGTTCCTCGGCGTGCAGACCTTCTACGTCGCGTCGAAGGGCAGGAACAAGGCCCTGGCCCAGGAGTTCGTCACCAACTACGTGACCACCGCGGACCTGGCCGTCGCGCTCTACCGGGCCGAGCCCCGCCCGCCGGCGCTGACCGCAGCCCTGGAGCAGGTCAAGGGACAGGATCCGGACCTGGCCAAGTGGGCCGATGCCGGCCGGAACGCGATCCCGCTGCCGGCGATCCCGGCCATGGCCGCGGTCTGGGAGCCGTTCGGCAAGGCGGAGGCCGCCGTCATCGGCGGCGCGGACGCCAGGTCGACGGTCGAAGCCGCCGCCAAGACGATCTCCTCCTCGATCAAGTAATGACGGCGCAGCTCGAAGGGCCCGCGACGCGGGCCCTTCCGGTCCTGAGGCACATCATCAGGATCCTTCTACTGGGCACGGTGGCAGCTGTAGCGATCTGGGCGGCGTTCCCGCTGGCCGAGGGCCGGCACTGGACCGGGCTGGGCATCCTCGCCGCCACCACCGCGGGGCTGCTGTACCTGTACACCACGAGCCGGCACATCCCGGCCAAGTATCTGGTCCCCGGCACCCTGTTCCTGATCGTCTTCCAGATCTTCCCGGTGCTCTACACGGCGAGCACGGCGTTCACCAACTTCGGTGACGGCCACCGCGGCTCCAAGGCGGATGCGATCACCGCCATCCAGACCGCGTCGGTCACCCGGGTGCCCGGCTCCACCGAGTACCAGCTGAAGATCGTCACCAAGGGCGACGGCGCGCTGGCGTTCCTGATCACCGATCCGGCGACCGGTCAGCTGTCGATCGGCGACAGCGCCGGGCTCAGGCCGGCCGGCGGCAACCCGCCGCCCGGGTACACCGTGCTCAACGCCGGCCAGGCCAGCGCGCGCAGCCGGGAGATCACCGACTTCGCGGTGCCGACAGCGGCGGGCGCGATCCGTTCGGCGGGACTCTCCCGGGCGTACGAGGGAACGGCTGTTCGTGCCTATGACCAGGCCACCGACAGCATCCGGGACTCGGTCAGCGGCAAGGTGTGGAAGGCGGACGAGGGAGCCGGCGCGTTCGTGGCCGGCGACGGCGAGCGGCTGGCCCAGGGCTGGCGGGTGAACGTCGGGTTGGCGAACTTCACCCGCGCGCTCACCGACGACACCATTTCCGGGGACTTCCTCCGCACCCTCGTCTGGAATTTCGTCTTCGCCACCGCCTCCACCGGAGGCACCTTCCTGGTGGGCATGGCCTTCGCGATCGCGCTGCAGGGCCGGATGCGGTTGAAGGGCCTCTACCGGATCCTGCTGGTGCTGCCCTACGCCATGCCGTCGTTCGCGATGCTGCTGGTCTGGCGGGATCTGTTCAACACCGACTTCGGCCTGATCAACAATGTGCTCGGGACGAACGTCGACTGGTTCGGCACCGGGCTGACCGCTCAGTTCGCGGTGTTGCTGGTGCAGCTCTGGCTGGGATATCCGTACATGTTCCTGGTGACCACCGGCGCGCTGCAGGCGATCCCGGGCGAACTGACCGACGCCACCCGGGTCGACGGCGCCGGTCCGCTGCAGGCGTTCCGCGCGGTCAAGCTGCCGCTGCTGCTGGTCGCGCTCACCCCGCTGCTGATCTCGTCGTTCGCGTTCAACTTCAACAACTTCAACGCGATCTACCTGACCACCGAGGGTGGCCCGTTCCCGGCGGACAATCCGGCCAACGGCGCTACCGATCTGCTGATCACGTACACCTATCGGCTGGCATTCGGCGGCTCCGGCGCCCAGTACGGCTTCGCCGCGGCAATCTCGATCTTCATCTTCCTGATCGTGGCCGTGGTCTCCGCGGTCAGCTTCCGGCGCACCCGCGCGCAGGAGGAGGTCTACTCATGAGCTGGTTCAGACGGGTCGGCTGGCGGCACCTGGTAGCGATCCTGGCGGTGATCTTCTCGCTGGGCCCGATCGTCTTCGTGCTGTCCGCGGCGCTCAACCCCCTCGGCACGCTGTCGTCGAGCACACTGGTCCCGAACGGCGCCTCCCCGGACAACTTCACCCGGCTGTTGCAGGACACCGACTTCCCGCGCTGGTTCCTGAACTCCGTGGTGATCGCCGGTCTGGCCAGCCTGCTCTCGGTGTTCCTGTCGGCGCTGGCCGCGTTCGCGTTCAGCCGGCGGCGCTTCAAGGGCCGCCGGACCGGCCTGCTGGCGCTGCTCCTGATCCAGATGTTCCCGCAGTTCCTGGCCGTGGTGGCGCTCTTCCTGATCTTCTCCAGGATCACCGGCCTGTGGCCGGCGATCGGCTTCAACACCTGGTGGGGCATGGTCCTGCTCTACCTGGGCGGCGCGCTGGGCGTGAACACCTGGCTGATGAAGGGCTTCTTCGACACGGTCCCCAAGGAGCTGGACGAGTCGGCCACCGTGGACGGCGCCTCGCACACCGGGATCTTCTTCCGGATCCTGCTGCCGCTGGTCTCGCCGATCCTCGCGGTCAGCGGGCTGCTCGCGTTCATCGGCACGATCAACGAGTTCCTGCTGGCCAACATCTTCCTCACCGACGGCGGCTCGAAGACGCTCGCGGTCGGCCTCTACGGCCTGGTCCAGGGCTCGGAGCGGAACTCCAACTTCGGGATCTTCTGCGCCGGCACGCTGCTCACCGCGATCCCTACCGTCGGCGTCTTCCTGTACCTGCAGCGCTACATCGTGGAGGGCCTCAGCGCGGGCGCGGTGAAGGGATAGCCAGATGCATCGGAATTCACGACACTCAATCAGCGCGGGAACCGCGCAACGGCGAACACCCACGTCCATCGAAAGGGTGCACAGTGGCATCGAGTAAGACCCGGTGGGGGACCGTGGTGCTCAGCCTTCTCCTCCCACTGCTCGCGGTCCCGGCCGCCGAGGCCGCCGCGGCGCCGGCCGAGCCCAGCGCCGCGGTCGTCGCGAACTGGGGCTCCGACCGGCCGGCGGGCGGCGAGCAGTACTACTTCGTCCTGCCGGACCGGTTCGCCGACGGCGACAGGTCCAACAACCGGGGGGGACTCCGGGGCGACCGGCTGTCCACCGGCTACGACCCGACAGACAAGGGCTTCTACCACGGCGGCGACCTGAAGGGCGTGATCGACAAGCTGGACTACATCCAGGGGCTCGGCACGACAGCGATCTGGCTGGCGCCGGTCTTCAAGAACCGTCCGGTGCAGGGCAGCGGCAGTGACGTCTCGGCCGGCTACCACGGCTACTGGATCACCGACTTCACCCAGGTGGACCCGCACTTCGGGACCAACGCGGACCTGAGGAGGCTGGTCCAGCTCGCGCATCGGCGGGGCATGAAGATCTTCCTGGACATCATCGTCAACCACACCGCCGACGTCATCAAATACCGGGAAAACCAGTATTCGTACGTGGACAAGAGCACCTCGCCGTACACGGACACCGAGGGGCAGCCGTTCGAGGACCGCAACTACGCCAAGTCCGCGGAGTTCCCGGACGTGGACGCGACCAGCTACCCCTACACGCCGGTCCTGGCGAACCGGGCGGACGCCGAGGTCAAGGTCCCGGCCTGGCTGAACGACGTGAACATGTACCACAACCGCGGCGACTCCACCTTCTCCGGCGAGAACAGCGAGTACGGCGACTTCTACGGCCTCGACGACCTGTGGACCGAGCGTCCCGAGGTGGTCCGGGGAATGACGAAGATCTACGCCGACTGGATCGGCGGCACCGGCATCGACGGCTACCGCCTCGACACGGTCAAGCACACCGACCTGGACTTCTGGCCGCAGTTCTCGGCGGGCATCAGGAAGGCCGCCGACCGGGCCGGCAAGCCTGACTTCTTCATGTTCGGCGAGGTCTACAGCGCCGACCAGGAGATCGAATCCACCTATGTACGACAGGGCGGGCTGCCCGCCACGCTGGACTTCTCGTTCCAGGCGGCCGCGCAGGCGTTCGTCGCCGGCGCCGGCGACGCGAGCGCGCTCTCCGGCGTCTACGCCAAGGACGATCTCTACACCACGCCGGCCACCGGCGCGGACCGGTTGCCCACCTTCCTGGGCAACCACGACATGGGCCGGATCGGCTCGTTCATCGCGTCCGCCGCGACCGCGGACACCCGGCTCAAGCGTGATCAGCTGGCGCACGAGCTGATGTTCCTGACCCGCGGCCAGCCGGTCGTCTACTCCGGCGACGAGCAGGGCTTCACCGGGCCGGGCGGGGACAAGGACGCCCGGCAGGACATGTTCGCCAGCAGGACCGCGGACTACCTGGACGACGACCTGATCGGCACCGACCGCACCCACGCGGTGGACAACTACAACCCGGTGCACCCGCTCTACCGGACCATCTCGTCGCTGGCGAAGCTGCGCAAGGCGAACCCGGCGCTGGTCAGTGGCGTGCAGACCACCCGGTACGCGGCCGAGGGCCCGGGCGTCTTCGCGGTGTCCCGGACCGATCGGGCCAAGCGGACCGAGTACGTGGTCGCCGCCAACAACGCCACCACCACGCAGACGGTCAGCTTCGCCACCTCGTCGCCGGGCGCCACGTTCACCGGCGTCTACGGCGGGTCCTCGCGGACGACCGCCGGCGCGGACGGCCGGATCACGATCACCGTGCCGGCGCTGTCCTCGATCGTGCTGCGCTCCGGCGCCCCGGTCCCGGCCCCCGCCGCCGCGCCCACGGTCACCATCACGAAGCCGGCCCCGGGCGCCTCGGTGGCGACCCGGACCGAGCTGACCGCGGAGACGACAGGCGACCCGCTGGCGACCGTCACCTTCGCGGCGCAGGTCGGCAACGGCCCGTGGCAGCCGATCGGCACCGCGGACCGGGCGCCCTACCGCGTCTACCACGACCTGGACGGGCTGGCCGGCCGTACCGCGGTGAGGTACAAGGCCGTGGTGCGGGACGGCCGGGGGCGGCTGGCGTCCGCGACCACCGGCATCACTGTCGGCACACCGGCGGCCGGCTCCAGCGTGCAGTACGCCGTCGTGCACTACCAGCGCCCGGCCGGCGGGTACGCCGACCAGGGCCTCTACACCTCGGGTGACGTCGACCCGTCGATGTCCACCACCTGGCCCGCCGGGCAGCCGTTCGCCGGCGAGGACTCCTACGGACGGTTCGCCTACGTCAAGCTCGCGCCGGACGCGAAGAACGTGAGCTTCGTCGTGGTCGGCAAGGACGGCGTGAAGGACACCGACGCCGACCGGTCGCTCGACCCCACGAAGACCCCCGAGGTGTGGCTCAAGCAGGGCGACCCCACGGTCTACCCGTCGCGTCAGGCGGCGACCGGGCAGCCCGATCCGGCACCGGACACGTCCAAGGCGATCATCCACTGGCGCACGGCGGACGGCGACTACGACGGCTGGGGCCTGCATGTCTGGGACGGCGCCGCGGCCGGGACGGACTGGGACAAACCGCTCAAACCGACCAGGATCGACTCGTACGGCGCGACGTTCGAGGTGCCCCTGGCCGCCGGGGCGGCCGGGCTGAGCTACATCATCCACAACGGCGACACCAAGGACCTGCCCACCGACCAGCGGCTCGAGTTCGCCACGGCGGGACACGAGGTCTGGCTGCTCGCCGGGCAGGCCAACCGGCTGTTGCCGCTGGTGCGGACCACCGGCGGCGGCGGGGTGATCGACGTGGCCAAGGAGTCGGCGGTCTGGCTGGACCGGTCGACCATCGCCTGGAAGACCGGCACCGGCACGACATTGCAGGAGGTCGGGGCGGGCACCGACGGGAAGGTGTACGACCTGGTCTGGTCACCGTCCGGCGGGATCGGCGTGGCCGACGGCGAGCTGACCGGTTCGTTCGACTCGCTGCGCCTGAGCTCCCGGCGCAACGGGCTGACCGAGGCGCAGCGGGCGAGGTTCCCGCACCTCTGGCGGTACGGCGCGTTCCGGTTGTCCGCTCGCAACCTCTCGGACATCCTGCGCGGGCAGGTGGTGGTGACCGAGCGGGACGCGGCCGGCAAGCTGCTCGCCGCGACCGGGGTGCAGACCGCCGGCGTGCTCGACGACCTGTACTCGTCCGCGGCCGGCGCGGAACTCGGCTACGTCCGTCGCGGCGGCGTCTCGGTCTGGGCGCCCACCGCGCGTGACGTCCAGCTGGAGATCTACGACGCGCCCGGTGCGAACGCCGTGCTCAAGCCGATGACCCGGGACGACCGTACCGGCGTCTGGTCCGTCCGGGCCGACCGCGGCTGGTACGGCAAGTACTACCGGTTCCGGGTCACCGCGTGGCAGCCGGCCGCGCAGAAAATCGTCACCGCGTCGGTGACCGACCCGTACTCGGTGGCTCTCTCCACCGACTCCACCCTGAGCCGCTTCCTGGACCTGTCCGACCCGGCGCTCGCGCCGGCCGGCTGGGGCGCGCTGAAGAAGCCGGCCGCTGTCGCGCCGGCCAAGATCGGAATCCAGGAGCTGTCGGTACGGGACTTCTCCGTCTCCGACACCTCGGTCCCGGCCGCCGCACGGGGCACGTACGCCGCCTTCACCGCGCCCGGCTCCACCGGCATGAAGCACCTGGCGGATCTCGGCAAGTCCGGAGTCACCCACCTGCACCTGCTGCCGGTGTTCGACTTCGCCACGATCCCGGAGAAGCGTGCCGACCAGGCCCAGCCCGCGTGCGACCTGGCATCCCTGCCGCCCGACTCGGACCGGCAACAGGCGTGCGTCGCGGCGGTCGCGGAGCGTGACGGCTACAACTGGGGGTACGACCCGCTGCACTACACGGTCCCGGAGGGCGGCTACGCCGTCGACCCGGACCAGCGCACCAGGGAGTTCCGCTCGATGGTCGCCGGGGTCAACAAGGCAGGCCTACGCGTGGTGATGGACGTGGTCTACAACCACACGTCCGCGGCCGGAGTCGACGAGAAGTCGGTGCTCGACCAGATCGTGCCGGGCTACTACCAGCGGCTGCTCGCCGACGGCTCGGTGGCGAACTCGACCTGCTGCGCCAACACCGCGCCGGAGAACACGATGATGGGCAAGCTGGTCGTCGACTCGATCGTCACCTGGGCCAGGCAGTACAAGGTCGACGGCTTCCGGTTCGATCTGATGGGACACCACCCGAAGGCGAACATCCTGGCCGTACGCGAGGCGCTGGACAAGCTCACCCCGGCACGCGACGGCGTCGACGGGAAGAACATCTACGTCTACGGCGAGGGCTGGGACTTCGGCGAGGTGGCCGGCGACGCCCGGTTCGTCCAGGCCACCCAGGCCAACCTGGCCGGCACCGGGATCGGCACGTTCAACGACCGGCTCCGGGACGCGGTCCGCGGCGGCGGCCCGTTCGACGAGAACCCGCGCGTGCAGGGCTTCGCGTCCGGCCTCGCCGACCAGCCGAACGGCGACGCGGTCAACGGTGACGCGGCGTCGCGGAAAGCCCGGCTGCTGCACTACCAGGACCTGATCAAAGTCGGGCTGACCGGCAACCTCGCCGGTTACTCGTTCACCGACTCGTCCGGGAAGGTCGTCACGGGCTCGCAGGTCGACTACAACGGCGCGCCGGCCGGGTACACCGCCGCGCCGTCCGAGGCGATCACCTACGTCGACGCGCACGACAACGAGATCCTCTACGACGCCCTCGCCTACAAGCTGCCGCAGGGCACCTCGGCGGCCGACCGGGCCCGGGCGCAGTCGGTGGCGCTGGCCACCACCGTGCTCGGCCAGGGGGTCGGTTTCGTGGCGGCGGGCAGTGAGCGGTTGCGCTCGAAGTCGCTGGACCGCAACTCGTTCAACTCGGGGGACTGGTTCAACGGGATCGAGTGGGACTGCGCCCGCGGCAACGGCTTCGGCAAGGGCCTGCCGCCGGCCGCCGACAACGAGCCGAAGTGGCCGTACGCGAAGCCGCTGCTCGCCGACCCGGCGCTGCGGGCGGACTGCGCGGCGATCGCCCTGTCCGACAGCCGCTACCGGGAACTGCTGCGGATCCGGGCGTCGTCGCCGGTGTTCGGTTTGGCCACGGCGAAGCAGGTGCAGGACCGGGTGGCGTTCCCGCTGTCCGGGCCGGCCGAGACGCCCGGCGTGATCACCATGACGCTGGACGCCCGGGGCCTGGACGGCACGTGGAAGTCGATCACCGTGGTCTTCAACTCCACGGCGTCGGCGGCCGCCCAGCGGGTGCCGGCGCTCGCGAACAAGAGGATCGCCCTGCACCCGGTGCAGCGGTCCTCGGCCGACCCGCTGGTCCGGACGGCGACGTTCGCCCCGGCGACCGGGACGTTCACCGCTCCGCCCCGTACCGTCTCGGTGTTCGTCGAAAGCTGACGCCCGCGGAATTCCGGCCCCGTTCACCCGATCAGCCCGGGTGGGCGGGGCCGGCGCGGTCCGGCACAGCTCCCGCCGCCCGGCTGGCCGTGAGAGGTGCCTCCGGCCGCTCGACACACCCGCCCGGGGCCGGCCGGGCGGGTTGGTTCCGGCGTGAGAGGTGTGTCGAGGGTTACGAGACACTTCGGCGCCAGCCGGGGACCGGCGCGGCGAACCGGCGGATGAGCTAGACCGAGATGGTCTCGCGTTCCTTGCGCGCGGCGGCCTGCCCGGTCAGCCCGGCGGCGATCGCGGCCAGCACGGCCACCCCGGTCACCACGCCCACCACCGTGGTGGACACGTCGAACAGTTTCAGCGAGCTGGCCAGCAGCACGATGATCAACGCGGACCGGACCAGCCCGCCGGGCGCCCGGGAGGAGATCCGCGAGCCGATCAGCACGCCCGGGATCGAGCCGAGCATCACCGCGCCGGCGATGTCCAGGTGCAGGTCGCCGAAGAACGCGTGGCCCAGGGCGGCCGCGGCGACCAGCGGGATGGCCTGCACGAGGTCGGTGCCGACCAGGTCGTTGGCGCGCAGCTTGGGATAGACGGCGAGCAGCGCCACGATGATCAGCGACCCGGAGCCGACCGAGGTGAGCCCGACCACCAGGCCGCCCATGATCCCGATCAGCACGGTGGGCAGCGGCCGGACGGTGATCTCGGCGGGCGGCCCGTCGCCGTTGCGCCGGCTCGTCCACGCCTTGAGCAGCATGCCGCCGGCGGCCAGCAGCAGCGCCGCGCCGAGGGCGATCTTGACGGTGTGCTGCACTGTCTCGTCGTCGCCGAGCAGGCGCAGCAGCAGCACCCCGAGGAACGCGCTGGGCACGCTGCCGGCGCAGAGCCAGGCGACCAGCTTCCAGTTCACCGTGCCGCGCCGGGCGTGCACGGCGCCGCCGAACGGTTTCATCACCGCGCTGGCCGCCAGGTCGCTGGAGATCGCGGCGACCGGATTGACGTGGAAGAGCAGCACCAGGATCGGGGTCATCAAGGCGCCGCCGCCCATGCCGGTCAGCCCGACGACGATGCCGACGCCGAGTCCTGCGAGCGCCATGGTGAGATCCATGGCGAGATTGTCTACTAAATCAGTTGAGATTGTCGAGTATCCCGGTCGCTGGGACGCGTCGGTGGGAGAGCGAGGTCACTGTCCGGCGGCGGCGCGCGAAGCGACCGGCCAGCCGGTGCGGGTTCCTTCAGTCGCCGCCCGCGCGACCGATGGGACCCGGCATGGACGAGCCTCTGCTGCACTTGCTGCGCGACGACCTGACCCGCCGGGTGAACGGCGCCGCGGAGACGATGACCGACACGTTGCGCCTGCTCACCGCGGTTCGCGGGGTGGCCGGGGAGGGTCCCGGCGCGGAGTCGCTGCGGGCCGCGATCGACGAGCTCACCGCGGCCCGGGACGGCCTGTTGGTCAGCAGTCGGTGAAGGATTCCCAGTCCAGGCCCAGCTTGCGCAGCCGGCGCAGCAGGGCCGGGTGGCGGACACCGACGTACATCTCGAACCAGTCCGTGTCGTCCTCGCCGATCAGCACCACCGTGCCGGGGCCGGCGTAGCACCGGGAGAACAGGCACGGCCAGCGCATCGGCCGCAGCGGCACCCGGCGCAGCGGGGCGACGATCCGCCGCGCCTGGGGCCGGTCGACGAACGCCATGCCGCCGAGCGGGCCGTCCATCGCGGCCCGGGCCAGGACGGACTGGAGCAGGAAGCCGCTCAGCCGCTCACGCTCGGGAAGCAGGCGGTCGCTCAGGCCGTCGTAGTAGACCCTCGGGTCGTCCCCGTCCGGCTCCATCACGAAGGTGCACACGCCGTCACCCTCCTGGCCGAAGGTCAGCAGACCGTCGGGACGGTCGGAGACGGCCTGCCCGTAGATGACGCTGGACCGGCCGTACACCTCGGGCCGTCCGGCCGCGGCCCGGTGGAAGGCCCGCAGCGGCGCCGGACCGGTGTCGGACGCGGACCGCGGCGGGATCTCGGCGTACCAGTCGGCGATGAACCGCCCCATCGCGCCCACCGGGTCGAATCCCGCCTGCTCCAGCCAGTCCAGTCCGGGCGAGACCTGCCCGAGCAGATCCGGCGGCACCGGCGCCTCGAAGCTGAGCCGCACATCGTGCAGCGCCCCGCGCCGGTAGCCCAGCTCGGCGGAGCGGGCCACGCCCAGCGCCAGGCAGCCCTCCGGCAGCCGGGTGAACGCCCGCACGGCCGGCCGGAGCACCCCGCCCAGGCGCTCCTCGACCAGTTCGGGGAACGGTCCGGGTAGGACCACCTCGCCCGCCCCGCTCTCCGGCGAGATCACCACGATGGTGTCCGGGCCGACGGCGTAGGCGGTGTCCCGGCCGCTCAGCACCGTCGCACCCGGTCCGGCCAGGGCGAGCGCCTCCCGCTCGGCCACCACCGACCAGAGTTCGATCTCCACCGCCACACGGTAGACGCCGGGGCCGCCGGGGGAGGGCACAGTGACGTAGCCCTCATGGCCGGATGCTCACCTCTTATCGCCCCGTTGGTCGTGTGTACACATCTGCCCGGTAGACCCGAGGGTATGGGCGATGTGCGCTGTGTGATCCACCGCGATCCGGGCAAGACCGGCTCGACTGTCCTGCTGCACCTGGCCGGCAGCTTCGACCGGAAATCCGGCATGGACCTGCGCCGGGAGCTGCGGCAGGCCTTCGACCGGGCGCGTGGCGCCCGCGTCGTGATCGACATGGCCGGCGTGGACCGGATCGGCAGCGAGTGCATAGAGGTCCTGCTGGTCGGTTACACCCGCGCGATGCGCAGCGGCCACGGCTACGAGGTGGTCGGCGCCGAGGGCCACGTCCGGCAGGCTCTGGAGGCGACGGGCCTCTGCCCGCGCAGTGACGACAACCTTTACGCGGCGTCGACCGAGGATGCCATCGAGGCGGCCCTCGCGCCCGCCCTGCTTCGGACCCAGGCGGCGCCCGGCTTCTCCCCGGAGCGTGCGGGCCCCGGCTTCGCCCCGGGCGGAGCCGGTCGTGCTCCGCGAGATCGCCTGCTGAGGCCGGGACGCCGGGGAGCCCGCCAAGCTACCGGCGAGTTAACTCGCGACCGAGGTCGATGAAGTCGGGTCGAACATCTGCCTGAGGCATTCAGGTCCGTCACGGTGTTTGCTACATAGAACGGCATGACTGTCCTCTCCAATGCCGCGGTCGACCGCCGGACCGTGCTGCTCGCCGGCGCCGGCGCGGTCGCCGCCACCGCGCTGCCCTCGGCTGCCGTGGCCGCCGAATCCGTCTTCCAGCACGGGGTCGCCTCGGGCGATCCGCTCCCGGGCGGCATCCTGCTGTGGACCCGGGTCACCCCCACCCCCGAGTCGGCGCCCGCCTCCGGACTCGGCCCGCAGGTCGACGTCACCTGGCAGATCGCCACCGACGCCGGTTTCGCCACGGTCGTGCGGTCCGGCACGGTGGGCACCGGCCCCGCCCGCGACCACACGGTCAAGGTGGACGTCACAGGTCTCACCCCGGCCACTACCTACTGGTACCGCTTCGGCTTGAACGGCGCCTGGTCGCCGACCGGCCGCACGATGACCGCCCCGGCCGCCACCGACGCCGTCACCCGGCTCCGGGCCGGCGTGGTGAGCTGCGCCAACTGGGAGGCCGGCTTCTTCGCGGCGTACCGCCACCTGGCCGAGCGCGGCGACCTCAACCTGGTGGTGCACCTCGGCGACTACATCTACGAGTACGGCACCGGCGAGTTCGACGCCGCCGGCAAGGTGGTCCGCAAGGTCGCGCCGGAGCACGAGACGGTGAGCCTGGCCGACTACCGGACCCGGCACGCGCTCTACAAGACCGACCCGGACCTGAAGGCCCTGCACGCCTCGGTCCCGTGGATCATCACGTGGGACGACCACGAGGTGGCCAACGACATGTGGAGCGGCGGCGCGGAGAACCACACCCCGGCCACCGAGGGCGCCTTCCCGGCCCGGGTCGCGGCGGCGCGGCAGGCGTACTCGGAGTGGATGCCGGTGCGGCTGGCCGAGGACGGTCACATCTACCGTCGCCTGCGCTACGGCGACCTGTTCGAGCTGTCCATGCTGGACCTGCGCACGTACCGCTCGGAGCAGGCCACCGGGGCGGCCGCGGACAGCGAGGACCGTACGATCGCCGGCGCCGCCCAGCTGTCCTGGCTCACCGAGGGCCTGGTCAACTCCACCGCGATCTGGAAGATCGTCGGCAACCCGGTGATGATCTCCCGGCTGGACGTGCTGGCCCTGCCGGCCTGGCTCCTCGGCCCGCTCGGCGCGCTGATCGGCGTCCCGCAGAACGGCGTCGTCCTCAACGCCGACCAGTGGGACGGCTACAACGCCGACCGGGAGCGCCTGGTCGACACGCTGCGCGCGCACCGGACCCAGGACGTCGTCTTCCTCACCGGTGACATCCACACCAGCTGGGCCAACGAGCTGACCACGAAGGATACCGGCGCCGCCGACCCGGCCGCCGCCGAGTTCGTGGTCCCGTCGCTGACCAGCGACAACATCGACGACTTCCTGGGCACCGGTCCGGGCGGCCCGCTCAGCCTGCTCGCGGCGAGCCTGATCAAGGCCACCAACCCGCACGTCAAGTGGGTGGAGACGGACGGTCACGGCTTCGGCGTCCTGGAGGTGACCCGCTCCCGCTGCCGGATGGACTGGTACCACCTTGCCGACCGGACCAGGAAGGACACCACCGCGAAGTGGGTCCAGGGCTGGTCGGTCGGCCGCGGCTCGGCGAGGATCCGCAAGGAGACCACCGCACCCTGACCCGGGTAGCCGGCCGGCCCGCCGAGGGTGACTCAGGGGTCCCGACACACCCGTCAGGGCCGGCCGGGGGCGGCCGCGGCCTCGCGGCGGCGGGTCACGGCAATTCGCGGGTCACGGCAACAGCACTGTGCGGGTCACGGCGGTCGTCGGGTCACGGCAGTTTGCAGATCCGGCGCAGCATGCCGTCCAGGGCCTGTCGGTCGGCGTCACCCACCGGAACGGCGGTGGCCAGCTCGGCGCCGCCGTCCAGGGAGACCGTGGCCAGGAACTCGAACGGCTTCTTGATCTCGGCGAGCGCGTGCGCGTCGCACCGGGCCGGTGACGCGGTCAGCGGCACGGAAGCCACCGGGGCGCCGGCCGTCACCGAGGCGACAGGCGTCCGGGCGGGCGGCCGCAGTGCGTACATCACGTTGCCGTCCAGCTTCCGGACCTGGACCGTCCCGGTCGCCGCGGCCGTGCGCGAGACCACCAGGGCGCCCCGCAGTCCCGCCGGGCCAGCGTCTGTCCACGGGCCGAACCGCAGGGTCACGCTGCGCTGGATCCGCCGGCTGGCACAGTCGGCCGCGAGCAGCTTGTCCAGCAGCGGGTTCGGATCGGGCAGCGCGATGGTGATCCGCTGGTCCTCCGCGGCGCCGTCGGCCCGGGCCACGACCACCACGTGCGAGGCGGCGGCGGACGCCACGCAGGTGCCGGTCCCGTACGGCACCGGCACGTCCACCCGCAGGCCACCGGCCGGGAGCAGCGCGTCGGTGTCGACCGCCGCCTCCCCGTCGAACGACGGCAGCACCGGCTCCACCCGGGAGACCCGTACCGGCACGTCACCGTTGTTGTGCAGGGCGATCGCCAGTTGCCGGTTCACCTCGTGGACGCGCCACTGCTCGGCGGTCGCGGACAGATCGAGAGGCGCCGTCCGCCGACAGGCGCCGGTGGCGGCGAGCAGGACGGCGGCGGCGGTCACGGACAGGACGGGCCGCCATCGCATGCCGGTGACTGTAGACCACTCTCAGGACTCGTGGTCGGTGGCGCGGGCGGCGCAGAGGAAGGCGCCGCCGACCGCGAACGCTCCCAGGACGCCGAGCGAGATCTGCTGCTGGTGGTCGACCTGCCGGTCGTACGTCTGCCGGTCCACGACCGTGGTCCGGTCCAGGACGTACGTACCGTCCGGAGTCATCCCGGGGTTGCCCTTGAGCGCGATGAACGCCAGCACGATGGCCAGCCAGAAGCCGAAGAACACCACCCCCGTCGCGACCGCCGCCCAGACCGGCACGTGCGGTGGCACCCAGGAGGCGAGCGACCACAGGCGCAGCGGCCGCTGGGTGCGGTAGCCGCGCCGGTTCGCCAGGATGCCGGCCGCGAACCCGGGCACGGTCAGCAGCGCCGCGACGCCCACCGCGACCACCTCGTCCACCGGGTGCCGGCCCAGCGCGAGCACCACGATCAGGGTGCCCGACCACAGCACCCCTACCGCGCACAGCACGCTGTACAGGAGCAGTCCCCGTCGCGACGTCATCACCGGAGACGCTAACGCCCGGCCGGTGGCCGCGGGGACCGTTTCAGCGCACCCGTACCGGGAGCTCATAGGTCTCGCCCCGGAGCAGCGGATGCACGCCTTCCCGCTGTCGGACCAGGTAGTCGCTCAGCGGCGACTTCATGACCCGGTAGTCGTCGTAGTGGATGGGCAGCGCGATCCTGGGCCGGATCAGGTCGGTCAGCGCGGCGCCCTGCCGCCCGTCCATGGTCACCAGCATGCCGAGCACGCGGGTCCCGCCCAGGTGGATGAGCATGGCGTCGATCTCGCCGCAGCGCTGCTTGATCTCGCCGAGGAACGGGCGGTACAGGGTGTCGCCGGTGATGTAGAGGCGCAGCATCGGCTGGCCGTCGCGCTCCCACTCCACGAGCGAGCCCATCACGTCCGGGAGCAGCCGGTCGAGCAGGCCGGGGCCGTGCCGGCCGGGGAGCGCGGTGACCCGCAGCGTCTCGCCGGCCCGCCGCCACTCGTGGGCGTCCCAGACCGGCAGCCCGCGTACGTCGGAGAATCTGCGCAGCCGCCGCTCGGCCTGCGGCGTGGTGAGGATCGGCAGATCGCGTGGCACGGCGCGGCGGGCGGCCCGGTCGAAGTGGTCCCCGTGCAGGTGGGACAGCAGGATCGCGTCCGGGGCGGGCAGGTCGGCGTAGCCCATGGCGGGGTCGGTCAGGCGGCGGGTCCACATCCCCTTGCCGAGGTAGACGCGGCTGCCCGCGCGGCCGAAGGCCGGATCGGTGAGCAGCGTGAACGCGCCCAGCCGGAGCAGGGTGGTGGCATTGCCGACGAAGGTGACCGTGGGATTCGGCGTCATCGCGTCCGGCTACCCGGGCACGGCGTGGCAAAACTCTGTTAGCCTGACCAGTTGCCAATACTCGCCTGGTCGTTGGGCCGAGAAATCCACTGTCAGAATAAGTCTTGGAGGCAAGGGTGTCAAGTCTGTCAAGCCGTGCCGAGGAACAATCTCACCTCAGCGTGATCTACGGCCGTCTCGACGAGCTCCGCGCCGAGATCCGGGACCGCCTGGACCACACCCGGCGCGGGACCGGCAGCGGCGGCACGAAGGAGGCCCGCTCGATGCGCGACGCCGCGACCTACATGTACGCCGAGCGCCTCGCCCAGTACGAGGCCGTCGAGCAGGGCCTCTGCTTCGGCCGGCTGGACCTGCGCGACGGTGACCGCCTGCACATCGGGCGGATCGGGATCCACGACAGCGAACAGCCGCTGCTCGTCGACTGGCGCGCCCCGGCGGCCCGGCCGTTCTACGTGGCGACCGCGATCACCCCGTACGACGTGACGTTGCGCCGGCACATCCGCACCAGAGGCCGTACCGTGGTCGAGCTCGACGACGAGATCCTGGATCTCGACGCCGCCACGGACAGCTCCGTGGTCGGGGAGGCCGCGCTGCTGGCGGCGCTGACCGCGAACCGCACCGGCCGGATGCGCGACATCGTCTCCACCATCCAGGCCGAGCAGGACCGGGTGATCCGTGCCGAGCCGGGCGGTGTGTTGGTGGTCCAGGGCGGGCCCGGCACCGGCAAGACCGCTGTCGCGCTGCACCGGGCCGCGTACCTGCTTTACACGTACCGTGAGCAGCTCTCCGCCCGCGGCGTGCTGATCGTCGGGCCGAACGCCACCTTCCTGCGCTACATCTCCCAGGTCCTCCCGTCGCTCGCGGAGACCGGCGTGCTGCTCGCCACGCTGGGCGACCTCTTCCCGGGCGTCACCGCCCGCCGGACGGAGCCCGCGGAGGTCGCCGAGATCAAGGGCCGGGCCGTCATGGTCGACGTCCTGGCCGCCGCGGTCCGGGACCGCCAGCGGGTCCCGGAGGAGCCGCTGGAGATCGAGGTCGACCGCCACCCGCTGCGCCTGTCGGCGGCGGACTGCGAGCCGGCCCGCGAGCGCGCCCGGGCCTGCGGCCTGCGGCACAACCTGGCCCGCCCGATCTTCGTGGCCGGTGTCCTGGACGCGCTCGCGGTCCAGGTCGCGGACCGGATCGGCGCCGACCCGTTCTGGGACGATCCGCTCGGCGAGGACGACGCGCTCGCCTCGCCCAACGTCCTCGACGCGGCCGACCTCGCCGACATCCGCGCCGATCTCGCCGAGAATCCGCTGGTCCAGGCCGCTGTCGACGCACTCTGGCCGGTGCTCACGCCGGTCCGGCTGCTGACCGAGCTGTACGGATCGATCGACGCCCTGGTCTCCGCGGGGTCCCTGGCGCTCAGCGACGCCGAGTGCGCGCTGCTGTGGCGCGAGCCCGGTGGCGGCTGGTCGCCGGCCGACGTCCCGCTCCTCGACGAGGCCGCCGAGCTGCTCGGCGAGGACGACCGGGACGCCCGCCGCGCCGCCGCCCGGGAACAGGCCCGGTGGCTGAGCTACGCGCAGGGCGTGCTAGACATCACCGCCGGTTCCAAGTCGTACGAGCTGGAGGACGACGACGAGGCCGCGATCCCGAACGTCGCCGACATCATGCAGGCCGACATGCTCGCCGACCGCCTGGCGGAGCGGGAGTACCGGACGGCCGCCGAGCGCGCCGCCGCCGACCGGGACTGGGTCTTCGGCCACGTGATCGTCGACGAGGCCCAGGAGCTGTCGCCGATGGCGTGGCGGCTGCTGATGCGCCGCTGCCCGAGCCGCTCGATGACAGTCGTCGGGGACCTGGCCCAGACCGGCACCCTGGGCGCCCCGGCCGGCTGGGCGGACGTGCTCGCCCCGTACGTCGCGGACCGCTGGCGGCTGGCCGAGCTCACCGTCAGCTACCGCACGCCGGCCGAGATCATGGACTACACCGCGCGGGTGCTGGCGCCCGTCGACCCCTCGATCGTCCCGCCCCGGCCGGTGCGCTCCAGCGGCGTCGCGCCGTGGGAGGCCACCGGGACGCTGGACGATCTGGTGGCGCGGATGTCGTACGAGATCGAATCTCTGGGCGAGGGCCGCCTCGCGGTCATCGCGCCCGCCGGGTATCAGGCGACCCTGGCCGCCGCCCTGCCCGCGCTGACCACCGGCCCGGCGCCGGACCTGGAGGAACGCGCGGTCCTGCTGACCGTGGGCCAGGCCAAGGGCCTGGAATTCGACACCGTCGTGGTCGTCGATCCGGCCCGGCTGCTGGCCGACTCCCCGCGCGGAGCCAACGATCTGTACGTCGCCCTCACCCGTCCCACCCGGCGCCTCGGCGTCTTCACCCCGGTTCCGGGTACGACCTTCGGCCGGTGACATCGCGGTCGCCGACCGGGCACGGCTGGCCGACTACGGTGTCCTGATCCGCTGACGGCGGGCCCCGGGGGTGTGGCGGCGGTAGGCGCTCACCGTGGGGTCGCCGGCGAACCAGAAGCGCCAGGGGACGTCGTGGGCCGACGTCACGCCGACTCGGGGGCCGGCCTCGATCCGGCCGGCGTCGCTCCCGGCGCCGGGTTCGGCTGCGGCGCCGGGCCGGCCGGTGGTGCGGGTTTCGACAGTGGCGCCGGTCCGGCCCGCCGGCGGGGTGAGCGTCGCCGGGCCGGTGCCGTCGACGACCGAGGTGTCGTTGGCGGCCCGGTTCAGGGACAGCACCTGCATCAGCTTGGCCGGGCCGGCGGCCAGGTCGTGATCGCGGCGGGCGGCGGGCCGGCGGGACCGGGCCAGTTCCAGGCCGTCGACCACCTCGCCGGCGCGGAGCAGGACGGCCGCGGCACGGCCCGGCTCGCCACAGACGATGTTGGCGCAGAAGTGCATGCCGTAGATCTGGTAGACGTAGAGCCGCCCGGCCGGGCCGAACATCACCGCGTTGCGGTTGGTCACGCCGCGGTGCGCGTGGCTGGCCGGGTCCTCGCCGAGGCCGCTGTACGCCTCGACCTCGGTCAGCCGCACCGTCACGCCGTTCGCTGCCAGCCGCCACCCGAGCAGTTCGCGCGCCGCCACGTCGACGGCCTCGGCCGGCAGTTCCATCCACCCGTATCGCACCGTGCCACCCAACCACAACCCGTGACCGCTCCGACTTCCTGGTACCGCTGCTACCCGCTGCCGGCCGCCCGAATCCCGCATCACCCGTCGCGCCGCGGATCGCGGCGACCCGCGCGGGAGAGTCACCGCGCGGGCGCCGCCCCGATGCGGTCGCTGGTCGTTTCGCCAGATGCCGGACGGCCGGCTCGTCCGGCGCGCTCCCGGTGACGAGGGTGTTACCGGTCGGTATAGTTCGCCGCCATCGGGACGGGCTGGGGAGCGGACGATGGCGCAGGCAGGGGAGCCGGCTCCGGTCGGCGACGCGGAGCAGAACGCGGCGAAGAACGCGGAGCAGGGCGCGGCGGGGGACACGGAGTCGGCCGCGGCCGAGCAGGCGGAGCAAGGCGCGGCGAAGGGCGCGGAGTCGGCCGCGGCAGATGAGGGCGGGGCTGCCACGCCGGTCGGTCAGGACGTGCCCTCCGGTCGTACCACGGCAATCGGCGCAGCCCTCCCGAAGCGCACCTGGACTGTCGCGGGCGGTCTCGCGGCGGTCCTGGTGGCGCTGATCTGTCTGGGATGCGGCGGCCTGTTCGGCGAGGCCAGCCCCACCGCGGAGACCTCGAGCGCCGTCCCGGCCGCCCCCTCGGCGTCCGCCGCGCCCCCGGCGACCACCCCGCAGGCCGCCACCCGAGGCGTGCGCAGCGCCGCCGACCTGGACCGGGTCTGCGGGAACACCTACTTCCCGACCGCGCCGCGCTACCGGGGCAGGGCCCCGCACCCGATCGTCATCAGCGCCCGGGAACGCCTCGACCTGGGTGACCGCTCGCAGCGCATCCCGAACCGCTTCGCCTACTCCGGCTCGGTGACCGCCAAGAACACCTGGGCCCCGGCCGCCAAGCAGGCCCAGCTCGTCGCGTGCCTGGATCTGATCGGCGCGGGCGCGAAGGTCAGGGACTGCCGGACAGGTCCGGCGAACGCCCCGAAGCTCCCGCTGATGACCGGCCGTTACCAGCTGACCGTCATCGAGGTGGCCACCGGCCGGAAACTGGCGCAGAGCACTCTGACCGGCTCCGGCACGGACTGCCCGTGGGTCGCGATGACCGGTTCCGATCCCACGCTCTACACCACAGTCGACGACCGCCAGCTGCACCGCGCGCTGCAGGCCCGGGTCACTCAGGACGTCCAGCCCAAGAAGCGGTCGTAGAGGTCGGCGGGCGGCCCCCCGGCGCCGGCCGCCCAGTCGTCGATCGCCTCGATCATGCAGGAGCCGAGGAACACCGCCAATCCGTGCGGAAAGTTCTGATACTGCTCGGCCAGCTCCACCTTGGCGGTGGCGCACGGCCACGGCCGGCCGCAGGCCCGGCAGTCCCAGGAGGGGCGCTCACCGACGTGCTCGGTCCGCGGCACCAGCATGTTCACGCCCTGCGACCCTCACCTTCCGCTTTCCGGCGACTACACAGTGGAGCGTCGCGTGCTTTAGTCTCGGGCTCAAGCCACGCCGCCGAGAATCCCGGAAATGGATTCTCGGTGTCTCGATGCAGGCGATCGGATCGTCTCGTTCGAGACACCCCGGGGTCGTGGCGGGTGATGAGCACGCCGCCAGGCGGGGTGGCGTGCGCGGCAACAGGGAGGTCGCCGGCATGTCCGAGACGGGGTCGACGGTACCGAGGCGCCAGGTCGGGCGGCTGCTCCGGCAGCTGCGCGAGCAGGCCGGCATCTCACTCATGGCGGCGGCGCAGGAACTGGAGTTCTCCCGCGCCCGGATGTACCGGATCGAGAACGGCGAGGTGCCGGTCCGCAAGCACGACGTGATCGCGATGTGCGGGGTCTACGGCGCGCCCGGACACATGACCGAGGTGCTGATCGGGCTGGCCCAGGAGTCCAAGGCGAAGGGCTGGTGGCACGCGTACGGCGACGTCGTCCCGGCCTGGTTCGAGCTCTACGTCGGGATGGAGCAGGCCGCGTCCCGCCTCCGGCAGTACGCGCCGAGCGTCATCCCCGGCCTGCTGCAGACCCGGGAGTACGCGGAGTTCGTCTTCGGCCGGTGGCTGGGCGACGATCCGGCCGCGGTGGAGAACGCGGTGGCCGTACGACTGGAGCGGCAGTCCCTGCTGCGCCGCAACCGTCCCGAGGCGCCGCGGCTGGAAGTGATCATCGACGAGGGAGTGCTGCGCCGTTCCGTCCCGGACACCCTGGGCATGCAGAAGCAGCTCGCCCACCTGGTCAACGTCTCCACCCGGAGCAACGTCAGCGTCCGGGTCGTGCCGTTCGCCGCCGGCCCGCACCAGGCCTCCAGTTCCGGGCAGTTCACCGTGCTGGAGTTCCCGGCGGTCGGCACCGCCTCGCCGGAACCCGCCACCATCTACTGCGAGAATCTCACCGGCGCGCTCTACCTGGATAAGCTCAGCGAGGTCGAGACCTACGAGAACATCTGGGCCGCGCTCGAAGCCACCGCGCTGAGCCAGTCCGATTCCGACGATCTGATCGGCACGATCATCAAGGAGAGCGATGGCTGACCTGAGCGGAGCCGTCTGGCACAAGAGCACCCGGAGCGGCGGCAACGGAGGCGACTGCGTCGAGGTGGCCACCAACCTTCCGGGCATCGTGGCGCTGCGGGACACCAAGGACCCGGACGGCGCCGCTCTGGTCTTCACCCGCGCCGAGTGGCTGGCGTTCCTCGACGGCGTGCGCGCCGGGGAGTTCGACATCTGAACATTTAGATGTACGTGAACCGATCCTTAAGCGTTCCTTTACGGGCGTACCCACGCTCACCCGGTCACGCATAGTCATGGGGCGTCGTCCCCATGTCCGGCTCACCGAGGTGAATATCCGTGTCGCTCTCCGCTGCCGCCCGTCTCCGTTACACCCTGGCGGCGGGCTCGACAGCCGTGGTCATCGGCTCCGGATTCATCGTCGCGGGCCTGGGCCGCCCGGGCTCCGAGCCGGCCCCCCAGCCGGCCGACGTCCCGCTCGCCGCCGCTGCCGCCCCCAGCGGCGGCGCCCCCAGCGGCGGGGCCCGCCCGGAGAAGCCGGAGCCGCCGGAGGAGCCGTCGGCGAGCCCGTCGCCGTCGCGCACGGTCCGGCCCAGCTCCTCCGCCCCGGCCGTCAAGAAGACCACCGCCGCCCCGAAGAAGACGCGGACCACGACCCGGGTGACCGCGGGCGGTGGCGCCCGGTCCACCGCGGACAGCGTCCTGCAGGCGGTGCTGTCGCACATCAACGCGGCCCGCGCCGACGAGGGCCTGGACGCGCTGACCCTGGACGCCGCCCTGTCCGAGGCGTCCGCGAAGCACAACGCGCTGATGATCAACGGGTGCGGGCTGAAGCACGAGTGCGACGGCGAGGCGAAGATCGGCGAACGGTTCGTCGGCGTGCAGTGGCGGACCGCCGGCGAGAACATCGGCTTCGGTTCCAGCCAGAGCGGTGCCGCCGCCATGATCGCGGCGGCCAACGGGCTGACCGACTCCATGCTGGCCGAGGTGCCGCCGAACGACGGGCACCGGAAGAACCTGCTGAACGCCGACTTCACCCGGATCGGGCTGAGCGTGGTCCGGGACAGTCAGGGCCGCACCTGGATGACCCAGGACTTCGTGGGGTGACGGATCCGGCGGGACCGCGACCCGGGGCGTCGACCGGGCCACTTCTCCGGCACGCGCCCGGACCTCGCCCCGCACTCGCGTGAACCGCGGGACAAGCCCCTAACCCGGCTGCTCGGCAGTGCCCCGGCCGTGCAGCAACGGGGTCGACCGTCTCCACCGCGGCCCGTCGCCGTCCTTGCGCCGCCGGGCCATCCCGGACAACGCTTCCAGCACCACCCGGTTGCCCAGCATCGCGGTGATCTCCGCATGGTCGAACGGCGGCGACACCTCCACGATGTCCATCCCCACCACCGGCAGCTCGTGGCAGATCCGGGAGACGCTGTCGAGCAGTTGCCGCGCGGTGAGGCCACCCGGCTCCGGCGTGCCGGTGCCTGGCGCGTGCCCCGGGTCGCAGACGTCGATGTCCACCGAGAGGAAGACGCCGTCGCAGCCGTCCAGGGCGATCTCGAACGCGCTGTCCAGCACCGCGTCCAGGCCGCGCTCGACGATCTCGCTCATGTGGAACGAGTTCATCCGCTGGTCGGCCATCCAGTCCAGGACGTCCGGACCGGGCCAGTAGCCGCGCAGCCCGAGTTGCAGGAACCTGTCGCCGCGGACCGCGCCGGACTCGATCAGCCGGCGCATCGGCTGGCCGTGCCCGTAGAGCGAGCCGAACTCGATGTCGCCGGTGTCCGCGTGCGCGTCGAAGTGGATCACCGAGACCCGCTGGGCGGCGTGCGCGCTCGCGACACCGGCCACGTCCGGCCAGGTCACCGTGTGGTCGCCGCCCAGCACCAGCGGGACGGCGCCGTGCCGGGCGACGAAGCCGACAGCCTCCTGGATGGTCCGGACGCTGCGCTCGATCTCGCCGCTGAACACCTCCAGGTCGCCGGCGTCCCGGACGGTCAGGTCGGCGCCGAGCGCGTCGACCCGCATCGCCAGGTGCGGGCGGGAGCCGTCGTGTGCCAGGTAGTCGGTGCCGCGGAGGACCTGGGGGCCGAACCGGGCGCCGGGGCGGTGCGAGGTGCCGCCGTCGAACGGGGCGCCGATGATCACGACGTCCGCGCCGGCGTAGGTCTGCGGCTCGCGCCAGTCGCAGGCGGGGATCCCGAGGAACGTGTAGTCCGGCCCGAACATCGGTCCATAGCGCGTCATGGTGTGCATCCTTCCCGGCCGGCGATGCCGCCGCGAACCATATCGTCATACTGCACGGCTGCCCGGTAGCGATCAGGCCGTAAGGTGCAGCGGTGCTCGACATGCTGATCTCTTTCCTGCGCCGGCTGCTCGGCGCGCCCGCGCAGAAGGCGCCGGAACCGACCGGCCGCGTCTCCCGCCCGGCAGCGCCGAAACCCGCCGCACCGAAGCCGGCCGCGCCCAAGCCGACCCCGTCCCCGCGCCCGGGTGGGTCGGGAAAACCCAGGCCGAGGCCACCCCGCCACATCCCCACCCAGGACCGCGGCCGGACCATCGCCTACGCCCCGGCCCTGGACGGCGACGCCGATCCCGGCGAGATCGTCTGGACCTGGGTGCCCTACGAGGACGACCCCGGCCAGGGCAAGGACCGCCCGGTCCTGGTCGTCGGCCGGGACGGCGGCACCCTGCTCGGCCTGATGCTCTCCAGCCAGAGCGAGCGTGACGGCCAGCGCAACTGGCTCGCCCTCGGCGCCGGCGACTGGGACCGCACCGAGCGGCCCAGCTGGATCCGTCTGGACCGGGTGCTGGAGGTGGACGAGGACGGCATCCGCCGGGAGGGCGCGATCCTCGACCGGGGCCGCTTCGATCGGGTGGCGGACCGGCTCCAGCGCGAATACGGCTGGTCATAATCGGACAACCGGATAGCGTTGTGGACATGGACACGGACGTGATGGCCGGTTTCGGCGGCAAGCAGGCGTGGCTGGCGATCGCGGTGCCCCCGGGGGGCGCCGTCTCGCCGGAGGCCGTCCTCGCCGCGCTCGGCCTGCGCGATCTCGGCCCGGTCCGCTGGCGCGACGGTCTCGACCTGGCGTACCTGACCGGCGACCGGGTGGCGGTGACCCCGCCGCTGCCCGGCGCCCGGGGCGAGTCCTGGGTGCTGGCCGCCGGCCGCGGGCTGATGACCCCGGCGCCGGACGTGGCCGGGCTCTCCGCCGCGCTCGGCACCGAGGTGCAGTACTTCGCCACGCACCGGGTCACCGAGTTGCATCGATGGCAGCGCGCGGTGAAGGGTGATCTGGTGCGCGCGTTCGGATACGTCGGCCAGACCGGCGAGGTCACCTCGTGGTTCGGCGAGCCCGGCCCGGCCGAGCGGGAGGCCGGGCTGCCCGGCGAGTTCGAGCCGGAGGAGACCACCGTGCTGGTCTCCGAGCGCGACGTGTTCCGGGTGGCCGGCGCCTGGAGCATCGATCCCACCACGTTGACCGGACCCGCGCCCGGCCCGCTGCGGATCGGCGCGGTGGACTGAGGAGGCCAGCCACATGCGCAAGTACGTGATCATGGGGGTGCAGGGCAGCGGCAAGGGCACCCAGGGCCAGCTGCTCGCCCGTGACCTCGACCTCGTCCACATCAGCGTGGGGGACATCTTCCGCTGGAACGTCCGCAACCACACCAAGATGGGCGCCCAGGTCCGCCGGACCATGGCGGCCGGCGAGCTGATCGGCGACGACGTGGTCGAGGCGGTCGTGCGGGACCGCCTGCACCAGCACGACTGGAACTTCGGCTTCATCATCGACGGCTTCCCGCGCAACGGTCGCCAGGCCGGGTTCTTCATGGAGAGCTACGACATCGACGCGGTCATCCACCTGGAGCTGCCCGACGACGAGGTGCGCCGCCGCGTGCTCAGCCGCAGGCTCTGCCCGAACTGCGGGATGGACTACAACCTGATCGCCGACCGCCCGGAGCAGGAGGGCCGCTGCGACATCTGCGGCCACGAGTTGGTCACCCGCGCCGACGACACGCCGCAGGCGCTGGAGGCGCGCCTGCGCGACTACCACGAGAAGACCCGCCCGGTCCTGGAGCTCTTCCGGCGCAAGGAGGTCGTCCACGACGTCGACGGCCGCCCGCCGGTCGACGAGGTGCAGAACGCGATCCGCAAGACCCTCGGCCTCCCGCTCTACGTCCCGCCGCAGGACCAATAGAAGATCAAGTCAGTCTTCGGTACGGGCTGGTACCTCCACGATTCGCCAGTTCCGAGTCCCGTGGCCAGGAGCGCGTGCCGACTTCGCCCAGGACCCCTCCGGCGCGCGCCGGCCGTGTCGGATGGCCCGCGACGCCTCGGGACCGCCCGGCGCGCGCCGGCCGTTGCGGGTGACCCGCGACGCCCGCCCGCCGGCGTGCCGGCCGCGCCGCCGGTCGCGGCTGGCTGTCAGGGGCGCCTCCGGCACTCCGAGTGGCCTCTGCCCGCCGGCCGGGCCCGCGGGTGGTGCGTCAGGCAGGGCGCGAACGACCCGCCGACGAGCAGCACCGTGCCGCGTGATCCGCGAGCAGGCGGGAACAGCGCCGGCTGGACTGCCGGAAACCAACACAACCAGGCATTGATGATCATCCTTGCGGCATACGCCGGGTGCGGGGGATATCCGGGATTTGTGGGTATCTGTCGCCAGCAACTTCGGTCGTGAGGAGACCGAAATCTCTTTGACATATTGCGCTCGGGCAGAAGCGGGCGTAAACAAAGACAAAGCCAAATCAACGCCCGGGCGGTGAGTCGATGTACGCGGAGGAACGGCAGCAGGAGATCGTGCGGCGCGCCCGCGCCGAAGGCCGGGTCGACGTGGTGGCGCTGGCGGACAGCTTCACGGTCACGGCCGAGACGATCCGGCGCGACCTGACCGTGCTGGAGCGCGCCGGCGTGCTGCGCCGGGTGCACGGCGGGGCCATCCCGGTCGAGCGGCTCGGCTTCGAGCCCGCGCTGGCCACCCGCGACGCCGTGCTGATCAGCGAGAAGGAGCGGATCGCCAAGGCCGCGCTGGCCGAGGTCCCGGAGGACGGCGCGATCATCCTGGACGCCGGCACGACCACCGCCCGCCTGGCCCAGCTGCTGCCCACCGACCGGGAACTCACCGTGGTGGTGAACTCCCCGGTGCTGGCCGCCATGCTGGGGATAAAGCCGAACCTGACGGTGCTGCTGCTGGGCGGCCGGGTGCGCGGCAAGACGATGGCCACTGTGGACGACTGGGCGCTGCGGCCACTGTCCGAGATGTATGTCGACGTCGCGTTCATGGGCGCCAACGGCTGCACCGTGGAGCGCGGCATGACCACCCCCGACCCGGCCGAGGCGGCGGTCAAGCGGGCGATGATCGCCGCGGCCCGCCGGGTGGTGCTGCTCGCCGACCATACCAAGATCGGCAACGACTATCTGGCGCGGTTCGGCGGTCTCGCCGAGCTGGACCTCCTGATCACCGACAGCGGCCTGGACCACGAGCTGGCGGCCGAGGTCGAGGCGACCGGCGTGCGGATGGTGCGGGCGTGATCCTCACCGTCACCCTGAACCCGAGCGTCGACCGCGCGCTCGAGGTGGACGCGTTGATCCGCGGCGAGGTGCTGCGAGCCGCCGACTCGCACATCGATCCGGGCGGCAAGGGCGTCAACGTCTCCCGCGCGCTGCTGGCCAACGGCGTCCGGTCGACAGCCGTGGTCCCGGCCGGCGGCGCCGAGGGCGAGCAGCTGGTGGATCTCCTCAAGGGGGAGGGGGTCGACCTGGTGGCCGTCCCGATCATCGGGCGGACACGTTCCAACATCACCCTGGCCGAGCCGGACGGCACCGTCACCAAGATCAACGAACCTGGCCCGATGCTCTCGCCGGGCGAGTTCGCCCAGGTCAGTGACGCGGTGCTGGCCGCCGCGCGGTCCGCCGACTGGGTGGTCATCTGCGGCAGTCTGCCGCCCGGGCCGTCCGTCCCGGCCTTCGCGGCGCTCTGCGAGCGGCTGGTCGCGGCCGGCGCCCGGCTCGCCGTCGACTCCAGCGGCCCGGCGCTGCTGGCCGGCGTCGCCGCCGGCGCGGCGCTGGTCAAGCCGAACCGGGAGGAGCTGTCCGAGGCGGTCGGCGCCGAGCTGCGGACGCTCGGCGACGTGCTGGGCGCCTGCGACCGGCTGCGCAAGGCCGGCGCCGGGACGGTCCTGGCCAGCCTCGGCGCGGACGGCGCGGTGCTGGTCGAGGAGTCCGGTGTGCTGGCCGGGATCTCGCCGGTCACCACCCCGCGCAGCACCGTCGGCGCCGGTGACGCGCTGCTCGCCGGGTTCCTCGCGGCCGGCGCGCGCGGTGAGGTGGCGCTGGTCGAGGGGCTGGCGTGGGGCGCGGCGGCGGTCAGCCTGCCGGGCAGCCGGATGCCGCGACCACAGGACCTGGACCGCACGACCGTCCGCATCGACCCCCGCCCCGATCCGGCCCGCACGATCGGCCGGCACTGACTGTCCGGCGAGGAGCGACCGGCTCCCGCCGTACCCCCACAAGGATCAGCGGCCGCGCGGCCGCGGCCCGGCGCTACCCGCGGCAGACCCGAAATTCATCTACAAACTTCGATTTCTCGGTACGGGGGACCGGCACGACCCCTCATGAATGGAGATACCTGATGGCCTCTTCGTACACGCCCGAGGTCACCGGCGGTGGCTTCCGGGCCTCGGTGCAGAAACTCGGCGGGCATCTGGCCGGGATGGTGATGCCCAACATCGGCGCGCTGATCGCCTGGGGCCTGATCACCGCCATGTTCATCCCGGTCGGCTGGGTCCCGAACGAGAACCTGGCCCAGCTCGTCGACCCGATGATCAAGTACCTGCTGCCGGTCCTGATCGGTTACACCGGTGGCCGGATCGTGCACGGCCAGCGCGGCGCGGTGGTCGGCGCGATCGCCACCTTCGGCGTCGTGGTCGGCGCGGACGTGCCGATGTTCCTCGGCGCGATGATCATCGCGCCGCTCACCGCCTACGTGCTGCGGCTGTTCGACAACGCGATCGAGGGCAAGGTCAAGCCGGGCTTCGAGATGCTCGTCGACAACTTCTCGGCCGGCATCGTCGGCGCGCTCTTCGCGATCCTCGGCAAGCTGGCCATCGGCCCGGTCGTCGACGGCCTGACCAAGGCGGCCGGCAACGCCGTGGACTGGCTGCTCGACCACAGCCTGATGCCGCTGGCCTCGGTGCTGGTCGAGCCGGCCAAGGTGCTGTTCCTGAACAACGCCATCAACCACGGGGTGTTCGGCCCGCTCGGCGTGCAGCAGGTGCAGGAGCACGGCAAGTCGATCCTGTTCATGATCGAGTCGAACCCCGGCCCGGGTCTCGGCCTGCTCACCGCGTACCTCTTCTTCGGCCCCAAGTCGCTGCGCCCCAGCGCACCGGCCGCGATGATCATCCACTTCCTGGGTGGCATCCACGAGATCTACTTCCCGTACGTGCTGATGAAGCCCCGCCTGATCCTCGCGATGATCGCCGGCGGCATGTCCGGCGTGGCCACCTTCATGATCACCGGGACCGGCACCGTCGCCACCCCGGCCCCCGGCAGCATCTTCGCCTACTTCGCGGTCACCGCGAAGAGCGGCTACTTCGGCATGATCCTCGGCGTCGTGATCGCCGCGGCGGTCACCTTCGCGGTCGCCTCGGCGCTGCTCGGCTTCGGCAGGCTGAAGTCCGACCAGGAGATCGACGAGGCCGCCGAGCAGGAAGCGGCCGCGGACGCCGCCGCCGGGAAGCCGGCCGCGGTGGAGACCGCCACGACCGCCGCTCCCGAGCAACAGACCGCCTAACCACCGAAGAAGAGGAGGTCCGACCATGGCCACCATCAACGGCAAGGACATTCAGAAACTCGTCGTCGCCTGCGACGCCGGCATGGGCAGCAGCGTGATGCTCGCCAGCACGCTGCGCAAGCAGCTCGGCAAGAGCGGCGTGACAGTGGAGCACACCCCGGTCAACTCCATCCCGGCCGACGCCGACCTGGTGGTGTGCCACAGTGGCCTGGCCGCCCGGGCCAGGTCGGTCGCGCCCGGCAAGCCGATCGTGCCGTTCCAGATCTTCCTGGGCGACCCGGCGGTCACCAAGGTGGTCAAGGCCATCCAGCAGGGCACCGACCTCGATGTCTGAGCTGCTGGACCGCCGGGCGATCAAGCTGGCCGAGACGGCGGCGGACCGCGACGACGCGATCCGCCGCACCGGCCGGGCGCTCGTGGAGATCGGCGCGGTCGACCCCGGTTACGTGGACACCATGCTCGCCCGCGAGCAGTCGATCTCCACGTACGTCGGCGAGGGGGTCGCCATCCCGCACGGCACCCTCGGCGGCAAGGAACTGGTCCACCGGGACGCGCTGTCGGTGCTGCGCTTCCCGGAGACCGTGGACTGGGACGGCGAGCCGGTGACGCTCTGCGTCGGCATCGCCGCCAAGGGGGACGGGCACGTCGAGCTGCTCGCCGCCCTCGCCGAGATCCTGCTCGACGAGGACCAGGCCCGTGAACTGCGCGAGGCCACCGATCCCGAGACCGTGATCCGGCTCTTGGGAGCCATCCAGGAGGACAGCAACTCATGAAGGTCGTGCGATTCCACGCCCCCGGCGACGTCCGCTTCGAGGACGTGCCGGAGCCCGAGGCCGGCCCGGGCGAGGTGAAGATCCGGGTCCGGAACTGCTCCACCTGCGGCACCGACGTGAAGATCTCCAAGTTCGGGCACCACCACATCCACCCGCCGCGGGTGATGGGCCACGAGATCGCCGGCGAGGTCGTCACGGTCGGCGACGGCGTCGAGGGCTGGGCGCCCGGCGACCGGGTGCAGGTCATCGCCGCGATCCCGTGCGGCGAGTGTGCCGAGTGCACGCGCGGCCGGATGACCATCTGCCCGAACCAGGTGTCGATGGGCTACCACTTCGAGGGCGGCTTCGCGCAGTTCATGGTCGTACCCAGGGAGGTCCTCGAGGTCGACGGCCTGAACCGCGTCCCGGACGGCGTCTCGTTCGCCGAGGCGTCCGTGGCCGAGCCGCTGGCCTGCGCCCTCAACGCGCAGACCCTGGCCCGGGTGGGCGACGGCGACGACGTGGTGGTGATCGGCTCCGGCCCGATCGGCTGCCTGCACGTGCGGCTGGCCCGCGCCCGCGGGGCCGCCCGGGTGTTCCTGGTGGAGCTCAGCCGGCAGCGCCTGGACCTGGCCGCCGGCCTGGTCAAGCCGGACGCGGCGATCTGCGCCGCCGAGGTGGACCCGATCGAGGAGGTGCTGAAGCTGACAGACGGCCGCGGCGCCGACGTGATCATCACGGCGGCCGCCTCCGGCCAGGCCCAGGAGCAGGCCGTGCGGATGGCCGCCCGGCAGGGCCGGATCAGCTTCTTCGGCGGCCTGCCCAAGGACAGGCCGACCATCACGCTCGACTCCAACCTGGTGCACTACCGCGAGCTGACCATCGTCGGCGCGAACGGCTCCAGCCCGGCGCACAACAAGCAGGCCCTGGAACTGGTCGCCACCGGCGCGGTGCCGGTGGCCGACCTGATCACGCACCGGCTGCCGCTGGACAGCGCGATCGACGCGTTCGGCATCGTCGAGCGCGGTGAAGCCATCAAGGTCACCATCGAGCCCTGAGGAGGGTAGATGCCCACGCGTACGGTCGCCGTCGGTTCCGCCAGCGGGCTGCACGCCCGGCCCGCCAAGATCTTCGTGGAGGCGGCCGCCAAGGCGCCGGTCAAGGTCACCATCCGGGTCGGTGAGAAGAAGGCGGTGCCGGCCAAGAGCATGCTGTCGGTGCTCGCGCTCGGCGCCAAGCAGGGCACCGAGGTGATCCTCGAGGCCGACGGGGACGGCGCGGACGAGGCCCTGGACGGGCTGGCCGCGCTGCTCGCCAAGGACCTGGACGCCGACGATGCCTGAGAACCTCGCCGGGATCGGGGTCTGCGCCGGGGTCGCCGCCGGGCCGCTGCTGCGGATCGCCGCGGCGCCGGCGCTGCCCCCGCCGCTCCCGGTCACCGATGCCGCGGCGGAGGTGGACCGGGCGTACGCCGCGCTCGCCGGCGTCGTCGCGGACCTGGAGCGGCGCGCGGACCGCGCGGCCGAGGCCACCGCGGCCGAGGTGCTGCGGGCCGAGGCCATGATGGCCGGCGACGAGGAGCTGCGCGAGGCGGTCCGCGAGCGGATCGAGGGCGGCGCCGACGCGCCGCACGCGATCGACGCCGCCTTCGGGACGTTCCGCGAGATGTTCGCGGAGGCCGGCGGCTACCTCGCGGAACGCGTCGCGGACCTGGACGACCTGCGGGACCGGGCGGTCGCGGTGCTGCTCGGGCTGCCGATGCCGGGGGTGCCGCAGCCCGGTCACCCGTACGTGCTGGCCGCCCGTGACCTCGCTCCCGCGGACACCGCGGATCTGGACCCGTCGCAGGTGCTCGCGCTGGTGACCGAGATCGGCGGGCCGACCAGCCACACCGCCATCCTGGCCCGGGCGCTCGGGCTGCCCGCGGTGGTGGCCTGCCCCGGGGTGCTGGGCGTCGCGGAGCACACCCTGGTCCAGGTCGACGGCACCACCGGACGGGTCGTGATCGGGGCCGGCTCGACGTTCCGGAAGGTGGCGGACGCGGAGGTCGCCGAGCTGACCGGGCCGGGCCGCACCTCCGACGGGCACGCCGTGAAGCTGCTGGCCAACGTCGGCTCGGCGAAGAACGTGCCGGCCGCCGACGAGGCGCACGCCGAGGGAGTCGGGCTGTTCCGGACCGAACTGCTCTTCCTCGACCGTGCCTCGGAGCCGTCGCGGAAGGAGCAGATCGCGGCGTACGGCGAGGTGTTCCGCGCGATGGCGGGCCGGCGGGTGGTGATCCGGACGCTGGACGCCGGCGCCGACAAGCCGCTGCCGTTCCTGAACCAGCAGGGCGAGCCGAACCCGGCCCTGGGGGTCCGCGGGCTGCGCGTGGCACGGCAGCGCCCGCGGGTGCTGACCACGCAGCTGGAGGCGATCGCGGCGGCGGCGCGGGACAGCGACGCGGACGTGTGGGTGATGGCGCCGATGGTGTCCACGCTGACCGAGGCGACCGAGTTCGCGGCAGCCGTGCACGAGGCGGGACTGCCCCGGGCCGGCGTGATGATCGAGGTGCCGGCCGCCGCGCTGCGGGCCGGTGACCTGCTCGGTGTGGTGGACTTCCTCAGCATCGGGACCAACGACCTGAGCCAGTACACGTTCGCCGCCGATCGGATGTGCGGCGAGCTGGCCGACCTGCTGGACCCGTGGCAGCCGGCGCTGCTGCGGCTGATCGCGATCTGCGGGGCGGCCGGGCGGGACACCGGCAAACCGGTCGGGGTGTGCGGGGAGGCGGCGGCCGATCCACAGCTCGCGCCGGTGCTGGCCGGGCTCGGGGTGAGCAGCCTGTCGATGTCGCCGCGGGCGCTTCCCGGGGTCCGGGCGTCGCTGGCCCGGTATTCGTACGACGAATGCCGCCGCCTCGCCGAGCTCGCGCTGGCCGCACCGGACGCCGCCTCGGCCCGGAAGGTGGTCCTTTAGGGGTTGGCCTCATCGAGGATGGCCTCCGCCGCGTAGCGGAGGCCATCCCCGTCAGTCGAACGGGAAGCCGGGCGGGAAGTTGGCCGGGATGTCCGGCATGTTGGGCTCCGGCATGGTGGTCATCAGCCGGATCACTTCGAGCACCACCTTCGGCGTGCCCGCGGTGCCGTCCACGACTGTCACCCGCTTCTTCGTGCTGTCCCGGTACCCGGCCTCCACCACGTAGGTGTACCGGCCGGGCGTGGAGTCCGAGTACTTCGGGCGCAGGGCCAGGAACTCCCGGGTGGACGCCAGCCGCAGCACCTGGGCCTGCTGCCGGTTGGAGGATCCGACCAGGCTGAACACCGACTGGCCACCCTCGCCGCGGGCGGTGCGGGTGACGGCGACGGCGACCGCCTGCTTCGGGGTCGCGGTCTTCTCTGTTGCGGCAGCCGCTGGTACCGCGGCTCCGACCAGGCCCACCAGCAGGGCCGCTGTGCTCAAGAGGAACCTTTTCATGACCATACGATATCGGCCATTTTGTCATTAATCAGGATAATGGGCCGAGCTTAGCCAGGCGCTTCTCGATCACGTGACAGACCTGTTCCACCACGGCGAGCCTCGCGTACGCCTTGTCGTCGCCCGGAACGACGTGCCAGCGCGCCCGCGGCTGGTCGGTCCGCTCCAGCATCTCCTCGATCGCCCGCTCGTACGCCTCGCGCTTGTCCCGGTTGCGCCAGTCCTCCTCGGTCAGCTTCCAGGTCCGCAACGGATCGTTCGCCCGGTCCTCGAACCGGCGCAGCTGCTCCTGATCGGAGACATGCATCCAGAACTTGACCAGGATCATCCCCTCCGCGGTGAGCGTGCGCTCGAACTCTTTGATCTCGTCGTACGCCCGCTTCCACTGATCCCGCGTAGCGAAGCCCTCGACCCGCTCGACCAGGACCCGGCCGTACCAGGAGCGGTCGAGAACGGTCATCCCGCCGTAGCCCGGCAGCACGTGCCAGAACCGCTGCAGGAAGTGGTGACGCTTCTCGTCGTAGGTCGGCGCGGCGAACTGCGCGACCCGCACGTGCCGTGGGTCCAGCGGCGCGACCAGGCGCTTGATGGCACCGCCCTTCCCGGACGCGTCCCAGCCCTCGAAGAGCACGCAGAGCGGCGGCCCGATCTTCTTCGGCCCGATCTGCCCGCCCAGCAGCAGCCGCAACCGCAGCAGCCGCTCCTGCGCCGCGGTGAGCCGGGCCTCGGCCTTCTTCTTGCTGATCTCGGACGGTGGTTTCGCGCTACCCAGGTGACCCATCGGATCAGCATCCCCGAAACCCGGTGTGATCCGCATCGAGCCGTGCGGGAGAATCCGTGCGTGACTCTCGTAGACGACCTGACGTGGCGCGGACTGATCCAGGACTCGACCGACCCCGACGAGCTGCGCAAGGCGCTCGACGGCGGCTCGATCACGTTCTATGTCGGCTTCGACCCCACCGCCGCCTCGCTGCACGTCGGTCACCTCATGCAGGTCATCACCGCCCGCCGGCTCCAGCAGGCCGGGCACCGGCCACTGCTGCTGGTCGGCGGCGCCACCGGGCAGATCGGCGACCCGCGCGAGTCCGCCGAGCGCACGCTGAACGCGCCGGAGGTGGTCGAGGGCTGGGTGCGGCGCATCCGCGAGCAGCTCTCCCCGTTCGTCACCTACACCGGGGAGAACGCGGCCACCCTGGTCAACAACCTGGACTGGACCGGCCCGACCTCGGTCATCGACTTCCTCCGCGACGTCGGCAAGCACTTTCCGGTCAACAAGATGCTGGCCCGGGACGTGGTGCGCAACCGGCTGGAGAGCGGCATCAGCTTCACCGAGTTCAGCTACCAGCTGCTGCAGTCCAACGACTTCTACCAGCTGCACGTGCGCAACGGCTGCCAACTGCAGTTCGGCGGGTCGGACCAGTGGGGCAACATCACCGCGGGCGTCGACTTCGTCCGCCGGCGCGGGGCCGGCCCGGTGCACGCGTTCGTCACTCCGCTGGTGCTCAAGGCCGACGGCACCAAGTTCGGCAAGACCGAGGGTGGCGCCGTCTGGCTCGACGGCACCATGACCAGCCCGTACAGCTTCTACCAGTTCTGGATCAACAGCGACGACCGGGATGTCAGCAAGTACCTGCGGTACTTCAGTTCCAAGCCCCGGGCCGAGCTGGAGGAGCTGGAGGCGGCGACCGCGGAGCGGCCGCAGGCCCGGCTCGCGCAGCGCGCGCTCGCCGAGGAGCTGACCGCTCTGGTGCACGGCGAGGAGGAGGCCCGGCAGGCGATCGCCGCCAGCCAGGCCCTCTTCGGCCGGGGTTCGCTGGACGAGCTGTCCGCGGACACCTTGCGCGCCGCGCTGGGCGAGGCCGGATTGCACGTCGTACGCGGTGCGCTCCCGCCCGTGGGGGTGCTGCTCAAGGAGTCGGGTCTGGTGGCGAGCGCGAACGAGGCGCGCCGGACGATCAGCGAGGGTGGCGCCTACCTGAACAACGAGCGGATCACCGACGGGGAGGCCGTGGTGCCGGCGTCCGCGCTGCTGCACGGCCGGTTCCTGGTCCTGCGCCGGGGGAAGCGGACCTTCGCCGGGGTGGAGCTGGAGGCCTGAGCCGCGGCCGCCACTGCTGCGGGTCCGTACCCCGCAGGAGTGGTGTGACGGCGGTCGCCAAGCCCCGATTTGGCGTTGCGTGGGACGGCGGGTAATGTTGTCCGAGCCGCCAGGGAGACGGGCGAGCGAACGGGACCTGAACTCGAGGGCCCGGAGCGGCCGTCCTGG
>NZ_BOMW01000058.1 GCF_016862395.1 Actinoplanes siamensis | reverse complement strand
GGCGCCGGGCTCTGCTGGCGGGTGGGCTCGGTGTTCCAGCTCGGGTTGTCCGGGGAGCCGTTGCCCGAGGGCAGGCCGGCCGACGAGGACGCGGCGGTGGTCACCGAGATGCCGGTCACCGAGATGCCGGTCGGCGGGAGACCGATGGGCGAGGCCGGCGCGGGCGGAGGTGCGGTGGGCGGGATCGACGGGGACGCGGCCGTGGCGTGCGTGCCGCCGGGCGGGAACTCCGTGGTGGGTAGGCCGGGCTCCGGTCGTACCGCGATCGGGTCTCGGTTCTTGTCGTCGCTGAGGAAACCGAAACCCGCGGCGGACGGCTGCGCCACCGGCGGTATCGCGCGGCGGCGCGCAGCGGCCGCTGCCGCGCTCACCTCGTCGATCCCCACCTCGGGAAAGGCGGCCGGGGTCCGCGGCTGCGCGGCCTGGCCGGCCTCGAGCACGGCGGGGTCCACGGCCGGCGGCTCCGCGGGCGTGGCGGCGCGCGTGGACCGTGGCGAACCGGCCGGGCTGGGGCTCACGTTCGCCCCCAGGCCCACCGGCACGGTCAGGGGGCCACCCGGCACACCGTCCGGCGATGCGTCGCTGACGCGCGGGATGTATGCCGTCTGGGCCTCGGCATCGGGAGCTCGGTGCCGGCCGCGGCCGGCCGGCGTCCCCGGGAACTCCTGCGGCGTGCTCGTCACTGGGCCGCCTGCGCGGATCGGAGGTCGGTCGAGCCGTCGTACGCCCGCACTGTCACGTCCTTTTCCATCTTCTCCGTGTAACCGAGACCGAAGTCGGCGACGGCCTCGCGGAACTGCTTGACTCCTTCTGCGGACTCCAACGCACGATGCATCGCTGTGGGTTCGCCGATTGCTGTGATCTTGAAGGGTGGGGAGAAAACCTGACCGTGAAGGAGCAGCGTGTTGCCGACACAGCGTACCGCGCTGGTGCTGATCACGCGGACATCCATGATCGTCATGGCCTCCGCCCCGCCGGCCCACATGGCGTTCACGACGGCCTGGACATCGCCCTGGTGAACGACCAGATCGTCGTTGTCGGGAGCATTGTCCCCGAAATCCGAACCGCGCCGCGGTGAGTCGTTCAGAGTGACCGTGAGGCCCGGACCGCGCAGCGCGGTGAACCCGGCCGGCTGGAGGATCGCGTCGGCGCTCTGCCGGGCGATTTTTACCGGTGTGTCCACTTCGGCGAGGCGTGCGGTTTCTTGATCCACCTGAGCCCGCAGTGTCGCCTCGCGTTTCTCGGCCGCGGCCAGGCGCTCCCGCTTGTCCGCGATCAACTGCGCCAGTTGGGGCCGCCGGTCGTCGCGCAGCGCCGTGCCGTCGGCGGTCGTCGCGGAGGTGGTGAACAGCAGGCCCGCGGCCAGCGCGATGAGCGGGACGCCGACCGACCAGACGGTCCGTCGGCGGCCGGCCGCGCGCCGCAGCGCCCGGCGCGCGGCGGCCCCGCGTTCGCCTCGAAAAGCCACCCCAGCCTCCCTCAAGAGCGGACGCCGGGTATTTTCTCGCCCCGGCGGGTGCCTGTGTGCGCGTCGTCTTGATTACGCTAGCTGGCGAACAGTATTCGCCACGGGCAGCATTCGGAGTCCCCGGAGCCGCTCACCGGTGGTTGTTCACCACTTGTTGCCCACAGGAGAGCACCGTGCCCAAGTCGCAGGTTCGCAAGAAGAAGGTCTACACCCCGCCGTCCGACATCCGCCCGGCGGTCACGGCGGCTTCCAAGAAGCCCAGTCCGGCGTGGTTGCCGGCCACCGCGGTCATCCTGATCGTCGTCGGCATCGCCTGGCTCGTCGTCTACTACCTGTCCTCGCAGCAGTGGCCGGTGGAGAGCTGGCGGTACTGGAACCTCGCGGTCGGCTTCGGTTGCATGGTGGCGTCGCTGGGCATTCTCTCGCGCTGGCGCTGAGACACCGTGTCCGCTTGCTGCGGATACGTGGGATATTTCAGATAGACCAGGCGCACCCCGCTCGGCGTGGGGTGCGCTTTCGGCTGAGGGGCCGTGAGTCCTTGACCTGCGGTCCGCACCGGCCTATTACTCATGGGTAACATAGGCTGGCGCCCAGCCGACCGAGGAGGCACAACGCTGATGGGCATCGCGCAGATCATCGCCACCGTCTTAGCGGGGGCGGTCACGGTGGTGGCCGTCGCGCTGGCGGTCCGGGCCGTCCTCACGATCACCGCGGTGATCCGGCAGGGCCAGCCCGCGCCGGAGCGGTTCACCGACAAGGCAACCCGCACCACGACCCTGCTCAAGGAGTCGGTGGGGCACACCCGGATGCTCAAGTGGTCCGCGATCGGCGCGGCCCACTGGTTCGTCATGTTCTCCTTCATCATCCTGTCGCTGCTGGTGCTGGAGGCGTATTTCGAGGTCGTCACGCCGGAGGGCGAGCTGCCGCTGATCGGCCACTGGTCGATCTTCGGGTTCGTCACCGAGTGGTTCGGCATCCTCGGCCTCGCCGGGATCCTGTACCTGATCTACCGGCGCCAGGCGGACAAGCCGGGCAGCAAGAAGCGCAGCCGGTTCCTCGGCTCCACCATGTGGCAGGGCTACTTCGTCGAGGCGATCATCGTCGGCGTGCTGATCTGCGGGTTCCTGATCCGCGGCTTCAAGGTCGCCAACGACCACTTCCCGTACCCGGTCTGGGCGGCCCCGCTCTCGCACGCCATCGGCAACGCGCTGCCCGCCTGGACGGACGGCGCCACCTGGGTCGCCCTGGTCAAGCTGCTCATCTCGATGGGCTGGCTGATCACCATCTCGTTGAACCCGACGATGGGCGTGGCCTGGCACCGCTTCCTGGCGTTCTTCAACATCTTCTTCAAGCGCAGCCCGGAGAAGCCGGCAGGTTCCGGTCTGGGCGCGCTCAAGCCGATGATGAGCGAGGGCAAGCCGCTGGACTTCGAGGAGGCGGACCCGGAGAAGGACCTGTTCGGCGTCTCCCAGGTCGAGCAGTTCACCTGGAAGGGCCTGCTCGACTTCTCCACCTGCACCGAGTGCGGCCGCTGCCAGTCGCAGTGCCCGGCGTGGAACACCGCCAAGCCGCTCTCCCCCAAGCTGCTCGTCCTCTCGCTGCGCGACCACGCGTACGCCAAGGCGCCGTACCTGCTGGCCGGCGGCGGCAAGGACCTGACCGGCGAGGAGAAGGCCACCGAGGCGCAGCTGGCGCACCTGGACGTGCTGTCGCTCGCCGAGGGCAACCGGCCGCTGGTCGGCGGCGTCGACGAGAACGGCGTGATCGACCCGGACGTGCTCTGGTCCTGCACCACCTGCGGCGCCTGCGTCGAGCAGTGCCCGGTGGACATCGAGCACATCGACCACATCGTCGACATGCGGCGCTACCAGGTGCTGATCGAGTCCTCGTTCCCGAGCGAGGCCGGTGTCATGCTGCGCAACCTGGAGAACAAGGGCAACCCGTGGGGTGCCCCGCAGAACACCCGCGAAGACTGGACCAAGGGACTGGACTTCGAGGTGCCGCGGGTCGGCGAGGTCGAGGACTTCGAGTACCTGTTCTGGGTCGGCTGCGCTGGCGCGTTCGAGGACCGGGCCAAGAAGACCACCCGCGCGGTAGCGACGCTGCTGCACGAGGCCGGGGTCGACTACGCGATCCTGGGCGAGGGGGAGACCTGCTCCGGCGACCCGGCGCGGCGGATCGGCAACGAGTTCATCTTCCAGATGCTGGCCCAGCAGAACGTGGAGACGCTGCAGGAGGCCGGGGTCAAGAAGATCGTCGCGACCTGCCCGCACTGCTTCAACACCCTGGGCAACGAGTACGAGCAGCTCGGTCTCAAGGTCGAGGTGGTGCACCACACGCAGCTGCTGGCCCACCTGGTGGCCACCGGGAAGCTCACCCCGGTCCAGCCGGTCGACGGCGGGGTCACCTACCACGACCCGTGCTACCTGGGCCGGCACAACCGGGTCTTCGACGCGCCCCGCGAGGTGCTCGGCTCCTCGGTGGCCGGCGGCCTCCAGGAGATGCCCCGCAACCAGGAGCGCTCCTTCTGCTGCGGCGCCGGCGGCGCCCGGATGTGGATGGAGGAGCGGATCGGCAAGCGGATCAACGTCGAGCGCACCGAGGAGGCCCTGGCCACCGGCGCGAAGACAATCGCGGTGGGCTGCCCGTTCTGCTACACGATGATCGGCGACGGGGTGACCGGCAAGGGCAAGCAGGACGAGGTCGAGGTGATCGACGTCGCCACCGTCCTGCTCCGCTCGCTCAAGCAGGACGCCTGATCTGATTCACGTGAAACGGCCGGTCTCCCACCACGGAGGCCGGCCGTCCCCGTGCTCGCCCCGCTCAGGAGCTGACCGCGGCCGCCGTGCTCGCCACCACCGCGCCCGCCATGATCGCGGCCTGGACGTCCTGGATCGCCTTGCGTACCGCGGCGGCTGCCCACTCGCCCTGCCCGATCTCCTTGAGCCGGGCCCGGACCAGCTTCCGGTCCAGGTCCGCGAAGAGCTTGCGGTCCAGCTCGGTCGCGGCGACCAGGGCACAGAGCGCGGCGGTACGGGGCAGCACCGGCCCGCTCCCGAGGATCGCCCCGCGGAGCCGCTCCCGAGCCTCCGCTCGGGCCGCCGGCTCGGCCCCGTGGGCGCCCGGATACCTGGTCCGGCTGAAGATGCCGAGCACCGGAGTGCGCTCGACGCGCAGCGCGCCGGCCGCGACCAGGCGCTCGATCACCCGGTGCCGGGCGCCCTTGGCCAACCTCTTCACCCAGTCCACCGGCTTGCGGGATCGCCGGTCGGCGGCGATCCGGTCCAGGGCCTCGTCGAGCAGCGCGTCGCCGAGCGGGCCGTCGCCCCGGGTCACCACCCGCCGGTCGGCCACGTCGATCCGCTCGGCCAGGACCAGCTCCAGCAGCAGCGCCCCACCCAGTCCGTGATCGATCCGGGTGTTGTCGATGACCCGCCGGCCGAGCTGGTCGTGTGCGAGGAGGGTGAGCTCTTCGAGCAGGTTCATGACTCGACGGTAATCGTGCTTGTCACCCCCACGGTTGGTACCGGATGGTCCCGGTCCGGCAGAATGAGGGCCGAGGTGAAGCGATCATGGACGGCCTGCTCCTGACCGCGGTGCTCCCGCTGGTGGCGTTCGCGCTGCTGACGGTGGGCAACGCGTTTTTCGTGGCCGCCGAGTTCGGGTTGGTCACTGTCGACCGGGCGGAAATCGATCAGCGCGCCACCGCGGGTGACCGCCGGGCCAAGACGGTCCGTAACGCGCTGCACGAGCTCTCCTTCCAGCTCTCCGGCGCCCAGCTCGGCATCACACTGACCGCACTGCTCACCGGGTACCTGGCCGAGCCGGCCCTGTCCCGGCTGATCACGCCGGTGGTCGAGCCGGTGGCCGGGTCCGCCACCGAGACGATCACGCATGTGCTCGCGCTGGTGGTGGCGACCCTGCTCTCGATGCTCTTCGGCGAGCTGGTGCCGAAGAACGCGGCGCTGGCCCGCCCGATGGGCATCGCGCTGACCACCGCGGCCCCGCTGCGCGGGTTCTCCCGACTCTTCAAGTGGATGATCGCCGCGCTCAACGGGACGGCCAACTGGCTGGTCCGGCGGATCGGCATCGAGCCGCAGGAGGAGCTGGCCAGCGCCCGCTCGCCGGAGGAGCTGGGCCTGCTCGCCGCGATCAGCGCCCGGGCCGGCGCGCTGCCGGCGGAGACCGCGACGCTGATGCGCCGCACCATCCGGTTCGGCGAGAAACGCGCGGCCAAGGCGATGACGCCCCGGGTCGACGTGGTCGGGATCAAGACCACGGCCAGCGTCGCCGACCTGATCACGGTGGCCCGGCGGACCGGGCACACCCGATTTCCGGTGTACGAGAACACCCTGGACGCCGTCACCGGCGTGGCCGGGGTGAACGACGCGCTCGGCGTGCCGCCCGAGCGCCGCGCCGTGACCAGGGTGTCCGCGCTGGCCCGGGAGCCGGTGTTCGTCCCGGAGAGCCTCGGCCTGGACAAGGTGCTGGCCGCGCTGCGGGCCGCCGACGCCGACCTGGCCATCGTGGTCGACGAGTACGGCGGCACCGACGGCGTGGTCACCGTCGAGGACCTGATCGAAGAGCTGGTCGGTGAGATCGCCGACGAGTACGACACCGAGCTGAGCGAGACCGGCACCGCTGAGCTGACCGCCCCGGGCGGGGAGAAGACGTTCCTGGCCGACGGGCTCCTGCGGGAGGACGAGGTGCTCGAGCAGACCGGGTTCGCGCTGCCCGAGGGGCCGTACGAGACGCTGGCCGGCTTCCTGCTGGCCCGGCTCGGCCACATCCCGGTGGTCGGTGAGTCGCTGGAGGAGCACGGGTGGGAGTTCACCGTGATGGAGGTGGACCGGCACCGGATCGAGCAGGTCCGGGTGGTGGCCCCGCCGGAGGAGCCGGCCGATGACTAACCTGATCGTCACGGTGGTCCTGCTGCTCGGCAACGGGATCTTCGTGGGCGGCGAGTTCGCGCTGATCGCCTCCCGGCGGACCGCGCTGGAACCGCTCGCCGCCACGTCGCAGGCCGCCCGCTGGGCGCTGTCCGCGATGAACCAGATCCCGCTGATGATCGCCGGCGCCCAGCTCGGCATCACGATCTGCTCCCTGGCGCTCGGCGCGATCGCCGAGCCCGCCCTGGCCCATCTGCTGGAGGACCCGTTCCACGCGGCCGGGCTGCCGGAGAACGCGGTGCACCCGGTCGCCTTCGTGCTGGCCCTGATGGTCGTGGTCTTCCTGCACACGGTGATCGGCGAGATGGTGCCGAAGAACATCACGCTGGCCGGGCCGGAACGGTCCGCGCTGATCCTGGGCCCGTTCATGCTGGCTTTCTGTACCGCCACCAAGCCGCTGCTGGTCGCCATGCGCTGGGCGTCCCGGACGGTGCTGCGGCTGTGGAAGATCGAGGCGACCGACGCGGTCAAGACCGTCTTCACCGCCGAGGAGCTGGCCGGGATGGTCACCCAGGCGCGCAGCGAGGGACTGCTCGGCTCGGAACAGTACGCGCGGATCCACGCGGCGCTCGGGCTGAACAGCCGGACCGCGGCGGACACCCTGCTGCCCTGGTCGCGGGTGACGACGGTGGCGGCCGACGTGTCGCCGGCGACGCTGGAGACGGTGGCGACCCGCAGCGGGCGCTCGCGGTTCCCGGTGGTGCAGCGGGACACCCGGCGGGTGCTCGGGTTCGTCCACGTCAAGGATGTTCTCGGGTATTCCGGCGCGCAGCGCCGCCTGCCGATCCCGGCGGAGGTCATCCGGCCGCTCGCGGTGGTGTCACCGGAGCGGAGCCTGGCCGACCTGCTGCTCACCATGCGGCGCGACCGGCTGCACATCGTCCTGGTCAGCGATGGGCGGCGGCCGCTCGGGGTGATCACGCTGGACGACGTGCTGCACGCGGTGGTGGGCGAGCCGGCGCACGCCACGCAGACGGCGGCCGCCCGGACGCGCTGATCCTGGTGCTTTTGCGAGAGACAGTGGCTGGGCCTTTCGGGTTCGGCAGTTCGGGCTAACACGTACGAGTGGTTCGCAAGCCGTCCGGAGTTTCGACCGGGGTATCAAGTGACAATGCGGACAATAACCCCATGCCTCACTCCCGGCGGCGTGTCGTCTCGATCGGTGCCCTGTCAGCGATGCTGGCCCTGGGCTCCCTGTTCCTCCTGACCCCCCGTCCCGTCAGCGCACCTCCCGGCGCCGAGCCCGCGTACCACCTGCTGCCGCCGCCCACGGGCGGAGTGGTCCCCAACTCGACCCGGTTCGCGGCTCCGGCGAACCTGCGCCGGGTCCAGATCGCCAGCGAGCCGGTGTCCCTGCGGTACGACTTCGACGGCGGCGTCGGCAAACCGATCCAGGACACCGGCGGCCGGCACGAGCTGCGGCCACTCGGGCAGAACGGCGGGGCGCTGCGGCTCGTACCGGAGGGCACCGGGCTGGCGGTCGCCTACCCCGACCGGTGCACGCTGCCGAGGGAGAAGGACTGCCCGCGGGCGATCCTGGAGGGCCAGCGCGACGACACGCTGAACCCGGGCCGCCGGCCGCTACGGTACGGCGCGTCGGTGCTGATGACCCACGGCGACCTCGCGGACGGCGCCAACGTGGTGCAGAAGGGCTACTCGGTCGGCGGGGTCAGCCAGTTCAAGCTGCAGGTCGACCACCGGCAGGGGCATCCGAGCTGCGTGATCGCCGGTAACCGGGCGGGCATCTACCGCGCCGAGCCGCGGATCGACGTGGCCGACGGGAGCTGGCACGACCTGGAGTGCAATCGCACCGAGAACAGGCTGACCATGCTGGTGGACGGCGTGCCGTACGCGTCGGTGGCGGTGCCGCCGAACCTCTCCGTCGCGAACGCGGAACCGTTGCGGGTCGGCGGCAAGGGCCTCGGCTACGGCAACGACCAGTTCGCCGGCGAGATCGACAACGTGTTCCTGGACATCGGCGCGTAGCCGGCGCGGGCGACCCCGGCGGCCGCACATCGCGAATGCCCCGGGGGCCGGCCCGGCTCCGGCCGCTTGGGAGCGCCACCCCGGGCATGTCTACGGAGCCCTACCAGGACATTCCGGGCGAGTCTGGGTGGCTGGTGGCGGGGGTGATCGACCGGTTGCCGAGGCGAACTGATGGCCCGTACCTGACCGGCGGGGCCTGCAACCACGGAAGCCCTGGCGGGACCATCGGGCCTGACGAGGGAATTCGCCTCAAGCTAGGCGTGACATACATCGTGGGCTTCAGTGATACGTGGAGGCTCGGCATGCTCGTGAACGAGAGCGTCAAGCTAGATGACATGGCCCTAATGGCGGCTAATGGGCCGTCCCTGGTTCAGCATGCCCTGGAACCACGGAAGCCCTGGCCAGACCATCCGGTCCTGACCAGGGCTTCTGCACGTGGAGCGGGTGACGGGAATCGAACCCGCGCTGTCAGCTTGGGAACCGTACAAGGCGACTTGGTCAGCTCAGTCGACGCCACCTCACAGAGGCGTAGAGCGGCCTGGAGTGACCTCATGCGGCCGGGCTCAATGGCACGCCAATGGCACGGCACCGGCGCATTGGCAAGCAAGGCCGGTGCGCGGCTATCGCCCCCGGAGGGCGACACCGGCAAACGGGACGGCAGGTCCTTGACCAGAGGCTAAGCAGGGCGGAATCAGCGGTGCGTGCTCGGCTTCGGCCAGCACTCGGCCCGCATCCTTGAGGGCGTACTTAGCTCTGCATGACACGTCCGCCCGCCTAATGGCAGGTGTGTTGCAGGGCCTGAGGCATCGCGCCGCCCGTTGAGATGACCCCGGCCGGCCGGTACGGCTGGCCGTGAGGACAGAACTCACGACCAGCCGCCGGGATGCTGGTCTAGTTCATGATCGTGACCACCGCCTCGATGATCTGCGAGGCGGCCTGAAGAACTGCCGCACCCCCGATCACCCACGCCGAGATGATCGCCGAACGGCGACCGCAGGAGCAGCGGCCACCCGCACCATCGTGACTACTGGAGCCCTCAGGACTCACTGGTTCTCTTACCATGGGCTTGTCCCACCTGGCCTAACGCGGTCAAATCGGGGCATCGGGTGGACAGCCGTTGCACCGGCTGTCCACCCTCTCGGCGCCGCGCCCCTCTCGGAACTCTCCTTTCCGGAGAGCCGCGCCTCCTTGCTGATCAAAGCTTGACATGAGAAAACCGCAGCTCAAAACGCCTTGTATAACCTTAGCGACGGTGAAAGTCATGGCTTGCTACGGTAAAAGAAGCTGCTTGCAGCAGTATAGGTCTTCGGCATTAGCGGTGAGAGTGGTAGCTTGCCTCGGTGGGAGTAAGCCGTTTGGAGCGGTATGGGCGAGCGGTTGTATGGGAAAGGTATAAGGAAGGAACCCCCAGTACCCCTGTACGCCTAGTACTCCCGTTACTCCATGAACCCCCTGCACACCTGGTCTCACCGCTACGAAGGTCATTGACTTGCCGAACATTGCCACCAACTCCCCCACAGCAGCGGGGGAGTATCGCCTTGATCGTCTTGTGGAGCGATCGCAACGCCGGGTGGTCCAGTTCCCGCCCGGCTTTTATCGGGACGACACCCACAAGCTCCCGCCGCTGGCGCGGATGCTTCGCGGTGGTCGCGGCGGTGAGGTGCGGCTGAAGCTGTATATGTCGATGACGTTGCTCGCTGCTTCTTCCCCGCATGACATCAAGGGCTTCTCCGGCCGCGCGTGGGCGTCGGCGCTAGCTCTGCCTACCCCAGAGGTAGGTGGTGCGCGGCGGGTTGCGGACAGCTTGAATTGGCTGGAGGAAGCCAAGCTGATCAACTTGAGGCGTAACCCTGGTATGCCGCCGGACGTGACGCTCCTGCATCCGTCCGGGAACGGGGAATCGTACGCCTGGCGCGGCTCGTGGTGGATCAATATCCCGGTCAGCTTCTGGACCAACAGATGGATCTATGAGTTGTCGGCACCTGCGGTGGCACTGCTCTTCGCGACGCGGGACATGCGTAGCAACCGCAAGGAAGAACAACCCCATCCATGGCTCTCCGGCAACGACCGAAAGCGCTACGGACTTTCCGATGAGACATGGACGCGGGGCGGGGCCGAGCTGACGAGGCTCGGGCTGCTGACCATCGCCCGAACTCCACAGGGCCGCGACTTCGACTACCAGCGCATGCGGAACACTTACTGGCTGCACATGGAGCGGCTGGAAGACCCGATCCCGTCGCCGGCCACAGGTGGCAACTCAGGTTCACCAGGCTGATCGGGTCTGTGGCGGACCGCTTCAGGCGGAAGGGAACGCTGCCGACGTGTACCTCGGCTCGGTGCGGCCCCTGATCCAAGAGGCGAAGGCGACGGGCGGGGAGTCAAGCGCGGTCAGGGCGCGATCAAAGACGTTGCTCCTGGCAGTCCTTCCCGCGAGGCCACGGGGCACCTGCCGCACGGCAGCCTTCCTCCTTTTTGCCCTCAGTTGTGGTAGCTTTTGAGGAAGCTGAGCCACTTAGGAGGACGCATGACGCAGCCGGCCTATCAGGAGTTCCTGATCCATGAAGGAGAAGGTGCGATCGTTCGTCTAGCCGGCATGGGTGTTCGGGTAAATCATTTTGACGCTGCCGTGCGACGAGGGCATGACCTTTCGTCTCGGGTTAGCGATGTGCATCCCCGAACACATAAAGGCCAGGTTATGTGGGCTGAAACCGTGGCGGAACTCCGGACGCAGCTGCTCGACATTAACCAAGGGTGGGATATCGGCCAGACCGATAACTACGAGACGGTTTACAACCCGGAGCGTGGGATAGCTATTGCTGTAGTTGGTGGGGACGCCAACTGCGGAGAGCGGGCCTTTGGGCAGCCCAAAGCGGCGCGTCGGCGCGGTCCAGTAACCGAGAAGAGAATCCGAAGGAATGTCCTTGGTCAGCAGATGTTCGACCTTCCTGAGTTCAAAGATCCTCCTCGTGACGATGAGCAGTGTGACACGTGGTTTCTGTTACTGAACGCGCGTAACAATCGTATGTATCTTGAGCTTTCTCTCGCTACATCCCTCGGTTCGGATAGTAGATTTGGGCTGTGGAAAGAGCGCATCATCCTGCCATACATCTCGCTAGAGGGGGTTGTCGTTGACCCGACCGAACCCGACGAGACCGAGCCGCCCCGAGTCACTGTTGGACGCAAGTGAGATTCAGCCGGAGTTCAATCCCAGCAGGCTCCGGTTGGCACGCGAGAGACGGGGAATCACAAAAGAGGCTCTGGGGAGCCTGTGTGGTGTTTCGCGACGGGCTGTCACTGATTGGGAAGCTGGGAAAGTTGAACACCCTCCCGTCGCCAGCATCGCACGTGCTCTAGAATTTCCGGAATCATATTTTTACGGTGACGACTTGGACGAGGTGGGCGCGGATGCAGTTAGCTTCCGCGCTTTATCCAGCATGACATCGAGGCAGGTGGGCCGAGTTCTGGCACATGCTTCGTTGTTGCGCGGCTTCTCATCCTGGATTGATAGTCGATATGCAACACCGGATCCGGATGTTCCTTCATTCGAAGAATTGACCGCCTCGGTAGAGGGATCTGAACCCTGTCCGGTTGACGCAGCCCTTTCGCTGCGGAGTATTTGGAATCTTGGAACTCGACCCGTTTTAGACATGCTTGCTTTGGTTGAAAGTAGGGGTGTCAGGGTTCTTGGTCTGCCAGGCCAGGACCGAGAGGTTGATGCCTTTTCTTTTTGGCACGAAGGTAGGCCGTTCATATTTATCAATGCTTCCAAGAGTGCTGAGCGGCTGCGTTTTGATCTAGCTCATGAGCTGGGTCACCTTTGCATGCATCGGGATGTTCGTACGAATAGGAATAGGCGGTACGAGCTAGACGCAAACAGCTTTGCAGGTTCTTTCCTTATGCCTGCTAATGGCCTTGTTCCTCAGCTGGTTGGTACGCTCTCTCTCCCTGATGTAATGAAGCTGAAGGTCTACTGGAGGGTGTCGGCTACCGCCATGGTCCGGCGACTCCATCAGCTTCGCCGAATTAGTGATTGGCAATACCGGTCCTGGATGATTGATCTTAGCGAAAAGGGGTTCAGAAGTAATGAGCCTGATGGTGGCGCGAAGGAGCAATCGGCCCTATTGAGGCAAATTCTTTCTCTTGCACGTGAGGATGGCTGGAGGGTGGACAGGATTTGCAAGGAGTTGGGAATTCCGAGGAAGGATTTCAGTGAGGCTTTTATGGGTCTAACTGTAACTTCGGTCGAAAGTTCATCTGGGTTCGGTGCGTCGGAGCGTCGGAGTTTCCCGTTGACAACGCCCCCGGTACTGAGAGCCGTTAGTGATTGACGCGAACAAGATAGAGATTTGCTGGACCGCCTCCGCGTATGAGCGGCGAGCGGCAAATGGGCAGTGAGCCTCCGCTGAAGCGTTGAGTGCTCACGCTCATCACGATTTTTGAAGGCCCAGGGCGGTGGTAGAGCCCCGGGCCTTCACCATTGCCTCTGATTGGTAGTGGCAGACAAGAGTAATCAGGGGTGGGTTTAACAGCCGAGCGCCGGGATGTCCGCGAAGTTGTCGCCGTCGCTTTCGTTGAGCGGGTTGACCGCTAGCCCGGTCGCAGTGACGAAGGCCCGCAGGGTGGCGGATAGGGCCGGGACCATCGGGTCCTCGACGAACAGGAAGCCGTAGTCGCCCATCGTTTCGGCGAGCACGGTAGCCATTGTGTCGAAGTCCAGGGTCGGCGGCCGGTTCTCGGTGGAGGTGGTCATTGGTTGCTCCTTCGGGATTGGCGGTCCGGCGGGGGTGCCGGACGGTCAGGGCTGCCTCCCGGGATGGGAGGCACCCCTCGCCGTCGGCTTGGTGCCGAGCTGGCCTTTCGGAGGCCGTTTTCCTGGACGAAGATCGACCGCCGCTCTACGGCCTCGCCGGCCGAGTTGAGTTCGTAGCCATCGAGCCACAGCCAGCCGTCATACGTCGTCCACTCGTGCAACCGGATTAGGCGGAAAAGAATCGGCGTTGCGAACTGGACGCTGGCTTTGCGCCCGATGAACAGCACGTCACCGGCGCGAGGCACCATTCAGGCCACCTCTCCTTCGTGCGGGGATCCGATCTGTGAATCTGGCTCCCCTCTGGGCTGAGTGCTTGCGGATTGGGTTTCGGCGGGGCGTGACGCTGTCGGGGAATGGATCCTGTTTCACGTGTTGCCTCCGATTTCAGCGGTGCCGAGATTGACTCACCTGTTGTTCATGCTTGTACAAGGTTGTCCTTGGACGTCTAACTACGTAGTTGCTGTTATCTGGTCGATGTTGGTCATTTAGCTTGATTGCGTGATCGAACCGGACGGGCCTGTTCCGCCCTACCGCCAGCTCGCCGAGATCCTCGCCGAGCGGATCCAGCGTGCCGAGTGGCAGCCGAATCGGCCTATCCCGAGCGAACTGCAACTCGTCCAGGAATTCGGCGTGGCTCGGGGGACGGTCCGCCGCGCCGTCGCGGTTCTTCGCGAGCAGGGCCTGGTCTTCACCGTGGCCCACCGCGGAACGTACGTTGCAACCCCGTCGCCTGATCCGGATCAGGGCTGAGCGTGCAACGCGACGTGTCACCTGTGCGGCCGGCCTAGCTGGTCTCGTCCAGGATCCATTGCACGTATGCGGGATTGCCGTCGAACGTCATCGCGGCGACGCACGGCACCTCGTACGGATGCTCCCGGTTCGTCCGCTCGATGATCTGCGGTAGGAGGCTGCGCCGCGTGTGCAGCGCAACCCGCGCCTCCTGCTTGTCGAAGATCTGGCCCTGCCATCGGTAGATGGATCGGATCGGCGTGATGTTGTGGCCGGCTGCGGCGAGTCGATCATCGACCAGGCGGCGAGTGAACTCGGCGAGCCATTCGGCGTCGGGCGCGGTGATGATGACCTCGCAGACCTCCTCGCTCACGCCGAGGTCTCCTGCCCGCGAAGGCTGGCGATCGTGTCGCGCGCTTCCTCCTCCGTGCGTGCCATGCCGCCGTACCCGGTGACGATCTTTCCGTCGTGGCTGAGGCCGACCCAGCGACCTTCGAGCCGCTGGCCGTGTGGGTGCAGCACGAAGTAGAACGTGCCCTTGGAACGGACCGATCCGTCATCAGCGACGTACCAGCCCATCAGGATCTCGTTGTCCCAGACGCGCAGCTCACCGCGCCAGTGATAGCCGCCGTCTTCCACCTCGATCCCGCGCGTGGCGGTCTGAAGGTTGATCAGGTCGCCTTGCTGGCGTAGCTGCACTTCCTGCGCGGTGATGACCTCTTCCGAGTCCTTGAACGTCTGCCAGGATGCCCACCAGTCGCCGGACAGGTTCACCTTGTGGCTCGGGATGCCAGCGAGTTCGCCGACCGAGATCTTGAGTGCGTTCGCGATCGCCACCGCGACGGAGAGCACCGGTTGCTGCTCGCCTGCCTCGTAGCGTCTGATCTGCCGTTTATCCACGCCGGCGGCTGCCGCCAGGTCGGTCTGAGACATGCCCAGCTCGGCCCGCCGCTGTCGCAGCACGTCTGCCATCTCCATGCCTCAATCGTGCGGGGACGGATCAGTCCCCGCAAGGAGACTTCTCGGTCCGCGCCGAGGACGGATTGGTCCGGACATGAGGACCCATGAGTCTCCATGCTTGGCGGGCCTGAACGTCCTCCATGAAGGACCGACAGGTCACATCCGTGTCTTGTTGCTGAGCGCGGCGGCTATCGCTGCCCCGCCAGCGGTCCGGGCTGGTGGCCGAACCGATGCCGGTCGCCGAGGCCACACTGGTCGAGAAGACGCCCACGAAACGCGTCACGCCGTGTTCCTGTGTCGGCGCGAGCTAATGGCACGGTAAGGGCACGTCAGACTGTTTAGTGCCCTGGAACCACGGAAGCCCTGGCGGGACCATCGGTCCTGACCAGGGCTTCCGCACGTGGAGCGGGTGACGGGAATCGAACCCGCGCTGTCAGCTTGGGAAGCTGATGTTCTACCATTGAACTACACCCGCAAGCGGCCCTCACTGTACCTGATTATCAGGCTCGGTGGCGGAAGCACCCCCCGCAATGTCGCGGCTCGGCCCCTGTCCCGGGTGACGGTGACGGTGGCAGGCCGTCAGCCGGCGCCGCCCGGCGCACTTCTCGCTGACAGGGCCGTTCAGCTGGCCATGGCGAGCTTCCGAGCCGACTGCCGGGGAGCTCGCCAACTCTGCGAGATCGGAATAGGCAGAGGAGCCGCGGCGAGCGGCAGAGCCCCTGAAGGTCCATGATGGCGCAGGGTCGCCGACTCGACGCTCAGCTCGAACAGCCGCCAGTCGACGTCGGGCGAGGCGCGCAGGGCGTCGGCGATCAGCGAGACGGTGCGCGGGTCGCGGACCGGGGTGGCGCGGCCGGACAGGTAGGCCTCGTCGTCACTCTCCTCCGGCGGGTAGGAGTGCAGGGAGTATCGGGGATCACGTTCGAGGTCGCGGCGCTTCGGCGAGTTGACCAGGAAGCAATACAGGCCCGACCCGGTGAAGACGGGTGAGATCGGGTGCACGCGGGGGCCGCCGTCGGGGCGGACCGTGGCGAGGTAGCCCATGCCAGGGCCGTACTGCTGCAGGAGCGCACGGATGCCGGCGGCGAGCGAGGGCTCGGCGGCGGCGAACTCGGACCAGGAAGCCATGCGTGCAGTCTATCGAACAGGCGTTCTAATCGGCCACTGAACACGCGGATCCGGGCAGGTGGGATCGGCTTTGCGGTGAGTCAGACGCCGGCGACGCGGCGTCACCCGGGGAAGATGCGCGCCGGTGAACCTCGTATGGTGTGGCGATGCTGCTCTCCGACCGTGACCTGATCGCCGAGATCAAATCCGGGGATCTCTCGCTGGAGCCGTTCGAGCCCGCGCTCATGCAGCCGTCCAGCGTCGACGTACGGCTGGATCGGTTTTTCCGGGTCTTCAACAACCATCTGTACACCCACATCGATCCCGCTGAGCAGCAGGACGAGCTGACCGCCGAGGTCGAGGTCGAGGACGGGCAGCCGTTCGTGCTGCACCCCGGCGAGTTCGTGCTTGCGTCGACGCTTGAGGTGATCACTCTCGGGCAGCAACTGGCCGCGCGCCTGGAGGGCAAGAGCAGTCTCGGGCGCCTGGGCCTGCTCACCCACTCCACGGCCGGCTTCATCGATCCGGGCTTCTCCGGTCACGTGACGCTGGAGCTCTCCAATGTGGCCAATCTCCCGATCAAGCTGTGGCCAGGCATGAAGATCGGGCAGTTGTGCATTTTCCGCCTGTCCAGCCCGGCCGAGCACCCCTATGGTTCCGCTGTCTACGGCTCCCGCTACCAGGGCCAGCGCGGCCCCACGGCAAGCCGCTCGGCGCAGAACTTCCGGACCTGGCCGACGCGCTAGGGGCGTCCGGTGTCGGCTGTGGATATCGGGCGGCGTACACCTGAAGGACGAACTGTGGCAGGGCCCCTGGGGCCCGGCCGCAGGGCTGCCTGACGGCGGTACCGTCCCGCGCCGCGGCGTGTGCCAGCAAGCCGCGCCGGCGGCGGCGCCCAGCGTGCGCGGCGGGCGAACCCGCATCGACTGGCGTCAGCCCTGCGGGAACTCCGCGCGAATGTCCCCCGGACGGGTGCGGCGGCGGTGGCCCGGTTCGAGGCCGGCGGGACGGTGCCCACGCTGGTCGTTCTGGAGCGGCTGGCACGGGCGCTGGGGACGAGTCTGCAGGTCAGCTTCCAGCCGCAGGGTGAGGTGGCCTGACGGAAGATCTACGATGAGGCGGTGTATCTGATGATTTCGACGTACCAGAAGCCGCTTGCCGAGGTTGATCAGGCCCGCGAGCAGCACCTCGCATTCCTCGCCGGGCTGGAGGAGCGGGGGCTGTCGGTGACCGCGGGCCGGCAGGATCCGCCGGTCGGCGGGATCATCCTGCTCGACGTCGACACCGAGGCGCAGGCGCAGGAACTGATCGCCCAGGATCCCTACGTGCAGCAGGGGCTGGCCACCTACACCGCGGTCGGCTGGCAGATCAGCCGTGGGGCGCTCGCCGGTTACCAGCGCAAGTACTGATCCGCCGTCCACCCTGGACAAGCGACGGTGCCCGTGCCCGGCGTGGAGCCGGGCACCGGGTCAGGCGGGATCCAGGTCGGCCCCGCCCAGCAGGCTCCGGATGGTCAACTCGGCGGTGACCGCGGGCGGGCACTCGTCGAGGATCACCGCGGTGCCCAGGTAACGGTTTCCGACCAGCTCCCGCAGGCCGCGTGCCTGCGACCCGGTCGACGCCCAGTCGTCGACCACCAGCACCCGGTCGTCGTCCGCGAGCAGCCGCCGCCGTACCCCCAGATGTTGCACGTCTCCCCGGTGATCCGCCGGCACCTCGGCCCAGATCATCGGCTCCGCGATCGCCCGGCGCGCCCCGGCCCGGTACGCCTCCACGAACCCCACCCCGAGGGCCCTCGCCACGAGCGGACCGAGCAGAAACCCGGTCACCTCGGGAGACACCACCACGGTGGGCCGGTCCGCCCGGAACAGGCCGGCCAGCGCGGGGCCGAGACCGTCCAGGATCGCCGGATCGCGCCACCAGCCGGACCGGTCGCTGACGAGATAGTCGGCCGGTGGCCCCGGATCGGTCCAGCGGAACGCGCCGCGCAGACGGTCACGGAGATCGTCGTTCATCGGGACATCGTGTCATCGTCGCGCCGCCGCGCGTGGACCGACCGAATGACCTCACCACTGACAGGTGGACAGAACCTGATCGGACAAGGGGTCAAGTTGATGCCCGATGCGACGTCCATCGGGCATGCTGTTCGGCGGAACCATGCCTACCTTCGCGCCGGGCCGCCGCCCGATGAGCCCAGGGAACCGCGCCGGCCTCGGTGCGGCCCTCGTGCTGCTCGTGATCGTGTCCGCGGTGGAGTCCGGGAATCGCGCGTCGGCCGGCTACATCGGCCTGCTCGCCCTGGTTCCGGTGGTGGCCGCGCTGTTCGCCGTCTGGCAGTTCGTGCTGGGCGCCGGGGTGGTCGCCATGGTGGTCGGGGCGGTCTTCGTGAGCCAGTCCGACGACGTGGGCCAGAGCGCGATGACGTACCTGGCCGGCGTCATGCTGGCAACCGGCCTGGCGGTGGCCGCCGCGACGTTGCGGCAGCGCCAGGCGGACCGGATCGCCGATCTGCTGCAGCTGGCCTCGGTGGCCCAGCAGGCCGTGCTGCGGCCGATCGGCCCGCAGGTGGGCTCGCTGGCGGTGTCCGGGCGGTACATCTCCGCGACCGCGGCCGCGGACATCGGCGGCGACCTGTACGAGGCGCTGAACACCCCGTACGGCGTCCGCATCATCATCGGTGACGTGCGGGGCAAGGGCCTGGACGCGGTCCGCCTGGCCAGCATCGTCCTCGGTTCCTACCGGCACGTGGCGTACGAGCGCGCCGACCTGAAGTCGATCGTGGCCGACCTGGACCGTGCGGTGGCCCGCAGCGTCGGCGACGAGGACTTCGTGACCGCGGCCCTGGTCGAGGAGCGCGGCGGCACGCTGACGATCGTCAACTGTGGACATCCGGCGCCGCTGCTGCTGCGCCGCGGGCTGGTCATCCCGCTGGAGCCGCCGGCCCCCGCGCCGCCGCTCGGGTTCATGCCCGAGGTGAGGGCGCGGGTCGAGCGGCTGGAGCCGGGCGACCGGTTGCTGCTGTTCACCGACGGCCTGGGCGAGGCCCGCCGCGAGGGCGAGTTCTTCCCGACCGCCGACCGCGCGTGGCGCCTGCTGGGCCACGGCACGGTCGGCGACGGGCTGGCATCCCTGGAGACCGCCCTGGTCGACTGGGTGCACGGCCGCCTGGAGGACGACATCGCCCTGGTTCTGCTGGAGTACTCCGGCCCGGACGCCGGCGCGTCCGTGCCGGTCCCGAGCTGGGAGGTCGGCGCGGCCGGCAGTTAGGCCGCGGTGTTCTCCTCCGGCTCCGTGGGCGCCGGAGCCGTCGGCGCCGGGCCGGGCGGGGCCTGCTCGGGCTGCCGGTGCCGGCCGACGTAGTTGCGCGGCTGGTTCGCCTGGCGGGGCTCCGGAATCAGGCTTTTGATCGTGGCGAACATGGTTGTCCCCCTTAAAGCTCGGTCTATCCGGAGCAACGAGCCTCATCGGTGCGCGATACGTGGTTCCGGGTTCGAAGTAGGCAAATGGCCGAACGGCTGTCCACGTGACCACCCATTCGGAGACGTTTGACCCTCGATCCGACGGACACCGTCCCCGACCAGGTGGGTTACCCGGGAATGCCGACCCGGGTTGTCGCTTCCTACCGATCGGTAATACAGTGCTAGTTACTGACGGGTAACTCGCGTTCGGAGAGCGGGGCCAAGCACCATGACTCACTACCAGAGCAACCTTCGGGACCTCCAGTTCAACCTGTTCGAGGTCTTCGGGGCGGACCAGGCGTTCGGCCAGGCGCCGTTCGACGAGATCGACGCGGACACCGCACGCGACGTGCTCGCGGAGGTGAACCGGCTGGCCCGCGAGGATCTCGCGGCAAGCTACACGGACGCCGACCGGAACCCGCCGGTGTTCGACCCGGCGACGCACACCGCGCCGCTGCCGGAGTCCTTCAAGAAGTCGTACGAGACCTTCATGGCCTCCGAGTTCTGGCGGCTCGATCTGCCCGGCGCCCTGGGCGGCACGTTCGCCCCGCGCACGCTGTGGTGGGCGCTCGCCGAGCAGATCCTCGGCTCGAACGCGCCGATCTGGATGTACGCGTCCGGCCCGTCCTTCGCCCACGTGGCGTACACCGAGGGCACGCCGGAGCAGAAGGAGTGGGCCAAGCTCTTCGTCGAGAAGCAGTGGGGCTCGACCATGGTGCTGACCGAGCCGGACGCCGGCTCGGACGTCGGCGCCGGCCGCACCCGGGCCGTCCCGCAGCCGGACGGCTCGTGGCACATCGAGGGCGTCAAGCGCTTCATCACCTCGGGTGAGCACGACCTGACCGACAACATCATCCACTACGTGCTGGCCCGCCCGGTGGGCGTCGAGGGCGTCGGCGGGCCGGGCACCAAGGGCCTGTCGCTGTTCATCGTGCCGAAGTACCACTTCGACCCGCAGACCGGCGAGCTCGGCGAGCGCAACGGCGTCTACGCCACGAACGTCGAGCACAAGATGGGCCTCAAGGTCTCCAACACCTGCGAGATGACCTTCGGCGAGCACGGCACCCCGGCCAAGGGCTGGCTGCTCGGCGACAAGCACGACGGCATCCGGCAGATGTTCATGATCATCGAGTACGCCCGGATGATGGTCGGCACGAAGGCGATCGCCACCCTCTCCACCGGCTACCTCAACGCCCTGGAGTACGCGAAGAACCGCGTTCAGGGCGCCGACCTGGTGCAGAACACCGACAAGGGCGCCCCGCGGGTGACCATCACCCACCACCCGGACGTACGCCGTTCGCTGATGCTGCAGAAGTCGTACTCCGAGGCCCTGCGCGCTCTGGTGATCTACACCGCCTCGTGGCAGGACAAGGTCGCCATCGCGCAGGCCGCCGGCGACGAGAAGGCCGCGAAGATCGCCGCCAGGGTGAACGACTTCCTGCTGCCGCTGGTCAAGGGCGTCGGCTCGGAGCGGGCGTACGAGCTGCTCGGGCACGAGTCGCTGCAGACCTTCGGCGGCTCCGGCTTCCTCCAGGACTACCCGCTGGAGCAGTACGTCCGGGACGCCAAGATCGACACGCTGTACGAGGGCACCACCGCGATCCAGAGCCTCGACCTGATCTTCCGCAAGATCGTCAAGGACAACGGCCGCGCGCTCGGCACGGTGGCCGCCGAGATCCAGGGCTTCATCGAGAGCGAGGCCGGCAACGGTCAGCTCAAGGACGAGCGGCTGGGGCTGGGCAAGGCGCTCGGCGAGATGCAGCAGATCCTCGGCGTGACGATGGGCTGGCTGGCCGCCGTGCAGAACGGCGAGTCCCGCGAGCTGTACAAGATCGGTCTGACTTCGCGGCGGATCCTGCTCGCCCTCGGCGACGTGATCCTCGGCTGGCTGCTGCTGCGCCAGGCGGAGGTGGCCCTGAACGCGCTGAACGGCGAGCTCTCCGAGGCCGACAAGAACTTCTACACCGGCAAGGTGGCGGCGGCCCGCTTCTTCGTCCGCGAGGTCCTGCCGCGGATCGGCGCCGACCGCCGGATCATCGAGAACACCACCCTGGACCTGATGGATCTGTCCGAGGACATGTTCTGACCTGAGACTTTTCCCACTCTCCTGAAACGACGAAGACCGGCGGACAAAGGCGTCCGCCGGTCTTCGTCGTTGCCGGCGTCACCCTCGGGCGGTGTGCCGGCGGGACAGGCGCATCCCCTTCGGCTGGGCCTGCGACCACGGGCTCTCGGTGGTGTGCACGGCCAGCCCGGACGTCTTCAGCTCCACCGCCACGCCGTCCCACTGTTCGTCCGGGACGAGCAGAGCGGACACTTCGGACACCGTGGGGTTGTGGCCGATCACCAGGATCGTTCGTACGGTGTCCGGCGCCGCCCGGATCAGGTCGAACACCTCGGTGCGGCCGCCGTGGTACAGCTGGTCCTCGTAGCGCACCTCGGGCGCGCCGTGGGCGTGGTCGCCCTGTGCCAGCGCCACCGACGCGGCCTGCCAGGTCTGCCGGGTGCGCCTGGCCGGCGAGCAGAGCACCAGGCCGGGGTGCAGCCGCTCGTCCACCAGCCAGGCGCCGGCCGCGTCGGCATCCGAAGTGCCCCGATCGGTCAGGCTTCGGTCGAAGTCCGGTACTTCGCCGGGAGTCTCCGCTTTGGCGTGGCGTAGCAGGATCAGCGTCCGCATGCTCATGGGGACAGCTTGCCTGATTGGAACTTCGCGCGTACGGGTAAGCCCTCGATCGACGTATTGAGCATGGTCGAGCGAGCCCGCCCGGCCGCGCGGACCATCACGAGGAGGGCCCGATGGGCATCGGCGCAAGCATCTTCCTGCTCGCTCTGGGGGCGATCCTGGCGTTCGCCGTCAACGCGGACATCAGCGGTCTCGACATCAGCGTGATCGGCTGGATCCTGATGGCGGCCGGCCTGCTCGGGCTCGTCACCACGCTGTGGTTCTGGAACAGCCGGCGGCGCACCGTCGTTTCCCGCTCGACGGCCGCCCCGGTCGCCGGGTCGGGCTACACCAGCGAGTACCGCGAGGTGCGCCGGGACGACGTTCCGCCGCCCCCGCCGCCCGCGTACAGCTGATCCGTACCGCACGCAACGAAACGGCCCGGCGGTCGCCGGGCCGTTCGCGCATGCCGTACCGAAGAAATGTCCTTGCTCGCGTCAGGCGTAGAGCGCGAAGTAGATCGCGATGTGGTGGCAGATCGCCGCGACCAGCGTGCAGGCGTGGAAGAACTCGTGATGACCGAAGACGGCCGGCCACGGATTCGGCCGGCGCAGCGCGTAGAAGACCGCGCCGACCGTGTAGATCAGGCCACCGGCCAGCATCAGGACCAGACACGTCACGCCGCCGGTGTGCAGGATGTCCGGCAGGATGGCGACCGCGGCCCAGCCGAGCGCCACGTAGAGCGGAGCACCGGCCCAGCGCGGCAGATGCGGCCAGATCACCTTCAACGCCACACCGCCCAGCGCGCCGACCCAGATCAGGGTCAGCATCAGCTCGGCCTTGGACGTGCCGAGCAGGAGCACGCTGAACGGCGTGTACGTCCCGGCGATGAAGATGAAGATCATCGAGTGATCCATCCGCCGCATGATCTGGTAGCCGCGCTCGCTCCAGACGCGGCGATGGTAGAGGGCGCTCGTGCCGAACAGCCCGCACACCGTCACGCTGTAGATCAGGCAGCTGAGGAACGGGCTCCAGCCTGGGCGGCTCAGAGCGATCGAGCAGAGCACGATGCCGCAGACCAAGGCGACGAAGAACGCGTACTGATGCAACCGGCCGCGTAGTCGCGGCTTGCCGAGGTCGGTCGGCTTCATCCGGAACGGGGCTGAGGTCGTCACGAATTCAGGTTACGACAGCGTAGGTTACTAGTGGGTAGTGATGCCGCATACGGTTCCCACTACCGCATGATTCTCCGGTGACCTCCATTGACCTGAACGCCGATCTCGGTGAGGGTTTCGGCGCCTGGCGGCTCGGTGACGACGACGCCCTGCTGGACATCGTCACCTCGGCGAACGTGGCCTGCGGCTTCCACGCCGGCGACCCGTCCACGATGCACCGGGTGTGCCGGGCGGCCACCGATCGGGGCGTCGCGATCGGCGCCCAGGTCGGATACCGGGACCTGGCCGGGTTCGGCCGGCGCCGGATCGACTACGAGCCCGGCGAGCTCCGCGACGACGTGCTCTACCAGATCGGCGCGCTCGAGGCGTTCTGCCGGGCGGCCGGCGACCGGGTGCGCTATGTGAAACCGCACGGCGCGCTCTACAACACCGCGGCGGTCGAACCGGGGCAGGCGGACGCGGTGGTCGCGGCGATCATCGCGTACGACCGGGAACTGCCAGTGCTCTGCCAGCCCGGATCGGTTCTCCACGAGCGGGCCGCCGCGGCCGGCCTGACCGCTGTCGGCGAGGGCTTCGCGGACCGCGGATACCTCCCGGACGGGCGGCTGGTGCCCCGGTCACGGCCGGACGCGCTGGTGCACGACCCGGACGCGGTGGTGGAGCGGGTGACGCGGATGGCCGTCGACGGCGAGGTGGTCGCCGTCGACGGCTCGGTCGTCCCGTCCCCGGTCCGGTCGATCTGCCTGCACGGCGACACACCTGGCGCGGTCGAGCTGGCCCGCGCGGTGTGGTCCGGCCTGCGGGCCGCCTCGATCCAGGTACGGCCGTTCACGCGTCCAATCCCCTGAGGATCAGCGGCAGCCGATCAGGAGCGGTGGGGTCGACCACCACCGGGACGCCCCAGTCCTGCCGGGTGAGGTGGCAGGCGCCGAACTCGGCGTCCACGTCACACGTCGCGGCCTGGGCCACCACCTGCAGCACGCCCTTCGGCACGTCCGGGTTGAGGACCAGCTTGCGGGACAGCTCGGTGGTGCTGCCCGCGCCGTCCAGCAGCAGCTCGGCCGGGGAGGCCGAAACGGTCAGCCGCAGCGGCGAGCCGAACTGGCTGTCCAGCTTCTGGCCCGGCGCCGGGGTGAAGATCACGTCGAGCGTGACCTCGCCCGGCGCCAGGTGGGACGGCGGGCGCTCGGTCTTGTGGCGCTCGCCGGCGACCGTCTTCACCACGCCTGGCGCGAGCCGGGTCAGGCGGTGCGCCGCGGACTCCACCACCAGCACGTCGCCGGCCCCGGTGACCAGGACGTCACTGGGCTCGGCGAGACCCGAGTCCACGGTGGAGACCTCGTCCGCCGCCGGGTCGAAACGCCGGACCGCTCCGTTGTACGTGTCGGCGACCAGCACCGATCCGTCGGCCAGGGCGGCGACGCCGAGCGGGTGCTGGAACAGTGCCGTGCCGGCCGGGCCGTCCACGTGGCCGAAGTCGAACAGGCCCTGGCCGACCGCTGTGCGCAGCACGCCGTCCTCGACGTACCGCAGGGCCGACGTCTCGCTGTCGGCGATCCACAGCCGCCCGCCGTCCTGGGCGACGGACAGGCCGGACGGCTGGGCCATCCAGACATCCGGGAGCGGGCCGTCACGCAGCGCCTCGACGGTGGTGCCGGCGTAGACCCCGACCGTGCGCTGGATCGGGTCGAACCACCACAGCTGGTGGATGCCGGCCATCGCGATGATCACCTTGCCGTCGAACCAGGCCAGGTCCCACGGCGAGGAGAGGTCGGCGGCCAGCGCGTCGTGCGCGTGGTCGTCCACCGTGGAACGCCAGGGCCTGCCGGAGCCGGCAACCAGGGTGATCTCACCGGTCGCCAGGTCCAGGCCGCGCAGCTGGTGGTTGACCGTATCGGCGACGACCACGTCGTACCCGGCCGTCTCCCTGATCTCCGGCGGGAGCAGGACCAGACCCTGCGGCTCGCTGAACGGCTCGTTCCGCTCGCCCCCGAACCGCCGGACCAGCGTCTCGCCGTCGGCGGCGAGCTCGACTACCGAATGCCGGGCCGAGTCGGAGACCAGCAGGTTGCCGCCGGGTAGCTCGATCGCCTTGCCGGGGAAGCGGAGCAGGCTGTCCGGGGCGGGCGGCGCCACATACGGCCCGTCGCCGCGGTGCAGGGTGCCGTCCGCCTCGTGCTTGGCGACCAGCTCGTCGATCAGCCGGGACAGGCCCTCGGCGTGCCCCTCGCCGGCCATCGAGGCGACCAGGTAACCGGTCGGGTCGACCACGGCCAGGGTGGGCCACGCCTTGGCGGCGTACTGCTGCCAGAGGTGCATGTCGCCGTCGTCGATCACCGGGTGGTGCACGCCGTAGCGCTCGACCGCGGCGGCCAGGGCCTTCGGGTCACGCTCGTGCTCGAACTTCGGGGAGTGGACGCCGATCACGACCAGGGCGTCGCCGTACTTCTCCTCGAGCGGCCGCAGCTCGTCCAGAACGTGCAGGCAGTTGATGCAGCAGAAGGTCCAGAAGTCCAGGATGAGGATCTTGCCCCGCAGGTCGGCCAGGGTAGGGGCCTTCCCGCCGGTGTTGAGCCAGCCGCGACCCTTGAGTTCGGGTGCACGCACGCGAGAATTCATTCGCCCATGGTGCCTCAGCGGCGGTCCCGGCCGACCCGGGGGCCGGCCGGGACCGCCCGCCGATCAGCCGGCGGGCTTCGCCAGGCAGTAGACCTTCTCATCGGCCACGATGTAGGGCTGCGCCTTGTCGGCGCACTGCTCCTTGGCGTTGACGACCTGCTTGACCTGGTACGCGTCCGCCTCCGAGCACGCCACCTTGGCCACCTTGTCGCCGTTCTTCACGCAGTCGCCCGCGCTGGCGCTGAAGCTGCTCCCGCTGCCGCCGGAGATCAGCCAGACCAGGCCGAAGACGACCCCGAGCAGCAGGGCGGCGCCGAGCACCACGGCCAGCGTGACCCGGCCGGTCTTCACCGTCGGCTTCGGCGCCGGGGCCGGCTCCTCCGCCTTGAACTGGTCGAACTTGTCCTGCTCGGCCGGGCCGGGCCAGCTCGTGGTGTCTTCCGGGCCGGGCGGGGTGACCGTGGCGCGGGACGCCGGGTCGGCGCCGAACGGGTCGGACTGCGAGACGCCCGGCGGCAGCGGAGTGGTCGCCGGCGCCGGCACATACGGCGAGTTGCCGCGGCCGGAGACGTCCGTGGTGTGCTCGCTGAAGTGGTCGGAGCCGGGCGCGGTGGGCGCGGTGTTCGCGAAGTCGCCCCAGGCCGGGGCGCCGAACGTGCTCGGCTGGGCCGCGCCGCCCGGGAACGCCGACGACGGTGGCGGGAAGGTCGGCTCGTTCTCCCCGCCGAACGGGGATCCGGCCGGCCTGTCGCCGAACGGGGGACCCGCCGGCCCGTCGCCGAACGGCGAACCGGGCGCGGGGAAGGCCGGCGCGCCGCCGGGCGCCGCCGGGGAACCAGGGGACGACGACGTGGGCGGCGGGAATCCCGGGGACGCCGACGTGGGCGGCGGGAAAGCCGGAGCCGACGAGGCCGGCGGCGGGAAACCGGGGGCCGGGGAGCCCGGGGTGGCCGGGAACGTCGCTGTGCCGTCCTGCGGGGTGACCCGGGCGTTGCCGGACGGCGCGCCGGGCTCCGGCGGGGCGACGCGGGCGCTGGCCGAGGCACGGGCGGTGGCCCGGGCCGGCGACTGCGGCGCGGACCCGGACGTCTCGCCCTGCGGGAACGCGCCGGAGCTCTCCTCGCCGCGCTGGGGCGGCGGTGGGAAGGAGCCGAAACCGCTGGAAGTCTCCTCGCCGCGCTGCGGCGGGGGGAACGAGCCGAAGCCGTCGGGACGCGGGCCGAACGGGCCGTTGGGGCTCTCCGGGTCCGATCCGAACGCGGGCTGCGGCTCGGGGAAGCGCTGGGCTTCCTGGGAACGCGCCTCCGGCTCGGGGGCGCGTTGGAACTCCGGGCCGCGCTGGGACTCCGGGGCGCGCTGGGCGAACGGGTTCGCCTGGCCACCGCTGTGCTCCTGATCGGGAGCCTGCTGCGGCGCGAAGTCCCGGGGCATGCTCTGCTGCTGGTCGCCGTCCTGCTGCGGGGCGAACGGCGACGCGCTGTCCTGTTGCGGGGCGAACGGCGACTGCTGCGGGGCGAACGGCGACGGGCCGTCCTGCTGCGGGGCGAACGGCGACTGCTGCGGGGCGAACGGCGACGCGCTGTCCTGCTGCGGGGCGAACGACGATTGCTGCGGGGCGAACGGCGACGGGCCGTCCTGTTGCGGGGCGAACGACGATTGCTGCGGGGCGAACGGGTTCGCCGGGGCAGCGGACTCCGGCGCCGCGAACGGCGAGGCCTCCGGCATGCGCGCACCCGGGAACGGCGTGCCGCCGAACGACGGCTCCTCGGCAGCCGGGGTGTCCGCGGGCTCCTCGGGAGCGGCGGCGGGCCGGCCGTAGACCCGGGCCTGCGGCGCCGGGGCCGACGGAGGCATCTCGCCGCCGTCGACGGGCGGGGCGACCCGGCCGGGCACCGAGACGCTGGCGGTCACCGGACGGGCCGAACCGGACGCGGGCCGCGCCGTGCCGGAGTCCCGCGGCTGCGGGACGGAGCCGGGCACCGAGGCGGAGCCGGTCGAGCCGGCACCGGACGAGGGCGCGGCGGACGGCACCGAGGCGGCGCCGGAGGCCGGCGCGGAACCGAACCCGGGTGCCGGCGCCGAGGCGGAGCCGAACCCGGCGGACGCCGGGCCGGACGCCGGGCCGGACGGCGGCGCGGAGGCGGAGCCGAACCCGGCGGACGCGGAACCCGGCGACGGCGCCGAGCCGAACGAGGCGGGCGGCCCCGAGGCCGCACCGGACGGCGGCGGAACCGGGGCGGAGCCCGGCGCGGGCAGCGAACCCCCGGAGCCGAGCGCGGCGCCGGGCACCCGCTGCGGGAAGCCCGAGTTGCCCTGCGCCTGCTCAGCGGGCGTCTCCGGCCCCGCGGACCCGCCGAACGGCGAGGGCGCGCCCGGGTCGGCGGGCGGCCCGGCGAACCCCGCCGAGCTGCGGATCGGCAGATCGAGGCTGGGCGCCGCGCCGTTCGGCTCGGCCTCGGCGGCCGGGCCGGCGGGAGCACGCAGCGGGAACCCGCCGCTCTCCCCCTGACGGGTCGGGAACGTGTTCGAGGCGGGCTTCGACGGGGCCTCGCCGGAGGCCGGCCGGGTGGCGTTGCCGAGCCAGCTGTTCTCCGCCGGACCCGTCAGGCCGGGACGTCCGGAGGCGTCCGGGAGGTCGCTGAGCGTGGCACCCGGCACCCGGGCCTTCTGGTCGCCGAACGCGGAGAAGGTCGACTGGTCGTTGGCGGCCGCCGTGGCACCCGGGGTGCGGGTGGGCAGGCCGCTGCCACCGGCCGGCGGTGGGAAGCCCGGTCCCTCCGGGGACGGGGGCTGTGCCGCGGGCGGCGGGGCGAATTGCCCGGCGCCGGGCACCGACGCGGAGGCGCGGCCGGCCGGCGGGAAACCGGCCTGCCCGAACGGCTGGTCGGCGGGCGCCTGCTCGGCGGCCGGGGCCGGCGGCGTCCATCCGGACGGGGACCGCTGCTGCTCGAACTGCGACGGCTGCGCCTCCGGGGCGGCCGGCGAACCGTACTGGGAACCGGGGGCTACCGATCCGTACGGCGAGGCCGTCCCGGGGGTGACCGACCCGTACGGCGAGGCCTCTTCCGGCTGCGGCACCCGGGCCGAGCCATACGGCGTGCCGGTGGGGTTCGATCCGGAACCGAAGGTGGAGACCGCCGGAACCACGAACGGCGACCCACCGCCCGGCGCCGTCTGGGGCGGCGGGCCGTAAGAAGTGGGGGTGCCCTCGGTCGGAAGTGGTGCCGATGCCCGGCCCGCAACTCGCTGACCGTCGGACTCGGGTCCGCCCGACGCGGCCTCGGCCGGCTGACCGGCGTGCTGCCCCTCGGACGTCATACGCGCCTCCTCATCGATGCGGCCGTGCCAGCTTTGCACGGACGCGACCCCTCCGCGACTCACCGCCGAGGGCCGTGCCAGCTTTCCGGCCTGGCCGTGCTGGGGCGCAGTCGAGCCCCGGTAGCCCACCCCGACCGGCCGTGCCGGGTTGGGAACCAGTGCCCAACCGTACCGGGCGTTCCCTGCGGAGAAAATCCCGGTGTACGCCAGTGAGGGAATGCCACGCGGGGTGTCGGAACGGTCGCCGATACGAATCAGCCCGCCCGGGTGATTGCGGGCGGGCCGGTCGATGAGCGCTGGACCTAGAAGGGCTGACGCTGGCTGAAGAAGGCGATCTCGTCGCGTGTGGCCTGGGTGGGAGCGGCCTGCATGGCGCGGTCGATGGCGCGGTGCTGGCGGCTGATCTGGCGGCGGCGGCGGATGCGGTCGATCACGTTCACTGCACTTGCTCGTTTCCCCGGCGGTGGCCGGTCTCACGACGTGCCGCCCGGTTCCGCTCGTGGCGGACACCGTCGGCGCACATCTCTGGTGTGCCTTCAGTGTCCGCCTTCGCGGTGGATCATGCCAACTATTCAGATGGTGATCCCGATCATTCGCCTAACAATCAAAGGTGATTCCCGTACGTCACCCTCGTTAACTCAGGTCCAGGCCAGGATGGCCGCTTCCGGATCGGTGAGGAACTCGCCGATGTCCCGCAGGAACTTCGAGCCCAGCTCACCGTCGATGATCCGGTGGTCGAAGGAGAGCCCCAGCGTGGTGACCTGGCGCACCTTGATCTTGCCTTTGTGCACCCACGGGGTCGGCCGGATCGCGCCGAACGCCAGGATCGCCGACTCGCCCGGCGGAAGGATCGGGGTCCCGGTGTCGACGCCGAACACACCCACGTTGGTGATCGAGAGCGTGCCGTGCGCCATGTCGGCCGGCGGCGTCTTGCCCGACTTCGCGGTCCGGACCAGTTCGTCGAGCGCCTCGGCGAGCTCCCGCAAGCTGAGACGGCCGGCGTCCTTGATGTTCGGCACGATCAGCCCGCGCTCGGTCGCCGCGGCGATCCCGAGGTTCACGTACTCCTTGACCACGATCTCGTTGGTCGTCGCCGACCAGGACGAGTTGACCATCGGGTGCCGCCGCACCGCGAGCAGCACCGCCTTCGCCACCAGCAGCAGCGGGGAGATCCGCAGATCGGCGAAGTCGCGCCGACCCCTCAGCTTCTCCAACGCCTTCATGCTCCGGGTGACGTCGACGGTCAGGAACTCGGTGACGTGCGGGGCGGTGAACGCGGAGGCCACCATGTTCTCCGCGGTCAGCTTCCGGACACCCTTGACCGGCACGCGCCGTTCGCGAGCCCCGTCGAAGGCCGCTGCCGGCGCGACCGCCGGCTTCTCCGCGCCTTCGGCGGCCTTGCGCTGTACGTCCTCCCGGGTCACCGACCCCAGCGGCCCGCTCCCCACGATCGTGGCGAGGTCGACGCCCAGGTCCCGGGCGAGCTTGCGCACCGGGGGCTTGGCCAGCACCGGACCGCTCCGGACCGGTGCCGCCGGGGGGACGGCCGGGGCCGGAGCCACGGGAGCGGGGGCAGCGGCCGGAGCCGGGGCTGACGTCGTACCCACGCGGGGTCGCCTTCTGGCACTTCCCTCTCGCACCCCGTAACCGACGAGCACCGGTGTGCGGTTCGCCATCGGCGCCGGTGAACCCAGCATGCCCGGCTCGACGGCCCCCTCGGCCGGCGCCACCTGGACCGCGGCCAGCGACTCGGCCGACGGCACCGGAAGATCGCCGGCGCCCGGGTCGGTGTCGATCGCGATGATCGGCTTGCCGACCTCGACCGTGACACCGGCCTCGTGGAAGATCCGGGTGACCACCCCGGCCCACTTCGCCGGGATCTCCACCGCCGCCTTCGCCGTCTCCACCTCGACGATCGGCTGGTTCAGCTCGATCGTGTCGCCGACCTTCACCAGCCAGGTCAGGATCTCGCCCTCGGTCAGCCCCTCGCCCAGGTCGGGCAGGTTGAACTCCTTGATCCGGGACATCCGCGTCACCAGCCGAACGAACGGTCGACGGCGTCCAGGAGCCGATCCAGATCCGGGAGGTACTCCTCCTCGGAACGGGCCGCCGGGTACGGGATGTCGTAACCGGTCACCCGCAGCACCGGGGCCTCGAGCGAGTAGAAGCACTCCTCGGTGATCCGGGCGGCCAGCTCGGCGCCCAGGCCGATGTTGCCCGGCGCCTCGTGCACCACGACCGCACGGCCGGTCCGCTTGACCGACTCGACGAGCACCGGGTAGTCCACCGGCGACAGCGAGCGCAGGTCGACGACCTCGAGGTTGCGGCCGTCCTCGGCGGCGGCCGCCGCGGCGTCCAGGGCCACCCGGACCATCGGGCCGTACGCCAGCAGCGTCGCGTCCGTCCCGGGCCGCACCACCCGCGCCGAGTGCAGCGGGAACGCCCCGCTCACCGGCGCCTCCAGGTCGACCTCGCCCTTCTCCCAGTAACGCCGTTTCGGCTCGAAGAACACGATCGGATCGTCGGAGGCGATCGCCTGCTGGATCATCGTGTGCGCGTCGGCCGGGTTCGAGCAGGTCACCACCTTGAGACCGGGGGTGTGCGCGAAGTACGCCTCGGGGGACTCGGAGTGGTGCTCGACCGCGCCGATGCCGCCGCCGTACGGAATCCGGATGACGATCGGCACCCGGACCTTGCCCTTGGAGCGGTAGAACATCTTCGCCACCTGGGCGACGATCTGGTTGTACGCCGGGAAGACGAACCCGTCGAACTGGATCTCGCAGACCGGGCGGTAACCGCGGATGGCCAGGCCGACCGCGGTCCCGACGATGCCGGCCTCGGCCAGCGGGGTGTCGATGACCCGGTCCTCGCCGAAGTCCTTCTGCAGGCCGTCGGTGATCCGGAAGACGCCGCCGAGCTTGCCGACGTCCTCTCCCATGATCACGACCTTCGGGTCGTTCTCCAGGGCACGGCGCAGGCCGTGGTTGAGAGCCTTGCCCAGGGTGATCGTCTCGGCCATCAGTGCCCACTCCCCTCGAACGACGCGTGGTACTCGGTGAACGCCTTGCGCTGCTCATCGAGTTCCGGCGAGCCGTTCGGATAGACGTGGTCGAACATCGTGACCGGTTGCGGGTCCGGCATCGCCAGCACCCGCTCGCGCAGGTCCAGGGCCAGCTTGCGGGCGTCCTCGTCGACCTCGCCGAAGAACGTGTCGTCGGCCAGCTTCTGCTTGGTGAGGAACGCCTTGACCCGGGCGATCGGGTCCTTGGCCTTCCACGACTCGACCTCGCTGGCGATCCGGTACCGCGTCGGGTCGTCCGAGCTGGTGTGCGCGCCCATCCGGTAGGTGTACGCCTCGATCAGGGTCGGGCCCTGGCCGTTGCGCGCGTTGTCCAGCGCGGCACGGGTCACCGCGTAGCTGGCCAGCACGTCGTTGCCGTCGATCCGGATGCCGGGGAAGCCGTATCCCGCGGCCCGCCGGTACAGCGGGATCCGGGTCTGCCGCTCCAGCGGCTCGGAGATCGCGTACTGGTTGTTCTGGCAGAAGAAGACGATCGGGGCGTTGAACACCCCGGACCAGACGAACGCCTCGTTGACCTCGCCCTGGCTGGTCGCGCCGTCACCGAAGTACGCGATCACCGCCTCGCCGTCCGGGCTGCCGGTCTTGCCGTCCATGGTGACGCCCATCGCGTACCCGGTCGCGTGCAGCGTCTGCGAGCCGATCACGATGGTGTAGCTGTTGAACTTGTGCTCGTTCGCGTCCCACCCGCCCTGATCGACGCCGCGGAACAGGCCGAACGGCATGATCGGGTCGATGCCGCGGCAGTACAGCACGCCGTGCTCGCGGTAGGTCGGGAAAGCCATGTCCTGCGTACGCAGGGCCCGGCCCGAGCCGACCTGAGCCGCCTCCTGACCCAGCAGACTGGCCCACAGCCCCAGCTCGCCCTGCCGCTGCAGAGCGGTCGCCTCGGCGTCGAGCCGGCGCACGGTCACCAGGTCGCGGTAGAGCCCGCGGTACTCCTCGTCGGTGAAGTCGACCGAGTACGTGGTTCCGTCCGCTGTGGTGACGCTGCCGACGTGCTCGCCGTCGGGCGTGAGCAGTTGGACGAAGCCGCCCGCCGGAGCATCACTGCCCCCTCCCGAGGGGGGTGCCGCCGCGGCTTTGCCTTTCGCCATCCGTGTCTCCCTGTATCTCTCTGCGCCCGCGGCGGGTGTCGCCCGGCCACGCGGCGGACCACTGGGGTAGCCGCGCATGTGCCGGGTGAGGCTGCCGCGCGACGTTCCGGCCGGGACCCAGCCCCTGCCGGGACGGCCCGCCGTTGCCCCGCTGGTCGGCGGAAGGCGACGGCGGCGGTGCCGTCGCCACCATCCTGACAGAGGTAGTGAGGGACGTTACAGAGTGCATGGATCACGAATAGAGATTTTCTGCTGACATATCGTTAAGGGTATTTGTCCGATTTTAGTAGTTTTCGGGCGGTCACTACCGTACGAATAGCCCGAGTCTGCCGATGCCGAACGGAGCATGCGTCGTTCACCCCTTTGACCGAGACGGATCCAACTTGATCTTTGGTTCGAAAGGGACACCCGCGTGCCGCACCTGCCCGACGACGACGGCTACGAGCCGCCCCTGAAGGTGCTCCGCAAGCGGTTCAACGGCGTATACCGCGAGGACCACGGCTTCTCCGGTCCGACCCGGCGCTACCTGCTGATGGTGGCGATGCTGGTCGGCCTGGCCTCGCTGCCCACCCTCGCCGTGATCACCGCGGGGACCAGCGAGATCGCCGGAAACCGGCACGACCGTGCACTGGACGCGCCGTTCCGGCCACCCCCGGCCAGCAGCCGGGTGCGGCCTTCCAACCATTCCCGGTACGGCGATCCGGGCCGCCCGCCGTCCGATTCCGGCGCCCGGCCCGCCCAGCCTCCCGGCGTGTCGCGGCCGGACCGAACGGGTGACCGACCGTCGGGCGCGAACCGGGTGCCGACCGTCCCCGGCCTGCCCCGGGTGCCGGACGACGTGCCGTCCCCGCCGCGCCCCCGCCCGGACACGATCACGGTGTTCCCGACAGTTCCCGGTCTTCCCCCGGTCCCCGACGACTGGGAGATCCCGCCGGCCGGGCCGGCCCGGTTCGAGCTCTCCGCGGTGGACGAACCGGATATCTCAGATGACGACGACCCCGGCGGGTGGCGTGGCGACACGTCCGCCGGCCAGTCGGCGACTCCACGCACCAAGAGCGCGAAGCCGCCTTCCGTACCACCATCTCCGACCGGCCCTGCCGCCGGTCCCAGCCCAGCCGGAGGTCAGCGGTGACCGATCGCCCGTACAACGCCAACCCCGTCCCCACCCTCGACCACGGCTACCCGGGTGGCCGCAACGTCCGCCACTCGATGACCCAGCCGCGCTCCGAGGAGAACCGGATCGCCAACCGGCCGTACCGGGGACACCATCGCGCCGAACACACGCTGCACGACGAGCAGACTCCGGCGCGGCAGCGGAGTTCGCGGGTGGGACGCCACCATGCCGACCACCATGCGGACGAGTACCAGGCGAATCACAGATAGCTCGGGCGCGCGGGCTTTCCACAGTGGCGGCTGTGGAAGTGCTCCATGACCACCACCAGGCCCAGCTGGACGGCTCGGGCCGGTGCTCGTCGCCCTTGACCGGCGCAGGCCGGCCTCGTGGCGCGTGGGAGCAGGAGCGTCAGTCGTCGCCGAGACGGTCGCGGTTGGCCTGCAGCCAGGCGTCTATCGCGTCCGAGTCGTTCGGGTCCACGCCTTCGGCGATCAGCTGCGCCACCGCCGCGGTAGCCGGGCTGCGCCGCTCACCCGTGCTGTAGAGCCGGGCGAACTCCGGCACCAGCTTCTCCACCTCGGCCTCGGTCTCCGCCACCGCGGCCGGCGGCAGACCGCGCCGCCAGGTCGCATAGGCCGACCAGGCCCGCACCACCCGGGGCAGCATCGCCGCGTCGTCGATGTCCAGCACCGCCCGCCGGTGCACCCAGTCCAGCAGGAACAGGCCGGCCACCGCCGGGCTCCAGTGCAGCGGGTCGCCGCCGGGCAGGGTGGCCGCGTGGTCGAACAGCAGGCCGAGGCAGAACTGCAGCGAGGGCTGGTCCGCGTCCGGCCCGCTCAGCCCGGCACGGGCGGCCTCCGGCGAGGCCAGGAAGTCGCGCATCAGCTCGGCCGCGTTCGGCCCGGCCGGCTCGGCGAGCGGCGGCACGGTGGGCGCCGGCAGCAGCCCCAGGCGGGCCGCGGCCAGCGCCCGGTCGGTGGCCAGCGAGCCGTCCGCGGGCAGCTCGCCGAGCTCGTCGGTGAACTCCAGATGCCGGTCCACCTCGTCGCGCAGCCGGCCCGGGTCCTCGTCCCGGAACCAGGTCAGCTCGTCCTGCTCGCAGACCGTGCGCACCTGGTCGAGGATGCGGTCGGCGGAGGCCGCGACGAAGACGTCCTTGACGATGCCGATGTTGTGGTCGATCAGGACCACCACGGCGTGTTCGGGACCGCCCTGGTCGTCGTCCTCGTAGGCGAAGGTGACCAGGTACGACGTCTGGTCCCCGTACACGTCGCCGTAGGCGTGACACCCGGTCGGCCGGACCCGTCCCAGCTGCCCGGCCCAGGACGGGCCTCGCGGGTCGTGTCTCACCCGGTCGGCGCCGGGCGCGTCCGGCACCAGGGTCGCGAACACGTCGCGGATGGTCGTGGTGGCCGGCTCGGGCCGCTGCTCGGTGGCGGCCAGGAAGTCACCCACGAAGTCCCGGACAGCTGTCGCCCGGTCGCCCGGAGCGACCGCGTAGACGCTGCCCAGCAGCGCTGTTCCGAGCATCTCGGCGTCCAGCGCGCTGCCCAGCTTGATCACGTCGCGGGCCGCGTGCAGCACCGCCTCGTACACGCTCTGGGGTGCCGGCATGCCGCGAGCCTACCGCTCGCGGCAGGTTCACCGAACTACTCCGATCGCACCACGCCGAGCGCCTCGCGAGCCTGGGCGTACGCGTTCAGCACCTCACGCACCGGCGCGACCACGTATTCACGGCCGACGTCGGTGACCGCGGCCCGCAACCGCTGCTCGGCGCGCCGGCGGGCGCGCCGCCCACCGGCCTCGACGAGTGGTTTCAGCAGCAGCCAGACCAGCAGCCCGGCGGCCAGCCCGCCGAGCAGCAGCACGGTCGCCAGGGGCACCGAGCCGACCTCGGGGCCGCCGATGTCGGGCAGTCGGAGGGCGCTCATCGCGTATCCCAGCACCAGCCAGATCAGGCCGGCCGTGGCGGCGGCGAGCAGCACCCACTGCAGCGCGCCGGCCACCCGCCACCAGAGCGGATGCCTCTCGGCGTCCAGGTCGGTCCGGGCGATCGCCTTGTCCAGCGCGTCCGGCAGGTCGCCGGCCTTGGAACGGGCGGCGTCGTTGAGCGCGGGCGCCCAGATCTCGGGCAGCGGCGCCGCGGCGCGGGTGGCGACCGCGCGTACCGAGAGGCCCACCGCGGACTTCTGTGCGGCGTCGGCCTCCGGCAGGGAGGTACGCGGGACGATGTCCGTGGAGACCGCGTCGGTCTCCGGCTTCGTCCCGAGGTGCAGCTTGCGCAGCGGGTCGGGGCGCAGCCGGCGCAGGCCGCGGACCAGCGGCCAGCCGGTGGCCACGGCGGCACGGCGCCGGTATGCCGCGGCCGCGGCGTCGGCCACCGCGGGCACGCCGGCGGAGGCCGCGAGCGCGTCGGTCAGCTGCCGCACGGTCGCCCGGTCCACCTCGTCCTCGGCGGCCGGGGGGCCCATCATGGCGGCCAGATCCTCACCTGCCGCGTCCAGGTCGGCGGCGAGGCGGCGCAGCGCGGCCTGCCGGTCGGCCACTGTCGACTCCAGGGCGTCGCGCAGATCGCCCAGCATGCCGGGCTGTTTCGCCGAGGAGGCCAGCACCGGCGCCTCGGCCAGCCCGTCCTCGTCCAGCAGCCGCCGCAGGTCGCGCAGCACCATCTCGGTGTCCGGCGCGTTGAGCCGGTCGGCCTGGTTCAGCACCACGATGGTGACCCCGGCGTGCGTGCTGAACTGGGAGAGGTAGGCCTGGTGCAGGATCCGGTCGCCGTACTTCTGCGGGTCGACCACCCAGACGATCTGGTCGACCAGCCCGAGCAGCCGGTCCACCTCCAATTGGTGGGCGCGCTCGACCGAGTCGAAGTCCGGCAGGTCGAGCAAAACCAGCCCGCGCAGCGCGGCCTCGTCGTCACCGTCCAGCGCGCTCTCCCGGACGAACCGCTGCCGGGGCAGCACGCCGATCCAGTCGAGCAGCCGGTTCGCCGGCTCCAGCGGGCCCCAGACCACGGCGTGCGCGGTGCCGGTGGTCGGCCGGCGCACCCCGACCGGTGACAGCTTGAACCGGGCCAGCGCGTTGAACAGGCTGGACTTGCCGCTGCCGGTGCTGCCGGCGAGCGCCACCACGGTGTGCTCGAGCGACAGGGTGAGCCGCCCACTGGCCCGTTCCACGACGGTGTGCGCGGTCACCAACTCGCTGTCGGGCAGGTACGGGTCGACCAGCCGCAGGAACCGGGTCATCGCCTCCAGCCGCCGGGTCAGCGCCTCGGCGTCCACCCGATCGGTGTCGCGCACCTTTTCCACCAGACTCATGACCCCGATCCGGTCAACGCTATGTCCTTCCTGGCGCTCTCCACCTCTGCGGCGGCTCGGCGCAACAGTGTGCCGGGTTCCGCCTCGCGGCGCACGGCGGCGGTCTGCCTCGTGTACCGCTCCGCCTCGGCGTCGAGCAGTTCGTCGAAGCGGGCGACCAGCTCGGTGCGGGCCCGTGCCGCCAGAGTACGGATCGCCTGGTCGCCGAAGACCGCCTCGAGCACTTTCTGCGCCGCGACGGTGGTGCCGGCGCCGACCGCGACCTCCAGCCCGGTCGGGATGAACGCGGTCGAGGTGAACACCGCGACCATCACGGCCAGACCGGCGCCGTTCACCGCGTACGCCGCGCCGCGGGCCACCGAGCGCTTGTCGCCGCTTTCCCGCCGCACCAGGTCCAGCACCCATTTCTGCCAGTCGCGGACCATCCGGTCGGCGCGACTCGGCAGGCTCTCGGAGGCCCTCTTCAGCTCCGGCAGCAGCAGCGCCTCGCCGGCCGGAAACGCCTGCCAGGCCGCGTAGGCCTGCTCGGCGGCGTCCGCCGCCACCCCGCGCAGCAGGGTGACCAGCTGGGACTCCAGCGCGATCCGCAGGTTGCGGCTGGGCTCGGGGCGGCCGGTGACGGCGGCGACGAGTTTGTCCCGGAGGGCGCCGACCCGGGATTCCAGCGTCCGCACGAGCTCGCCGGTGCCGACGAATTCCTGCCAGCGGGCCAGCACCTCGCCGCGGAGCAGCCGGCCGTCCTCCAGGCCGTCCCGGACGGTCCGTTTGGCCGTGCGGTAGGCCCCGTCGACCCGCTCGTCCAGTGCCTGGGCCGCTCGTTCCTGGTCGTCGGCCGCCTCGGCCAGGCCCTCCACGGCCGGGACCAGTGCCGCCAGCGCCCCGTCGAGGGTCTGCCGGGCCACCGCGTCGCGCGCTTGCGGATCGGCCGAGAGCTGGGCGAACCACTGCTGCATGGGTTGAATCACCGGGGCCGGGAGCAGGCCGCGGGCGTCCAGCTCGGTCTCCGGCAGCACGAACAGCGGGGCGGAGCCGAGGTCGTGCTGGGTCAGCATCTCGCCCAGGTGCGCGGAGATCTCGGCCGCCGCGTCCAGCGGCACCCGGTCCAGCACCAGGGCGATCACCGTGCCGCGCAGCCGGGCGGTCTTGAGCAGTTCCCACGGCACCGCGTCGGCGTACCGCGCGGCGGTGGTGACGAACAGCCACAGGTCGGCCGCGGCCAGCAGTTGGGCGGCGAGCTTGCGGTTGTGGTCGACCACCGAGTCGACGTCCGGCGCGTCGAGCAGGGCCACACCCGGGCCGATGCCCCGGGCGCCGATCACCTGCAGCGAGTTCGGGTCGTCGCTGGTCTTGACGGTGCGGATCAGCCCGGGCAGCAGGTGTGGCTGCTCGAACCAGCCCAGGTTCTCCGGGTGGGCGACCAGCACCGGCGAGCGGGTGGTCGGGCGCAGCACGCCGGCCGTCGTCACGGTCTCCTGGATCAGGCTGTTGACCAGGGTCGACTTGCCGGCGCCGGTGGAGCCGCCGACCACCACGAGCAGTGGCGCGTCGAGCCGGGCGAGCCGGGGCAGCAGATAGTCGTCGATCTGGGCGAGCAGGGCGGAACCGACCCGCTGGGCCTCCTCGGCGGAGGGCAGCAGCAGCGGGTAGGAGACCGTGCCGAGTGCCGCCCGCAATCGGCTCAGTGCCGCCGCGAGCCTGCCCACGGCGGGTGGAGGTGCGACCGGTGCGGTGATGCCGTTCTCCTTGTTCGCGGGACGGGTCAGGCCCTGCCCCGTACGATCAACAATGTCTGCTCGCGCCGGGCCGGCGCCTGCGGCAGCCGAGTTGACCTGATCTTTCTTGTTCGTTGTGGCGGGGACGGCGGATGGGGCCGACGGACCGACCGCCTCTCCGTGCGTCGTCACGGATAAAGCGTGCACGATCTATCCAGGGCGAGCAACGGGTACCGGTGTGCCGTGACCGGACAGGTACAGAGGTTTTCCGCGGGGTAAGGGCGTTCAGCGCTCGACTTGCGTCTCCTCGGCTCAACTTTGATTTGGCGGGGTCGCGACCCCGTGGCATCATTGAGTCGGTTCCACTCAACCCTGTACCAAGCCGGTTACGAAGCGAGGAACACCATGGCACGTGCGGTCGGCATCGACCTCGGCACCACGAACTCCTGCGTCAGCGTTCTGGAAGGAGGCGAGCCCACCGTCATCGCCAACGCGGAGGGCTCCCGGACGACGCCGTCGATCGTCGCCTTCGCCCGCAACGGCGAGGTGCTTGTCGGCGAGGTCGCCAAGCGCCAGGCGGTCACCAACCCGGACCGGACGATCCGCTCGGTCAAGCGGGAGGTCGGCACCAACTGGTCGATCGACATCGACGGCAAGAAGTACACCCCGCAGGAGATCTCCGCGCGGGTGCTGATGAAGCTCAAGCGCGACGCCGAGGCCTACCTGGGCGAGCAGATCGCCGACGCGGTCATCACCGTCCCGGCGTACTTCAACGACGCCCAGCGGCAGGCCACCAAGGAGGCCGGCGAGATCGCGGGCCTCAACGTCCTGCGGATCGTGAACGAGCCGACCGCGGCGGCGCTGGCCTACGGCCTGGACAAGGGCTCCAAGGAGCAGACCGTCCTGGTCTTCGACCTGGGTGGCGGCACCTTCGACGTCTCCCTGCTGGAGCTGGGCGACGGCGTCATCGAGGTCAAGTCCACCTCCGGTGACAACCACCTCGGTGGGGACGACTGGGACCAGCGGATCATCGACCACCTGGTGAAGACCTTCCGCGGCGAGCACGGCATCGACCTGTCCCAGGACAAGATGGCCCTGCAGCGTCTGCGCGAGGCCGCCGAGAAGGCCAAGATCGAGCTCTCCGCGGCCACCACCACCAGCATCAACCTGCCCTACATCACCGCCGGGGCGAACGGCCCGCTGCACCTGGACACCTCGCTGTCCCGGGCCGAGTTCCAGCGCATGACGCAGGACCTGCTGGACCGCTGCAAGGGCCCGTTCGAGTCCGCGATCAAGGACGCCGACGTCAAGCTGGCCGACATCGACCACGTCATCCTGGTCGGTGGCTCGACCCGTATGCCGGCGGTGACCGAGCTGGTCAAGAGCCTGACCGGCAAGGAGCCGAACAAGGGCGTCAACCCGGACGAGGTCGTCGCGGTCGGCGCCGCCCTGCAGGCCGGCGTGCTCAAGGGCGAGGTCAAGGACGTCCTGCTGCTCGATGTCACCCCGCTGTCGCTGGGCATCGAGACCAAGGGCGGCATCATGCACAAGCTGGTGGAGCGCAACACCACCATCCCGGCGCACCGCTCCGAGGTCTACACCACGGCGGACGACAACCAGCCCTCCGTGCTGATCCAGGTCTACCAGGGTGAGCGCGAGATGGCGGCGTACAACAAGAAGCTCGGCACCTTCGAGCTGTCCGGCATCGCGCCGGCGCCGCGCGGCGTTCCGCAGATCGAGGTCTCCTTCGACATCGACGCGAACGGCATCGTGCACGTGTCCGCCAAGGACCTGGGCACCGGCAAGGAGCAGAAGATGACCATCACCGGCGGCTCCGCGCTGCCGAAGGAGGACATCGAGCGGATGATGCGCGACGCCGAGTCGCACGCCGAGGACGACAAGAAGCGGCGTGAGGACGCGGAGGCCCGCAACCTGGCCGAGCAGCTCCAGTGGCAGACCGAGAAGTTCCTGGCGGAGAGCGGCGACAAGCTCCCCGAGGACAGCAAGAACAAGATCGGCGAGGCGCTCGGCGAGCTCCGCGGCGCGCTCGGCGGCACCGACATCGAGAAGATCAAGTCGGCGCACGAGCGGCTGTCGCAGGTCTCCCAGGAGGCCGGCTCGCTGCTCTACTCGCAGGGCGAGGCCCCGCAGGCCGGCCCCGGGGGCGAGGGCGCGCCGGGTGGCGCGACCGGTCAGGGCCCGGCAGCCGGCGGCGACGACGTCGTGGACGCCGAGATCGTGGAGGACGACAAGAAGTGAGTGCCAAGGACGACGAGACCGGCGGTCCGGCGACCGAGCGCGAAGTCATCCAGGGCGAGACCGACGCGACGACCGACGAGGCTCCCCAGAAGAAGCGCGGCGCACACCGCGCGCCCGAGGAGGAGGAGACGACTCCGGTGGTCGAGGAGGCCAAGCCCGGCCTCGGCGCTGAGCTGTCGGCGCTGCGTGGCGAGCTCGACGAGCGGACCCACGACCTGCAGCGGGTGACCGCGGAGTACGCCAACTACCGCAAGCGGGTGGACCGCGACCGGGGTGCGGCCGCGGAGCAGACCACGGGTGCGGTGCTCACCGCGCTGCTGCCGGTGCTGGACGACATCGACCGGGCCCGTGAGCACGGTGACCTGGTCGGGCCGTTCGCCTCGGTGGCGGAGCAGCTCACCGCGGCGACCGGCAAGCTCGGCCTGGTCGCGTTCGGCGAGAAGGGCGACCCGTTCGACCCGAACCGCCACGAGGCGGTCGCGCACCAGACGTCCGCGGACGTGACGGAGCCGACCTGCGTCGAGGTGATGCGCCGCGGTTACACGCTGGGCGAGCGGCTGCTGCGCCCGGCGATGGTCGCCGTCGCCGATCCGGAGTGAGATTCCTTTCCGGTCCCGCCCACCGGCTCGCCGGTGGGCGGGACCTCACCCGTCAGTCGAGGAGGGAGGCCGAGTGAGCTCGAAGGACTGGCTCGAGAAGGACTTCTACGCCGTGCTCGGCGTGACCAAGTCGGCCTCAACCGACGAGATCAAGAAGGCCTACCGGAAGCTCGCTCGCGACCTGCACCCCGACCGCAATCCGGGGAACAAGGAAGCGGAGGAGAAGTTCAAGGCCGCGTCCGAGGCGTACGACGTGCTGGCCGACGACAAGAAGCGCAAAGAGTACGACGAGATGCGCTCCCTGTTCGGCTCCGGAGCGTTCCGCCGCGGCGCGGGACGGCCCGGCGGCGGCGCCCAGTTCGACCCGTCCGACCTGTTCGGCGGGTTCAGCGGGGCGGGCGCGGGTGGTGGCGGCGCCGACCGCCGGTTCGGCGGCACCGGCTTCTCCGACATCTTCAGCTCGATCTTCTCCGGCGGCGGTGGCGCCGGGAACCCGGCCGGGCGGCGTGGCCCGCAGCGCGGCCGGGACGTGGAGACCGAGGTGACGCTGGACTTCACGCAGGCCGTGCGGGGCACCACCCTGCCGCTTACGCTGCGCACCCCCGGCGCCTGCGACACCTGTCACGGCAACGGGGCCAAGCCCGGCACCATGCCGCGCGCCTGCCCGAAATGCCACGGCTCGGGCCTGATCTCCAGCAACCAGGGCTCGTTCAGCTTCTCCGAGCCGTGCCGGGAGTGCCAGGGCTCGGGCAGCATCGTGGACGAGAAGTGCCCTGAGTGCCGGGGCACCGGTGGCGTCACCAAGAGCCGGACGATCAATGTCCGGTTCCCGGCCGGCGTCGCGGACGGACAGCGGATCCGGCTGTCCGGCCGCGGCGAGCCGGGCGACCGGGGCGGCCCGGCCGGCGACCTGTACGTGCAGGTCAAGGTGCGTCCCGACGACCTGTTCGGGCGCAGTGGGGACGACCTCACGCTGACTGTTCCGATCTCCGTGGCGGAGGCCGTGCTCGGCACCGACCTGCGGGTGCCCACCCTGGACAGCCCGGTCACGCTGCGGGTGCCGGCGGGGACGCCGAGCGGCCGCAAGCTGCGGGCCCGGGGCAAGGGGGTGACCCGCAAGGAGGGGCAGTCCGGCGACCTGATCGTCACGGTCGAGGTGCAGATCCCGTCCGGCGTGACCGGCGAGGCCCGGGACGCGCTGGAGAAGTTCGCGAAACTCACCCCGCCCGCGGGGCGGGACCGGCTCGACGCGCGCCTGCGCAAGACCGTCTAGGGACCCTTCCGGAGGTGGCACGTGTATGAAGAGATCAGCATCTCGGTGGAACAGGCCTCCGACGCGAAGGTCCTGATCATCTCCGTGGCGGCGCGGCTGGCCGGGATGCACCCGCAGACCCTGCGGCAGTACGACCGGCTCGGCCTGGTGCAGCCCGGCCGGGCCGGCGGTGGCGGTCGGCGCTACAGCGAGCGGGACGTGGCGCTGCTCCGCGAGGTGCAGCGGCTCAGCCAGGAGGACGGCGTCAACCTGGCCGGCATAAAGCGGATCATCGGGCTCGAGCAGTTGGTCGGCGACCTGCAGCAGCAGGTCGCCGAGTTGGAGCAGCAGCTGGACCACGCGTACGCGCGGATCGCCCAGCTGGAGGCGATGAATCCGTACGCCGGCCGGGGTGATCTGGTCCGGCAGGAGACCCAGTCCACCGCGCTGGTGGTCTGGCGCCCACGCCGCTCCCCGGACAAATAGCACGGCGGCCCTCCGATGGAGGGCCGCCGTTACTGCATGTAGTGATTTGTCGATTACCGACGGTTGAAGAGGCCTATCCGGCGCGGATTGCGCACCAGGCCGCCCTCCATCCAGTCGTGATGGTCGAACAGCTCCTGCCGGGTCATCAGGACCCGGCAGTTGTGCGCCCAGATCTGCATCGGCTCGTCGCCGACCTCCTCGGCGCGCTCGATGAACTTCTTCAACCGTCGTTTGCGCTGGCTGGTCGCGTTCTGCCGGACACCGTCCGCCGCATAGATGTACATGCAGTGCTGCGCGAACCGGCGGGCCGGGCACTGCCGGTCCATGGCCAGCTCGAACAGGGTCGGGCCGAGCACGTCGCCGGAGATCAGCAGATCCCAGTCCCGTGGCATCGCGCTCAGCGGTACCGCCTCGGGATGATAGGCCCATGCCTCCAGCTCGCCCGGCCGGGGATCGACCGGGTTGCCGAACCCGATGAAAGTCGCCTCTCGCACACTCAACGCCGCCGCCTTATTCACCCATTCGCCTGCGACGGGAATCACACCGTCCGTCGCACGTGTCGAACGTCCCAATACACAGAGTCGCCGCGGCGCAACGGTAGCGCGATGAACGAGTGAACGGAAGTGTCAAGAGTTCACATTCAGATACTGGACAGTAACTTTTGGCTGGCGCCGAGGTGAGGTCGTGGCGTTATCCAGATCACTCAACTGTGGACCCGGGTCAGGCCGTAGATCTCTGGGCGGCCATGCGCCGGCGGAGCAGATTCTTGAACCAGGAGTAGTCCGGGAGGCGGGCCAGCACCGGCCCGGAGATGACAGTGATCAACACGTACGCGGTGGCGAGCGGCGCCAGTTGGGGATCCACCCCGGAGACGACCGCGAGCCCCGCGATGACCACGGAGAACTCGCCACGCGGGGTGAGCGCGAACCCGGTTCGCAGCCGGCCGGGCAGTGCGATCCCGGACCGCCGGGCCGCCAGGTATCCGGTGGCCACCTTGGTCAGCATGGTCAGCACGGCCAGGCCCAGCGCCGGGAGCAGCACCGGCGGCATGTCGGCCGGGTCGGTGGAGAGCCCGAAGAAGACGAAGAACACCGCCGCGAACAGGTCCCGCAGCGGCGAGAGCATCTGGGTGGCGTGGTGTGCGACCGGCCCGGAGAGCGCGATGCCGACCAGGAACGCGCCGACCGCCTCGGAGACCTTGAGCTCGGCCGCCACCCCGGCGACGAACAGGGTCAGCCCGAAGACGCTGAGCAGCAGCGCCTCCGGGTCCTTCACCGACATGAACCGGCTGATCGGGCCGCCGTACCGGATCGCCACCACCAGTACCGCGACCACCGTGACGACCGCGACGCCGAGCGTGCTCAGGCCGCCCAGCAGACCCACGCCGGCCAGCACCGCGGTCACGATCGGCAGGTAGAACGCCATCGCCAGGTCCTCGATCACCAGTACCGAGAGGATCACCGGGGTTTCCCGGTTGCCGAGCCGGCCCAGGTCGCCGAGCACCTTGGCGATCACCCCGGACGAGGAGACCCAGGTGATCCCGGCCAGCACCAGCGCCGCCTTCGCGTCCCAGCCCAGCAGCAGCGCGAACAGCGCCCCGGGCACCGTGTTCAGCAGCATGTCGATGATCCCGGCCGGGGCCGCCGAGCGCAGGTTGCCGACCAACTCGTCGGCCGAGTACTCCAGCCCCAGCATGACCAGGAGCAGGATCACCCCGATCTGCGCGCCGATCGCGGTGAAATCGTTGCTCGCCGAGAGCTGGACCAGGCCGCCCTGCCCGAAGGCGAGGCCGGCCAGCAGGTAGAGCGGGATCGGCGAGAGCCCGAACCGGCGGCCGACCCGGCCCAGCATGCCGAGGCCGAACAGCAGCGCGCCGAACTCGATGAGCAGGACCGTCGTGTCATGCACGAGCCGGCCTCAGCCGTCGGTGTCGCCGGCCAGGATGGCGGTGACGCCGTCCAGGCCGTGGCGGGTGCCGACCGCGACGACCACGTCGTTCGCCTCGAACCGGAAGGACGGGCCGGGAGACGGGATGACCTCGCGGTCGCGCAGCACCGCCACGATCGACGCGCTGGTGCGGGTGCGGGCCCGGGTGTCGCCGAGCTGCCGGCCGACGAACGGCGAGCCGGCCGGCAGCGCGATCTGCTCGGTGAGCAGTCCGGCGGCCTGCTGGCGCAGTCCGGCCAGCTGGCCCAGCATCAGCGACGCGCCGAGGACGTCGGCCAGGGCCTCCGCCTCGTCGTCGGTGAGCGGGATCGAGGCCAGACACGAGTCCGGGTCGTCGACGTCGTACAGGACCAGATCGCGCCGCCCGTTGCGATGCGAGACCACGCCGACCGTACGCCCGGAGGACGTCACCAGGTCGTGTCGGACGCCGATTCCTGGCAGCGGAGTCTGTTCCACCCGTACGCGCACGAGCACCACGTTAGCCCGCGGTGAGTGACTTTTGCCGCAGCGTCACATCTTCTCGGCGCCGATCCGCGGCACCTGCTCCGGCACGGTGCGGGCCGGTGGCTTCGCCACCAGCAGGAGGAACAGACCCAGGACCGCCAGACCCAGATTCATGACGTACGCGAGGCGGTAGTCGAACTCCTGTGCCACGCCGAAGAGCGGAGCGGCGAGGATCTGCCCGAGCGGGAACGTGTTGGTGAACAGCGTCGTGGCCCGTCCCGGGTGCAGCGGCATCATGTCCTGCACGTAGGAGATGCCGAGGCCGGAGTTGGCCGCGATGAACATGGCGTTCAGCACCTGGGCGGCGGCCAGCATCCAGGTCGCCTGGGCCGTCGCGGCCAGCGCCTGGTAGGCCACCCCGCAGACGGCGCCGAACAGGATCAGCCGGCGCAGCGGCATCCGGGTGCTCAGCGCGCCGAAGCCGAGCATCAACGGGATCTCCAGCGCCGCGCACAGCCCGAGGACCAGGCCGGAGTCGCCGACCGTGCCGTGCAGGTCCTCGCTGACGAACAGCGACATCGCCTGCACGCCGAGCACCATGGTGGTGGTGAGCAGGACGAAGCCGCCGATGATCGGGTACATCGCGCGCGGCGTCCGGCCGTCGTCGAGTCCGCCGGACGATCCCGGGGCGGGCGCCTCGATCTCGGGCAGCCAGCGCGTGGTGATCAGGGCGGCGATCAGGTAGAGGACGGCGGCCGTGCCGTACACGTACCGGAAATCGGTCCGGTCCAGCAGGATCGCGGCCAGCGGCGGGCCGCCGACCCAGGCGATCGAGAACACCGTTCGCAGCGCGCTGATCCCCATCGCGGCGCGGGCCGGATCGTCGCTGGTCAGCACCTGGCGTGCGTACGCGAAGGACTGCGGGTAGAGCGAGCCGGCGACTGCCGTCGCGGTCACCGTGAGCGCCAACAGGATCCAGTAATTGCGCACCACCGAGGTCAGCCCGGTGCCGGCGCAGCCGGCCAGGGCCGCGGCGAGGAGCAGGGTCCGCCGCATCGGGCGCCGGTCCGAGATCCGGGCGAGGGCCTGGGACATGGCCACGCCGGAGAGCGAGGCGACGATCAGGAACGCGGAGACCTGGACCGGACCGGCGTGCACCGCGGTGCTCAGGAACAGGCCGAGGAACGGGCCGACCACCGCGGTGGCGATCCCGGAGGCGAGAAACATGAAGCCGAGCGGAAGCAGCCGCCGCGACAGGAGGCGCGTCACTTCTCGTACGTTACGGCGCTTCCGTGGGAGAGCGCTCTCGTCGGTGGTGACCGTCACCCCCTGCTTTCCGGCCGCCTTCCCCGAGCAAGTTAAAGTTGAGTGAAATAGGCTCAAGTCTGTTGGGTTACACCCGGTGGGACGCCGATCAGGGGAGCTCATGAACGCCGAACGTTTGACCACCAAGAGCCGCGACGTGATCAAGGGCGCCGTGGCCACCGCCGCACAGAGCGGGCACGCCACCGTCGAGCCGTGGCACATGCTGCTGGCACTGCTGGACACCGCCGGGTCCACCGCACCGGCGCTGCTGCGCGCCGTCGGCGCCAACCCCGCGGACGTCCGCCGGTCCGCGGCCCGTGCCGTCGAGCAGCTGCCCAGCGCGCGCGGCTCCAGCACCGCCGAGCCCAGCCTCTCCCGCGAGTTCGTCAACGCGATCGGGGAGGCCGAGCTGATCGCCAAGCCGATCGGCGACGAGTACGTCTCCACCGAGCACCTGCTGGCCGGCCTGGCCCGGGTCGGCGGGGCGGTCGGCCAGGCGCTCAAGGCCGCAGGCGCCACCGAGGAGAGCCTGGTCGCCGCGTTCCCGCAGGTGCGCGGCGGCGACCGGAAGGTGACGAACGCGGATCCCGAGCAGACGTACAAGGCGCTGGAGAAGTACAGCGTCGACCTGACCGCGCTGGCCCGCGAGGGCAAGATCGACCCGGTGATCGGGCGCGACGCGGAGATCCGCCGCGTGGTGCAGGTGCTGTCCCGGCGTACCAAGAACAATCCGGTCCTGATCGGCGAGCCCGGCGTCGGCAAGACCGCGATCGTCGAGGGCCTGGCCCAGCGCATCGTGGCCGGCGACGTGCCGGAGACCCTGCGCGACAAGAAGCTGGTCTCCCTCGACCTGGGCGCCATGGTCGCCGGCGCGCAGTACCGGGGTCAGTTCGAGGAACGGCTCAAGAGCGTGCTGGAGGAGATCCGCAGCTCCAACGGCCAGGTCGTGACGTTCCTCGACGAGCTGCACACGGTGGTCGGCGCCGGCAAGGGCGAGGGCTCGATGGACGCCGGCAACATGCTCAAGCCGATGCTGGCCCGCGGTGAGCTGCGCATGGTCGGTGCGACCACGCTCGACGAGTACCGCGAGCACATCGAGAAGGACCCGGCGCTGGAGCGGCGCTTCCAGCCGGTGGTGGTCGGCGAGCCGACGGTCGAGGACACCATCGGCATCCTGCGCGGCCTCAAGGGACGTTACGAGGCGCACCACCGGGTGCAGATCACCGACGCCGCGCTGGTCGCCGCCGCCACCCTGTCCGACCGCTACATCAGCGACCGGTTCCTGCCGGACAAGGCGATCGACCTGATCGACGAGGCCGCCTCCCGGCTGCGGATGGAGATCGACTCCCGGCCGGTCGAGCTGGACCAGTTGCAGCGGGTCGTCGACCGGATGCGGATGGACGAGATGGCCCTGCAGAACGAGTCGGACGAGGCGTCCCGGGTCCGTCTGGCCCGGCTGCGTGAGGACCTGGCCAACAAGACCGAGGAGCTGACCGCGCTCAACGCCCGCTGGGAGCGCGAGCGCGGCGGCCTGAACCGGGTCGGCGAGCTCAAGAAGCAGCTCGACGAGGCGCGGGCGGCGCAGGAGCGGGCCGAGCGCGACGGCGACCTGCTGCAGGCCTCCCGCCTGCTCTACGAGGTGATCCCGGGCCTGGAAAAGGAGATGGACGCGGCGGCCGCGTCCGAGGAGGAGAGCGCCGAGCCGCCGATGGTCAAGGAGGAGGTCGGCGCGGACGACATCGCCGAGGTGATCTCCTCGTGGACCGGCATCCCGGCCGGCCGGATGATGGAGGGCGAGACCGCCAAGCTGCTCCGCATGGAGGAGACCCTGCAGGCCAAGGTGATCGGCCAGCGCGAGGCGGTGGCCGCGGTGGCCGGCGCCGTCCGGCGAGCCCGCGCGGGCATCGCCGACCCGGACCGCCCGACCGGCAGCTTCCTGTTCCTCGGCCCGACCGGCGTCGGCAAGACCGAGCTGGCCAAGGCGCTGGCCGGCTTCCTCTTCGACGACGAGCGGGCGATGGTCCGGATCGACATGAGCGAGTACGGGGAGAAGCACTCCGTCGCGCGGCTGGTCGGCGCCCCGCCCGGATACGTCGGGTACGAGGAGGGCGGCCAGCTGACCGAGGCGGTGCGCCGCCGGCCGTACAGCGTGGTCCTGCTCGACGAGGTGGAGAAGGCGCACGCGGACGTCTTCGACGTGCTGTTGCAGGTGCTCGACGACGGCCGGCTCACCGACGGCCAGGGCCGGACGGTCGACTTCCGGAACGCGATCCTGGTGCTGACGTCGAACCTGGGCTCGTCGGCCGCCGACTTCACCATGAGCGACGAGGAACGGCACGACGAGGTGCTGGCCGCGGTCCGGGCGCACTTCAAGCCGGAGTTCCTGAACCGGCTGGACGACATCGTCGTGTTCCACGCGCTCACCCGCGACGACCTGACCCAGATCGTGGACATCCAGCTCGGCCGGCTGCGGAGCCGGCTCGCCGAGCGCCGGCTCACCCTGTTCGTCACCGACCAGGCGGTGGACTGGCTGGGCGAGCACGGGTACGACCCGATCTACGGCGCGCGACCGCTGCGCCGGCTGGTCCAGGCCACGATCGGGGACCTGCTGGCGAAGGCGCTGCTGGCCGGGGAGATCCAGGACGGGGACACCGTGGTGGTCTCGATCAACGACTCGCTCGACGGGCTGGCGGTCCGGCGCGGATAACGGTGCTCAGCGCAACGGCCCCGGGTTTCCCCGGGGCCGTTCTTCCTACGAGGCCGCTTCGCGCTGCCGGTACGCGTGGGTCATCAGGACATCGGTGATGGCGTGCTCGCCTTCGGCGGACCAGATCCGGATGCCGTCCCGGTGGAGCTGATATCGGACGTCTTCGAATCGGGTCCAGGTGTCGTCATGGTGCACGACGGTCAGGGTGTCTGCGTGGGGCATGGGACTCACCGGTCCTTGTCAGGTCTGGGGCGGCCGCGGTGTGGTCACGCGGCCCGCGCAATCGGGAGAGGGCCCGGGATCGGTCTGCCTCGGCCCCGGCGATGGGTGAGCGGGGCGGGCGACTCGTGCGGGCAGCGGGCGTCGCTGGAGGTCTCTGGTGCCTGCCGGACGCCATGTCATGGAAGTCTAGGTGGTGGCGTCCAGCGACGCCGCCCCTCGAACGAGCGACCCCTCGCGCGGCCGTTCGCGTCATCGTCGCCCGATGTTGCCGCAGCGCCGCGGTGTGCGTGCCGGTCGCCGGACCTGGTCGCCGGCCGATACCGTGAATGGATCTAGAGGAGGGCGCTGTGACCGTTCCCACATATCCGCCGCACTATCCGGCGGCTCCGCCACCACCGGGCCGGCCGGCCACCGTGACGATCTCGTCGGCGCTGCTCTTCCTGGTCGCCGCCGTTCAGGTGATCTACACGTTCCTGGCCTACGCCGCGCTGGACAAGGCCGGGGAGGTGTACGAGCAGGCGTACGGCGGTACCGAGTTCGAGAACATCGCCGGCGGGATCAGGGCGGTCGCCGTGATGCTGATCGTGCTCTATCTGATCGTGGCGGTCGGGCTGACCCTGCTCGGGGTGTTCAACCTGCGCGGCAAGCAGCCGTCGCGGGTGATCACGTGGATCGTCTCCGGCCTGCTGATGTGCTGCGCGGTGGTGATCCCGTCGACGGCGCTGGCGCTGGTGACCGACTTCGCGACGGTGGTCGGGGACACCGGCGCGAACGGGTCGGGCCGGCTGCCCACCCAGGCGGAGCTGGACGCCCGGCTGGAAGGCGTGGTGCCGGGGTGGTTCGACTCGATCGCGGTCTGGTTCACGCTCTTCGCGCTGGCGGCGCTGATCGCGGTGATCGTTCTGCTCGCGGTGCCGCCGTCGAACCGGTTCTTCCGGTGGCGGGTGGCTTCCGGGTGGGGGCCGTACCAGCAGCCCGGATATCCGGGTGGCTATCAGCAGCCGATGTACGGGCAGCCGTATCCGGGTGGGTACGGGCAGCCCGGCGCTCCCGGATTCCCAGCGGCTCCTGGATTCACAAGCGCTCCGGGAATCCCTGGCGCTCCGGGAGTTCCCGGCGGGCCCGGAGCGCCTGGCGTCTCCGGCGTCTCCGGCTCGCCGCACGGGGATCAGTCCGCTTACCGGCCGCTCGGACCTGGCCAGCCGGGTTCGCCGCAGCAGGGTGGCCAGTCGGGCTGGGGGCCTCCCGGTTCACCGCAGGGCGGTCCGTCGGCCTTCGGGCAGGCGGGTTCGCCACACGGTGCGCAGCCGCCGTCCGGATCGCCCGGTCAGCCGTCCTTCGGGCAGCCCGGGCAGCCGGCGCCGGGGTTGCCGCCCTACCCGGGTCAGCCCTCCTACGGAGCGCCCGGACAACCGGCGCCCGGACAACCGGCGCCCGGACAACCGGCGCCGGGACTGCCGCCCTACCCGGGCCACTCCACCTATCCGGGACAGCCGGCCTATCCCGGACAGCCTGCCTATCCGGGACAGCCTGCCTATCCCGGACAGCCGGCCTATCCGGGACAGCCCACGCCGTACCCCGGTCACTATCCCGGTCCGCCCAGCGGAGCGGGCACCTACCCGCCGCCTTTCCCGGCCTCGCAGCCGCCCGCCTCGCCGGAAGAGTTCGGTCCGCCGAGCGACCCGTGGCAGTTACCGCCCACGCCCGCCGAACCGGATTCCGCTTCGGGCGGCCGTCCGGGCGAGCCGCCGGCTACGGCTCCTCCGGCACCCGACTCGGCGGCTCCCCGATCGGCGCCGCCCGCTTCTCATCCGGCGCCTCCCCACCCGGGAGCACCGTCCGCTACTGATCCGGCGTCGTCTCCTCCTCACCCGGCAGTGCCGTCCGGCTCCGACTCGGCTCCGGCTTCGGCGCCGCCCGCCGACGAGCAGCGGCCGCCGCGGGATCCGGCCTGACGACCGGCGCCCGCCCATCCTGCCCGAGAATTCCTGAACCGGTCCGCCTGTCCACAGGCGGGCCGGTTCGCTTGTCCACAGGCCTTGCGGTCCGTCCGCGACGGGGCCCGGCTACGCGGTAGGTTTCCTGCCAACCGAACACCGCGGGAGCCATCGATGTCCTACGCAGCCGTGCCACCCGTCACCGCGCCCGCGCCGCCCAGCAGCGGCCGCCCGCCCGCCGTGACGGCCGCATCCGCCCTGCTCTGGCTGATGGGCGCGGCCGGCCTGGTCTATGCCATCGTCACTGTCGCCATCGCTCCCGGCACGGTCAGCCGCTTCCGCGACGCGGCCGGCGGCGCCGAGGCGGACAACTTCGTCACCGTGGTCTGGCTCGACGCCGCGCTCGCCGCGGTGCTGTCGATCCTGTTCTTCGCGCTCTTCGTGGTGCTGGGGCTGGGGCTGCGCCGCGGCAGCCGGGTGGCCCGGGTGGCCTCGCTGGTCTTCTGCGTGCTGGGCGTCCTGGGCGGCCTCGGCTCGTTCGTCACGGTGCTGGCCCAGCGCTCCGGCGACCCGGTGCCCGGTTCGATCAGCGACGCGCTCGGCTCGGCCTACCCGGACGGGTGGATCGGCCTGAACGTCGTGGTGACCGGCCTCCAGGTCCTCGCCTACCTCGCCGTCGGGGCCATGTTGCTGGCCGCCCCGCGCACGTTCTTCGGCTACGCCCCCCAGCCGTCTCCCGCCGGCCCGCCGTTCGGCCCGCACGGCGCTCCCGGCCACCCCGGCTTCGCGCAGCGTCCCGGCCCGTTCGGGGCTCCGGGCGCCCCGGGCGCTTTCCACGGAGGGCCGGGCGCTCACGGTGTGCCCATCGGCTCGCCCTACGCCCCGCCGCCGGGCGCGCCGTTCGGATCGCCGTCCCCGACGTCAGGCGCCCCCTACGGCGCGGCCTCCGGGACGCCGTCGAGCGCCCACTACGGCGCGGCTCCCGGCTCACCGTCAGGTGCGCCCTTCGGTGCGGCCCCCGGATCGCCGGTGGGTGCGCCCTTCGGCACGGTTCCTGGAGCGCCGCCGGCGGCTCCTCCCGGAGCGACTTCGGGCGCGCCCTCCGGCGCGCCGCATTCCGGGCTTGCCGCAGGTGGTTCACCGACGCCTGTTCGGGGGTACGCACCGCCGATGCAAACCTCCCCGTACGCCTCGGCTGGCCCATCCGGGTTCGCCCCGCCCGTGCCGCCGTCGGCGCACGTGCCGTCGCCCGACGACCTGTCCGCCTACCCGCCTCCCGGATCACCGGGTGCCTACCCGCCCGTCGGCGGCTTCCCGGCTGCGTCGCCCGCGGCCACTCCACCGGCTGAGGCCGCCAGGCCTGTCCCGAGCTCGCCGGGGCCGGCTCCGATTGCCCCGGCTGAGGGGAGCCGGCCAGAGGCATCGTCCGCTGTCGGTTCCCCGACGGGTGGGCCCGCTGATCACCCGTCCACTGAGCGACCTCCGGCCGCCCAGCAGTGGGCGCCGGCCGCCGGAGACCGATCGCCAACCGGTGTGACGGAGGGTTCGGGAAGCGTCGCGGACCCCGAGCCGGCTACGGAGAGTGGGCAAGGACACATCGGGGAGGCTTCGCGGCCGGGTGATCGGGCGGCGAACCGGCCCGCCCCTGGATCCGATGACGAATACTGGCGGCGGCCCCCCGAGTGACCATGCGGAAGCCTGCCTAGATCCGGATCGGTATCGACAACTGTGGGTCACTCGAACGGGTACAGACGGTTTCCTTCGCCTTCACTCGATCGGCTGTCCGGATAGCACGAGATCGGCCGTCCGGTGGGTGTTTTCGCCTGGACGGACAAACGTGATTGGCGGGGTTCACAGCAGTCTCACAGCGCGGCTACCAGGTCATCTTGAGGGGCGGATGGGTACCGTGGCGGTGTTGGCTGCTTTGAGCTGCATCTATGGTCGCCGGAAAGGTCGAGATCCGTTGTCCGATCGGTAAACCTTCTTTACAGAGCCATGTAGAGCCCTGGGTCAATAGTTCCGTTCCGCCCCGGCGGGGCGAAAGATTCCGGTTTCCTTCAAGCCAGTACGCTCGATGTCATGGAGGCACGGCACGACCTGGGTAAATTCATCACTGAATTGCCCGTCGCACAGCGTGGCGTCGTGCTTTCATCGGGTCGTGAGGCGCGTAGCGACCCGTTGATCGCGCAGCGTGGCGTGATGGTGTCGACGCGTTCCGTGCCGAGTCATCGCCTGGATCGGTGAACCGAAACAATCGATGAATTGACAATGTGGGTTGGCTCACTCCCGAGAAGGGGATCGAGAGCTCGACACGGATGGGTAGCGACCAAGTGGCGGCTGAGGCGTTGCAGGAGGCAGAGACCGAAGTCGGTGCGGGCGGAAAGGTTGATCGGATGGGTGACGCGGTACGGGGTTCCGGCCCGCGTCGGCGGTTGACCGACACGGTGCTCGATGTCGGCCTTACGGCCTGAAAGTTAGCCGGTTCGTTCCTGCTCACATGCAGGAGAATCGATGCAGTTGGTGGAAGGATGGAGATCGTGGGAACTGCGTTGGCGGAAATGACGATGCCTCAGATCTCGCCGCTTGCCGGCGAGCCGATTGAACGCGCCGACGCCGAGCGCCTGGCGGGAGTGCTGAAGGCGCTCGCCGACCCGGCACGGCTGCGGCTGCTCAGCCTTATTCAGTCCGCGACGGACGGTGAGGCCTGTGTCTGCGACCTGACAGCTCCCCTGGGGCTGTCGCAGCCGACCGTGAGTCACCACCTGCGGATCCTGACCGAGGCGGGTCTGCTGGAGCGCGAGAAGCGGGGAGTCTGGGCGTACTACCGCCTGGTGCCGACCGCCATCGCGACCATCGCGGACCTGCTGACGCCGCCCCGCAAGCGGGCGACCAAGAAGGCGCGCTGATCGGTGGGCATTGCCTGGCGTCACTGGAACATGGGGGCGTGACGCCAGGCCGAGGACCTCTTCCCTGGCCACCCCTGGCGAAACGAGGAGGAACAGGTGAACTACGTGCCCGGTGACCTGCGTGATCAGCTCGCGCACGTGGGTTACGACGTGGTCCAGGCCGGACTTGTCTGCGGCTCCGGCGGCAATCTGTCCGCCCGGATTCCCGACGAGGACGCCATCTGGGTGACCGCGAGTGGCGCCTGGCTCGACCGGCTGAGCCGGGCCAGTTTCGCGCCGGTTCGCGTCACGGACGGCGAGCTCGCGACGATCGGCGCCCTGCCGCCGCCGCGCATCGAGCCGACCAGCGAGCTGGCGTTGCATCTCGCGCTCTACCGTGCCCGCCCGGACGTCAACGCCGTGGTGCACCTGCACCCGCAGACGGCGCTGCTGCTGGACGCGTTGGGTGAGCACATCCGGATCGTCACCACCGACCACGCGTTCTACCTGCGGCGTGTGTCGACAGTGCCGTTCCGGCTGCCGGGCACTACCGAGCTCGCCGCGCTGACCGCGGCCATGGCCGCGGACGGGACCGACTGCCTGGTGTTGAGCCAGCACGGTTGCGTGGTGATGGGCGACTCGGTGGAACTGGCGCACAAGCGCGCCCGCAACCTCGAGGAGGCGGCCGCGCTGACGTACCAGGCGCTGGTCGCCGGCCGGTTGGAGAACCTCCGGGACTGCCCGGAGGAGTTCCTGGACCGGATTTCCGGGCCTGCCGCGGTCACCACCGTCTGAGCGGACCCGCAGACGCTGCCAGCCGGCCGTCCCTGAGGCCGGCTGGATCGCGTCGCCCGAGCCCGGCCACCGGCCCACTGGATCGGGTCCCCTGGAGATCGGCCGCCAGCCGGCTGGATCGCCTCCCCCGAGAACGGCGCCCGGCCGGTTGCGCCGCGTCCTCCCGAGCGCGGACCGCGGCGGCTCGCTGGAGTCACCTGAGCCCGGCCCCTGGCCGGGCTCTTTTCGTTTCCGAGATCGCGCGAAAGAGGGAAAAGAAGGTCCGGAAGCCGGAAGACCCAGAATCCGGGGCACCGCCCGGCAGGGCAGGCCAAGCCGGGAGGACCCGGCCGTGAGTCGGCCCGCGGGCACGGATCGAGCTCGGGCGGCGCCGCGTGCCGAGCTCTCGGCGAGCAGACGGCCCGGAGAAGGGCAACGGCGAGGCGTCCGGATCGCGCCGGGGCGGGAACACGTCGGCCGGCCCTGGAGGCTCCAGAGCCGGCCGAGTGGTGGACTGCGAATCAGGCGCGGTGCGAACGCGGCCGCCGGTTCCGGTCGTTCTCGTCGTCATCGTGGTGGGCCGCCGCCTCGGCGAGGCCGGCGATGCTGGCGGCGGCGACCACGCCGACCGCCGCGGCCGGCTGCGGGCCGGAGTGCGTGCCGTTCTTCTTCGCCTTCCGCTCCCGCAGCATCTCGATGAAGATCGGCAGCGCCGAGAGCAGCACGATGATCACCACGACGGGCAGGATGTAGTGGTCGATCTTGTCGCCGATGGCGTCGTAGATCTGCTTGGCGAGCGCGTACCCGATCAGGAGCACGCCGTCGGTCCAGAGGATGCCACCGATCACGTTCCACAGGAAGAACTGGCGGGCCGGCATGCCCAACGTCCCGGCCACCGGGTTCAGGAACGTCCGGACGATCGGGATGAAGCGGGCCAGCACCACCGCCTTGGCCGGGCCGAACTTCTGGAAGTAGTACTCCGCCTTGGCCACGTGCTCCCGCTTGAACAGCTTGGAGTCGGGGCGCTCGAACATCTTCCGCCCGTACCGGGCGCCGAGCCAGTGACCGAACTGGGCGCCGGCGATCGCACAGACCGGGGCGCCGATCAGCAGGCCGGTCAGCGACATCCGGGTGCCGTCGCCGAAGATCGCGTCGGCCACCGGGGACGCGGCGATGCCAGCCAGGAACAGCAGCGAGTCACCTGGGAAGAAGAAGCCGACCAGCAGGCCGGTCTCCGCGAAGAGGATGGCCCACACCCCGTACAGCCCGAAGGTGTGCAGCAGGTCCTTCGGGTCCATCGGGTTCAGGGCGAGCTGCTCGGTGAGCGCACGGATGTCCACGGGTAGCAGGGTACCGGCCCGGCGGCGGGCCCAACCTGTACGACAGCTGTGGATACCCGGTGCGCACGGACGAGGGACCGGGCGCCGGCCGGTGCTCGGCCGGCGCCCGGTGAGGTGCTCAGAGACGCGGGTCGACCGGCTCCGACTCGGCCGCCAGGATCGCGAAGACCAGCTCGTGCACCCGCCACGCCGGCGCGCCCTCGGCCAGCCTGTCCAGCGCCGCCAGGCCCAGCCCGTGCTCGCGCAGGGCCAGGTTGCGCTTGCGGCCCAGGTTGCGCCGGCGCAGCTGGTCCAGCAGCTCGGGGCGGGTGTACTCCGGGCCGTAGATGATCCGCAGATACTCCCGGCCGCGGCACTTCACGCCCGGCTGCACCAACCGGCCCCTGCCGTCCACCGCGGCGAGGCCGGAGTACGGCTTCACCACCATGCCCTCGCCACCGGTCCCGGTCAGCGTCAGCCACCACTCGGTGGCCTCCGCCTCGGCAGCCGGGTCGGCCAGGTCGACCACCATCCGCCGGGTCGGCGTGAACAGGTCCGGGTCGGTGGCGACGAGCCGGTCGGCGATCCCCAGGTGCCAGCCGTGATCCTTACGGGCGAACGAGACCCCGGCGCCGGCCAGCACCGCGAACGGCGCGAGCGTGACGCCCCGCAGACCTTCGGTCGGTTTCACGTACGACCGGTAGGCCGCCGAGTAACAGTCGATCTCCGAGGAGCGCAGCTCGATCCGGTCCCGCAGGGCGGCGACGTCCAGCCCGCGTGCCGCCGACCGGTGCAGCACGTCCAGCACGGCCGGCAGCGCGGTCCGGCCGGCCGCCCCCACGCCGGCGTAGTGGTCCCGGATCAGGCTGCCCGCCTTCGCCGACCAGGGCAGCAGCTCGGCGTCGAGCAGCAGCCACTCGGTTTCCAGCTCGGCCAGGATCGGCCCGATCGCGGTCCGCACCCGGGCCAGCAGCGGCTGGTCCAGCTCCGGCCCGAAGAACGGCCTCCCGGTCCGGGTCCAGATCGCGTCGCCGGCGCCGGACGCCGAGATCCGCACCACGGCCCGGGAGCCCATGTGCTTCTCCTCGCAGACCACCCGGTCGACTCCGGCCTCGCGCAGGTCGGCGAAGGCCGACGACGGGTGCTCCAGGAACCCCTCGACTGTCGAGCTGGAGCACGGCGCCATCGTCGGCGGCAGCCACACCAGGGTCTCCGGGTCGACCGCGAACCGACCCATCACCTCCAGGGCGGCCGCGGCGTTCTCGGCGGGGACGGTGGTCCGCCCGTACCCGTAATCGAGGTGTTTGCGGCCGGTGACATCAGCGATGTCGAGCCCGCGGTCGGGCTCGGCCCCGGCCGTGAGGAGCGGCCGGACGGGCGCGTAGTACTCCTTCGCGGCGGGGGTGTCGACCAGCTCGCGCTCGGGCCAGCGGAGCGCGGTCAGCGCGCCGCCGAAGACGCAGCCGGTGTCCAGGCAGATGGTGTTGTTGATCCACTCCGGGCGCGGGGTGGGGACGTGGCCGTAGACGACGGTGGCGGAACCGCGGTATTCCTGCGCCCACGGGTAGCGCACGGGCAGGCCGTACTCGTCGGTCTCGCCGGTCGTCTCGCCGTACAGCGCGAAGCTGCGCACCCGGCCGGACGCCCGCCCCTGGTACGCCTCCTTCAGCCCGGCGTGCGCGACCACCAGCTTGCCGTCGTCCAGCACGTAATGGCTGACCAGTCCCTCGATGAAGGTCCGCACCCGCTGGACGAACTCCTCCGGTTCGGCGGCGAGCTGCTCCAGCGTCTCCGGCAGGCCGTGGGTGAGCTGGACGTTGCGCCCGTTCAGCTTGCGGGCCAGCTTCTGCTCGTGGTTGCCCGGCACGCAGATCGCGTGGCCGGCCGCCACCATGCCCATCACCAGCCGCAGCACGCCCGGCGAGTCCGGCCCGCGGTCGACCAGGTCACCGACGAAGACGGCGGTGCGGCCGGTCGGGTGCACGGCGTCGACCGGGCGGCCCGCGTCGTCGCGGACCAGCTCCCAGCCCAGCTTGCCGAGCAGCGTCTCCAGCTCGGCGCGGCAGCCGTGCACGTCGCCGACGATGTCGAACGGCCCGTGCTCGTCGCGCCGGTCGTTGAACAGCTTCTCGTAGCGGATCCCGGCGGCGGCGATCTCCTCGGGGCCGCGCAGCACGTGCACCTTGCGGAACCCCTCGCGGGCCAGCTGGCCCAGCGAACGCCGCAGGTCACGCTGCATCCGGGTGAGGACCCGGCGATCGAACGTGCGGTCCGGCCGGGCCTGTGTGCGCTCCCAGGCCAGCGACTCGGGCACGTCCAGGACGATCGCCACCGGCAGCACGTCGAACTCCCGGGCCAGCTTGATCAGCGCGGCCCGCCCGTGCGGCTGCAGGTTTGTCGCGTCCACCACGGTGAGCCGGCCGGCGGCCAGCCGCTTGCCGGCGACGTAGTGCAGCGCGTCGAAGGCTTCGGCGGAGGCGGACTGGTCGTTCTCGTCGTCGGCGACCAGGCCGCGGAAGAAGTCCGAGGAGAGCACCTGGGTGGGCGCGAAGTGGGTGCGCGCGAACGTCGACTTGCCGGATCCGGAGATGCCGACGAGCGCGACCAGGCTGAGCTCCGGAATGTCGATCATGCGGTCACCTCCGTCCTGGTGAAGAGGGCGAGCTGGGTGGGCGCGCCGGTGGTCTCGTCCGGATCACCGACGCCGCGGATGGTCACCGCGTAGTCGTAGCGCTCGGCGACGCGGTGTGCCCAGGCGGCGAACTCGGCGCGGGTCCACTCGAAGCGGTGGTCCGAGTGCCGCATCCCGGTGAGCCCGGGGTAGTGCACGTTGTATTCCGCGTTCGGCGTGGTCACGACGACCGCGCCGGGCCGGGCGCCGCCGAACACGCTGGCCTCCAGGGCGGGGAGCCGGGGCAGGTCGACGTGCTCGATCACCTCCATCAGCACTGCCGCGTCGTAGCCGCCGAGGCGGGCGTCGTGGTAGGTGAGCGCGGTCTGGATCAGCTTGATCCGGTCCCGCTGGCGCTGCGGCATCCGCTCCAGCCGCAGCCGGCGGGCCGCCTGCTCGAGCACCCGGGCGGAGACATCGGCGCCGACGATCTCGGTGAACCGGGACTCCTTGAGCAGGGCGCCGAGCAGCGCGCCCGGCCCGCAGCCCAGGTCGAGCACCCGGGTCGCGCCGACCTCGGCCAGCGCGGCGATCACCGCGTCCCGGCGCTGCCCGGCGAGCGGCGCCTTGCGCGCCACCGGCAGCTCCGACTCCTCCTCGGTGACCGGCTGATCCGCGTCGAGCAGCTCCAGCGCGGTGGTGGCCAGCGACTTGCGGTGCGCGAGGTAGCGGCGGGCGATCAGCACCTTCTCCGGGTGGCCGGCGAGCCAGCCGGCGCCGGACCGGAGCAGTTTCTCGATCTCGTCCGGGGCGACCCAGTAGTGCTTGCCGTCGTCGAGGACGGGGAGCAGCACGTAGAGATGGTTCAGCGCGTCGGCGAGCCGGTGCGTGCCGGCCAGCCGGAGGTCGACGTACCGGCTGTCGCCGCCGATCTGCGGCTCCAGCGGGATCGCGGTGGCGGTCACCGTCCACCCGAGCGGGGCGAACAGGCGCGTGACCAGCTCGGCTCCGCCGCGAAGCACGGGCACCCGGATCTCCAGCGGGATCGCCTCGGCGGCCAGCTCGGGTCGCTCCTTGCAGGCGCCGCGCAGGGCGCTGCGGAAGACCTTGGCGAGGGCGCTGGCCAGCAGACTGGAGGCGGCGTACGGCCGATCGTTCACATACTGACTCAGCTCGAAGGCGTCGGCGCGGGCGCGCAGCCGTCGCGGATCGACGTCGAGCAGCAGCGCGGCGGTGCACCGGTCGTCGGTGGCCTCCGGGTACATGACGAAGGCGGTGCCGGTGGGCATGTCGAACTGGTGGACCCGGTCAGGATGTTTGACCAGCAGGTATCCCAGATCGGTCGCGGGGCGGTGGGTCGTCGTCACGGTCAGCAGCACGCCGTCGATGGTGACAGCGCCGGCGGTCCGGTGCGATCGAAATAGCGCGCCCTGTGGACGACCCGGGAGCCGGGCGGCGCACGAGTGGGTGGTCCGGGCCCGGGGGCCCGGACCGGGATGTCAGCGGTAGTCGTCGTCGAACTCGACGACGCGGTTCTGTTCCTCGGCGTCCCACTCGCTGGCCTCGGCGAAGGCGGGAGTCATGGGCCCGTTGCCGGCCGCCGGTCCGGTCCGGTCCGGGACCTCGTCGAGATCCTCCTCCGGCCAGGCCGGAACCGCGTTCGTCGCCTGTTCGGCGGCGTCCACCTCGGGTGTCTCCAGGTCCGCTTCGTCCATCAGACGGGTCATCCTCGGCTCCCTTCTCGTGTCGCCGGTTGCTGTCCCATGGTGCGCGCTTGCCCATCCGGACGCGGCACAAACCGGCACCGGTCCACCGGTCGGGGGCCTCGGCTCCTGATCACCGAGCGTGTCCGCCGGCCGCCACCGCGGAGAGTGACGTCCACCAGGGCGATATGGTGGAGACGGACGGACATGACCCCGCGCCGGGGAGGTTCGGGGCGCGAGTTTCGGGGTGATTTCCGCTACGCACCGCAACTGCGGAATACTGCCTGCTGGAGGACAGCGCGGTCCTGCCCTCTGCCCGTTCGAAAGAGCAAGGAGCGCACGATGCCTATCGCTTCCCCCGAGGTCTACGCCGAAATGATCGATCGCGCCAAGGCCGGCGCGTTCGCCTACCCGGCGATCAACGTGACGTCCTCGCAGACCCTCAACGCGGCCCTGCAGGGCTTCGCGGAGGCCGGCAGCGACGGCATCGTCCAGATCTCCACCGGCGGCGCCGAGTACGCCTCCGGCCCGACGGTCAAGAACATGATCACGGGCGCGGTCGCGCTGGCCGAGTACGCCACCGAGGTCGCCAAGAACTACCCGGTCAACATCGCGCTGCACACCGACCACTGCCCGAAGGACAAGCTGGACAAGTACGTCCGGCCGCTGCTCGCGATCTCCAAGGAGCGCGTCGCCAAGGGCCTCGCCCCGCTGTTCCAGTCGCACATGTGGGACGGCTCGGCCGTGCCGCTGGACGAGAACCTGCAGATCGCCGAGGAGCTGCTGGCCGAAGCCGCGGCCGCCAAGATCATCCTGGAGATCGAGGTCGGCGTCGTCGGCGGCGAGGAGGACGGCGTCTCCGCCGCGATCGACGACAAGCTGTACTCGACCGTCGAGGACGGCCTGGCCACCGTCGCCAAGCTGGGCCTGGGCGAGAAGGGCCGCTACCTGACCGCCCTGACCTTCGGCAACGTGCACGGCGTCTACAAGCCCGGCAACGTCAAGCTGCGCCCGGAGATCCTCAAGGAGATCCAGGACGCGATCGGGGCGAAGTACGGCAAGGAGAAGCCGCTCGACCTGGTCTTCCACGGTGGTTCGGGTTCGCTGCTCTCGGAGATCCACGGCGCCCTGGACTACGGCGTGGTGAAGATGAACATCGACACCGACACGCAGTACGCGTTCACCCGCCCGGTCGTCGACCACGTCATGAAGAACTACGACGGCGTGCTGAAGATCGACGGCGAGGTCGGCAACAAGAAGGCGTACGACCCGCGCGCGTGGGGCAAGCTGGCCGAGAACGGTCTGGCCAAGCGCGTCGTCGAGGCCTGCGAGCACCTGCGCTCGACCGGCACCACGCTCGCCAAGTGAGCCGGGGAACCACTCTGCCGAAGTAAGCCGATCGGCCGCGGCCGGCCCCCGATGGCGGGGACCGGCCGTTGTCGTCTTGCGTGGCCGCACAGCCACCTGGGTACGATCGTGCGGTCTTGATCAAGGGACGGTGATCGTGCTCGCTATCGAGGGCTGGAAACCCGAGTGGCATCACGATGCCGAGGCCCTCGCCGCCACCCACCGGCACATGTTCGTACGACTCGTCGGGCGCAGACTGCGATCGAGCTGGCTGCTCTGGGACGTGGCCGAGCGCGGGTGGTTCGCCGACGGCCCGGTGATCCTCGACTTCGGACTGACCCGTGTGGAGATCAGTCATCGCAAGTTCGACGAGTGCGCGGTCACCTGGGAGCAGATCGACATGTCCGTGCCGATCGACATGTACGAGCACTTCGACTGGCGCCCCGACCCGCACGCCGCGTTGCGGAACGCCCGCGGGCGGCCGCTGCGCGCGGTCAACATCATCGAGCGGACCACCCGGGCCGACTGGCGGCCGCGGATGCTGCACGCGATCGAGTTCCTGTTCGACGGCGCCCGGCTCGCGGTCTACAACGCGATGGACGAGAACGGGCTCACCGACGTACCGGAAGCGGACCTTCCGGTGGCGCACTGGCGACGCATCCACATCGCCTGAGGGAGCCGGGCTCGTGCCCGAGAGAACCGGGCCCGTGCCGGAGGAAGGCCGGGCACGGCGCCGCCGGGGCACGTCAGTAGCCGCCGCCACCGCTGTCGCCGCCGAAGGACGAGCCGCCACTGTCGCCGCCCCACGAGCCGCCACTGTCGTGGTGTCCGGAATGGTAGTGCCCCGAGTCGGAATGCCCGGAGTGGTGGCCGTGATGCCCATGGCCGCTGTGGCCGCGGTCGTGGCCGCCCGACGAGTCCGGGGAGGAGTCCGAGGCGCCGGTGTCCGCCGTGGGGTAGGCGGCGCCCGTACGGTAGTAGGCCGTCCCGGCGGGGTCCTCGCCGTACCGCCGGCGAGGACCCGGGCCGCGACGTCGCCCGGTCAGTACCGCAAGAACAATGATCAGCAGGAACGCTGCGAAGACCAGCAACACGAATGCCATGTCGGCAGTGTGCGCCCCGCTGCCAATAGCCGGTGACCAGGCGATTATCGACAGAGAGCGGCCATCGCCTCGTCGAGGGAGTCGGTGACCACGATCAATCCGGACTGGTCGCCGTGCGGCGAGCGGGCCAGCAGCGTGCCCAGCAGCTCCACCACCGGGAGTCCGGCCCAGTGCTGGACGCCGAGGAAGACGAACGACCCGGACGGCCCGTCGGTCCGGTAGAACGTCTTCGTGGCGGCCTGGAAGACCTCCTGCACCGTGCCGGCCCACCCGGGCGCGAAGACGATCCCGCCCCGGGACAGGCGCAGGATGGAGTCCTCCCGGACGGCGTTCGAGAAGTACTTCCCGATCTGCCCGGCGAACAGGTTGGCCGGCTCGTGGCCGTACAACCAGGTGGGCAGCGCCAGGCCGCCGAAGCGCAGCCGGTCGGCGAGGTCCACCGCCGGCAACGGATAGGTGGCGCGCACGCCCAGCGCCGCGGCCGTGTAGGGCTCGTGGTCCAGGAAGTGCGGGGCCGGCGCCAGCATGTCGATCGCCGCGGCCAGCTCCGGCTCGGTCCGGGCGGCGAAGTAGGCCCCGAGGTTGGCCGCCTCCATCACGCCCGGCCCGCCGCCGGTCACGATCAGCCGGCCGCTCGTGGCCAGCCGCCGGGCCAGCGTCGCGGCCATCCGGTACGCCTCGGAGCCGCGCGGCTCGGCGTGCCCGCCCATGATCCCTACCGCGCCCGCGGCGCCGTGCGCCGCCGCCCAGGCGGCCAGCGCCTTGCCCAGCGCGTTGTCGATCCCGGCGTCGTGCAGCCGCTGCGCGATCGCCTCGCGGACGTCCGGCACCGCCCCGCCGCGCTCCACGAAGTGCCGGTAGACGACCGTGTCGTACATCGCCTCGAAGCCACCCTCGCCGAACCCGGCGGCCAGGTCCTCCGGGGTGTAGAGCAGGGCGGGATGAGTCGGGTACGGCAGCGTGCGGAACGGCGGGACCACGTGTGCGCCCCGCCGGATCAGGTCGATCTCCACCTCGGGGGAGACGAACCGGCACCCGACGAACAGGGTGTCGCGCACGTCGACAGAGGACAGGTCGGGCGGGTGGCGGTCCAGCCGGAGACCGAGAACGATCAGGCCGGCCAGGGTGTTCCTGAGGAGGTGGGTGTCGAGCTCCTCGCGAGACTCGATCTCGAACGCGGTCGCGTCGAACGGCACGTCGCCGCCGAGGACCGGTTGCAGGGGATCCGGCATCCGTACATGGTGCTCCGGCGATGCGATCGGCCGGCAGGCGGCCCGCCCGTCGTGGTCCGGGGACCGCCGGACCCACGGTTGCGCGTGCCCCCTCGCACTCACGCGACACCCCGGGCCACCCCCTAGAGTTGCACCATGCGTGCTGCGTCGGGATCGATGTTCGGGTTGGCCTATGGCGACGCGCTGGGCAAACCCACCGAGTTCATGGACTACCCGGCGATCGTGTCCCGCTACGGGCCGGGCGGCCCGAGGGAGCTGACCGGCGAGCCGGCCCTGGTGACCGACGACACCCAGATGGCGCTGGCGGTCGGCGAGGCGCTGCTCGAGGTCCGCGACCCGACCGCCGAGCGGCTCGAACCGGTGCTCCGGCGGCGGTTCCTGGCCTGGGCGTACAGTCCGGAGAACGACCGCGCGCCGGGGTTGACCTGCCTGCGGGCGATCGGCGCGCTGGCCGGGGGCGGTCCGTGGATCCACGCGACCCAGGCCGGTTCCAAGGGCTGCGGCGCGAACATGCGGGTCACCCCGGTCGGTCTGGTCCCCGGGCTGAGCGACGACCAGCGGGCCGGCGTGGCACAGTTCCAGGCCGCCCTGACCCACGGGCATCCGACAGGTCTGGCGGCGAGCGAGCTGACCGCGTACGCCGTCCATTGGCTCCGCGACGGCCTGGCGCCGGCGGACCTCCTCGCCGCCCTCCGGAACCGCTGCGACGAGCAGCGCAAGATCTATCGGGGGGACTGGCTCGGCGAGCTGTGGCGGCGCCAGCCGATGACCGACTCGCCGGAGGCGTTCATCGCGCGGGGCTGGGACGAGTGCGCGGGCGCGCTGGACAAGGTCGCCGCCGGGCTCGCCGCGGGTCGTTTCGCCGGTGACCCGTGCCTGGTCACCGGCGCCGGCTGGATCGCCGAGGAGGCGCTGGCCACCGCGCTCTACTGCTACCTGATCTCACCCGGGGAGCCGGTCGCGGCGCTGGGCCGGGCCGCCGCCTCGTCCGGCGACTCGGACTCGATCGCCTGCCTGGCCGGGGCGTTCGCCGGCGCCGCGCTCGGCCTGGCGGCCTGGCCGGCGGGATGGCAGACCCAGATCGAGTACGCGGACCGCCTCCTGAGGCTGGGCACCGCCTGGGACTGAGCCCGGCGGAGCCGGTGGAAGGAGCCGGCCGTGCCGGGCATCGAGCGGCGTGGAGCCGCCCGTGCCGCGGATTGAGGCACGTGGAGCCGGCCGCGCCGGATGGTTGAGCGGCGTGGAGCCGGCCGCGCCGGAGGCTGGGCTTGGGCTGTGAGCGGAAGAGGCCGCCGTACGAATGAGGAGGGCTGAAACAAAACGGTCGGGGCAACAGGTTGAATGAGGTCATGCAGAACCTCCTACCCGAGCCGCCCGCCACCCGGCTGCCGGCCGACGCCGAAGCCGACCAGGCCCTCGCCGCCGCCGCGATCGCCGGCACCGACGAGGCGTTCAAGACGGTCGCGGCCAAGTATCCGGCGTACAGCGCGGTGTGGGCCCCGCTGGCCACGAACGCCCTGGCCGCCGGCGAGCCGGTGACCGCTTACGCCTATGCCCGTACGGGCTACCACCGCGGCCTCGACGCGCTGCGCCGCAACGGCTGGAAGGGCCACGGCCCGGTGCCCTGGTCGCACGAGCCGAACCAGGGCTTCCTCCGCTGCCTGCACGCGCTGTCGCAGGCCGCCGCGACGATCGGGGAGGCCGACGAGGCCGCCCGCTGTGCCCAGTTCCTGCGGGACAGCGACCCGGCCGCAGCCGACGCCCTCTCCTGAGCCACGGACCGGCCGGGGTCAGGCGTAGACCGCCCAGGCCCCGGCCTCGGTCCACCAGGACCGCTTGCGGCTGGTCGATCCGGCCACTCCGTCGTCGAGGAACTGCAGCTCGCCCTCACGCGGCAGGACGGACACCGCGCGCCCCCGGGCCCGGCGCACCTCGACCCGTACCCGCGTGCCCCTGAACCGCTGCTTGACCACCACCGGGACGGCGACAGCGACCTCGACCCGGCCGTCCTCCGGATTTCCCTCGGCCAGCAACCGCAGGCCGTCGAACTCGGCGTAACCACCGCCGTTGCCGATCACGCAGGCCAGGATCGGCTCCTCGCCCGCGGTCAGCACGCTGTCGTCCACCTCGACCCGGCCCCGCCACGGCACCGCCGCGCCCCGGTCGTCAGCGCCGCCGAGCAGCGCGCCGTCCAGGGTCACCGAGCCGCCGTCGTTGCGCAGCAGGTCCAGTCGTCGCGGCGAGCCGGCGAGCACCGCCTTCGCCACCTCGGCCGGGGTGCGCGGCAGGCCCAGCTGCGCCGCGAGATCGGCGCGGTTGTCCGGGTCGAGCGGCAGGATGGCCAGCGGCGGCAGGTCCGGCACGGTCCGGTCGGCGGCCAGGTCGCCGGGGCGCCTGCTGGGCGCCGGAGCCCAGCGGCGGACCATCCGGCGCAGCACGGCACGCAGCTGCGCGTCGGTGGCGGAGGCCACCACCAGGCGCCGGTCGGCCGAGGACGAGGGCCAGGTCAGGCCGTCCGGGCGGGCCGGGCCGTCGAACCGGGCCAGCACCGCGTCGATCTCGGCATCCGAGCCGGCCTGCACGGTCTCCACCCGCGCGCCGGCCTCGCGGAGCACGTCCGCGCAGGCCAGCACCGGGGTCCGCGGAGTGGCGCAGGCCGCGCCGCACCCACCGCAGCCGGAGCCGCACGAGTCGCCAGACCCCTCGGCAAGACCGAGAATGACCACGTCCACGGGGGTCATCCCGCGCTCAGCACCGAGTGCCGCTCGATGACCGCCTCACGGCCGGGGCCGACGCCGACGATCGAGATCCGCGCGCCGATCCGGGCCTCGACGAACTCGACGAAGTCCTGCGCCTCGGGCGGCAGGTCGTCGAACTTGCGGCAGCCGGAAATGTCCTGCTTCCAGCCGGGCAGAGTCTCGTAGATCGGCTTGGCGTGGTGGAAATCGGTCTGGTTGATCGGCATCTCGTCGTGGCGGACGCCGTTCACCTCGTAGGCCACGCAGACCGGGATCTCGTCGAGCCCGTCGTAGTTGTCCAGCTTGGTGAGCGCGAAGTCGGTGACGCCGTTGATGCGCTGCGCGTACCGGCCGATCACCAGGTCCAGCCAGCCGATGCGGCGCGGGCGGCCGGTGGTCGTCCCGTACTCGTGGCCGACCTCGCGCAGGTAGTCGCCCCACTTGTCGTGCAGCTCGGTGGGGAACGGGCCCTCGCCGACCCGGCTGGTGAACGCCTTGAGCACAGCGACGACCCGGTCGATCCGGGTGGGCGGGATGCCGGAGCCGGTGCAGGCGCCGCCGGACGTCGCGTTCGAACTGGTCACGAACGGGTAGGTGCCGTGATCGACGTCCAGCAGGGTGGCCTGGCCGGCCTCGCAGAGCACTACCTTCTCCTGGTCGATGGCCTGGGCCAGCTCCAGGGCGGTGTCCGCGACGTAGGGCCGGAGGCGGTCGACGTAGGACAGCAGCTCCTGGACGACCTCCTCGACCTTGACCGCGCTGCGGTTGTAGATCTTCGACAGCACCTGGTTCTTGAAGGCCAGGGCGGCGGTCACCTTCTGCCGCAGGATCGACTCGTCGAAGAGGTCCTGCACACGGATGCCGACGCGGTTCATCTTGTCCGCATAGGTCGGCCCGATGCCGCGGCCGGTGGTGCCGATCCGGCGGGCGCCCAGGAAACGCTCGCTGACCTTGTCGAGCGACCTGTTGTACGACGCGATGACGTGCGCGTTCGCGCTGATCCGCAGCCGGGACGTGTCGATGCCGCGGGCCTGGAGGCCGTCGATCTCCTGGAACAGCACGTTCAGGTCGACGACGACGCCGTTGCCGATCACCGGTATCACGTTCGGGGAGAGGATCCCGCTCGGGAGCAGGTGGAGCGCGTACTTCTCGCCGTCGATGACGACGGTGTGGCCCGCGTTGTTGCCACCGTTGAACTTGACCACGTAGTCGAGCCGGTCACCCAGCAGGTCCGTGGCTTTGCCCTTGCCCTCGTCGCCCCACTGGGCGCCGACCAACACGATCACCGGCACTGGAGTGTTGCCTCGCTTCTAGATCAGCCCTGCCCCACGGTCGTACCTGGAGGAGCCCGGGTACTGCCGAAGTTTACGCGACGTAGGATCAGCCGTCGTGCGCGTACTTCTGATCGGCTCCGGTGGGCGCGAGCACGCGCTCGCCGTCGGCCTCGCCGCCGACCCGTCCGTCGACTTCCTCGCCGCCGCTCCGGGCAACCCCGGGATAGCGCAGGTGGCGGAGCTGCATCCGGTGACGGCCACCGATCCGGCCGGGGTCGCCGCGCTCGCCGTCGAGCTGAGCGCCGACCTGGTCGTGATCGGCCCGGAGGCGCCGCTGGTGGCCGGCGTCGCCGACGCGGTGCGGGCCGAGGGCATCGCCTGCTTCGGCCCGTCCGCCGCGGCCGCGCGGCTGGAGGGCTCCAAGGCGTTCGCCAACGAGGTGATGGCCGCCGCGGGCGTGCCGACCGCGCGGTCGTTCGCGTGCACCACCGCCGACGAGGCACGGGCCGCGCTGGCCGAGTTCGGCGCCCCCTACGTGGTGAAGAACGACGGCCTCGCGGCCGGCAAGGGCGTCGTCGTCACGGACTCGCTGGAAGCGGCGATCCGGCACGCCGAGGAGTGCGGCAAGGTGGTCATCGAGGAGTTCCTCCCCGGCCCCGAGGTCTCGCTGTTCGTGGTCACCGACGGCACCGCTGTCGCCCCGCTGATGCCGGCGCAGGACTTCAAGCGCCTCAAGGACGGCGACGAGGGTCCGAACACCGGCGGCATGGGCGCCTACGCCCCGCTGGACTGGGCCCCCGCCGACCTGACCGAGCGGGTGCTGCGGGAGACCGTCGAGCCCACCCTGGCCGAGATGCGCCGGCGCGGCACCCCGTTCGCCGGGCTGCTCTACGTCGGGCTCGCGCTCACCCCGGACGGTCCCAAGGTCATCGAGTTCAACGCCCGCTTCGGAGACCCGGAGACCCAGGTGGTGCTGGCGCTGCTGGCGACGCCGCTGGCCGGTCTGCTGAAGGCGGCGGCCACCGGCACGCTCGCCGGGCACCCGCCGCTGCGCTGGCACGACGGCTCGGCGGTCACGGTGGTCGTGGCCGGCCACAACTACCCCGGCACGCCGCGCACCGGAGACGTCATCACGGGCGCCGAGGTGCCCGGGGTGATTCACGCCGGCACCGCGCGCAACGACGCCGGCGAGCTGGTCTCCGCCGGCGGCCGGGTGCTCAGCGTGACGGCCACCGGCGCGGATCTCGCCGCGGCTCGCGAGGCGGCCTATGCGCTGGTGGCGGGCGTGTCGCTGCCCGGCGCGCAGTTCCGCACCGACATCGCGCTGCGCGCGGTCGACCACCGGATCAAAATCTGAGACCCGCTGGGGTACGGCCGGAGCGCAGCCCCCGCCACTCGGGCCGCGCCACACCGCCCTGCCTCCGGCCGGCCCCCGCTCCCGGCTGGCTTTCCCGGTGCCTCGAAGGCCGCGAGACACCCGGAAAGCCAGCCGCTCCCGGCCCGGCTGGTCCGCGGGGCGCCTCGGAAGAGCGGGGTTCCGCGGCGGGGTGGGCGCGGGATGATCTGACCCGGGAGGGCGGCTCTTCCGGCGTACCAGGGAAAGGGTGTGTGGCCGGGCCGCGGAGACCGCGACCGGGCCGCACACCCCGCCCACGACGAACCCGGCCCTGATCAGGCCTTGGGGATGTCGAAGAGCTTGGCGATGCTCGCGGCCAGCGCCAGGTCGCCCTTCGCCTTGATCTTTCCGGTCATGAACAGCATCATCGGGTTGCCGTCGCCCGCGACCACCTTGAGGAACGTGACCGCGTCCATGGTCATGGCCAGCTTCGGCTCGCGGACCGGCTCCTTCGTGACGGTGCAGGCGCCGTTCTCGATCACGGTCTCGTAGGTGTTCGAGACGCCGTTCGGCCCGGTGATGATCCAGTGGATGACGGCCTGGGTGTCGCCGGCCTTCTCGGCGCGGAACAACGTGGGCATGCGGTTGAAGACCTCGTCGAGGATCTTGTCGCGCGCGTCCGACGCCATGATCTCGCTGATCTTGGAGTCCGGAGTGGACTTGACGAGCTGAGCGAACTCCTTCGGGCCGATCGCGGAGAGCGACTCGGGGCTGAATTCAGTCATCAATGGACCTTTCGGAATGAGCGTCGAACCTACTCGCCGGTAACCTTAGCGAGGATGCCGCCTTTTCGTGCAGTCTGCCACTCTCCAACAACTGTTGGACGGTTGGCCCGGACAGCCATAGACTCCCCGGCATGTCTGTGGGGGAGGATGGGCGGGCCTCGCTCCGGGCGCTCGCGCATCCGGTCCGGCTGCGGATGTTGTCGCTGCTCACCGGCGTTTCGTTGACCGCCGCAGAGGTGGCCCGGGAGCTCGGCATCACGCATGCCAACGCCAGTTACCACCTGCGCAACCTGTTCGCCAGCGGGCTCATCGTGGCCGCCGGCGAGGAGAAGATCCGCGGTGGACTCGCCAAGCGGTATCGCTACGAGCCCGGGAAGTTCACCCCGGAGCAGGCCTGTCCCGCCGCCGCCGGCGAGCTGACCCGGCGCGCGGAGGGCCGGCCCGGGGGCGCCGGCGTGCTCGGCGTCGCCGAGGTCTGGATCGAGCCGGCGGTCTGGCGGGACGTCCGCGACCGGATCGCCGCGGCGCTGCACGACCTGCACGCCGCGTCCCGGCCACCCGGCGCCGCGGGCACGATCCGCACCAGCGTCACGGTGGCCCTGTTCGAGATGGACGATCCGCGGTGAGCGCCCGGGGCGCCCTGCGCCGCCCGGCGTTCCGGCGGCTGCTCGCCGGCCGCGCGGTGGACGCGTTCGGCAACGCGCTGGCCCCCATCGCGCTCGCCTTCGCGGTCCTCGACCTGACCGGCCGGGCCGGTGACCTGGGCCTGGTGGTCGGCGTCCGGACCCTGCTCAACGTGCTGTTCCTGCTCTTCGGCGGGGTCCTCGCCGATCGCCTGCCGAAACACCTGCTGATGGTCGGGGCGAACCTGGCCGCCGCGCTCACCCAGGCGGTGATCGCCGCCCTGGTGCTCACCCATACCGCCACCGTCCCGCTGCTGGTCGGCCTGGCCGCGGTGAACGGCGCGGTGGCCGCGGTCGCCATGCCGGCCAGCGCGGCGCTGCTGCCGCGCACCGTGGCCGAGGACGAGCGGCAGCCGGCCATCGCGCTCAACCGGCTGGCGCTGAGCGGCGCGATGATCCTCGGCGCGCCGCTCGGCGGGGTGCTGGTCGCCTCGGTCGGCCCCGGCTATGGCCTCGCCGCCGACGCCGGCACGTTCGTGGTCTCGGCGGTCTGCTTCGCGCTGATCCGCCTGCCCGGCCCGGCGGTCCCGCCGGGTCCGGCCCGGGCCGGCGTGCTGCGGGAGCTGCGCGCCGGGTGGACCGAATTCCGCGCGCACACCTGGCTCTGGGTCGTGGTCGCCTGCGCCTGCGTGGCGAACCTGGCCTGGGCCGGCGGCATGCACGTGCTCGCCCCCGCGCTCGCCGACACCACGATCGGCAGGCGGGCCTGGGGCCTGGTGCTGGCCGCGCAGACCGCCGGCATGATCGTCGGCGGCCTGGTCGCGATGCGGCTGCGGCCGCGGCGCATGCTCCGGTACGGCGCGATCACCCTCCTCGTGCTGGCCGGCCCGCTGCTCGTCCTCGGCCTGACCCCGCGCCTGATCCCGCTGGCCGTCGCCGCGTTCCTGGCCGGGGTCGCGCTGGAGCAGTTCACCGTCGCCTGGGAGACGTCGATGCAGGAGCACATCCCGGCGGACCGGCTGGCCCGGGTGTATTCGTACGACATGGTGGGCTCCTTCGTCGCGATCCCGGCCGGGGAGATCGCGGCCGGGCCGGTCGCCGACCGCTTCGGCCTGCAGCCCACCCTGCTCGCCGCGGCCGGTGTCGTGGTGGCCGCCGTCCTGGCGATGCTGAGCAGCTCGGAGGTCCGCACCCTGCGTCACCGGCTGCGAAGGACGGAACCGGGGACCATGGAAGAATCGGTGCCGTGACCATCCCGAACGTGCTTGCCAGCCGCTACGCCTCCGCCGAACTCGTCACTCTCTGGTCGCCGGAGGAGAAGATCCGGATGGAGCGCCGGCTCTGGCTGGCGGTCCTGAAGGCCCAGCGTGACCTCGGTGTCTCGGTTCCCGACGGCGCCGTCGAGGCGTACGAGTCCGTTCTCGACCAGGTGGACCTGGCGTCGATCGCGGCCCGCGAGCGGATCACCCGGCACGACGTGAAGGCGCGCATCGAGGAGTTCTCCGAGCTCGCCGGCTTCCAGCAGATCCACAAGGGAATGACCTCCCGCGACCTCACCGAGAACGTCGAGCAGCTGCAGGTCCGGGCGTCGCTGGAGCTGATCCGGGACCGCGTGGTGGCGGCCCTGGCCCGGCTCACCGCGCTCGCCGTGGAGCACTCCGACCTGGTGATGACCGGCCGCTCGCACAACGTCGCGGCGCAGGCCACCACGCTGGGCAAGCGGTTCGCCTCGGCGACCGAGGAGCTGCTGATCGCGTACGAGCGGCTGGACGACCTGATCGGCAGGTACCCGCTGCGCGGCATCAAGGGCCCGGTCGGCACCGCGGCCGACCAGCTCGACCTGCTCGACGGCTCGTTCGAGAAGCTGGCCGAGCTGGAGGCCAAGGTCGCCGAGCACCTCGGCTTCGCCCGAGTGCTGAACAGCGTCGGCCAGGTCTACCCGCGCTCGATCGACTTCGACGTGGTCTCCGCGCTCGCCCAGATCGTCGCCGGTCCGTCCTCGCTGGCCACCACGATCCGCCTGATGGTCGGCCAGGAGCTGGTGACCGAAGGCTTCAAGCCGGGCCAGGTGGGCTCGTCGGCGATGCCGCACAAGATGAACACCCGCTCGTCGGAGCGGGTCAACGGCCTGGCCGTGATCGTCCGGGGGTACCTCTCGATGGTCGGCGAGCTGGCCGGCGACCAGTGGAACGAGGGTGACGTCTCCTGCTCGGTGGTGCGCCGGGTGGCCCTGCCCGACGCGTTCTTCGCCACCGACGGGCTGTTCCAGACGTTCCTCACGGTGCTCGACGAGTTCGGGGCGTACCCCGCCGTGATCGCCCGCGAGCTGGACCGCTTCCTGCCGTTCCTGACCACCACGAAGCTGCTGGTGGCGGCGGTGCGCAAGGGCGTCGGCCGGGAGGTCGCGCACGAGGTGATCAAGGAGCACGCGGTCGCCGTGGCGCTGGCCATGCGGGAGAAGGGCGTGGCGGTCAACGACCTGTTCGACCGGCTCGCCGAGGACGGCCGGCTCGGGCTGACCCGCGCCGAGATCGACACTCTGGTCGCCGACCGGGCCGCGTTCGTGGGCGCCGCGCCGGCCCAGGTCCGCGCGGTGGCGGAGCGGGTCGCCGGGATCGTCGAGCGGCACCCGTCGGCGGCGGCCTACGCTCCCGCGCCGATTCTCTGACCCGCCCGGTACGACCGGTGGCCCGTGCCGGTTCGGCACGGGCCACCGTGAACGGCCGGGTCAGACGCCGGCGACGGACGTGATCCAGGCCCGGTTGTACGCCACGCTGCCGTAGTACTGACGGCTGGTGCCGTCAGCTGTCGACGCCACGCCGACCTGGGCGCCGTTGTAGACCTGCGGCCCGCCGGAGTCGCCGCGCCAGGCGTTGCCGTTCACCCCGGTGCTGGCGATGGCCCGGCCGCCGTAGGCGTCGGTCGCGTTGGTGGAGGTGACCGAGACGGTCGCGGTCTTCAGGGTGGCGGAGGCGTCGCAGCCGGAGTAACAGGTCATGCCCCACCCGTAGATCGAGTTGGTGGAGCCGACCGGCGGGTAGGAGCTCGACAGCGGCATGTAACTGGTGGTCACCGGGCTGCTCAGCCGCATCAGCGCCAGGTCGCTGCGGGTGCTGGTGCTGCTCACCGTCCGGGTGACGCCGCCGGACGTGCGGTTCACGCTGCCGACCCGGACCGACATGGTGCCGCTGATGCAGTGCCGCGCGGTCAACACGTAGTTCGCCGAGATGATGGTGCCCGAGCAGGTGAAGCTGCCGTTGCTGAACACCGCGGCGGCCCAGGGCGCCGAGGAGACCGTGCTGCCGCCGATGATGTACGGCGTGACGCCGTCCGAGGCCTGAGCCGCGGCGGGCGCGGCGAGGACGGCGGCGGCGACGCCGGCGAGAGCGGCCACGAGTCGAATGCGCACGTCGGATTCCTTTCGAGGTGGTGGGGGATGGCGCGCGCGAGAATTGCATCGAATTCGATGGATGAAAACTACCGGACACCCGGCGTGTGGCCCACCATCCAATCGGCCCCTATCACCGTGTGATGACCCGGAGATCGCAGCTCAGTGACGTTTGCGTCAGTCTGCCGACACCGGCCCCCGAGGTCGCGGCGGGCTTGACCAGGTAGGCTCCAACGTGCTTACACCTATCAGTCAGGAGTGCCCGTGGCTCGCGTCGTGGTCGACGTCATGCTCAAGCCGGAGATCCTGGACCCGCAGGGTCAGGCGGTGGCGAATGCGCTGCCCAGGCTCGGCGTCACCGATGTCTCCTCTGTCCGCATCGGCCGTCGGATCGAGATCGAATTCGATGGCGAACCCGATCTGGATCGGGCTCGCGAGATCGCCGACAAGCTGCTCGCCAACCCGGTGATCGAGGACTACGCGGTCCGGGTCGAGAGCGCGGCGGAGGTCGCCTGACCATGCGGATCGGTGTGGTGACCTTCCCCGGATCACTGGACGACGGGGACGCCGCCCGCGCCGCCCGGATCGCCGGCGCCGAGGCGGTCCGTCTCTGGCACGGGGACCCGGACCTGCACGGGGTCGACGCCGTGGTCCTGCCCGGCGGCTTCTCGTACGGCGACTATCTGCGCTGCGGCGCCATCGCGCGATTCGCTCCGGTCATGGAGTCGATCATCGACGCGGCCCGCGGCGGCCTGCCCGTGCTGGGCATCTGCAACGGTTTCCAGGTTCTCTGCGAGGCACACCTGCTGCCCGGCGCGCTGACCCGGAACCAGCATCTGCACTTCCGTAACCGGGACCAGTGGCTCAAGGTCGAGGCGACGAACACCGCCTGGACCAACGGCTTCACCCCCGGTCAGGAGATCCTCATCCCGGTGAAGAACGGTGAGGGCTGTTTCGTCGCCGATCCGGCCACGCTGGACAAGCTGGAGGCCGAGGGCCGGGTGATCGCGCGCTACGTCCGCGGCAACCCGAACGGCTCGCAGCGCGACATCGCCGGGATCACCAACGAGGCCGGCAACGTCGTCGGCATCATGCCGCACCCGGAACACGCCGTGGAGGCGCTGACCGGCCCGTCGCTCGACGGCCTCGGCTTCTTCACCTCCGTCCTGCGGGCCCTGGCGGGGGCGGCCGCGGGCGGTCAGCTCGCAGGGGGACAGCAGTGACGACGCAGCAGGACAAGAGCGGTTTCGCTGCGACCGACGTACTGGCCAACGAGTTCGCGGACGGTCCGGACACCGTCCAGAAGGCCGAGCAGTCCCCGGACGAGCTCCAGCCCTTCGCCGACCTGGGCCTCAAGGACGACGAGTACGCGAAGATCCGGGACATCCTGGGCCGGCGCCCCACGGCGTCCGAGCTCGCGATGTACTCGATCATGTGGAGTGAGCACTGCTCGTACAAGTCGAGCAAAGTGCACCTGCGCGAGTTCGTCGCCAAGGTTCCGAAGAACACCCGGATGCTGGCCGGCATCGGGGAGAACGCGGGCGTCGTGCAGGTCTCCGACGACCTGGCGGTGACCTTCAAGGTCGAGTCGCACAACCACCCCAGCTACGTGGAGCCCTACCAGGGCGCGGCCACCGGCGTCGGCGGCATCGTGCGCGACATCCTGGCGATGGGCGCCCGCCCGATCGCGGTGATGGACCCGCTGCGCTTCGGCGCGGCCGACCACCCGGACACCGCTCGCGTGCTGCCCGGCGTGGTGGCCGGCATCGGCGGCTACGGCAACTGCCTCGGCCTGCCGAACATCGGTGGCGAGATCGTCTTCGACCCGTGTTACCAGGGCAATCCGCTGGTCAACGCGCTGTCGATAGGTGTCCTGCCGGTCGAGCGGCTGCAGAAGAAGGAAGCCACCGGCAGCGGCAACATCGTCGTGCTGCTCGGCGCGCGGACCGGCCGCGACGGCATCGGCGGCGTCTCCGTGCTGGCGTCGGCCACCTTCGACGAGGAGGCCGAGCAGCGCCGCCCGTCGGTGCAGGTGGGCGACCCGTTCATGGAGAAGCTGCTGATCGAGAGCTGCCTGGAGCTGTACGACGCCGGCCTGGTCACCGGCATCCAGGACCTCGGCGGCGCCGGCCTGACCTGCGCGCTCACCGAGACCGCCGCGGCGGCCGGCACCGGCATGCGGGTCTGGTTGGAGCGGGTCCCGCTGCGCGAGGCGTCGATGTCGCCGACCGAGATCCTGGCCAGCGAGTCGCAGGAGCGGATGCTCCTGATCGTCACGCCGGAGAACCTGGACGCGGTGCTCAAGGTCGCCGAGAAGTGGGGCGTCTGGGCCACCGCGATCGGCGAGGTCACCCCGCGGGGCGAGGACGGCTCCCCGGGCCGCCTCGTGATCACCTGGAACGACCACGTCGTGGTGGACGTGCCGCCCGGCTCGCTGGCCGACGACGGCCCGGTCTACGAGCGGCCGCTGCGCGAGCCGTCCGACCTGATCCTGCTGCAGGCCGACCGGGCCGAGACGCTGCCGCGCCCGGCCACCGGCGACGAGCTGCGCGAGACAGTGCTGCGGATGGCGGCGTCGCCGAACCTGTGCGACAAGACCTGGGTGACCGAGCAGTACGACCGCTACGTGCTCGGCAACACCGTGCTGGCCCAGCCGGAGGACTCCGGTGTGCTGCGGCTCGACGAGCAGACGAACCTCGGCGTGGCGCTGTCGGTGGACGGCAACGGGCGCTTCGCGCGGCTCGATCCGTACGAGGGCGCCAAGCTGGCCCTGGCCGAGGCGTACCGCAACGTCGCAGTGACCGGCGCCGAGCCGATCGCGGTGACCGACTGCCTGAACTTCGGCTCGCCCGAGGACCCGGCCGTGATGTGGCAGTTCGCCCAGGCCGTGCGCGGTCTGGCGGACGGCTGTCAGCAGTTGGGCACCCCGGTGACCGGCGGCAACGTCAGCTTCTACAACCAGACCGGCGCCGCGGCGATCCACCCGACCCCGGTGGTCGGCGTGATGGGTCTCTTCGACGACGTGACCCGGCGGATCCCGATGGGCTTCAAGAACAGCGGCGAGCTGCTCTTCCTGCTCGGCGAGACCCGGGCGGAGCTGTCCGGCTCGGAGTGGGCCTGGGTGACGCACGGCCACCTCGGCGGCCGTCCGCCCAAGGTCGACCTCGCGGCCGAGCAGGCGCTCGGCAAGGTGATGGCCCGGGCGTCGCAGGCCGGTGTGGTCAGCGCCGCGCACGACCTCTCCGACGGCGGTCTGGCGCAGGTACTGGTGGAGAGCTCCCTGCGGTACGGGGTCGGCGCCCAGGTGACTCTCCCGGAGGACGTCTTCGTCCAGCTGTTCAGCGAGTCGGCGGGGCGGGTCCTGGTGGCCGTGCCGCGCGCCCACGAGGCGGCGTTCACGGCGCTGGTGACCGAGTTCGGTGTTCCGTACACCCAGATCGGCGTCACGTCCGAGACGGCGGCGCTGGAGGTCACCGGGCAGTTCACCATTCCGCTGGACGAACTGCGCGCGTCGTACTCGGGCACCCTGCCTAAGCTGTTCGGCACGCCGGCGCAGGACGAGAGCGGCGAGGTCCGCTCGGTGACGCTGGAGCTGATCGAGCCGAAGCCGCAGCCCTGATCCGATCGCGAAGCCGGCCGCGGAGATCCTCCCCGGCCGGCTTTTTTTGTGCCATCTGAAAAAAGGCCCCGCGCGGATCGCGCGGGGCCTTTTTCGGATCAGGTCACTCGTCCCACTCGCGGTTACGGCGAGTCGGGTCCGGCTGGCCGCCGTACGCCCCGCCGCGCTGATCGTAACCGCCCTGCTGACGCCCGTAACCGTTGTTCGGCTGGTGCTGCTGCTGGTCGTAGCCGCCCTGGTCGTAGCCCTGGTTGCCGTAGCCCTGCTGGCCGTAACCCTGGTCGTAGCCGCCTTGCTGCTGGCCGTATCCACCTTGGTCGTAGCCACCTTGCTGCTGGCCGTAACCCTGGTCGTAGCCACCTTGCTGCTGGCCGTATCCGCCCTGGTCGTAGCCACCTTGCTGCTGGCCGTAACCCTGGTCGTAGCCGCCTTGCTGCTGGCCGTAACCCTGGTCGTAGCCGCCGTAGCCGCCCTGGTCGTCGTACCCGCCGTTGTCCGGCTGGTACATGCCGGTGCGCTCGTCGTAGCGCTGCTGGCCCTGCTGGGGCTGGCCGTAACCGTCGTCCTGGGCGTTGTAGACGCCTGTCGCGCCGCCGTAGTTGCCCGCGGCGCCGCCCTGCTGCGGGCCGCCGTAGTTGCCACCCTGGTCGTCCCACTGGCCGTTGTTCGCGCCGAGGAAGCCGCCCTGCGGCGGGACGGGAGCGCCGTACGGATCGGGGAACTCGTCCTCGACCGGCGGGCGGTGGATCATCGTAGGCGCGTCGCCCAGACCGCCGCCCATCCCGGCGCCGGCGACCATCGTCGCGTCGTTGCCACGGCTGCCGGCGCCCACCGGCGCGGCCACCCGGGTGGCGTCCGCGCCGCCGAACCGGCCGGGGCCGGCCGGGCTGCCGTTCGGGCCGCCGATGCTGGTGCCGGTCTCCGACGGATCGCTGTTCGCCGCGTTCTTGCGGCGCATCCAGACCAGCACCATCGCGCCGACGCCGGCCGCGACCAGCAGGCCGCCCATCACGATCAGCAGCCAGGAGCTGCCGCCGCTGTCGTCCGACGCGTTCGACGTGTCCGCGGCCTGCGTGTTCGCCGGGGTGGTCTCCTCGTCGGTGGCCTCGTCGGTGGCCTCGTCGGTCGCCTCGGCGCTGGCCGGGGCGCTCACCGACGTGCTGGGCGACGGCGACGCGGTGGCCGCCGAGGCCCTCAGCGTGATCGTCGCCGTCACGCTCTTGCCCGCGCTGCCGTTGACCGTGGCCTTGGCGCCCTTGTAGCCGTCCAGCGTCGCGCCGACGGTGATCGATCCGGTGGCGATCGGGTTCGCGTCCGAGGACGTGAAGGAGAAGCCGCCGTCGCCGTTCGTGGTGGTGCTGTACTGGTGACCCTTGCTGTCCGACATGCCCACGGTGGCGCCGGGCAGGCTCTTGCCCGAGCCGTCCTTGACCCGGCCGGAGACCTGCCGGACGTTCTGCGGGGCCTCCGGGCCGTTGACCTTGATGGTCGTGCTCCGGGTGGTGGTCTCCTCGCCGGCCGCGGTCACCGTGAAGGTGACCGACCTGGACTGACCCGCGGCGACATTCGGCAGGGTCAGGGTGGCGCTGAAGGTGCCCTCCTTGCCGCCCGCCGGGACCGAGTTGTTCCCGCAGTCGCCGGCACACGTGGCGCCGCCACTCACCGAGACCGAGACGTTCACGTTCGGCGCCGGCGTGCTGCCGCCCACGGTGCCGCCTCCGGTGGAGGCCCCCGGGTTACTGACCGTGTAGCGCACGGTTACAGTACTTCCGGAGTTGGCGTCGTTCGATGACGCGTTGACCGTCACGGTTGGAGGGGCCGCCAGGGCAGCCGTCGGTACACCGGCCGCCAAGCCGACGACCAGCGCCAGGAACGCACCGGCCTGGGCTGTCCGGCCTCGTAGGTGCGTCGTCACGTCCACCGCCTTCCGTGTCGCGCGGTCCCCGGTCACTCGCCCGTGAGATCTCCCGCGACTTTTACGCCGTCGGCCACTATGCCTTGCCACACGCCTTTTGCGCGACCCAGGGGCGTGTGCTGTTGTCGGTGAACCGCGTCGTATCGTCCCGACATGTCGCCTGCGCACAATAAATCCGAGCCGGTGTCCGCGGCGCTGGACGCGCTGGACCAGGGTGCCGAACTTGACCGGACGGTCCTGCGTGACGCGGTCCGAGCGCTGTTGACCGAGTTGTCCCGGCGAGCGCCTGGCCGATCGGTTGAGGTCCGGATTCCACCTTTCGGTGCGATTCAGTGCGTACCCGGTCCACGCCACACCCGCGGCACACCGCCCAATGTGGTCGAAACGGATCCGGTGACGTGGCTGCTGGTGGCCACCGGGCGCGTGGGATGGGCAGAAGCGGTCCGTGACGGACGTCTCCGAGCCAGCGGAATCCGCACCGATCTGACCGACTACCTGCCGCTGACCCCGGAATGAGCCCGGGCCGGGTCCCACTGGGCTCGCGTACACTTGGCGATCGGAGCGAGCGGAGTTCGGGCGGACCAGCGGTTCGGATTGGTCGGCGCTTCGAGCAGTTCGCGCAGATCCGACATGAGGGAGCGAGCAGGTGCCCCGAGGCGACGGCCGACTGACCGACGATCTCGACCCCCAGGAACGCGGCCCCCAGGACGCCTGTGGCGTCTTCGGTGTCTGGGCCCCCGAGGAAGAGGTCGCCAAACTCACGTACTTCGGGCTGTACGCACTCCAGCACCGGGGCCAGGAGGCCGCCGGCATCGCGGTGAGCGACGGTTCCGGTGTCGTGGTCTACAAGGACGTCGGCCTGGTCTCCCAGGTGTTCGACGAGCCCACTCTGGCCAGTCTGCGCGGCCACCTGGCCATCGGCCACGCGCGGTACTCCACGACCGGCGGCTCCAACTGGGAGAACGCGCAGCCGACGATCCGGGCCACCACGGCCGGCACGACCATCGCCCTGGCCCACAACGGCAACCTGGTGAACACCGCCGAGCTGGCCAAGGAGGTCGCCGGCCGCGGCCTCGAGGTGGGCGACGCGACATCGGACACCATGCTTGTCACCACGCTGCTGGCCGGCCGCCCGGACCTGTCGGTCGAGGCCGCGGCGCTGGAGGTGCTGCCCACCCTGCGCGGGGCATTCAGCTTCGTCTTCATGGACGAGCACACGCTCTACGCGGCGCGCGACCCGCAGGGCGTGCGCCCGCTGGTGCTGGGCCGGATGGAGCGCGGCTGGGTGGTCGCCAGCGAGACCGCCGCGCTGGACATCACCGGCGCCAGCTTCGTCCGCGAGGTGGAGCCCGGCGAGATCATCGCGATCGACGAGCACGGCCTGCGCTCCTCGCGGTTCGCCGCCCCGGAGCCCAAGGGCTGCCTCTTCGAGTACGTGTACCTGGCCCGCCCGGACACCACGATCGCCGGCCGCAACATCTACGCCGCGCGGGTCGAGGTCGGCCGCAAGCTGGCCAAGGAACACCCGGTCGAGGCGGATCTGGTGATCGGCGTGCCGGAGTCCGGCATCCCGGCCGCGATCGGCTACGCGGAGGCCTCCGGCATCCCGTACAGCGCCGGCTTCATGAAGAACGCGTACGTCGGGCGTACCTTCATCCAGCCCTCGCAGACCATCCGCCAGCTCGGGATCAGGCTCAAGCTGAACCCGCTGCGCGAGGTGGTCCGCGGCAAGCGGATCGTGGTGATCGACGACTCGATCGTGCGGGGCAACACCCAGCGCGCCCAGATCCGGATGCTGCGCGAGGCCGGCGCCCTCGAGATCCATGTGCGGATCTCGTCGCCGCCGGTGAAGTGGCCGTGCTTCTACGGCATCGACTTCGCCACCCGCGCCGAGCTGATCGCGAACGGTCTGGAGATCGACGGCATCCGCCGCTCGATCGGCGCCGACAGCCTGGGCTACGTCTCGCTGGACGGCCTGGTCCAGGCCACCGAGCAGCCGAAGTCACGGCTCTGCATGGCCTGCTTCGACGGGCAGTACCCGATCGAGCTGCCGACCGCCGATCTGATCGGCAAGCACGTGCTGGAGGGTGTCGGCCGGCGGGTCGCCATGCCGAACGCCTCGGACGAGGTGGCCGAGGCCGCCGTCACCGGGCTCGAGGCCGGTTACGAGGCCCGCGAGCACCCGGACGACCACGCGGCACCGGCGCCGCTGGTCGCCAGTCCGGGCGGCGCCTCGGCGCTGCACCACCCGTGATCTTTTTGTCTGCAGAACCGCTAAGGGGAGAACCGTGACGCACGTGTCCGAGCGCAGTGCCGGATCGAACGGCGCTGAGGGCGGCGACCGACAGCCGTGGACGGCGGGCGCCGTTCGTGGACCGCGCAAGCGCTCCGCGACGTACGCGGCGGCGGGTGTGTCGATCGACGCCGGCGATCGGGCGGTCGAGCTGCTCAAGTCCAAGGTGAAGAAGACCACCCGGCCCGAGGTGATGGGTGACCTGGGCGGCTTCTCCGGCCTGTTCCGGCTGAACACCGCGAAGTACTCCAGCCCGATCCTGGCCTCGTCCACCGACGGCGTGGGCACCAAGCTGGTCATCGCCCAGCAGCTCGACATCCACGACACGATCGGCATCGACCTGGTCGCCATGGTCGTCGACGACCTGGTCGCCTGCGGCGCCGAGCCGCTGTTCCTGCTCGACTACATCGCCTGCGGCGAGGTCGTGCCGGACAAGATCGCCGAGATCGGCGCGGGCATCGCGGACGGCTGCCGCTACGCCGGCTGTGCCCTGCTCGGCGGCGAGACCGCCGAGCACCCCGGCGTGCTGCGCCCGGACGAGTACGACGTCTCCGCCACCGGCGTCGGCGTGGTCGAGGAGAGTGAGATCCTCGGCAAGGAGCGGGTCGAGCTGGGCGACGCGGTGATCGCGATGCGCTCCTCCGGCCTGCACTCCAACGGCTACTCGCTGGTCCGGCACGTGCTGCTGGGCGCCGGCCGGATGCGCCTGGACACGGTGGTCGACGACTTCGGCACCTCGCGCACCCTGGGCGAGGAACTGCTCACCCCCACCAAGATCTACGCCAAGGACTGCCTGGGCCTGATCGAGGAGACCGACGTCCGGGCGTTCTCGCACGTCACCGGCGGCGGCATCCCGGGCAACCTGAACCGGGTGCTGCCGGGCACCATGGACGCCGTGGTGGACCGCTCCACCTGGCGCCCGCAGCCGATCTTCGACCTGATCCAGGCCAAGGGCCGGATCGAGGACACGGAGATGGAGGCCACCTTCAACATGGGCGTCGGCATGTTCGCGATCGTCTCCTCCGACGACGCGGACCGGGCCATGGCCTACCTGGCCGGCCGCGGCGTGGAGGCGTGGCAGGTCGGCGAGGTCGTGGAGGGCGCCGGCGAGGTGCAGATGATGGGTTCGTACACCCGGGGCTGACGCTGGGTGATCCCTTGTCGCGAGCCTGGTTCGCGACGGGCGGAAGTGAAATGATCCGCGTGCGCCGATGTCCGGCGCATGCGGATCTTTCGCATTGGAGTGTGGACCGCGAGGCCTAGCCTGGCCCTGTGTCACGGGTGCCGGATGCCGGACGGAGGTGCGCGATGGCGGACGCGTGGAACGGGATGCGGGGCATCTCGGCGGAACCAGGTTACGTCGTCATGCAGCCGACTACTCTGTGCAACCTAGCCTGCAAATACTGTTACCTGCCGTTCCGCCGGGAGAACCGGAGGATGCCGGTGGCCGTCGCCGAGGCGGTGGCCGCCGAGGTCGCCGGTTACGCCCGGGCCGGCCGTTTCTCGGTGGTCTGGCACGGCGGCGAGCCGCTGGCCGCCGGAGCGGCCCACCTCGCCGCCCTCTTCGCGCCGTTCGGTGCAGGCGTGGAGCACCACGTGCAGACCAACGCCACGCTGATCGACGACGCCTGGTGCGAGTTCTTCCGGGCGCACGACGTCCGGGTGAGCGTGAGCGTGGACGGCCCGCCGGTGCGCAACGGCGACCGGGTGGACCGGGCCGGCAAGCCGGCCTACGACCTGATCGCCAAGGGGATCGGCGCGCTGCGGCGGCACGGCATCCCGTTCTCCACACTCTGCGTGGTGCCTGACCCGCGACCCGGTGTGGCCACCGAGCTCTACGAGTACTTCCTGGATCTGGGCTGCGAGGTGCTCGGCATCAACGTGGAAGAGCAGGAGGGGGTCAACCTCCGGCTCAACCGGCACGACCCGGCAGCGGTCAGCGCCTTCTGGGCCGAGCTGGTCGGCGCGTGGCGCAAGGCGCCCCGGATACATCTGCGCGAGGTGGAGTGGACGCTGCGGTACGCCGCGGCGGTCCTCGACGGCACCGCCGACGAGTTGCTGCCCCGTCGGCTGGATCCGATCCCGACCATCGCGTACGACGGCTCGGTGGTGTTGCTCTCCCCCGAGCTGGCCGGTTTCCACGATCCCCGGTACGGCGACTTCACCAGCGGCAACGTCCTGACCACCCCGCTGCGGCGGATCCTGGCGACCGCGGCGGACACGCCCTGGATCGGCGAATTCCTGCGCGGGGTCGAGGCGTGCCGGCAGAGCTGCCCGTACTTCGGCTTCTGTGGCGGCGCCCACGCGGCCAACCGCTACTTCGAGCACGGCAGGTTCGACGTCACCGAGACGAACCACTGCCGGAACAGCAAGATTCGCCTACTGGAGGGAGTGCTGGACCATGCCCGAGATCACGAGCCCACGGCTGTCTGACGACGTGGAGGCGGATCCGGTGGCGTCCCGGGTGCACGACGCTCGGGACGGGCTGGCCGCGCTGGTCGTGGAGGCGGATCCGGTGACGTCCCGGGTGCACGACACCCGGCACGGGCTGGCCGCGCTCATCGCGGAGGCGGAAACGGCCCGACGGCAGCGCGCCGAGGAGGCTTCGCCCGACAGCGGCTCGGCGGTCTGCGCCTGGAACCACTTCGAGAACATTCCTACGTTCTACAACTGGAACAACCGGCCACGCTGAAGCGAGGCTCGGTCGAAGCCCACGCGGACATCGCCCGCGTGGGCTCCAGCTGTGACCGCTAGGAGTTCATGACCACGACACAACAGAGCACGCAGGTCATGCCGCGTGCTCTGTGCAATACGGGTCAAATACGCCTTGGAGGCGACCAGGAATCCTGGTCGTCGTCAGCGTCATCCTCGTCATCGTCAACGAACTCTTCGTTGTCGTCGTCGAAATGACGGTCGGACTGGCGTGTCCCGGCCAGTTCGCGCTGCAAGGCGGTGAGGTCGGTGTTCGGGGAGTGATACTTCAACTCCCGGGCCACCTTCGTCTGCTTGGCCTTAGCACGGCCGCGCCCCATGGCTCGACCCCCTCGCACAGAATTCGGGGCAGCCCGAAGGCGGGCCCCGATGACGTCAGGCATCTCTCGTGGGTCTTACGGTACATGGACGATGCCGTCTTCGGCACCTCGGGTTGCGTGTGACACTGCCGCGCGTCGCGGTTGTTCTTGAAAGGCGTGACGCGGCGTGCCCCAAAGCGCCTATTTCGGGAGCTGGCCGGGGGTGCGACCAGGCCGGAGCAGGCCGGTCGGCGGGGACGCGGCGGGCAAGGCGGTCGG
>NZ_BOMW01000057.1 GCF_016862395.1 Actinoplanes siamensis | reverse complement strand
GAAGCTCGTTTAGGCACCACCAGGACCAGCTGGAGCTGGTTGCCCGGCGGCGGCGCCGGGGTGCCCGAGGCCGCGCCGTCGCCGGGACCGGTTGGCCATGGCGGTATGGCGACCGCTGGACGAGCGGCCCACCAACGGGAACTCCCCGGCGATTCTCGGTGTCCGCCGCCGGAGAGCACCCGGGGATCCTCGGAGCGGGCGCGGCGGGCGCGGCGGGCGCGGCGGGCGCGGCGCGAAGCAGAACACGAAGCGCGACGCGAAACGGGACGCAAAGCAGGCGCGAAACGGGCGCAAGCAGGGACGAACCGGGGCGCGGCGTCCCGGAAGAGCCGCTAGGCGGGCGACATCGGCTCCGCGAGCGGAGCCCCGTCGATCGCCTGCAGACGGGACGACAGCTGGGTACGCGACCGCACCCCCAACTTCCGGTAAACCCGGGTCAACGTCGCCTCCACCGTCTTCACGCTCAGATACAGCCGCGTAGCGATCTCCCGATTGCTGGCCCCGTCCCGCACCATCGCCGCGATCCGCAGCTCGGTCGACGTCAGGCCCTGTTCCGGCGCCAGGCTGCCCTCGGTCCGGGCCAGGGCCCGCTCGGTCTCCTCGGCCCACGGCCGCGCGTCCGCCGACAGGAAGATGGCCAGGGCTGCCCCGATGGCCAGCCGGGCCGCCGCGTACCGCCGCCGCCGGCGCTCCGCTCCCCCGGCCACCAGCAACGCGTGCCCCTGCTCGACGGGCTGGCGCAGCTGTTCGAAGAGCTGCGCCGCAGCGGTGGACAGCTCGACGGCGGAGTCCGCCTGGCCGCTCTCGGACTGCACGATGGCGGCGGCCCGGTCCAGGTATCCGGCCAGCGCCGGGGTGCTGCCCAGCTGTTCGGCGGCCTGCCGGGCGCGGGCCAGCGTGCCGGCCGCCTCGACGTGTTCGCCGAGCGCGGCCAGCCCGGCGGCCAGGTCCGCCTGCCAGCGTACGATCATCGGGTCCGAGTTGCCGGCTTCCGCTTCGAGGTCGCGCAGCCGCCGCAGCGCCGCGACGCCGGCCCGGGTGTCGCCGGAGCGCAGGCCGGCCTGGCCCAGCGCGTGCAGGTTCCGTCGCAGGTAGAGGTTGTCGCCTTCCTGTTCGGAGGCCCGGATGCCGCGCCGCGCGAATCCGGCGGCCGCCGTCAGGCTTCCGCCGGCCAGCTCCGCCACCGCGGCCGTGTACCAGGTCGGCCCGGGGCTCAACCCGGCTTCCTGGGCGGCCTGGACGGCGCGGTGCGCGTACCGTAGCGCCTCCCGGCAGCGCCCGGCCCGCGCCGCCACTTCGGACAGGCTGCGGAGCACCTCGACGCGGGCCTCGCCGATCCGGTCGTGCTCGGCGACCGCGAGCAGCCGCAGCAGTTCGGCGCGCGCCTCGTCGAGCCGGTCGTCGATCATCGCGAAGCGGGCGGCCATGTAGTGCGGCCCGTAGTGCAGCCAGTCCGGCGCCGGGGAGGCGGGCAGCACCAGCGCCCGGGCCAGCGAGTCGCGCCATTCGGGCTCGCCGCGCATCCGCTGGATCTGGGCGAGGCTGCTCAGGGCCATCGCCTCGCTGGTGGCGTCGCCGGCGCGGTGGGCGATGGCGGCGGTGCCGCGCGCCTCGAAGGCGGCCCGGTCCGGCTCGCCGGTGATCATGGCTTGCCAGGTGAGCCGCAGGCGGACCGGGGCGAGCAGCGCCGGGTCGTCGCCGGCCTCGGCGAGCGCGGCGGCGAACATCTCGCCCATCTCGCCGAGGGCCTGGCCGGCCAGGTCGATCAGGACGACGCGGGCGCGGACCCGGTGGCCGGCCGGCGCGTCGGCCGCGATCACCGCCTCGGCGGCCCGGCCGGCGAGGGCCGGGGCGCCGCCGGTGAGCGCCGTGCGGGCGGCGGTGACCAGCCAGTCCAGGCGTTCGGCGGCCAGCTGGTGCGGGCTGCGGTCGGCGGCGAGGAGATAAAGTTCCGCGGCGGTACGGTCGGAGCCGCGCGCGGCGCACTGCCCGGCCACGGCTGCGAGCCGCCGGGCGACCGTGGCGTCCGGGCGCACGCTGCGCAGGGCTTGATGCCGCAGCGCCTCGATCGGGTCGAGCGCGGCCGCGGCCAGTGCGGCATGGGTCCTGGCCCGTTCGCCGGCGGCGGTCTCGTCGACCAGCACCTGGGCGATCAGCGGCGGGGTGAACCGGATCGCCTCGCCGGTCACCTCGACGACGCCGGCCGCGGCGGCCAGCCGCAGTTCCCGGTCGGCGTCGTCGCGGCCGGCGCGCAGCAGCAGGGTGACCGTCGGGTCGGTGGCCAGCGCCGCCACCAGCAGCGTCGCGTGCACCTCGGCGGAGAGACCGACGAGCAGGTCGCGGGCCAGGTCGCGGGCCGCCTCGGGCAGCGGGGCGGGGCGCCAGGCCGGGCCGTCGGCGCCGGTGCTGCCCAGGGCGAGCGCCAGGAACGGGTTGCCGGCGCTGGCCCGGTGCAGGCGGCTGGCCGTGCGGCAGGGCAGGCCGCGGGCCTCCAGCATGGCGGTGAGGTCGTCCGGGCCCAGCGGTGGCACCGCGATCTCGGTGACCGGGGGCGGGCAGAGTCGGGCGGCGCGGCGGCGGGCGGCATGGGCGGGGCGGCGTTCGGCGGTGACGGCGCGGATCCGGGCGCCGGGGCGGCGGCGCATCGCGAAGGCGATCAGTGCTGCCGATTCCGGGTCGAGCCACTGCACGTCGTCGAGGACGAGCAGCACGCCGGCGCCGCGGGCGCAGTGCGCGAGCAGGGCCGGCAGCAGCAGGCGCCGGGCCAGGGCCGGGCCGCCGGTGCGGGGCGGCCGGCCCTGCCGCAGGGCGGACAGCGAGTTGCGGGCGGCGGGGGCGAGAGCGGCCACCGTCTCCGGCGGGACCTGCCGGACGAGGTCGGCGATCCCGGCGTACGCCAGGGTCTGCTCCCCGGGCGCGGGCCGCAGGCGCAGGATCACCTCGCCCCGGGCCGCCGCCTGGTCCGCGACGGCGTCGAGCAGCGCGGTCTTGCCGATGCCCGGTGGCCCGTGCAGGGCCACCCCACCGCCCGCGGCGAGACGCGCGTCGATGTCCGCGAGCAGCGCCGCTCGCCCGTGCAATATGGGCAGGTCGCGAGGCACGCGGCTCACCCCCTAGTCTGAGCTGGGCTCAGCCTAGGGACCAGAGGGCACGCTCATCAATGGGTGGTTCGTCACTTGGCCTGTGCGGTGACCGAGGTGGCGGTGACCGCGCCGTCGCTGCCGGCGGCGCCCCTGACTGTGACCGAGTCGCCCGCCTTGACGTCGCTGAGCTTGCCCTTCCTGGCCGTCGACACGGTCGTGCCGCCGTCGGTGTTGACCGTCACCACGGTGCCGTCGGCGGTTCGCAGGTAGATCGTGGTGCCGTTGACCAGCTTCACCGTGCCGGTGGTGTCCGCCGCGGCGGCGGCGGGGGCGCGAACGCGGCGTACATCGACTGCCTGCGCAAGAACGGCGTGACCGACACCGCGAACCTGAACGCCTCGGACGCCACCACCAAGAAGGCTGTCGAGACCTGCGCGGTGCTCGAGCCGTCGACGGCGGCCACCTCCTGATCCACCGTGCCGGCGTCGTCCGTCCCGTCGCGGCGACGCCGGCACGGTCACGCAACGGCGCGGCCGGCAGGGGGTCTGCCGGCCGCGCCCGCGCGCAGACGTCTCAGGTGAGCGGGCAGGTGGCCCGGTAGTCGGAGACGAGCAGGCCGCTCGGCCCGGGGCAGAGGAACTGGTCGTAGCGGGTGTCGTTGTCGACGAACCGCTTCAGCCAGGACACCGCCTGCACCGCTGTCGTGGTGTTCACCGTCTGCGGGAAGAAGTGGCTCTGCCCGGTCAGCTCCACGTACGACTTCTCCGCGGAGCTCGGGATGCTGTTGTAGAACGGGATCGAGTGGCTGGCCACCGGCGCGATGGCGTCCGCCTGCCCGCCCACGATCAGCGTCGGGACCCGCAGCTCGGTCCACGACTTGTCGGTGTTCCACGGCGCCAGTGGCACCGCGGCCTGCAGCGACGGCCTGTCACTTGCCGCCTCGAGGCTACCGCCGCCGCCCATCGAGTGCCCGCCCACCGCGAGGCGGCTCGCGTCCACCCGGCTGCGCACCGAGCTGCGCTGGGTCAGGTAGTCCAGCGCGGCCAGCAGCTGGCTCCCGCGCGAGTCCGGCTGGTCCAGGGTGGTCAGCGTCTCGATGCCGATCACCACGAAGCCGTGCGAGGCGAGGCGCGGGCCCAGCCAGGAGATGCTCGACCAGTACGCGGTGTAGCCGGGCGAGATCGCGATCGCGCCGAAGGTTCCGTCCGCTGTCGACGTCGGGTAGTAGATCGTCCCGCCGCCGAAGCCGGAGACGCTCAGCCGGGAGACGTCCACCTGCGAGACCGCGTACGGTCCGCGGCCGGCCTCCAGGGCGGCCAGCGTCGGCGCCGGACCGCGCTGGTAGGGATTGTCGGCGGCGTACGCGGCGGCGGCGCCGAGCGGTGCCGTGAGCGCCACCGCGGCAGCCGCGCTCACCAGGAACCTCTTCCATGATCGGTGCACGTCGAACACTCCTTCACCTGGGGGGACGGATCGACGAGCGCCAGTCTGCGCAACCCGGATCCGGGCACGCATCGGCGAAATCACCAGCCATGTGTTCATCGCGCCGCAACATCCCGGAAATTTCATCCTCTGCACGACATCGGCGAGCTTCTTTCGTTTCGGCCGTCCGGCGGCCAGACTCTCGGCATGTTTCATGCACCCTTAGTGCAGGAAGTTGAGCGCCTGCTGCGGGCCGCCGCGGCCGGTCACGGCGGCGCGCTGGTGCTGTGCGGCGCTCCCGGCTCCGGCCGAAGCACGCTGCTGGCCACCGCCGCCGCGCAGGCCACCGGCTGGACGGTGCGCACTGTTCCCGGTCACGCCGCCGAACGCATGCTGCCCGGAGCCGCCCTGCGCCGCCTGGCCGGCTTCCGGAATCCGCGATCCCCGGACGACATGGTCGCCGCCGGCGAGGCACTTCTTGATTTCCTCCGCGCCGCCTCGGCCCACCGCCCGCTGTTGATCCTGCTGGACGACGCCCATCTCCTCGACGAACCGTCCCTCGCCGCTCTCGGCTACGCCGCCCGCCGGGCCGCGGACACCCGGCTCGCCATCCTGGCCGCCGGCCCACCCGGGCTGGCGGCGGCGGATCTGCCGGTCCGCCAGCTGCCGCCGCTGTCCCCGCCGGAATGCCGCGCCCTGCTCCCCGCCGACATCACCGACGACGTGGCGACCGCGCTGACCGAGCTCTCCGGCGGCAACCCGGCCGCCCTCACCGAGCTGGCCGGCGCGCTCTCGCCCACCCAGCGCCGTGGCTACGCCCCGCTCCCGGCCAGCCTGCCGCCGGACAGCCCGCTGCGCCGCCGTCTGCACGCCGAGCTGGCCGCCCTCCCGCCGGTCACCCGGGACCTGGTGTTCCTGGCCTCCGCCGATCCCCCGGCCACGCTCCCCGGCCTGCTCACCGCGTGCGCCGGCAGCCGGCTGGCGGACTTCCGGCCGGCCGAGCAGGCGGGGCTGATCACGATCGACGGGACGTCTGTCCGCTTCGGATCAGCGGTGGCGCGCAGCGTCGCGTACCGGGAAATGCCGGCGGTCGCGCGGCGGACCGTGCACCTCGCGCTGGCCGAGGCCGCCACCGCCGGCGGCCGCGATCTGGACGCGCTGCTGCACCGCGCCGCGGCCGCGACCACGGCGGACCCCGCGCTCGCCGCCGAACTCACCGCGGCGGCCGCGGTGGCCGCGCCGTCCGACGCGGCCGCGGCCTTCCGGTACGCGGCCCAGCTCACCCCGGATCCCGCCGCCCGGGACACCGGGCTGCTCCGGGCCGCCCGGGCGGCCTGGCTGGCGGGCCGGCCGCACGAGGCCACCCTGCTGCTGCGCACAGCCGAACAGAGCGCCACGGCCGGTCACAGCCCTTCCGCGGACCAGAGCGCCGCGCCCGGTCGCACCCCTTCCGCGGAAGGGGACCAGGGCGCCTCGCCGAGTCGCTCTCGTTCCGCGCACGCCGGGCGCCCCGACCGATCGGGTGGCGGCCGGCCGCGGATCCCGGCGCCGCCGGGGCCGGCGACGATCCGGCTGCGGGCGCGCGGGCTGGCCGCCGAGATGCGGCCCGACGAGCCCGTCTCACGGGAGATCCTGATGGACCTGGCCGCCCAGGCCGGCGACGCCGATCCGGAAGCGGCGCTCGACGCCCTCTCGCTCGCCGGGGAAGCCGCCGGCCTGGCCGGGGAGCGGGGACGATATGCGGCGCTGGCCCGGCGGGTCACCGCGGGACAGCACGGCGGCGAGCCGCCCGGCCTGGCGATGGCCTACCACCACGTGGCCGGGCTCGCCGAGCTGGCCCGCGGCGACGAGCCGGCCGCGTTCGGCCGGTTCCGGCGGGAACTGGACCTGGCCGGCCACGTCGCCGAGCCGATCCCGCTGATCAGGGCCGCCACCGCGGGGATCATCGTCGGTGACGCCCGGCGGGCCACCTCGGCGGCGGCCCGGGCGGCGGTGCTGGCCGGGGCGTGCGGCGCACACAGCCTGGTGCCGCGCGCGCTGGAACTCGCGGCGCTCGCCGGGATGGCGTCCGGCGACTACGACGCGGCGACCACCGCGGCGCTGGACGGCGTGGCCGTGGCGCGCGAGACCGGGCAGAGCGCGCTGGCCGGCACCCATCTGGGGCTGCTCGCGGTGCTCGCCGCCCTGGTCGGGGACCGGGACAGCGGGCAGACCCGGATCCGGGCGGCGACCGGCACCGGCCAGGTGGGGCCCCTCTGCGAGTGGGCCCTCGCGCTGCTCGACCTGATCGACGGGCGCCCCGGGGCCGCGGCCGTCCGCCTGCACACCATCGTGGCCGGGCCGCCCGGACGCGGGTCGGTGCTGCTGCGGGTCGCCGTGGTGCCGCACCTGCTCGAGGCGGCCGGACCGGAACCCGCGCTGGCCACGGTGGCGACGGGGTTCGACGAGTGGGCCGGGCGGACCGGACAGGACAGCTGGCTGGCGCTGCGCGACAGGTGCCGGGCACTGCGGACGCGCGACGGCGAGGCGGCCGAGGCGCACTTCCACGCGGCGCTGCGCCGGACCGGCGAGGGCGGGTTCCCCCGGGCGCACACCGAGCTGCTGTACGGGCGGCTGCTGCGCCGGCGCCGACGGCACGTCGCGGCGCGCGAGCACCTGCGGCGGGCGGCGGAGACGTTCCGTCTGCTGGGAGCGGATCCGTGGGCCGCGCAGAGCGTGCGGGAGCTGCGGGCGGCGGGCGAACGGTGCGAACCCCCGATCGTCGTGCCGGCACCCGGGCCACGCCGCGGCCCCGGCGGCGCCGCGCTGACCGCCCAGCAGGAGCGGATCGCGGCCCTGGTCGCCGAGGGCGCCACCAACCGTGAGGTGGCGCAGGAACTGCACCTGAGCCCGCGGACCGTGGATCATCATCTGCGGAACGTGTTCGCGCGGCTGGGGGTCCGCTCCCGCACCGAGATGGCGCACCTGCTGGCCGCCCGGTGACCACCCCCGGCGCACCTCTCCCCCTGCCTGCCGGCCCCCGCCGGCCGGCGCTCGGCGGTGCCTCACGGCTCCGGAGAGACCCCGCTTGCCAGCGGGACGCCGCCGGCTGAGGTCAGCGGCGCCTCACGATCCCGGAGGGACCCCTCACTGGCAGCGGGACGCCGCCGACTGGCCGTAGGGGCGCCTCCGGCCCCTCCCGCGTGGCGGGGGCTCGGGGTCAGGTGGGCGGGGCGAGGTCGAGGTTCGCCCAGCGTTCCGAGAGCTGCCGCCGCCGGCAGGCCCGGTGGGTCCCTCGTGACGCCTCCACGATTCGCCCCCGACCTGGAGACCCCGTGTGCCGTGCCTGTGTATTCGATGTCAGGCCGACTCGCGGACCACCACGCGGATCAGGTCGTCGGTGGGCAGCGGCGGCCCGGTCCGCCCGCCGACCGCCGCCACCACCGTGGTGGCCAGGTGCACGGCGAGCATCCGCTGATCTGTCGTCACGGTGGTCAGCGGCGGAACGGCCAGCCGCGCCGCCGGGATGTCGTCCACCCCGATCACCGCGAGGCCGGCGGGCGCCCCCGGCCCGAGCCGGCGTGCTCCGGCGAGCACCGCGAGAGCCACCTCGTCGTTGTACGCGCAGATCCCGGTCACGCCGTCGGCACACCAGCGCGCCACCGCGTCCGCCGCCGGCCCCGCGTCCAGCGGAACGGTCCGCACCACCGGCTCCCCGAAGGCCCGTACCCCGGACAGGCGGGGCTCCGCGAAGATCTGCAGCCGCGGATCGTCGGGGTACGCGTAGCCGAGGCGCCGATGCCCCGCGCCGCAGAGGTGTTCCGCCTGTCGCCGCCCGATCAGCTGTTGCGGCACCTCGAGCTCGCGCCCGTGCCGCCCGGCCCGGCCCAGCAGGGCGACCACCAGCGCCACCCCGGCGGCCCGCATGGCCTCCGTCTCGCCGTCGGAGAAGTCCGAGAACGACAGCACCGCGGCCGGAGTGATCGCCTTCCAGATCTCCGCGATCGGCCGGTCCGCCCGGCTGCCCGGGTGCGCCACGAACGTCAGCCCCGCGCGGGCCAGCTCGGTGGAGAGGTTGCCGAGCAGGTTGCCCACCTCGTTGCCGATCGGCCAGTCCGGCAGCAGGCAGAGCACCACGTCGGAGCGCCCGGTGCGCAGCGTGCGCGCGGCGGCGGACGGCGCGTACCCCAGTCCGGCGGCGGCTTCCAGGACCCGCGACCGGGTGGCCGGCGAGATGCTCTGGCCGGGCGTGGCGTTCAGGACGTAGCTGACCGTGGCGCGGGACACCCCGGCCCGCCGCGCGACGTCGGCGCTGGTGATCCGGCGAGGCTCAGGCATGGGGTGACTTTACTACTTACACGTGTCAGCATAGGGTCGGGACACTCGGCCCGGACCGCGGTCCCGGTCGAGCCGAACGAGTCCGCGCGGGTGACCGTTCCGGCCGGTTCGCCGATCGTGGCGCGTGTCGAACGCCACGGCGCCGGTCCGGGGACGTGTCCCGGGTGGAGAATTGCTGATCGCCCGTGGCCGGGCGATCTCTGAGCCACCCTGTGACCGGGCGGGGCCGGCCCGTCATCGCAACCGTCCTGCGATGACGGGCCCCCCGCCCACTGCCCCCGGTGGCGGGTCAACGCCGCCATGGGCACGCGGCTCAGCAGGGCGCGTTCCAGGCGCTGATCACCGGGTCGGTCTCGTGCTCGAACCCGAGCACCGACACCGTCGCGGTGTCCAGCCTCAACAGTCCACCCGCGCTCGGCGGCAGCCCGATCCAGCGCGCCCCGGTGACCCGGAGGCTGTGCCCATGCCCGACCAGGGCGACATCACCGCCGAGCGACCGCGCCCGCGCCAGGACCCGGTCGAGTCGGGCCCCCACCTGCTCCGGCGACTCACCGCCCGGACAGCCGTCCGCCCACAGCGACCAGCCCGGCCGGTCCACCCGGATCTGCTTGGTGGTGATCCCCTCGTACTCCCCGTAGTTCCACTCGGCCAGATCCTCGGTCACCTCGGTCACGGTCAGCCCGGCCAGCTCCGCGGTCCGCAGCGCCCGCCGGCGCGGACTCGAGATCACCGCCGTGAACTCGCGCCCGCCGAGCCGCTCCCCGGCACGGCGGGCCTGCGCCTCGCCCTCCGCGGTCAGTTCCAGATCCGTGTACGACGTGTGCCGCCCGTTGACGCTCCACTCCGTCTGCCCGTGCCGGATCAGCACGATCTCCGTCATCCCACGCCCCTTCGTAGCCGCGCTCCACCTTGCCACCCCGGCCCCACCCTCCACACCGACCTTGCCCTACCTCACACCCGTCACCCCCGCCAGCCGAACCGCAAGCCCCCGGCCGGCCCCGCAGGTGTGTCCCCAGCGTCCGGCCACACCCCTGAGCTGCCGCCAGCGGTGCCTCCCGGCCTTGGAGACACCGCCGGCGGCCAGCTGCGACCGCGCTGCCCGGCACGCGCGCTTCCGGCTGGTCACCGGCGGTGTGTCGCGCGGCGGGACACACCCCTGGTGACCAGCCCGGGGTCGGCGGCAGCGCGGACGAGCGGGCCAGAGCCGGCCGGGACCGGTGTCGCTGACGACGGGAGTGGCCATGGCCGGGCCGTGGAGCCAGGTGGCCGGGCCGTTGGACCGCGGTTTCCGGCCGCGGCTGCCAGGGTCGCCGGGACGCCGGGTGACGGAGCGGGGCCGGGGTTGTGGGTCAGTCGGCGGCGGGGTCGATCTCGCCGGCCAGGCGCATCGGGTTGCCTCCGATACCCCGCAAGGCCCGGTGTCCATACCTCAGCCGAGCAGATCGGCGGAGCAGGCGACCGGGCCCGCCGCGGGGAGCAGGCAATCCGGCTGCTGCGCGGAGCGGGCGATCCGGGTACTCAGGGGCGGTAGTCCCGGGGGACCGACATGGGGTGACGTCGCTCGTCCCGGGCAGCGATCCGTTCGAGCGCGCGCAGATACTGCGACCGGGAGATCTCCCCGGTCAGCAGCTGCGCGGTCAGCACCCCCTCCAAGCTGTCCGGCAACCGCGCGGGCGCCGCCGGCGCCGGGTGGTCCGCGTGCCGGGGCCCGTGCACGCGTTCCGGCCGGGGCCAGAACGCCAGTCCGAGCGCCACCACCAGACCGATCAGAGCGACGAGAACAATCATCATCAGTGGCACCCCCGTACCCGCACTCACCGTGTCGACCATCTTCACCGAGCCGGCGCCGCGACGCCTCCGATAAGAATCCGACACCCATGCGCTGACCTGCGGGAACGAGGTTGTCCAGGGGCACGGCGCAATGTCCGTACCAGCAAATCGTGTCAAAGCCGAGGTTTGCCGCGGTCCGCGCCACCGCAACTGGCGAAGGCCGGCGGGGCCGCGGTCCACAGATCGCGCGTGATCGTCAGGCCGGCGCGGGGCCTGTGCTGTCCCGCTGCCGGATGCTGATCAGCGGCCCGGCGTGTTCGCGGCCCGGCTCGCCGCGGACCAGGTCCAGGACCGCGCGGCCGAGCGTCAGGCCGTGCTCGTGGACGTCGGTGCCCAGCGCCGACAGCGGCGGCACCGCGAGCTCGCACAGCGGGGAGTCGTCGCAGGCCAGCAGGCTGACCTCGCCGGGGACCGGGGTGCCGGAGCGGATCAGCTCCTGCTCGGCGGCGACGGCCATCACGTCGTTGTCGAAGACGATCGCGGTGGGCCGCGGCGAGGCGGCCAGCAGCTCGCGCAACCCGCGGACGCCGCCCTCCGCGCTGTAGTCGCCCTCGACGATCCGTACCGTGACGCCGCGCCGGCCGGCGGCCGCCCGGATCGCCGTGGTCCGCTCGGCGGTGTGCACCAGGTCGGCCGGGCCGCTGACCCGGCCGACCACCCGATGTCCGAGAGCGCTCAGCGTCTCGATGGCCGTGGTCATCGCGCCGGCGTCGTCGGTGACCACCTTGGCGAACGGGCCGGGGTGCTTGCCGGCGAGCACCACGGGCAGGCCGAGCCCGGCGACGTGGGCCGGGCGTACGTCGTCGTGGACCAGGTTGACCACGACGACCGCGGTCACCGTCCGGTCCCGCGCCCACCGGCGGTAGGTGGCCAGCTCCGCCTCCAGGTCCGGCACCACCAGCAGCAGCACCGTCACCCCGGCCGGGGCGAGCGCCTCCTCCATGCCCGCGATCAGCTCCATGAAGAACGGCTCCACCCCGACCCGGGCGGCGCTGCCGGTCAGCACCAGCCCGATCAGCCCGCCGGCCACCGCGGTCAGGCCCCGGTCGCGGCGGCCAGCGCGTTCGCCGAGCGCAGCACCGCCGGCGTGCCGAAGGCCAACGGATCGGCCGAGGTGGTGCGGACGTGGAAGGTGTGTCTCTCGCCGGGCAGCAGATCGACGAGCATGTCGTCGACCACAGCGGCCGGGTCGACCTTGTCGGCGAGCACCGCGATGTCGCGGGCGAACGAGGTGGCGGTCACGGTGATGGAGTATCCGCCCTCGGCGGGGGCGATGTCCGCGGTGAGCGCCGCCGGGTCGTACGCCAGGTCGAAGTCCTCCGCGAAGAGCCGGGTGGCGCGCAGACCGTCGATGTCCGCGACCAGGACCTCCCGGGTCACGTCGCCGGGCGTGGTCAGCGCCGCGCCGAGCTCGACGACCGCTACCGACCGGGCCGGAACGGACAGCGCGACAGTCGTCTCGGCCCGGACACCGCCGTCGAACCCGGCCCGGCGCACCCGCACCGCGCCCTGCCAGGCCGACGGGGTGTCGTTGACGGCGACCAGAGCGCCGTCACGGAAACCGAGCATCCGCGGCGCATAGCCACGGCGCAGCGCGTACCAGGCCGGCTTAAGCCGCCCGGCCCCGTCCACCACCGCCCACGACGTCACCGGCCAGCAGTCGTTGAGCTGCCAGAGGATGCTGCCCATGGTGCGCGGCGCGTGCCCGCGCAGGTGCCCGACCGCGTACGAGGTGGCCCGCGCCTGATTCAGCTGGGCCGCCCAGTGCCAGGCCTCGAACTCGGCCGGCACCCGCAGATGACGCGCGATCCCCCGGTTCAGCTTGTCGTTGCCGCCCTCCGCCTTCTGGTGCAGCAGGAACGCCGGCGACTCCTGGTCCAGATCCTCCGGCGCGAGCGACTCGCGCAGCGTCGACCAGGTGGCCGGCGCCTGCCAGCCGAACTCGGAGCAGAACCGGGGCAGGAAGTTCGCGTGGTACGTGTAGTCCTGCCGGTTCCACGCCTCCCACTCGTGCCGGGTGCCGTACCGGTCGTCGTTGGGGTGGACCACCTCGGGGTCGTGCCCCGGGCTGGACGGGCTGCCCGGGTGGTAGGGCCGGGTCGGGTCCAGCTCGGCGAGCAGCGCCGGGAAGTCCTCGTAGTAGTACCGCGCGCCCCAGCTGAGACCGCCGAGCAGCGGCTTCCAGTCCCAGTCCTCGTGACCCCAGATGTTCTCGTTGCCGCCGTTCCACAGCGCGAGCGACGGGTGTGGGGCGAGCCGGCCGACGTTCTCCCGGGCCTCGGCGAGGATCTCGGAGCGGAGCGGCTCCTCCTCGGCGTAGGCGGCGCAGGCCAGCGGGAAGTCCTGCCAGACCAGGACGCCGCGCTCGTCGCAGACGTCGTAGAAGTCGTCGCTCTCGTAGACGCCGCCGCCCCAGACCCGCAGCAGGTTGGCGTTGGCGTCCACCGCGCGCTGGATCGCGGCCGCGTAGCGCTCCCTGGTCAGGCGGGTGAGCAGGTGATCCTCGGGGATCCAGTTCAGCCCGCGCACGAAGATCGGCTGCCCGTTGACGACGAAGGTGAAAGCGCTCCCGATCTCGTCCGGGGTCTCGTCCACGCCGATCGACCGGAACCCGACCCGGGTGCGGTAGGAGTCGATCTCGTCCGACCCGTCGCGCAACACGACGCCCACCTCGACGAGTGGCTGGTCGCCGTAGCCGGCGGGCCACCACACCGGCGCGTCCGGCACCGAGATCTCGGTCATCCCCGCGACCTCGCCCGGCCGCAGCGGGATCTGCGAGACGTGCTCGCCCACCCGCACCTCGGCGACGAGTTCCACGTCGGCGGCACGTTCCACCTCGACGTGGACGACCAGGCGGCCGGTCCGCCGATCGGCGTCGAGGGTGGTCAGCGGTCGTACCGACGCCAGCCGCGCCACCCGCCACCGCTCCAGCCGCACCGGCTTCCAGATGCCCGCGGTCTGCAGATCGGGACCCCAGTCCCACCCGAAAGAACAAGCCATCTTGCGTACGGCGTTGAACGGGTGCGGATAGGGCCGCGGGCGCTCGCCGATCACCTTCTGCAGTTCCTCGGCGTACTCCAGGGCCGAGTCGAACCGCACCGCCAGCGGGATCGGCCCGGCCCGCAGCCGGTCCCGCAGATCGAACCGGTAGCTCCGGTGCATGTTCGCGGTCCGGCCCAGCCCGGCCCCGTCGAAGGTGACCGTGGCGACCGTGTCCAGCCCCTCGAAGACCAGGTCGACCCGCTCCCCCTCGGCCGCCGGCTCCGCCTCGATCACCGTCTCGTAGAGCCAGGCCGCGCGGTGGAACCAGACCAGCGCCGCCTCGTTGTCCCCCAGGTACGGATCCGGGATGAGCCCGGCGTCGAGCAGGTCGGTGTGCACCGTGCCGGGCACGGTCGCCGGCACCGGAGCGGCGGCGATCCCCGCGGGCACCGGGCCGCCCACGGCACGCACGGTCCAGCCCGCGTGAAGGTCGGTTCTGATCATGGGAACGGCTCCTGTCGTAGTGTCGCCGCAGGCGGGGCAGCTAGCATTCTTAAGCAACTGAACGAAGTCCGTCAACGCTGGTAGGGAGTCACCGATGGGGCCGGAACTGCTGCACCTGAGCGCCGCCGGGGTGAGCCTGGTGCTCGATTGCCGGGGCCCGGGACTGCCGTCGGTGGCGCACTGGGGAGCCGCACTCGACGACACCGAGGTCCGCCCGGACCTGCCGGTGGCCGCCGCGCCGCAGCCGATCGGCTTCTCCGTCGACGGGGCGGTCCGGGTGTCGCTGATCCCCGAGCAGTCGGCCGGCTGGCTCGGCTCGCCCGGACTGGCCGGCCACCGGGACGGGCGCGGCTGGGCGACGGCCTTCGAGACGACCGCCGTCGAGCAGCGGGCCGACGCCGTACACCTCAAGGCCATCGATGCCACAGCCCACCTGGAGCTGGCCATCGACCTCGAACTGCACCCCGCCGGGGTGCTCCGGACGCGCGCCGCGGTGACCAGCACCGCGCCCGGCACCTACTGGCTGGAGCACCTGACGATCTTCCTGCCGGTGCCCGAGCGCACCGCTGAGCTGCTCGACTTCACCGGTCACCACCTACGCGAACGCCAGCCACAGCGGACCGCCTTCACGCACGGCCTGCGGGTCCGGGAGAACCGCACCGGCCGCACCGGCTACGACTCCGCGTATCTGCTCTGCGCCGGCACCCCCGGCTTCGCGAACCGCGGCGGCGAGGTCTGGGCGCTGCACACCGCGTTCTCCGGCGGCGCCCGCTCGATCGCGGAGCGCACCTATCACGGACATTCCGCGCTGGGCGGCGGCGAACTGCTGCTGCCCGGCGAGGTGGGCCTCGCCGAAGGCGAGACCTATCAGACCCCATGGGTGTACGCCGTTCACAGCGCCGACGGACTCGACGGCGTGTCGTCCCGCTTCCACACCTACCTCCGGAGCCGCCCGCACCACCCGACAAAGCCCCGCCCCGTCGTGGTGAACACCTGGGAGGCCGTCTACTTCGATCATGATCTTGCCCGGTTGACCGAGCTGGCGAAGGCCGCCGCCGCGATCGGCGCGGAACGCTTCGTCCTCGACGACGGGTGGTTCGGGTCCCGCCGCGACGACACCTCGGGGCTCGGCGACTGGTTCGTCTCGCCGCAGGCGTGGCCGGACGGGCTCGCCCCACTCGTCGGCGCGGTGCGTGAGCTGGGCATGGAGTTCGGGCTCTGGGTGGAGCCCGAGATGATCAACCCGGACTCCGAGCTGGCCCGCGCGCACCCGAACTGGATCATGTCGACCGGTGACCGGCTCCCCCGGCCCGCCCGCCACCAGCAGGTGCTCGACCTCGCCAACCCCGCCGCATTCGCCTGGGTCTTCCAACGGCTCGACGCGCTGCTGACCGAACATGACATCTCCTACCTGAAGTGGGACCACAACCGGGACCTGGTCGAGGCCGGCCATCCGGGCAGCGGGCGGGCCGCGGTGCACGACCAGACCCGGGCGGTCTACCGGCTGCTCGACGAGCTCCGCGAGCGGCATCCCGGAGTGGAGATCGAATCGTGCTCCTCCGGCGGCGGACGGGTGGACCTGGAGATCCTGGAACGGACCGACCGGGTCTGGGCATCGGACTGCATCGACGCCCACGAGCGGGTGGCCATCCAGCGGTGGACCAGTCTGCTGATCCCGCTGGAACTGATCGGGTCGCACGTGGGGGCGCCGCTGTCCCACACCACTCACCGGTCGCTGCCCCTCGCCTTCCGGGCCGGGACGGCGATCCTCGGGCACCTCGGGGTGGAATGGGACCTGACCGCGGCCAGCCCAGCCGACATCTCCGAACTGTCGGACTGGGTGACCCTGTACAAGGAGCTGCGTGAGCTGCTGCACACCGGGACGCTCGTCCACGCCGACGTGACCGATCCCGCCTACTCGGTGACCGGGGTGGTCTCGCAGGACAAAACGGACGCGCTGTTCGCGGTGATCGCCACGTCCACCAGTGCGTCCTACCCCCCGGGCACCGTCGGCCTGCCCGGACTCGACCCCGGCACGATCTACCACGTACGCCCGCAGCCACCGGGTGACGTTGCTGACGGTAACGCCGCGGCGTGGGGCGCTGGGTTACCCTGGTGCACGCCCCAGGGGGTACGCCTGAACGGCCGCACGCTCGGCACCGTCGGACTCCGTCTCCCGGTGCTCCATCCGGATCGCGTCCTGCTCGTACGCGTTACGGCCGTTTCCGCCCGGGGGAGGGTGACCGAGTGAGAGAAGCGGTCGGCGCCACCGCGCCGGCGAGCCGCCGCGGCCGCCGCCCCGGCGCCCGGGAGAGCATCCTCGACGCCATCCGCGCCGCCGAGCCACTGAGCCGGGTCGAACTGGCCAAAATAACCGGGCTCACCGAGGCCGCGGTGTCGATGACCGTCCGCCGCCTGCTCGAAGAGGGCCTGCTCGTCGAAACCGGCCGCACCCCGACCGGCGGCAAACCACGCACACTGCTGCAACTCGACCCGACCGCCCGGCTGTCGGTGGGCGTGCACCTGGACGAGGACGCCACGACGTACGTCCTGACCGGCCAGACCGGCGGCGTGATCTCCCGCCTGGCCCGGCCCAGCCCGCTCGCCGATCCGCCGCGCCCCTTCTCCCCTTCCCTCTCCGCCCCCTCCCCGCTGGCTGAGCCCGGCTCAGCGAGCGCCGGTCCCGCCCAGCCCGGCTCACCCGGTGCCGCACCCGCCGAGCCCGCTTCACCCGGCGCCGCGCCCGCTTCACCCGGCGCCGCGCCCGCCGAGCCCGCCCCGCTCGGCGACGACGCGGACACGGTGCTGCGCACCCTGGCCGCCGACATCGACACCTTGCTGGCCGGCTCCGGAGTCGACCCGGCCCGCTGCCTGGGCGTCGGCATCGTCTGGCCGGGCCCGCACCGCGGCGGCACCCCCACCGACGACGCCCTCCCCCAGCTCCGCGGCCTCCGCGGCGACGAACTGGGCCGGCGCCTCGCCGAAGCCACCGGCTGGCCGGTCCTCGTCGAGAACGACGCCACCGCGGCCGCCGTCGGCGAGTACTGGGTGGCCCGGGTCGGCCCGGAGCAGGCATTCGCGGCGCTCTACATGGGTGGTGGCATCGGCGCCGGAATCGTCGTCGAGGGCCGGGCGATGCGCGGCAGCCACACCAGCGCCGGCGAGTTCGGCCACCTCTGCCTGGACGTCTTCGGCCCGGAGTGCTGGTGCGGCAGCCGCGGCTGCCTGGAGGTGCTGGCCGGCCCGCGCACGGTGGTGACAGCCGCCCGCGAAGACCGGGTAGCCGCCACCGAGGCAGGCCTCGACCTGACCCAACCCATCCGCAGCGTCACCGCCGACTTCGGCGCCGTCGCCCGAGCCGCCCGAGCCGGCGCCCCCCACTGCCGATCACTGCTGGAGTCCTCGGCCCGCTACGTGGCAGCCGCCACCGAATCCCTGGTCAACCTCCTCGACATCGATTTGGTGGTGCTCACCGGCCCCGGCTTCGCCGCGGCCTCAGCCATCTACGGCCCAGCCATCATGCGCCGTCTGGCCCCCGCCGACGCCCGCACCTGGCACCGCAACGTCACGGTGACAGTCTCCCTGGCCGCCGCCACCGCCTCCGCAACCGGCGCAGCCGCCCTGGTCCTGCAATCACACCTGCGAGCCTAGCCCGCCCAACCCCACGTCCGAGAGTTATCCACAGTGGCGCTCTGTCCACACCCCACCCACCCAAGAGCACCAGAACCCGCCACACTGGAAATGGGACGGCCCCCGGGCGGGTGCCCGTCCGGGACCGTGAGAGAACCCTGGGGACCAACCGGCCGCGGTCGGCTGGGGACCGGCGACGATCACCGTGCGCGGCGGGGTGGTCGGTTCGGCGACGGCCGGTTGGGGACCGGCGACTCGGGTGACAACTGTGGAGACCAGCCGGCCGGGGCGGCTGGAGCGGAACGGGCTGCAAGAGATCGCCCGGGGGCGGAAAAGGCGGGCGGGTCAGTTGTCGGTGGCGGAGCGGATGCGCTCCCGTGACGACGTGAGCACCCGCCGCACCAGGGTGCGGAACGCCTGCCCCCGCCCGTCGATCTCGGCCGCGGCCTCCGCCGCCAGGGTGATCGCCGTGTCCGACAGCGCGTTGCCCACCAGCACGCTCTCGGCCACCCGGGCGCGGACCGGGCAGGGCCCGGCGTTCACCAGGCCGATCGCCGCCGAGCACACCACCCCGTCGCGCACGGTGATCGCCGCCATCGCCGCCGCCTGCGGATACACGGTCGTACGCCGGTCCTCGGCGTAGCCCACGCCGGTCCCGGCCGGCAGCACCGGCAGCAGCACCTCGGTCAGCAGTTCCTGGGGTCGCCGCAGGGTCTGGAACGGCCCGGTGAAGAACTGCGCCGCCGGAACCGTCCGCCGGCCGGCCGGGCCGGTCAGGATCAGCTTGGCGTCCAGCATCACCGCCACCATCGGCCACTCGGCCGCCGGGTGCGCGTAGGCGAGGCTGCCCAGCATCGTCCCCCGGGCCCGGATCGGCGGGTGCCCGATGTGGCACACGACGAGCCGCATCAGGTCCCCGAGCGGCCCGCGGACCGTGCCCGTCTCGAACGTCCGGTGCCGGACCAGCGGGCCGACGTGTAGGACACCGTCGGCGGCGGCGAGCGTGTCGAGCCCGGCCACCTGGTTGATGTCGACCACGCGGCGTACCGGGGTGGCGCCTTCCACGAGCAGGCTCTGACCGCCGGCCAGCACGGAGGTGTCGCCGTCGGCGAGCGCGGTCAGCACCTCGTCGACGCTGCCGGCCGCGACGTACTCGAACGTCCCGGGCGTCATGCACCGTCCTCCAGCAGAGTGAGCCGAACCGGCAGGATGGTCACATTCTCGGGCACCGATCGGCGAATAGCGAGTTGACTACTCCACCGGGTGACGGCGAGCGGCCGGCCCGCTCCCGGACCGGCCGCACCTTTTTCACCTGTTCACCGGCCTCGGCCGGTCTTCTCCTGCAACTCGTCGATGCGCTGGGACGCCTCGGCCTTGGTCAGGCCTTCGGGGACGTCTTCGTGTGCCTCGGTGGCCAGTGTGTGCAGGTAGGACTCCTGCGCCCCGGTCGCCGGCTCGTCCCCGGTGGTCCAGTCCTCCGGATCCTTCACCCGGTTGCCGTCCGTCGCGGCGCTCTTGGGGTCAGCCATGTCGCCATTCCTCCGATCCGGTTTCTCGAACGTCCGTGCTATACCCACCGGGCTCGGTGTCATACCTGCGGTCACCCCCGCGTGTTCCGGGAATTGCGACCAGTCGGACAAGGATTCCGAGAGCTCACATATCCATCAGGTGTCCGAGGATCGTCTCGCCGGCCACCCGCAGCGCGTCGTGCTCGTACTCCGCGGTCACCCAGGTGCGCACGTTGCCGACCACCGCGGCGGTGCTCAGCGACAGGTCGGCGGGCACGTACATGTCGTGCGCGTAGACCGCCGCGTACACCGGCACCTGGTTGGCCGCCAGGCGCGCGGTGTCGTAGAGACCCGGCCAGTCCTCGGCGGCGGCCAGGATCTCGGCCGCGCCGGCGAACGGCCGCAGAGCCGCGATGTCGCGGAACATCCAGGGATACATCATCTCGCCGGTGAACAGCAGCGGGTCGGCGTCGGCGGCGAACTCCGGGCGCTGCTTGAGCGCGCGGTCGGCCGCCCACGCGGTGGCCCGGCCACCCTGCGGGTAGGTGAACTCCTGCAGCGCGAAGATCGGCGTGTCGACGAAGCCGGTCAGCCGCATCACCTCGTACCGGAAGGTGTCCGAGAGCGACGACCCGTGCCACGCCTCGTCGAGGAGCCAGTGCAGCTGCGCGTAGCCCCCGCTGCCGCCGAACAGGTTGCCGAGCAGCCGCAGCCGGTCCACGGTCAGCCGGTCGCCGTCGGGCAGGCGCACGTCGTGCTCGCCGAGGTGCGCGGCGATCCGACGGACGATCTCCAGGTCGGCCGGGAACGCGCGGTAGAACTCCGCGTTGCGGTGGGCGACGTTCGGATACGTACGCTCGTAGACATCCTCGGCGGTGGTGTCGAGCCCGGGTAGGCCACCGGTGATGTAGCAGGTTCGCAGCGCCTGCGGCGCGGCCGAAAGGTAGACCAGGGTGATGAATCCGCCGTAGCTCTGGCCGAGGGTGTCCCAGCGGGCGCCGCCCGCGATCTTCGATCGCAGGATCTCCGCGTCCGCCACGATGCTGTCGGCCCGGAACAGTCTGAGGTACGCGGCCAGCTCCGCGTCCGGCCGGCCGGCGACCGTCCGCCCGGTCAGGGCCGTGCTGCGCCCGGTCCCCCGCTGGTCGAGCAGCAGCACCCGGTGGGTGCGCAGAGCGTGCCCGAGCCAGCCCTCCGCGCGCAGCGGCCGCGGCGCCTTGCCGCCCGGCCCGCCCTGCAGGTACAGCAGCCACGGCAGGTCGTCGCCGACCCGGTCGGCGGCGACCACCTCCCGCGCGAAGATCTCGATGGTCGCGTCATCCGGCCGCCGGTGATCCAGCGGCACGGAGACGGTGTGGTCGGTGAGCCGGAGTCCAGGGGTCGCGATCATTCACCAACGGTAATGGCCATGATGACGGTAATGCCCGTGATGACGGTAGTGCCCGTGGTACGACGGGCGGCCGTGATAGCGCGGGTGTCCGCCGTACCGCCCGAGCCGGTGGTTCACCTCGCGGAGCAGGTGGTGCACGATCGGGTTCCGGGTGTGGTGTGCCCGGCGCTCCAGCCGCGACGCGATCATCGACAGCACCGTGCGTTTGACGAAGCCCACCGCAACCCTCCCTGGCCGGCGAAACGTTGCGGTCCACGGTAACCCGGCCGGTCCAGCCGGGACCGGGCAGTCATCGAGTGGGTGAACGCAGCTCGCCGATCCGGCGTTCCGGGTTGGGCGCGGCCTCGGCCAGCGTTCTGGTGTATTCGTGCCGTGGGTTGAGGATGACGTCGTCGGCCGGGCCGTGTTCGACGATCCTGCCCCGGTACATCACCAGGATCTCGTCGGAGAAGTGGCGTGCGGTGGCCAGGTCGTGGGTGATGTAGAGAACGCCCAGGTCCTCCTCGCGCTGCAGGGTGGCGAGCAGGGTGAGCACGCCGAGCCGGATGGACACGTCGAGCATCGAGACCGGTTCGTCGGCGATCAGCACGCCCGGCTCGGGGGCCAGCGCGCGGGCGATGGCGACGCGCTGGCGCTGGCCGCCGGAGAGCTCGTGCGGGCGCCGCCCGGCGACGTTCCCGGCCGGGGTGAGCCGGACCCGTTCCAGCAGCTCGTGCACCCGGTTGCGGACGTCCGCGTCGCTCATCCGCGGATGGTGCAGCCGGACCGGGCGGGCCAGATGGTGCCCGATCGTGTGGTAGGGATTCAGGGAGGCGAAAGGATCCTGGAAGACCATCTGGACGGTACGACGGTAGGCCGCCAGCCCGGCGCCGCGGCGCGCCACGGGTGTGCCGTCGAGCAGGATCTCGCCCCGGGTCGGCCGTTCCAGTTGCAGGAGCAGCTTGGCGACTGTGGACTTGCCACTGCCGCTCTGACCGACGAGGGCGACGGTGCGCCCGTGGTCGAGGGTGAAACCGACGTCGTCGACGGCGCGCAGCGTGCTGCTGCGCCAGCCGTCCCGCAGCCGGTAGTCCTTGCCGAGCCCGCGCACTTCCAGCGTCGTCACGGTGCCTCCGTTGTCATGCTCGCCTGGCCCCCGCCCGCGAGGCCGCTGCCGGGTGCGGGTGGCTGCCGTTCGGTGCGGTCGATCATGACGGCGCCTCCACCTCGACCGCGTCCAGGGCAAGCAGCCGGTCGTCCGTCGCGCCGCGCACGAACGAGCCGCGGTCGCCGGTCAGGCTCGGGAAGGACGCCAGCAACTGCCGGGTGTACTCGTGCTTCGGGTCGGCGTACAGCTCGGCCGCGTCGCCGAGCTCCACGATCTCGCCGCCGCGCATCACCGCGATCCGGTCGCTGATCTCCAGCAGCAGCGGCAGGTCGTGGGTGATGAAGACGACCGCGAACCCCAGTTCGTCGCGCAGCCGGGTGATCTCGCGCAGGATCTCACGCTGGACGACCACGTCGAGCGCGGTGGTCGGCTCGTCCATGATCATGACCTGCGGTTCCAGGGCCATCGCCATCGCGATCATCACGCGCTGGCGCATGCCGCCGGAGAGCTCGTGCGGATAGGAGCCGAGCCGCTTCGGGTCGACGCCGACGCGCTCCAGCAGCTCGGCGCAGCGGGCCCGCCGCTCCTTCCTGGACATGTCCGGGCGGTGCGTGGTGAAGATGTCCTCGAACTGGTCGCGGATGGAGATCACCGGGTTGAGCGAGTTCATCGCGCCCTGGAAGACCATGGAGATCTTCTCCCAGCGGTGGGCGCGCAGCTCCTCGGCGTCCAGCTCGTTCCAGTCGATCTCCAGACCCTCGCGGGAGTGGAAGACCGCCCGCCCGGAAGTGATCATCGCGGGCGGTTTGAGGAGACGAATGATCCCGTACGCGAGGGTGCTCTTGCCGCATCCGCTCTCGCCCGCCAGGCCCAGCACCTCGCCGCGCCGCAGTTCGAGCGAGACGTCCCGGACCGCGTGGACCACCGGGTCGACCAGGTAGTCGACGCTGAAGTTCTCGATCGACAGGACTGTCACAGCGTGGCCTCCTTGGCCTTGGACAGCTGCTCGCGCGACATCCGCCAGCTCTTGCGGGCGGCCCGGGTCTGGTCGCGCAGCTTGGGATTGATGATCTCGTCGATCGAGAAGTTGATCAGCGAGAGCGCGGCGCCGAACAGGGCCAGCAGCAGGCCGGGCGGGACGAACCACCACCACGCGCCGAGGCGCAGGGCCAGGCCGTTCTGCGCGTAGTAGAGCATCGTGCCCCAGGTGAACGAGCCGCTGGCGCCCAGGCCGAGATAGGAGAGTCCGGCCTCGCCGAGGATCGCGAAGATCACCGCGAACACCACCTGCGAGGCGAACAGCGGGATCAGGTTGGGCAGGATCTCCACGGCGAGGATCCGCCGTCGTTTCTCGCCGGCCACCCGCGAGGCCAGCACGTAATCGCGGTTGCGCAGGCTGAGCGTGTAGCCGCGCAGCACCCGTGCGGAGCCGGCCCAACTGGTGATCGCCAGGACGACCGAGACCAGCCAGATGCTCTTGTCCGGGACGTAGCTGGAGATCACGATCACCAGCGGCAGGCCGGGGATGACCAGCATGATGTTGGTGAACAGGGAGAACGCCTCGTCCACCCAGCCGCCGGCGTAGGCGCCGACGACGCCGAAGAAGGCGGACAGGATCAGCGTCAGCACGCCCACGATCGCGCCGACCGCCAGCGAGCCGCGCGTGCCGTGGGCGAGCTGGGCGAGCACGTCCTGGCCGGTCTGCGTGGTGCCCAGCCAGTGGTCGCCGCCGGGACCGGTCAGGCCCTGGTCGTGCACGAGCGACGGATCCTGGGTGACCAGCGGGCCGAGCAGGCCGAAGAGCACGATCGCCCCGCCGATCACCAGTCCGGCCACGAGTTTTCCGTTGCGCGCGAACCGCCGTACGGCAATCGTCGAAGTTGACTTCGTCTCTGTGGTCGTCGCGGCCGGCTCAGTGGTCATCGTCATGACGGCTGCCCCTTTCAGGCCCGCGCCCGGGTGCGCGGGTCGATCACCGAGTACAGGAGGTCCACCAGCAGGTTGGCGCCCAGCACCGACAGCGTGATGACCAGGAAGATGCCCTGCATCAGGGCGTAGTCGTTGCCGCCCACCGACTGCAGCAGCGCGGAGCCGATGCCGGGGTAGGAGAAGACCGCCTCGGTGACGATCGAGCCGGCGACGACGAAGCCCAGCGAGATCGCGAAACCGGAGACCGAGGGCAGGATCGCGTTGCGGGCCGCGTAGCGCAGCATGATCCGGCCCGGGCGCAGCCCCTTCGCCTCGGCGGTGACCAGGTAGTCCTCGCTCAGCGTGGAGACCATCATGTTGCGCATGCCCAGCATCCAGCCGCCCACGCTGGAGAGCACGATGGTGATCGCCGGCAGCGCGCCGTAGTAGAGCACCGAGCCGAGGAACGGCCCGTTCCAGCCGGGCGTCACGGTGTAGACGTCGTAGCCGCCGTTGAGCGGGAACAGCTGCCACACGCTGCCGAAGGCGAAGAGCAGGATCAGCGCCAGCCAGAAGTACGGCACGGACTGGAACATCGTGGTGACCGGGATGAGGTTGTCCAACCACGATCCCCGTTTCCAGCCGGCGGCGGCGCCGAGACCGACGCCGGCCAGGAACGAGATGATCGTGGCGAGACCGATGAGGCCGATCGTCCAGGGCAGGGTCTGCTCGATGATCGAGCCGACCGAGGCGGGGAAGAACGTCACCGAGACACCGAGGTCCCCGTGTGCCAGGTTCCCGAGGTAGTCGACGTACTGACGCCACAGCGGCTCACCGCTGTCCGTCCCCAGCAGGGCCTCGACCGAGGCCCGCATCTGCGGGGTGACCGGCCCGCGCTGACCCAGCTTGGAGATCAGGATCTCGACCGGGTCGCCGGGCATCAGGCGCGGGACGAAGAAGTTCACCGTCAGCGCCGCCCAGAGGGCGACCAGGTAGAACCCCAGCTTACGAAGCAGGTAGCGCACGGTGGCTCCCTACTTCGCGGGCTGCAGGTTGGTCAGCACGATGCCGTTGTCCCACTGCTTCCAGGAGGCCGGCAGCGCGTACTTGTTGTCGTTGGACGGCCAGCCGGTGGCGTGGCTGGTGCTGAACTCGGTGAGCATCGAGTTCACGTAGATCGGGATGTACGGCAGGTCGCGGACGATCTCGGTCTGGATGATCCCGTACTGCGCCTTCTGGACGGTCTCGTCGTTGGTCGCCGCCGCCGCGTCCACCGCGGCGTCCACCTTGGCATTCTGGTAGCGCGCGTAGTTGCCGCTGGGCGGGGCCGCCTGGCCGACCTTCTCGGTGGTCCGGCTGGAGTACTTCAGATAGGTGGCGTACGGGTTTGGCGAGGCGCCCAGGCCGATCGAGTCCAGCGACAGCTGGAACTTGCCCTGCACCTGGTTGTTGTTCCACTCGTTCCAGGACAGCTGGGTCGGCTTCAGCTCGATACCGATCTCCTTGAGCTGCTGGGTCATCGCGTCGTTGAGCGAGATGTAGTCGCTCCAGCCGGTCACCGTCTGGATGGTCAGCGACAGCTTCTCGCCGCCCTTGGCGCGGATGCCGTCGCCGCCCTTGACCCAGCCGGCCGCGTCCAGCAACTGGTTGGCCTTCGCGACGTCCGGGCCGGCCGGGGTGTTCAGGTTGTCCGGGTCGGCGATCCAGCTCTTGTCCCGCCCGGGCAGCAGCATGGTCGGCGACGCGGTCTCCGCGAAGCCGCCGCCGGCCAGCTTGTTCAGCTGGTCCCGGTTGAGGGCCCGGTAGACGGCCTGCCGCACGGCCGGGTCGGTCTGCGGGCCCGTGCAGCCCAGATCCGCGCCGGCGCAGGTGAAGATCGACGTGGTCAGGGCCGGCGTGTTGACGTACGTCAGATTCTTCTGGTTCTTGAGAAGTTGCTCCAGGCCGGGCAGGAACGCGCTCATCCAGTCGACCTGACCGGCGGTCAGCGCGGCGCTCGCGGCGTCGGCGGTGGCCAGGGCGATGTAGCGGACGTTCTGGATCTGCGGCTTGCCGGGCTGCCAGTAGTTCGCGTTCTTCTCCATCACGTAGCTCTGCGCGGAGAAGGTCTTCAGCTTGTACGGCCCGGTGCCCACCGGGTTCGGGTTGATCGACTTCGCCGGGTCGGAGATCTTGCTCCACACGTGCTCGGCGACGATCGGGGTGTTCGCGATGACCGCGGCCTCGTCGGTGAACGACGGCTTGGTGAAGGTCAGCACGACCGTCTTGTCGTCCGTGGCCTGCGCCGAGGCCAGCGAGACGCCTGTCGAGTTGAGCGCCTTGTTGCCCTTGATCAGGTTGAACGTGAAGGCCACGTCCCTGGCGGAGAACGGCTGGCCGTCCGACCACGTCACGCCCTCGCGGGTGGTGACGGTGAGGACCTTGCCGGCGGCGTCCCAGGAGTAGCCGGTGGCCAGCATCGGCGTCGGCTTCGACTGGGCGGCGAAGTTGTACCAGTACAGCGGCTCGTAGATGAGGCCGTTGGTGGGCTGCAGGAACGTCGGGGTGAACGGGTTCCAGTTCTCCACGATCGTGCCGGTGGCCCCGTTGAAGATGGTGATGCTGCTGTCCTTCTTGGCGCTCGCGCCGCCTCCGCCGCCGCTGTCGCCCGAACAACCGGCTACCGCCAGGGTCAGCGCGGCGGTCGCGGCCACCACGGCCCTCGTCAGCTTGAACATGTGCGAATCCCTCGATCGTGAACGCCCGGGGTCACCCGCGCATGCCCGGCCCAGCGCGAGACTCACCTTTGACGCGGCCATTATTAAGTGGCTTAAGTTTGCGATGTCAAGAGCGGATGCCGGGTCGTCGCTCGCTGCGTCATTTCCCGGCCCGGCCGGGAACGCGGAGGAAACGGACGCGCACTTCATCGACAGCTATCACAGTCTCACGCGAAGGACCTGGGCGAGAACGATTGGTGATACGAGGGCTGGCCGCCGAGCCGGGAGCGATCTCTGGCGCGCTCAGGACGTGTTCGCGGCGGCCGCCGCGAGGCGTGGGCGCGCCCCGGGCCGCGGCGGGGTGCATCCGACGGCCCCGGGGCACGAGCCGCTGGCCGCGGCGTGGCTCCCGGCAGTCGCGGGAGCGCTTCCACGGGGGTGATTCCGGGCGATTCGCGTGGATCGGCGAGTGCCGCACGAGCGACTACTCTCCGTTTGAACTCATCGTCCTCGATCCTCGTACCCCAGGACACCAAACCCGGGGGACGGGAGAGGAAGACCTGATGAGCGATCGTGCACGAATCGACCTGGACATCCTGCGCGTGATCACCGATCGGCTACGCCGCGCCAACGAGATGGCCCGCCGGGTCGCCGGGCCGGAACGGGTCCTGCGGCCCGGCGCCGGCGCCGAGCCGGCCACCCCGCTCGCCCGCCGGGTCCGGCGATGACCCTCTACTTCGACCTGCCGCGCACCACGCCGGTGCCGGCCGACCCGGCGCCGTGGCGCGACCACGGGCCCTCGCCGCGACCGGCGTACGCGGCGGTGGGCAGCGCCCTGCTGGCCGTCCTGGCGCTGGCCGCCGGCGTCTGGTCGGTGGCCCTCGGCGACCTGCGGGCGGCGCTGGCCTGCGCGGTGGCCGCGCTGATCCTCGGCCACCTGTCCGGCCTGCTGCTGACCCTGTGGGTGCGGCCGCACAACACCGGCGACCGGATGCGGATCTCCGGGATCGACGACGGCAGCCCCGGGCTGACGTTCGCCTACTCACGGCGGCTCTACTACTGGTATGCGAGCTTCCTGACCCTGCTCACGCTCGCCCAGCTGGCGCTGATCGCGAGCGCGCCGCCGCTGGCCGCGGGGGCGGCGCTGACCGGCGCGGGGCTGTACGTGCTGCTGCGGCACGCGCCGGGTCGGCTGGCACTGACCCCGGACGGGGTGTACCACCGCGGGATGTGGACCGAGCAGTTCGTCCCGTGGACGTCGATCCGGGCAATCGTGCCGGGCGAGCAGGCGCGGATCCCGGTCATCGGAGTGCCGGCGGTCGCCGGGGCGCGGGTGCGGACGCGGCGGACGCTGCTCCGGGGGCCGGACACCATGGTCGTGCAGGTGCCGTGGCTGGCCGCCGATCCGGCGCTGGTGCTGCAGGCGATGCGGTGGTATCACGCCAATCCGGCGCACCGGTTCGAACTGTCGTACCACCTCGCGGTGGAGCGGATCCGGCAGCGGGCCTGGCATCTGCACTGATCGGCCGCCCTCAGCCCGGCGGGTGCCGACTGCCGCCTCGCCGCTCCCACCTGCGCTGTCGTCCCACGGCAGCCGGTATCCGTCGCCCCACTCAGCTTGCCGCCGCCCGCCTCCCCTCTTGCCGCCACCCGCCGCTCCGTTCCCCGGCCGGGGCCCTGCCCGGCGGCGCCTTCCGCTCGCCGCCTCGCCCGCTCTCCCGGCCGGCCACGCCGGATCTCTTTTTCTTGTGCGTGTCCAAGCGCCGGCTTCCCGCTGTCGAGCGACTGTTTTTTATTCGTTTCCGAGAATGCCTGGGGTGCGAAGTTTCCGCAGAATCAACTTTCCGGAAATTCGCATGATCAAATACTGACGCGGCGGGCCGGGAGTGCGCCACAATCGGTTCACTGCCGCGGTGCGCGACCGGGTCGCGGCGGCGATTGTCCGGCCCAGCGGAAGGAGTTCCGTGAGCATCAATGTCACCGCGTCCAGCCCCGGCCACCACAGCTCCGCGGGCGCCAGCCCCAGGCCCGAACGGCGAACACGGCTTCCCGGCGGCCGGTCGCCCCCGCCTCGACCTCGCGGTCGGCGGCCCCGGCACCGCCGCGGGCGACCGCGGCTCCGGGGCGACGGCCTTCGGCCACCGCTGCCACTCACCCCCGCGGCGCGGGCCAGAATTGATTTTCATTGAATTGATGTGGTTAATGTGCAATGACGATAAAATGGATGCCAATAGCGGTCGGCGCCCGCCGGGTTCGCTTGGTTCGCTGTTCTGCGGCAGGGCAAATGAAAACCCCTATACGTGCGTCGGCGCCGTGCCGGAACAGCGACCTGCGGCATCATCCTCGCCAAGGGCGTCGCTGAGGTCCTGTCACGGGTGGCGGAGGAGGGCTACCAGGAAATCGGCGTCCGGGGTGAAGGGGCGCAGGTCCCACGTGCTCAGCAGCAGGTCGGGGGTCAGGCCGGAGGTGGTCACGTCGGCCAGGAACTCGTCGAACGGGTAGCCTCGGCCGGCTCCGAAACCGATCGCCGCGCGGCCGGTGGGAGCCAGGTGGGTGGCGAAGCCGCGCAGGATGTCGACCCGGGTGTCCGGGGCGGCGAAGGTCATCACGTTTCCGGCGCAGACGATCGCGTCGAACGGTGGGCCGGGAAGGGAGAGTCCTGTGAGGTCGCCCACCAGCCAGTTCGGGCCGGGGTGGTCGGTGATGGCCGCGGCGATCAGCTCCGGGTCCAGGTCTACGCCGGTGACGTCGTGGCCGAGGGTGGCCAGGTGGCCGCCGACCCGGCCGGGGCCGCAGCCCGCGTCCAGGATGCGGGCGCCGCGGGGCACCAAGGTGTCGACCAGTCGGGCCTCGCCGGCCAGGTCGGCGCCCGAGGCCGCCAGGTCGCGGAATCGCTTGATGTACCACTGGGAGTGGCCCGGATCTTCGGCGATCTTGCGCAGCCAGGCGTTCTGGACGGTCACTTCGGAACCTCACTTCAGCGATCCTGCGCGGCCCGTCCCGAGCCGTCGCTTGGTGAACCCTACTTCGGCGGTCTCCGTCGTCCCGGCGGTGCGGCCCGGTGCGTCCTGCGCTTTCGGTGCGTCCTGCGCTTCAGTACAGGTTGAGATGCGCGATCACCTGGCCCGGCGGGGGGCGCGCCCCATCGGGTCAGCTCTTCTACGGGTGTGCGCAGGGCGATCCGGTACTCGCCGATCAGCTTCCACACCGGCGAGCTCGCGGCCGCCGTGATCCAGTCCTCGGGCCGGCCGACGTCCCGGGCCGCCTGCCGCACCGGGCCCACTGTCCCGCGAGGGCTGGGACCAAGGTCCCGTCTCCGGTTTACTGATGCGATGCGGTACGGACTGGCCGAGGTGGCGCGGCGGGCCGGCGTGTCGCCGGCCACCGCGTCGCGGGTGCTCTCCGGGGCCGGGCCGGCCTCGGCGGCCAGCCGCGCCGCCGTGCTCGCGGCCGCCCAGCAGCTCGGCTACCAGCCGCACCCGGTGGCGCGGCAACTCGCCCGCAAGACCGGCACCCGGATCGTGTTCGCGGTGCGCGACAACCGCGCCGACATCCTGCGCGACCCGTTCGTCACCCGGGCCACGACGGCCATGGCGGCGGCGCTGGATCCGTACGACGTCGGGGTGTCCCTGCGCCACCTCGGCCTGGACTGCGCCGCGGACCTGGAGCGGCTGTCCGCCGATCGCGGCCTGGCCGGGCTGGTGCTGGCCGGGCACGACCGCGAGCTGCTCGGCCACCTGCCGGCCGGCCTGCGCGGCCGGACGGCAGCGATCGGCGCGGGCGGGGCCGACGTGGACAGCGCGGCCGGCGTCGGGGCACTGATCTCCCGGCTGCACGCGGTGGGCCGCCGCCGGATCGCCCTGATCGCCGGCCCGTCCTGGCTGGCCGCGTCCGCCGCCCCGGTCGGCGCCTATCTCCGGCTGGTCCGCGCGGCCGGGCTGCGGGCCCGCATCGTGCGCGGGGACTTCACCAGCGACCGCGGGGGCGCCGCGGCCCGGGCGATCCTCACCCGCTGGCCGGACACCGACGCGATCGCGGCGGTCAGCGACGCCACAGCGCTCGGGGCGCTGGGGGCGCTCGCCGCCGCGGGCGTGCGCGTGCCGGACGACGTCGCGGTGACCGGTTTCGACGACATCCCACTGGCCGGCACGGCCTGTCCGGCGCTGTCCACGGCCACGCACCCGGTCGAGGAGATCGCGGCCGCGGCCGCCCGGGCCGCGCTCGGCGAGGCGGTGCCGCGCAGGCTGTTCCCGAGCGTTCCGGTGTTCCGCGACACTTGCGGTGGAAGCGCTTCCACGGCCTAGCCTGCGCAGCGTGCCTGAGATTCGACCCTACCGGCCCTCCGACAAGGCGGCCGTCTACGACATCTGTGTCCGCACCGCCGACGCGGGCGCGGACGCGCGTGGAAAGTACTCCACCGACGACCTGATGGGCGACCTGTTCGCCGGCCCCTACGCGTACCTGGAACCGGACCTCGCCTTCGTCCTGGACGACGGCGGGCGGGCGGTCGGCTACGTCGTCGGCACGTCCGACACGGCGACGTTCGTGAAGCGGCACCGCGCCGAATGGATCCCGCTGATCGGCGACAAGTACCCGGTGCCGCCGCCCCCGCCGCGCACTCCCGAGCAGCACATGGTCGCGCTGCACTACGAGCCGGAGCACAGAATCGTGCCGGAGCTGCGGGACTGGCCCGCGCACCTGCACATCGACCTGTTGCCGGCCTACCAGCGGCGCGGCTTCGGCCGGCGGCTGATCACCGAGCTGGAGAGGGCGGCCGCGCGGGCCGGGGCGACGGGTGTGTTCGTCGGCATGCTCACCGCGAACGTCCGCGCCCGCGGTTTCTACGACCGTGTCGGCTACACCGTGCTCCCGGTCCCCGACCCGGGACCGCTGACCTACCTAGGCAAGTTCCTCGGCTGAGAGGTCCGGCTGCGGGACGTCACGCAGATGCCGGTTGTGGCGCGGCTCGTGCTTGTTCCGCGCGTCGTTCAACCGGCGCTTCAGGTCGTCGCGGACGTCCATGATCGCCGCGTGCAGATCGCCCTCCGACGAGGTGGTGACGATCTTCTCCCGGCCGCCGATCGTGGATTCCAGGGTGACCTTCTGACCGGGCGCTTCCCGGTCCTTCACCGAGATGTACAGCGCGGTGGTGTCGGCGTGGAACGCGGCGAGCCGGGCGTCGAGCGGGCTGAACAGGTCCGCGATCCAGTTGAGGTCACCCTGTGAGAATCCGGCGCCCACTCGCAGACACTCGTCGACGGTGGCCGGGTTGGCGACTGCGCTCATCGGAACCTCCTGCATCCGGTGAAAACGGGACAGGGAAGTACTACCCACGTGATCATCGTTGAACCCGGTCCAGCAGCCGAAGACCAGTTTCGGTCACGTCCCGCGCGGACCAGTCCAGCGACGGCGCGTGCGCGACGATCTCCGCCATCGCCTGGCCGGGGATGCCGGTGTCCTGCCAGCCGGCCGCGAACCACACCTTCTCCTCCTCGGCCAACGCGAGCGCGGCCTCGTTGAGGCGGGCCGCCGGGTAGGGCAGCCAGAGGCGGAACTGGTTGGTGTGCGGCGGCTCCGGATACACCACGGCGCCGGGCAGCTCCGCGAGGGCGGCCGCCACCACCCGGGCGTGGCGGACGTACTGCGGGATCCGCGGCAGCTCCCGGTCCAGGCCACTGTGCGCGGCGAGCACCGCCGGCCACTGCTGGAAGATCTGCCCGCCGTAGCGGTGCCGCCAGGTCCGGGCGTACGCGGCGAGGGCGGTGGTCCCGGCCAGCGCCGCGCCGCTGAGGCCGCCCAGGGTCTTGTAGAAGGAGACGTACGTCGAATCGGCCAGGCCGGCGATCTCCGGCAGAGCACGATTGAGGTACGGCGTGGACTCCCAGATCCGCGCCCCGTCGAAGTGCACGCGGGCCCCGGTCCGGCGGGCCACCGTGCACGCGTCGCTCAGCTCCGGCCAGGTCGGCAGCACGAATCCGGCGTCGCGCAGGGGCAGCTCGAAGACCACGGTCCCGACCGGCTCGCCCAGCGCCACGAGCTCGGCGGCGGTCGGGTTGCGCCGGGCCGTGGTGGGGTGGACCGAGCGCAGGCCGGTCAGGTCGGCGTAGGCCCGGCGCTCGTGCACCTCCTGATGCCCGAGCGGGTGCAGCGCGACCGTGTCCCGGCCGGTCACCTCGGCGCCGTAGCGGATGGCGACCTGCTGGGCCATCGTGCCGCTCGGGAAGAACACCGCCGCCTCGGCGCCGAGCAGGCCGGCGACCCGTTCCTCCAGCCCGGCGACCGGGCCGTCGCCGTACCAGTCCGGCATCAGGTCCGGCTCGGCGGCGGCGGTCAGCTCGCCCAGCTCCTCCCGCACGGTCACCGGCCGCGTTCCGGAGAGCACCCGGTCACACGCCCGCATCGCGGCCATCCGCCGCGTCCGTAGATCGTCGGTCACGGGCCGTGATGATGCCAGATTTCCGGCCCTCGGGGAGGCGTCTCGTTTTCTTGTACGATCGTACAAGTACGAACGTACAAGAAAACGCTCGTATGGGAAGAGCTCGTACGGGAAGAGGTGGTCAGCTTGCGGTACGTCCTTCTCGCCCTCGCCATCGGGGCGGAGCTCTTCGCGACCAGCATGATGAAGGCCACCGACGGCTTCTCCAGGCTGTGGCCCACGCTGGCGGTGCTCGCCGGCTACGCGATCTCCTTCACCGCGCTGTCCCAGGCGATCAAGGGCGGACTGCAGGTCGGCATCGCGTATGCCATCTGGTCCGCGGTGGGCACCGCGGCGATCGTGGTGATCGGGGCGCTGTTCCTGGACGAGCCGGTCACGCTGGTCAAGGCGGGCGGGATCGCCCTGATCATCGCCGGGGTGGTCGTGCTCAACCTGACCGGCGCGGAGGCACATTGACCGGCCACTCCGCCACGCCCGGCCACTCTCCCACGCCGGATGCGGCGCCCGCGCCGCGGCCCGCGCGCCGCACCCAGCGCGCCCGGGATCCGCAGGCGCGGCGCGCCGCGCTCGCGGCGGCGACCATGGAGATCATCGCGGAGGCCGGAGCCGGACGGACCACGCACCGGGCGGTCGCCGCCCGGGCCGGCCTGCCGCTCGGCGCCACCACGTACTACTTCCCCACCCGGGACGACCTGATCGCGGCCGGCCTGCGGCACGCGACCGAACGCCTGCGCGCCGATCTGGACGAGTGGGCGGGCCGGCTGACCGCCGCCGCGGACCTGCCGGCCGAGCTGACCGAACTGACCCGGGAGTACCTGGCCGACCGCCGCCAGGTCCGGATCGAGTACGAGCTGTGCCTGGCCGCCGCCCGGGACGCCACGCTGCGCCCGATCACGGACGTCTGGATGAACGGGCTCCCGGCGATCCTGGCGCCGGCGGTCGGGCCGGACGCGGCGCGCGACATCGGCGCCCTGCTCGACGGCGTCATCCTGCGCGCCCTGGTCACCGGGACCGACCTGGACGCTCCCGGCCTCGCCGCGGCGATCCGCCGCCTGATCCGGTAGCCGGGCCGCGGCGCCGGCCCGCGCGGGGCGGTCAGGGCCTGCCGATCAAGGCCTGGATGCCCTGCATCGATGTCTGTGGAAGCCGTTGCGGAGGAAGCAGCGCGCGGCCGCGTCGAGGATCTGCTGGCGGCGGGCGATGAGGTGGGCTTCCGAGACGCGCGGCACCCGGCCAGCGCACCGCGCAAAACGAACGGTCGTTCGGCACGTAGGCTGCCGGTATGAGCGAGCGCCCGCCCCTGGCCGAGCAGTTCGACCTGACACCGCATCCGGAAGGTGGATGGTTCCGGGAGACCTGGCGGTCCGGGCACACTTTTCACCCTTCGGGGTACGCCGGTGAGCGCGCCGCCGCCACGGCCATCTACTTCCTGCTGCACCCGGGCGAGGAGTCCGCGTGGCACGTGGTGCGCTCGGACGAGCTGTGGTTCTGGCACTCCGGCGGGCCGTTGACGCTGACGCTCGGCGGGACCGGGGACCGTCCCGGGGACGAACAGCCGCTGCTGCTCGGGCCGGATCCCGCCGTCGGGCAGCAGCCGCAACTGCTGGTGCCGGCCGGATGCTGGCAGTCCGCCGCTCCGGCCGGCGACCAGCCGGTCGTGGTCAGTTGCGTGGTGGCGCCGGGATTCGAGTACGCCGACTTCCGCCTGCTCTGACGCGCCGCCGGACCGCCGACGCCGGGCTGTTCCCGAACGGCCGGAGCTCATCGGAGGCGGACGCCTGCCCGGCGGCCACCGGGCAGGTCTCAGGTGGCGGGATCAGCGGGCCAGGCGCAGGCGGCCCGGCTGGGAGACGACGATCCCGGCGGCGTCCAGCTCGTAGGTGACCGCCGGGCGGTCGCCGGTGACCCGCAGGCGCTGCGCGCTGACCAGGTGGTACGTCTCGGTGCCCGGCATCACCGACAGCGCCGGCGTCGAGATCCGCAGCACCGGGACGGTGACCGGGCCGGACGTCACGGTCAGGCCGAGGCGCCGGATCGCCCAGGCCACGAAGATCGGCGAGTCGCCCAGCCGGAGCAGCGCCGCCGGGTCGATCGCGTCCAGTTCCTCGGTGCCGGCGAACGGCAGGTCACCCGCGTCGCCGGCGTGCTCCGCCCGGCAGGTCCAGCCGCCGCCGGCGCGACCCAGGCGCAGTTCGCGGCTCCAGCCGTCGCCCTGGGACGTGACGTGCAGCGACGTCACCTCGGAAGCCGTGGAGATCTCGGCGGTCCAGGTCAACGCATGTGCCCGGGCGCCGGCGACGATCGCGGACCCGTGCGGCCGGGCGCCCCGCGGGAACACCAGCTCGGTCCCGACGGTGTCGGTCCGCTGCCAGGTCAGCGGGGTGACGGGCAGGTCCGCGCGCGGCCGTTCCGCCACGGCTGCCGCTCCCCGTGAGCCGGTCATGGTCATAGCGCCTCCTTTGCCGCTGTCCGGTCCCCATAGTTGCATTGTGCAAAAGCTTGTGGCGGCGAATCCGGCCCACCGGACGGGATTCACTGCGGCCTCCGGCCGAACGGATCAGGTGTGCCCGCCCACAAACGGAACCGGCGGCCCGGACCAGGCAGACGACCTGCCCACCGTCGGTGTGTCGCACACCATACGACCGCCGGTCCGGCAGGCGCGCAGCGGGTAGCCTTTCAAGATCAATCACTGCGGCCATCCACCGCGGCCGGAGCGGGCCGGGCGCCGGGTTCCGCCCGGCCGGCCTGGCGCGGTCAGGGGACCTCGCACCGGTCGTACCACCAGATAGAGCGGCCCGGCAGGAGGCCGGACCGCTCGACGGGCCGGGTCGGTCAGAGAGATTTCAGCATGTCCTCGAAGCTCTCGGTGAGAGCGAAGGGGTCCGCGACGGTGGCCGGCTCGCGACGCTCGACCTCGCGGGCCAGCTCCGCCGCGGCGCGGTCGATCCGGGCGCGCAGCGGACCCTCGACCGAGTTCGCGCCCCAGTCGTCGCTGGCCGCGAAGACGGCGGTGGGCAGCGGCACCGTGCGCAGGTAGGCGAAGAGCGGGCGCAGCGCGTGCTCCAGGACGAGCGAGTGGCGGGCCGTGCCGGCGGTGGCGGCCAGCAGGACCGGCTTGTCGCGCAGCGTGTCCTGGTCGAGCACGTCGAAGAACGACTTGAACAGGCCGCTGTAGCCGGCGCTGAAGACCGGGGTCACCACGATCAGACCGTCGGCGGCGGCCACCTCGTCCTGCGCCTGCTTCAGCACCGCCGGCGGGAAGCCGGTCAGCATGTGGTCGGTGATCTCGTGGGCCAGGTCGCGGACCTCGACGACCTGGACGTCCAGGGTGACGCCGAGCTTGCCGGCGGCCGTGGCCGCCGCCGCGGACAGCTGGTCCGCGAGCAGGCGGGTGGACGACGGCTGGCTCAGGCCCGCGCTGATCACGACGAGTTTGCGCTGCTTCATGCCTTGACCTCTTCCTTGGCGATGGTGCGGGCGGCCACCAGCGAGGCGTGGGTCGGCGCGTCCGGGACATGGGCCGGCTTCAGGGCGGCGAACTCCTTGCGGAGTACCGGGACGACCTCCTCGCCGAGCAGGTCGAGCTGCTCCAGCACCGTCTTCAGCGGCAGGCCGGCGTGGTCCATCAGGAACAGCTGACGCTGGTAGTCGCCGACGTAGTCGCGGAACTCGAGGGTGCGGTCGATGACCTGCTGCGGGCTGCCGACGGTGAGCGGGGTCTCCCGGGTGAAGTCCTCGAGCGACGGACCGTGGCCGTAGACCGGGGCGTTGTCGAAGTACGGCCGGAACTCGTTGACCGCGTCCTGGCTGTTCTTCCGCATGAACACCTGGCCGCCGAGGCCGACGATGGCCTGGTCGGCGTCGCCGTGGCCGTAGTGCGCGTAGCGCTCACGGTAGAGCCCGACCATGCGCTGGGTGTGCGACGCCGGCCAGAAGATGTGGTTGGCGAAGAACCCGTCACCGTAGAAGGCGGCCTGCTCGGCGATCTGCGGCGACCGGATCGAGCCGTGCCAGACGAACGGCGGGACGTCGTCGAGCGGGCGCGGCGTCGAGGTGAACGACTGCAGAGGGGTGCGGAACTTGCCCTCCCAGTCGACGGTGTGCTCGCGCCACAGCTTGTGCAACAGCGCGTAGTTCTCGATGGCCAGCGGGATGCCGGCGCGGATGTCCTTGCCGAACCACGGGTAGACCGGGCCGGTGTTCCCGCGGCCGAGCGTCAGATCGACCCGGCCGTCCGCGAGGTGCTGCAGCATCGCGAAGTCCTCGGCGATCTTCACCGGATCGTTGGTGGTGATCAGCGTGGTCGCGGTGCTCAGCTGCAGCGTCGTGGTCCGCGCGGCGATGTAGGCCAGGGTGGTGGTCGGCGAGGACGAGAAGAACGGCTCGTTGTGGTGCTCGCCGAGCGCGAAGACGTCGAGGCCGACCTCCTCCGCGTGCTTCGCGATGGTGACGATGTTCTTGATCCGCTCGGCCTCGGTCGGGGTCTTCCCGGTGGTCGGGTCGGTCGTGATGTCGCTGACGCTGAAGATGCCGAATTGCATGACCCGCTCCTGAACCTTCGGCCGGGGTTCTGACATCCCGGATTGCCCCGTACAACCTTGTTGACGGGGAAACTATTTCAGATTCAAAGAACTTCGGCAGCGGCGGGGGTCACACCCGGCCCAGCAAGTGCCGGACGCGGGACGCCGGCCGCAGCCCGGTCACGGCGGTGCGGACCAGACCACCGGGAGAACCCAGTACCCGACGCCGCCCGGGGCGGCTGACGACCGGCATCTTGCCACGAAGGCGCCATGGACCAGGCAGCCGAGCAGGGCGCAGCGGGCCGGACGCTCGTGGCCGGCGGTCACCTCAGAAGCCCGTGCCGCTGCCGGGATCGATCTCGGTGACGGCGACCGGGGTGCCGTCGACGGTGGTGGTGCGGCTGGTGACGTCCAGTCGCGGGGCCGGGCCGGTCCGGTCGCCGCTGGTGAGCACGCCGACCTGGCGACCGTCGGGCAGGACGATCCAGGAACCCTCGACCCGCGCGTCACGCACCTTCGTGGACGTCCGGTACAGCCCGGAGGGCTTCCGCACGGTTCTCAGCGTGAAGTCGTGGGTCTCACCGGCGACGGTGACCCGGCCGCGGGCGCTGCCCGCGTCGAACGTGCCGGTGATCCGGGCGCCGCCCTTGCCGGAGAGGTCGAGCCGGCCGTCCTCGGCGGTGCCCTTGAGCCAGGCCTCCACCTTCCTGCCGTCGCAGATGTAGGCGACGGCCTCCCGGTCGCGGACGGAGATGGCCAGCGTGCCGGCGTCGTCCTCGACGGCGCCCGCCAGGGTGACCCGCAGCGGCGCCGGGGCGGTGGTCGCGGCGCTGGTGCGGACCTGTTCGGTGGGCGGCAGGGTCCCGCCCTGGCCGGCCGTTTCGGTCGGGGCCGGCGCGCTGGTCGCGCCGATCACCGCGGCCCGGTCGGCGGCGCGGTCGTCCGCGGCTGTGGCGATGTTGACGCCGATCAGCGCGGCGGCGACGGCGACGACCACGGCAAGGGTGACCAGCGGGCCGCGGCGCCGGCGACGGGGCGCGGGCGGGGCCGCCGCCGGCGGCGGGGGCGGGGTGACGCCCGGGCGCAGGCGGGTCTGCCTGGCCTCGGCGGCTGGCGAGTTCCTCGCCTGGCCGGAGTTGCCAGTCCTCCCGCCGCCGGGAACCCCTGCCCTCGCTTGCCCGAAGTCGCCCGGAACGCCAGCCGTCGCCTCGCCCGGAACACCACCCGCAGCCTCGCCGGGAACGCCGGCCGTCGCCTCGCCCGGAACACCACCCGCAGCCTCGCCCAGGACGCCGGCCGCGACCAGGCCGCGCAGGTAGGAGGCGACCCGGCGGGCGGTCGGACGCTGGCGCGGATCGGGATCCAGGCAGGAACGGGCCGGTCCGGCCAGTTCCTCCGGCAACGCCTCCGGATCGCCCTGCGCATGGCCGGTGACCAGCTCGACCATCAGCACGCCGAGCGAGTAGACGTCCGCCGCGGCGGTCGGCGGGGCGCCGCGCCAGATCTCGGGTGCGGTGTAGCCGGGCGTGCCCCCGGCCACACCGCGGTCGGCGTCCAGCAGCAACACCGCGACGCCGAAGTCGGTGACCCAGACCTCCGGAGGGTCGGTACCTCGTACCACGAGCAGGTTTTCGGGTTTGAGGTCGAGATGGACCACGCCCTGCGCATGCGCGGCCGCCAGCGCGCCCGCCACCTGCGCCGCGATCACCGCGGTCTCGGCCGCGCCGAGCCGGCCGCCGCGCTGTGCCAGAAGGCGGCGCAGGTCCGGACCGTCCACGTAGTCCATCAGCAGGCCCAGGGTGCCGCCCTCGACCACCAGGTCGCGCAGGCCGACGATGCCGGGGTGGTCCAGGTCGCGCAGCGCCGCCTCCTCACGCAGGAAGAGCTCCCGGACCCGCCGGTCGCCGGCCAGCTCGGGGCGCAGCAGCTTGGCCGCGAGTGCCGGCCCACCCGAGCGGCGCGTGGCCCGCCGGACCACCGCGAGCGCGCCGCGGCCGATCTCCTCGTGCAGCAGATATTCGCGGCCGAGCGCATCCTGATCGGCCATCTCGGCACCTTTCCTGGAATTGATCAACGCACCGGCGGACCGATTATGATCCGCCGCCGGCGGTCATGATGTTCTGCGCGATCTTCTGCAACTGATCACGCAATTGATCCAATTCCTGCGCCGCCTTGTCGAGCGCGGCCTTCGTCTCCGGCCACGTCTGATCGCGGAACTGTCTCGCCAGCGGGCCGTCCCAGACGTCCGGGTTGGACAGCAGCTTGCCCTGCGCGTCCAGCTGCGAGATCTGGTCGGTGAGCCCGCCGTTGACGATCGCCTGGATCTGCTGGATAGACGTTTTGGCCTGATCGGTCGAGAGCACTCGTCCCGGCATCGGTCCACTCCCCCGAGTTTGTTGTGATCAATTTTGACTCTGTCTTTCCGGACTGCCATTGTCGTCACAGGAGACCTGTCATCGCAAACAGCCGGCCGGAATCTGTGGACAACTTCAGGGGACGACGATGGTCGATCTACGGGGGATTTCCGAGGACGTTCCGTTCGACTGGGCGGCCGCCGACCGGCTGGCCTCGCAGTTGCGCTCCGCGGCGGACGCCTGCGAGAGCCAGATCGCGCGGCGCACCTCGATGGCCGCGCGGGCGGCGCAGGAGTGGAGGGGCGTCTACGCGCGTCAGTTCGGCACGCGGATGGACATCTGCACCGGCGACGCGCGCCGGCTGGCCACCGCGATGCGCACGGCCGCGAACCAGGTGGACGAGCTGAGCCGGCTGGCCCGCGAGGAACAGGACCGCCGCGAGAAGGCGCGGGCCTGGCAGCGGCGACAGGAGGAGGAAGAGTCGCTCCTGGACAAGATCGGCGACTTCGTCTTCGGCGAGGACGATCTGCCACCGATCCCCGATCCGGTGACGCCGCCGCGGTTCACGATCGCGGCGCCGGCCGCCGCCACGAGGCAGTGACGTGGGCACGAGCTCGGCACGGCCGGACGATCTGGACGACTTCGTCCGGGGCAGCCGGGCGGCAGATGACGAGCTGCGGACACAGTCGACCCGGTTGCGCAGCGCTTACGGTGACTTCCAGGACGGCAACAAGTGGGGGCATCTGGACGCGACTTCGCTGGTGAGCGCGTTCGGGACGTACATCGACCTGAACGAGGTGGACGCCGAGTGGGTGACGCGGATCGCCGCGGCGTTCCGGTCCGCCGGCGGGGACGGCGACCTGGCGCGGCTGCCGGACGCGGCCGTCGCCGCCAGCCTCCGGGCCGCCGGACTCGGCGGCGGGCGCGCCTCGATCACCTTCGACGATCCGATCGCGTACGGGTTCCCGCCGACCAGCGGCTTCGCTGACGACCCGGTGAACACGGCGAGCGGAAACCTCGTACACAAGGTCATTGATCTTCCGGGCTTTGCCCGGGTCTACAACAGCCGGTCGGATGCGGTCGGCGCGTTCGGGCCGGGCTGGTCGTCGTGGATCGACACCCGGCTGAGACTCTCCGCGGACGGGGTCCGGTATTCCGGGCCGGACGGGCAGGTCGCGTTCTTCGGCCGGCAAGGCGACGGGTACGGCCGGGTGATCGGCGTCAACGCCGCCCTCGTGGCCGTCGCCAACGGTCTGGAACTGCGCTGGTTCGACGGGCGCGTGTGGCGTTTCGACAACACCGGCCGGCTCCTGCGGGACGACTTCGACATCACCTGGAGCGGCGACCGGGTGACCCGGGTCGGCGACGTCGAGTACACCTACGACGACAACGGGGCGCTGATCGCCGACGGCACCTACCGCTACGAGATCGACGACGGCCGCATCACCGCCGTGCTCGACGCGGACGGGGTGGTGCACGCCCGCAACACCTTCGACGCCGGAGGACGGGTCCTTGCCCAAACCTCCCGGTTCGGCCGGGTGACCGAATATGCCTACCTGCCCGGCAACGTCACCGTCGTCGGCGGGACCGACGTCTACGTGCACGACCAGCATGGACGTCTACTCTCGGTGACCGACGCCCACGGGCACACCCTCAGCCGCACCTACGACGAATGGGGCAACCCGGTCACGGTGACCGACCGGGACGGCAGCGTGACCGTGCTGCGCTGGGACGATCGCGGGAACCTGCTGCGGCGGGGGCCGTTCACGTACCGCTACGACGAGCTCGGCCGGGTGGTCGAGGTGACGGCCGAGGGGGCGGCGGTCCGCTACCGCTACGACGCGGACAACCGCATCCCGTCGGAGATCATCGACGCGGAGGGCGGCCGCACCCGCCTCGACGTCCGCGACGGCTTGGTCCACCGGGTCATCGACCCGGACGGCGTCACGCTCGACTTCGGCTTCGACGAAGCGGGCCGGCTCGTCACGACCACCGACGCGCTCGGCAACACGGCGACCCTGGAGCGCGACGTCGCCGGACGGGTCATCGCCACGATCACCCCGCTCGGCCGGCGCACCACCTTCCGGTACGACGCCCACGGCCACCTCGTCGAGCGTACCGACACGGGTGGCCGCACCTGGCGATACGAATACTCGCCGGCCGGCCGGATCGTCGCAATCATCGATCCGGCTGGCGCCCGCCGGGAGACCGAGTACGGCACGCACGGCCGGACCGCCGCCTCGATCGACCCCCTTGGCCACCGCACCACGTTCGAGTACGACGACGTAGGCAACCCGACCCGTTTGCACCTTCCGGACGGAGCGAAGTGGGACCTCACCTACGATGCGCTGTCCCGCCTCACCGCCGCCACGGATCCAGCCGGGTCGACCTGGCTCCGCGAATACGACGTGGTCGGCAACCTGATCGCCGCAACTGATCCGGTCGGCGTCCGGCGTTCCGCACCGACCGATCGGGACGGGCGGATCACTGGCATCCACGACGGTCTGACCGGCAGTACGTTCGACTACGACCAGCTCGGCCGCGTCATCGGTCACCTGCGGCCAGATGGAGCCGGTGCCCGGGCGGAGTACGACCGCTGCGGCCGCCGCACCGCGATCACCGGGCCGGACGGCGGGATCGCGCGGATCGAGTACACCGCGGGTGGGCGGATCGTCCGTACGATCTCACCGTCCGGATTGGTGACCGCTTTCGAACATGACCCCGCCGGGCGGGTCGCGGCCCGGGTCGACGGGGCCGGCAGGCGTGTCACCTTCCGCCGTGATGCCGACGGCGCGTTGATCGCGACGACCCGCGGCGACCATGTCGCGGAGACATTCGAGTACGGCCCGGACGGTCGTCTGATCGCGCGGGAGACCCCGGTCCACGGGCGGTTCGAGTACCAGCACGACGCCGCCGGCCGGATCGTCGCGATCACCGACGCGGCCGGCGGAACCCGGCGCTTCGAGTACGACCTGGCCGGACGGATGACCGCCGCGGTGGACCCGCTCGGTGGCCGCACCAGCTACGAACACCACCCCCGCGGCTGGATCACGCGAGTCACCGACCCGCTCGGCGCTTCCGTCATTTTCGGCTATGACGAGGCGGGGCGGCTGATCGAACGTATCGATCCGCTCGGCCGCCGTACCCGCTGCGAATATGATCCGGCCGGTCGGTTGCTCGCGCGGACCGACGGATCCGGTTTGACGATCCGCTGGTCGTACGACGCCTCCGGACGGGTCACCACGATGACTGGTGGTGACGGCACACGACTGACGTTCCGCCGCGATGCGCTCGGCCGGCTGGTCTCCGCGGAGGACGGGGACAACCGTGTCGATCTGGTCTGGGATCGGGCCGGGCGGCTGATCTCCCGCGCCCGCGGCAACGGTTCGGTCGGCTACCGATACGACGCGGACGGCCGCCGCGCCGCATTGATCCGTCCGGACGGTTCCGAGATCACCTACACCTACGACGCCGGTGGCTTGCTCGCGACAGCGGGTGCCGTCCGGCTCCGTCGAGACGCCCTCGGCCGCCTGATCGCCGCGGAGGGCAACGAAACACGTCTGAGGCGCCGGTATCCGGACGACTATCGCTTCGAGTCGGGCGCCGGCCGACGCTTCACCCGACTGACGCGCGACGCCGCCGGACGGATCATCCACGACGGCACACGGGCTTATCGGTACGACGCGGCTGGACAGCTGGTCGCTGCCGGCGACAGCGGATTCCGGTACGACGCGGCCGGCCGCCTGACTCAGGACGGCGTCACTTCCTGTGTCTACGACGCCGCCGGTCAACTCGTCTCCCGCGGCGGGACGACTCTCCAGTATGACGGAGCCGGCCGCCGTGTCCGTGAGGGCGACCGTCACTTCGAGTGGGACGGTTTCGGCCGGCTCGCCTCGGTGGACGGCACCGCCGTCCGCTTCGATCCGCTGGGGGAACTCGCCGAAGTGGCCGGTCGGCCGGTGTTCTGGGAACCGGGACCGGCAGGCATGCCGTGCTGGCTCGGCGACAGGCCGGTGACCGGCACGGGCACCCCCTGGGCCGTCGGTCTACAGCAGCTGATGCCCGACTGGCAGGGCACACCCGGCGACCGCGATGCCTGGGGAGCGCCCGCGGAGACGGCACCAGCCATCGGATACCGGGGTGAGCTCGAGTTCGCCGGCCTGACCTGGTTGCGCAACCGCGCCTACGATCCAGCGACCCGGGCGTTCCTAAGTCCGGACCCGCTTCCGGCGGTACCGGGCACGCGTACCACTACGCCGGCAACGACCCTCTGGGGCACGCCGACCCCCTCGGTCTGCGGCCGGTCACCGACGCCGAGCTTCGTGCCTACCGGGACGAGATGGGCAGTGGCTTCTTCGAGGACGCCGCCGACTGGGTTGGGGAGAACTGGGAGTACCTGGCGGCCGGCGCGATGATCGCGGGTGGCGTCGCCCTGATGTTCACCGGGATCGGCGGCCCGGCTGGGGTGGCCCTGATGACTGCTTCCAGCGGGCTGATCGCCGGAGGCCTCAGCGCCGGCGTCCAGAGGTTCACCACCGGCGAGGTCGACTGGGGTCAGGTCGCGGTGGACGGCCTGGTCGGCGCCGCCGCCGGCGGTCTGGGTGCCGGAGCATCGGCGTTGCTGGGCAACTCGGCGCGACTGGCCGCAACGAATCCCTTCGTCCGCGAACTTGCGATCAACGGTGCGGAGTCCGTGGTCAGCGGTGGTGTCGAACGCGGCCTGACCGGCGGCAGTGTCTTCAACCCGCGAGCCCTGGCCACTGACCTGTTGACCGGTGGTGTGGTGCACGCCCCGGCCGGACGGGTCGGCCCCGACGACGTGACCAACGACCTGGTGGACGTGTATCGGTTCCACAACGCGGCAGATCCGCAGACCCTCCGCTCCCGGCTGTCCGCGGAGCCCGCCGCGCGGCAGGACCTGTACCACTGGGCGCTGGCGAACGACCCGGATCTGTTCGCCGAGATGATCGAGGATCACGCGAACGGTTTCACGACGCACAGTCCGTTCGTGAGCGTCACTACGGATCCGGCCGCGGCGGCAGCCACAACGGATCCGGGTTTGCACACCATCATCAACGGGTTCCCCGGGCCGGCCGACCATCGCGCGCCGGATCTCAGCCACTTCCAGGTGCCGCGGTCCCGACTGCATCAACCGGAATTCCCGCTATCCCATCGGGAAGGTGAGCTTCTGTTCTACGGCGACGATCTCGCAGATCATCTGGTAGGCACGGTACCCAACCCTTTCCCCTGACGGGCGGAGCAACATGATCGACCGATCCGAATTCGACGACATCACCGTCACGGTGGCACACCCCTGGGGCGACCTGGAGACACCGTTGACCGAGTGGGCTGCGAACGGGCCGGGCCGAGACCGTCCGTTCATCCCGATCGTCGCGGCGACGCGGCGATCGACGGGCGAGCGGGTGTCGCTGGACGAGATCCCGGCGGAGTATCACAACACCCGCGCGACGCGGCAGATGCAACGCGAGGGACTGCTGCCCTCCCCGTGGGGTCCGCCGCCGGAGGAGCGGCAACGCCGGCCTCTCTCCCCCAACCTTCCCCAGCACGTCAGGGAAGCTATCGAACGGGACCGGCAGCAGGGCTGAGCGCGGCCGCCATCGCTCATCTGCCCGGGCGACGTTCCTTCGAGTATCACGACAGTGAGGAAAGCGGCGTCCGCACCTTGGTCCTCCCGCCATCACCGATTCAGGAGATCACGAGCGCTGGTGAAGCACGATCCGCGAGATGCTGGTCATCCCGTCGTCCGGCCCAGGAGGAAGCGCGGGAGGGCCGGCATTCCGGTTGCCGATGCCGGGCCTGGCGGATAGACCTGTGGCATGGCCAGGTTGGACGATCCCGGACTCTTCGGCCGGCAGTGGGCCGCCCGCTACGACGAAGGCCTCCCCGACCCGACCGACGCGGTCGAGTTCCTGACCGCGCTGGCCAGGGACGGGCCGGTGCTGGAACTGGCGATCGGCAGCGGGCGCGTGGCGTTGCCGCTCGCGGACCGCGGTGTGCCGGTGGAGGGGATCGAGGCGTCGCCCGAGATGGTGGAGCTGATGCGCCGCAAGCCGGGCGGGGACGCGATCGCGGTGCTCGTCGCGGACATGGCAGATGTGGCGGTCCGCGGGCCGTACCCGCTGGTCTACCTGGTCTTCAACACGTTGTTCAACCTGACCGTGCCGGGGCGGCAGGAGGAGTGCTTCCACAACGTGGCGCGGGTGCTGGCGCTGGGCGGGCGGTTCGTGGTGGAGGCGTTCGTTCCGGACCCGGCCGATTTTGATCGGGACGAGCAGCAGGTGCAGGTGCGGTCGGTGACCGAGGAGGAGGTGACCGTCCGTCTGCATCAGTACGATCGGGCCGCGCAGACGTTCGTCCGCCAGACCATCACGTTCACCGACGGCGGGGTGCGGCTGCAACCGTTCGGGATGCGTTACCAGTGGCCCGAGCAGATCGACGCGATGGCCGCCGCCGCGGGTCTGGTCCTGGAGGAGCGCTACGCGACGTGGCGGCGGGACCCGTTCGGCGCGGACAGCACCGACCACATCAGCGTGTACCGCCGGCCGTTCCCGACCGCCGAATGAGGCACGCGGAAGGCCCGCATCCGGCCGGCGAGCGACAAGTAAAGGTGGCTGACCGTCAGGTGGCCGGGGCAGCGGTCTGCACGATGTCCCACTCGCCGTTGTGGACGAGGTAGCCGCGACCGGGCCCCAGCCGCACCGGCGCCCGGCGCGGCAGCGTCACCCCGAGCAGGTCGCCGTCCAGATCGATGTTGGGGCGTAACAGCAGGCCGACCTTGGAGCGGCGCAGGGTCTGCGTCCAGTGGCCGTACAGGGTGCGCAGCGAATCCGACCGGCCCGCGGCGATCACGTGCAGGTCGGGGCGGGCGGCGCCGAGCAGCCCGGCGATCGCGCCGTCCGCGTCGTCGAACGTCTCCGCGTCGTCCAGGAGCAGGACCGCGGGGCCGTCGACCGTGCGCAGTTCGGCGAGCATCGCGGTGGCCGCTCCCCCGGACGGCGCGAACCGGTCCAGGCCGGGGCAGTCGCGAAGCGGGGAACGGCGGCCGCCGGTGGCCGCCAGGTGGGCCCGGCCGCGCAGGGCCGCGGCCAGGCCGAGCAGCGTGGTGCTCTTCCCGCACCGGGCCGGCCCGGCGATCAACGCGTGTTCGCCCTCGTAGAGGGTCAGCCAGGCGGTGTCCAGGTCGGACTCGCGGACGCCGAGCGGCAGACGCCACGGTTCCCGGTCGAGGACCGCGGTGGGCAGGCCGGCGACCGGGACCGTGGTGGGCAGCACCCCGATCCGGGCGGCGTGCACGGCCGCGTCCGGATATTTCGCGGCGACCGCCGCGGTCATCGCGGCCGGGGACGGGGAGGGGCGGCCGACCTGCGCCTGGAGCGCGGCGGGCAGGGCGACCATCCGGCCGGGCCGGCGCGCCGGCACGTCCTTACGGGTGAGGCCGACCTGCACGTAGTCGTACGGATCGGGCAGCCGGAACAGCCAGCGCTGCGTGGTCACCGCGGTCCAGGCCGGCGGGACGGTGCTGAACCGGTCGGCGGTGACCGCGAAGTGGAGGCCGGCCGCGGTGCCGTCCGCGTAGAGGCGGGTCAGTGTGTCGATCACGGCCAGGCCCTCGGCGTCGTCGAACTCGGCGCGCATCGCGGCCAGGTTGTCGATCAGCACCACGATCGCGCGGTGCGGGCCGGCGCCGGGGGTGCGGCGCCGGTCCAACTCGGCGCGCAGGTGCCGGATCAGCCGCACCTGACGCTCCCGGTCGTCGGCGGCGATCACCGCCCCGGTGTGCGGCAGTCCGTCGAGGACGGCGAGGTCGCCCGTGCCGTAGTCGATCGCGTACAGCTCGAGCTGGTCCGGGCCGCGGGCGACGGCCAGGCTGAGCGCGAGCGACTGGCAGGTGGTCGTGGTGCCGCTGCCGGTGATCCCGAACAGCAGCAGGTTGCCCTCGGCCGGGTCCCAGCCCATCGGGTACTGCGACTGGCGGCCCGGGTCGTCGGCGAGCGCGACGGTGGCCCGGTCCGGATCGGGCGGCAGGGTGGCCAGATCGACGTCGCCGCCGAGCGGTTCCGGCCAGGGGCGGCGCGGGGCGGGCAGCCCGGCCGCGGCTTCGGCTATCGCGTCGACCAGGCGGGCCAGATCGGTGCGGCCGTCCGGGTCCGCCCGCCGGCCGCCGACCGGCGGCGGGTCGAACGCGAACGGCAGCACCGACACCGGGGCGTCGTCCTCTCCCCCGGACACCGCGGTGACCAGGGCGGTCTGGATCGGCACCACCTCGCCGGGGCCGAGCCGCACATAGGCCCGGCCGGGCAGCAGCCGGCTCAGCTCGGCCGCCTCCCGGATGCCGATCACGTCGGCCGAGTCGGCCGCGTCCTGCACACGCAGCGCGATCCGCAGGTTGGTGTTGGTCCGGATGTTGTCGTTGACCGCGCCGGACGGCCGCTGGGTGGCCAGGATCAGGTGCACGCCCAGGGTACGGCCGCGCTGGGCGATCCCGACCAGGGCGGTGAGGAAGTCGGGCAGCTCCTTGGCCATGGTGGCGAACTCGTCGATCACCACGACCAGCCGCGGCATCGGCTCGGTGGCGGCGGCGCCGCTGCTGACGTACTCGGCGAGGTTGTCGCAGCGCACCTCGCGGAGCCTGCGCTCGCGATGCCGCAGCTCGGCCTCCAGGGCGCGCAGCGCCCGCTCGCCGAGCTGCTCGTCCAGGTCGGTGACCAGGCCGACGGTGTGCGGCAGGCGCGCGCACTCGTCGAACGCCGCGCCGCCCTTGTAGTCCATCAGGACGAAGGTGAGCCGGGTCGGGTCGGCGTTCGCGGCGAGGGCGGCGACCAGGCTGCGCAAAAGTTCGCTCTTGCCGGAGCCGGTGGTGCCGCCGATCAGGCCGTGCGGCCCGTCACGGATCAGGTCGAGCGTGAAGACGCCGCGGTCGGTCACGCCGAGCGGCGCGCTGACCGCGACCGGGTCGGCGCGGCGCCAGCGCTCCCGGACGCCGTCGGCGTCGACAGTGGTCAGGCCGAGCATCGGGAGCAGGCGTACGCCGTCGGGCAGGCCGGCGCCGGTGCGCCGCAGCTCCGGGTCGTCGAAGCGGGCCAGGTGCCGGGCGCAGGCGCGGGCCTGCGGCACGGCCAGTCCGGCGAGCAGGACGCCGGGCAGGTCACGGCCCTCGGCGGGGCGCCGGACGATCGCGTCGCCGTCCGCGTCGACGATCTCCACGACCGTGTCGCAGGCGGCCGGCAACCGGTCGACGCTGGCGGCCAGGACGATCCCGGCGACCGGCACCACCGGCGTGGCCGGGCCGAACGCTGCGGGCGGCGCGGCTCGTGCCTGGTTGAGCAGGTCGCGGGCGGGCGCGCGGGCGCCCTCGGTGAGCAGATCGGAGTCGATCACGACGAGCGCCGTGCCGATCGCGGCGCCGCCGGAGATCTGGCGGGCCATTCCCTCGGCGCGCTCGCGGGTGTGCGCGAGCCAGCGGCCGGAGTCGTCGGGCAGGCGGGTGTGCGGGAGCCACTTGCACCAGTCCCACTCCGGCTGGCGGCCGTCGTCGACGAGCACCGCGACGGTCAGGTCGGCCGGGCCGTGGTGCACCGCGGCCTGGCAGAGCAGGCTGCGGGCGACGGCGAGGGCGGCCGGCCGGTGCCCGGCGATCCCGACCACACCGCCATTGCCGAGGGCCACCTCGACAGGCGCGCCGGGCAGCACGGCGCGTCCGGCGCGCTCGGCGACCGGGGCGGCGAGCCTGCCGGTCTCCGCGGTGACCTCGGGCTGCCACGGGCGGTCCGCGATGCCGGCGTAGAGCAGCAGGAAGTCGTCGTGGTGGGACCGGCGCTCCCAGAGCCGGGTGCTGGGCAACGCGGCGCGGCGCAGCGCCTCGGCCGGGTCGCCGAGCAGACGCCGCAGCCGGGCTCGCTCGGCCCGGCCGGCGTCGGCGAGGCGCTGGTCCAGCTCGGCCAGACCGGCCTCGAAGGCGCGCCGCCCCGCGGCGGCCTCCTTGCGGTTGCGCCGGCGCGACTCCAGGTAGGTGCCGACGCCGATGAGTGGGGAGAGCAGCGCGAACAACCCGAACCGGAGGTCCTTGGTGAACAGCACCATGACCACCGCGAGGACCAGTGGGCCGAGCGTGGAGGCGATGCTGAAGTGCGGTTTGGCCGGTTCACGTGGCTCGCCGGGCGCGGTGATCGGGCCCGGGGCCTCCGGGGGCGCGGCGCGCGGCGGCCGGTTGAACGAGACGGTGCCGCCGGGACCGAGGTGGCGGCGCAGGTCGAGGCCGGTCGGTCGGTCGTCGTCGGCGAGGCGGCGCAGGGTCAGCGCCAGGGCGCCGATGCCGAGAACATCACCGCTGGTCACGGCAGCCGGTTCGGTCATTCTGAGCCCATTGAGCTGTACGCCGTTGGCCGCGCCCAGATCCGTCACGGTGACGCCGCCGGGCTCGACGGTGAGCAGGCAGTGCTCCCGTGAGACGGTGTCGTGGTCCAGTCGCAGGCCGGCAGTGGTCCCGCGCCCGGCCACCCAGCGGCCGGGCGGCAGCGGGAAGACCCGGCCGGCGCCCGGACCGGCGACGACCGCCAGCTCGTAGGGCGGCGGGAGGGGCGGGCCGGTGGCGGGTGGCGGCCCCGCGTCGAGCACCGCGCCCTCGTGCAGGCCGGAGTCCTCGATGGGGGCGGACGTCGCCACCGCCACGCCGTCGACGGTGGCGACGCCGGGATCGGGGACGCCGATCGCCCGGAACAGATCGGCCAGCGTCGCCTCGCGGCTGCGCTGCCGCACCTCGATCTCGCGTCCCCCGGTCGCGTAGACGATGCGCATGCGACCAGGCTAGCCACTGCTATTGATCGATCTGAATGTTGATCTTCAACCTGTGGACGACGGCGTCGCGGCCACGGACCCGGGGCGGTGCGGGCCATGAGGGATCGCGGATCGCGCCCGGAGCGCTGGCGGGCCGCATCCGGCCGGCGGGGCCGAGCCACCCGGAACGGGCCGACCGGCAGGAAAGGATCACCGGCCCGGGAAGGACCCGGGCCGGTGGTCAGGGGGCCGGGCGGGTCAGCGGCCCTGGAGGGCCTTCACGTTGTTGCCGAAGGTCCAGCCCTTCGAGCCGTCCCAGTTGATCGACCAGGTCATCAAGCCCTTGATGCCCGGGACCGAGTTGTACGCCTGGGTCACCAGGGCCGGCGTCAGGTAGCCGCCGCCGGCGCCGGGCTGGGCGGGCAGGCCGGGAACCTGCTTGTCGTACGGGATCCGGATGGTCGTGCCCTGGATGGTGAGACCGTTGTTGAGGCACTGGGTCTGCACGGTGAAGCCCTGCACGGTGCCGGCCGCGTAGGAGTCGCCGGAGCAGCCGTACATCGAGCCGTTGTAGTACTGCATGTTCAGCCACCACAGCCGGCCGTTGTCCAGATACCTCTTGATGATCGGCAGGTACGAGCCCCAGATCGAGCCGTAGGTGACGCTGCCACCGGTCACGTACGCGGTCTCCGGCGCCATGGTCAGCCCGAAGTTCGACGGCATCGCCGCGAGCACCCCGTCGATGATCCGGATCAGGTTGGCCTGGGAGGTGGAGAGGGTGTTGATGTTGCCGCTGCCGGAGAGCCCGGTCTCGATGTCGATGTCGATGCCGTCGAAGTTGTTCGCCTTCAGGATCGGCACGATGGTCGACACGAACCGGTCGGCGACCGCGCTGGAGCTCAGGTCGATGCCGGCCGCCGCGCCGCCGATCGACATCAGGACCGTGGCGCCCTGCGCCTTGGCCGCGCAGATCTCCGCGGGGGTGGGCACCTTGACGCCGGCGTCCATGCCGTTCTCCCAGAGCACGGTGCCGTCCGAGCGGATCACCGGGAAGGCGGCCATCAGCACGTTGTAGCCGTGCTGGGTGATCCGGCTGTCGTTGACCGGGATCCAGCCGAGGCCGGGGTGGACGCCGTTGGCGGCGCCGTCCCAGTTCTCCCAGTAACCCTGCAGCACCTTGCCGGCCGGGCGGCCCCGGGTCGCGCAGCCGGCCGGCGGGACCGTCGGCGAGCTGCTCGGGGACGCGGTCGGGGAGACCGTCGGAGACGTCGCCGGGGGTGTCGGGGTGCCGCCGCCACTACAGGCCCCGAGGTCCTTCCAGAGCGTCGGGGTGGCGGCCGGGTTCCAGCCGGCGCCGGCGTACGCGGTGTGGGTGACCAGCGCCTGGTACAGCTTGGACTGGTAGGTCACCTGCTGGCCGGCGGTGTACGTGACACCCTCGGCCCAGGTCACGGACGAGCAGGCCACGGCCGCCTCGCCGGTCGCCGCGAACGCCACGACCGAGCCGAGTGCCACCCCCGCCCCGGCGACCAGCGCGATCAACTGGCGGCGAACTCCCATGGCGACTCCTCGACCGAGAACATGACCTGTGCCACCACATCGTGACTTTCACGTTCACAAATATCAAGGGTTCTTAACAGTCATTTATTCAAGTTTCTTAACAGTTACTGGAAGGCCGAGGAACGTGCCGTACGGTTGCAGGGCCTCCTCCGCGTCCGCCCAGTCCCGGGCGGTGAACGGGGTCAGCGGGGAGACCACCACCGAGACCGCCTTCTTGCCGACCGTGCGCTTCCAGACGGCGCGCACCCTGCCGTCCCGCACCAGCGTGGGCTGGAAGATGCCGTTGTTGCCGGGGATGATGCTCTTCAACATCTCCGGGGTGGCCATCATCGAACGGTCCTTGTAACCCAGCAGGTACTCGTCGAAGCCGGGCAGCGCGTGCCACCCGTGGGCCGGGCCGGCCTCCAGCGCCGCCGGGTCGGCCCACATCTCGGCGCCCTCGACGTCGACCCGCGCCAGGCCCGCGGCGGCGATCCCGGCCTTCGCGTCCTTCATGGTGAGCATCGTCCAGCCGGCGAAGTCCTTCGCCGTCGTGGGTCCGTGACTGCGGAAATAGCGGCGCGCGAGGATGCCCAGCGCATCCTCCCGGGACGGCGTGTTCCGCCGCTGCGCCCACTCGTCGAGCAGCACGAACGTCTGCTCGGAGCCCTCGTTCGGGGCGATCGCGGTGATGCCCCGCTGGCTCGCGTACCACAACAGGTGGTAACCGAGGTGACCGCTCACCTGGACGCCGCCCTCGTTGATCGCGGCCACGCAGGAGGATCGCGTCAGGCGGCCGCCGCCCTTGAGGGCGGCGCCGAGGATCTCGGCGGCCCGGTCCGCGTCGGCCTCGGAAAGGCCCAGGAACTCGCGGCGTTTCGCCGCGCCGGCCAGCGCGCGCACACCGGTCAGCTCCAGCATCCAGTGGGCATCGGCGGACGGGATCAGGTGCACCGTGCCCCGCATCGGCCAGGTGCGCACGACGTCGCGCCGCTCGGTCTCCGCGACGATCTCCGGGAGGGTGCGGCCGGGCAGGCGCACGCCGAGCGACCAGAGCACGCTGTTGAGATCCTGCGCCTGCAGGGCGCCGAACCACTCGGTGACCGCGAGGGTCGAATCCTTGGTGATCCCGCCGAGCAGCAGGCTGGCCATGCGGAGGCTCAGTGCCGTAGTCACATCCACGGCACTGAGCCTAGAAGCACGGTCCGACAGAAATCAGCGGCCGCGGGCGGCCCGGTACCTCTTGATCAGCGCGTTCGTCGACGAATCCGCGTCCTCGGCGGGCGGCTCCGCGGCGGTCAGCTTCGGCGCGAGCTGGTTGGCCATCACCTTGCCGAGCTCCACGCCCCACTGGTCGAACGAGTTGATCTCCCAGATCACGCCCTGGGTGAATGTGATGTGCTCGTAGAGCGCCACCAGCTGGCCCAACGTGGACGGCGTCAGCTTGTCGGCGAGGATCGTCGTCGTCGGGTGGTTGCCCGGCATCACCCGGTGCGGGGCCACCTCGGGCTTGGTGCCCTCGGCCCGGACCTGCTCCAGCGTGCGGCCGAACGCCAGGGCGCCGGTCTGGGCCAGGAAGTTCGACATGAACAGGTCGTGCATCTCGCCGATGTCGTGGTTGGGCTGGCTGAAGCCGATGAAGTCCGCCGGGATCAGCTTGGTGCCCTGGTGGAGGAGCTGGTAGAAGGCGTGCTGGCCGTTGGTGCCGGGCTCGCCCCAGAAGATCTCGCCGGTCTGGTAGGTGACGCGGTCACCGTTGAGCCGGACGGACTTGCCGTTGCTCTCCATGGTGAGCTGCTGGAGGTACGCGGCGAAGCGGTGCAGGTACTGCGCGTACGGCAGGACCGCGTGCGACTGGGCGCCCAGGAACGTGTCGTACCAGACGTTGATCAGGCCGAGCAGCGCCGGGACGTTCCGCTCGATCGGCGTGGTCCGGAAGTGCTCGTCGACCTGGTGGTAGCCGGCGAGCATGTCGGCGAACTGCTCCTTGCCGATCGCGATCAGCACGGAGAGGCCGACCGCCGACGGCAGCGAGTAGCGGCCACCCACCCAGTCCCAGAAGCCGAACATGTTGTCGGTGTCGATGCCGAAGTCGGCCACCTTCGCGGCGTTCGTGCTGACCGCGACGAAGTGCTTGGCGACGGCGGCGTCGTCCTCGAGGGTCGCCAGCAGCCAGTTGCGCGCCTCGCGGGCGTTGGTCAGCGTCTCCTGCGTGGTGAACGTCTTGGAGACGATGATGAACAGCGTCGTCGCCGGGTCGAGATCGCGCGTCTTCTCGTACAGATCGGTCGGGTCGATGTTGGAGACGAAGCGCACCTCGATGTCGCGCTGCGAGTAGTCCTTCAGCGCCTCGTACGCCATCACCGGGCCCAGGTCCGAGCCGCCGATGCCGATGTTCACCACGGTCCGGATGCGCTGGCCGGTGTGCCCGGTCCACTCCCCGGACCGCACCTTGTCGGCGAACGCGCCCATCCGGTCGAGCACCTCGTGCACGTCGGCGACCACGTCCTGCCCGTCGACCACCAGCGACGCGTCCCGCGGCAGGCGCAGCGCGGTGTGCAGGACCGCCCGGTCCTCGGTGACGTTGATGTGCTCGCCGGCGAACATCGCGGTGATCCGCTCGCTCAGCCGGGCCCGGCCGGCCAGCGCGAACAGCGCGGCCAGCACCTCGTCGGTGACCAGGTTCTTGCTGTAGTCGACGTAAAGGCCGGCGACCTCGGCGGCGTAGCGCTCGCCGCGCTGCGGGTCGCTGTCGAACAGGTCGCGCAGGTGGACCGCCGAAAACTTCTCCGCGTGGCCCTGGAGCGCCTGCCACTCGGCGCTGTCGGAAACGTGTTCGCTCATCTCTCCCACTCCGGACCTGGACACTCGCACACTTCGCCCATCGTGGCACGAACCGCTGCCAGACGCGGCGAACTAGGGCTCATAGGCGGCCCACAGAGGGATCGCAGAGCCGCCGTAGCCCCGTCCACGAGGTTAGTCCCCTCCACGACCACCACCAGCCAGCCTGTCCCCTTCATCACGCTCCCGCTGGCCACCGCGGTTCTGTACCTCTGGGATCGGAGCGCGTGCGGCTGGGGCGACAGCTTCTACGCCGCCGGTGCGCAGGCCGGCGCGCAGAGCCGACGGCGGGCTGCTGTACCTGGCGGTGAGACGCTGGTTCGGGCACGCCGCCGGGCTGCTCGCCGGGGCGGCGCTCGCGGTCACCCCGGTAGCCGTGCCGATGTTCCGCTACGACAATCCGGGCGCGCTGCTGGCGCCGCTGATGACGGCTGCCGCGTGCCCCACGGAACGCGCGGGCGGCGGCCGGGACGGTGGGAGCGGCCAGTCCGCCCGGACCGCGGCCGGGGTCGCGGAGAACCACACCGCCACCACTGTCGCGGGCACCGCGATCTACGACCGGACGGCCACCGGATAGCGGCCCTCCCCATCGGACCGGGGCCCCCGCGACGGTGCCGGCCGCGGGCCCCACGAAATTGTCGTACCCCGGTTCTAGGTTCTCGCCCATGGTTACCGCGGCTTACTCGTACCTCGGTGCGTCGACTCTGGACGACGGCCTGACCTTGCAGACCTCCGGCGGCCCGGCCGCTCATCCCCGTTTCTTCACCGGCTTCCTCACCTCGCCCGGCGCCGCGGCGACCGGCCTGCTCGCCGTCGCCGAGGTCGCCCGCACGAGGTATTTCCGGCCGCTCCCGCCGACCAGCCTCGACCCCGTGGTGACCGCCGGCCCGGACCGGTTGCGGTTCGAGTCGTTCTCCGGCTGCCGCGGGGTCTACGCGCGGCTCGACGTGCTTCCCGGCGGGCTGGACGGCGAGATGGTCGCGCACGGGACCACGAACGTGGACGTCAACCTGCCGCTGCGGCGCGCGCTCGCCCGGGTCGGCCGCTCCGACCCGATGCACGTCGCGGTCGGTCCCGACGATCTGACCGTGACCACCTTCGACGGTCCGCTGGTGGAGCGGAGGGTGCCGCTGCCGTCCCGGTGGCTGCGCGGACTCGCCGAGGCGCAGGTGCTGACCGCGCGCTTCGACCCGCGCGCCGAGATCGGCGTCGCCGAGGCCCGGGCGCTGTTGCACCGGCTGCCGGCCGGCGACCGGTCGGTGCTCTGGGCGGTCCCGGCCGGCCGTTCGCTGCGCTTCACGTCCCGGCCCGCTCCGGGCGCGGTCTGCCTGCCCGGCGCCGGGCGGCTGGCCGCCCTCAAACCCTTCCTGCGGTACGCGACGGGCCTGCGCGCCTACGGCCCGGTGGTCACCGCGGGCAGCTCGCCGGTGGCCAGCACGTGGGAGCTGGCCATGCCCACGCTGCGGCTGTCGCTGACCCTGTCGCCGGAGCCGCATCGCGGATTCTCCGGCGAGGGCGCCGTGCTGGAGTCGCTCGCCACCGACGAGGTCGCCGACGACGCCGACCTGATCAGCGCCCTGCTCTCCGGGGATCCGGCGATCGACGTGGATTCGCTGGCCACCGACTCCGGGCTGGACCCCGGCCGGGTCCGCGACGCGCTGGCCCAGCTCGGCACGGCCGGACGGGTCGGCTTCGACGTGGCCGAGGCGGGCTACTTCCACCGCACGCTGCCCTACGCGGCGGACGCCGTGGAGAAGATGAACCCGCGCCTGGCCGGGGCCCGCGCGCTGATCACGGCCGGCCGGGTGCGGCCCGGCGACGAGGTGTCCGTGGTGGTCAGCGGCGACGCGACGTACCACGTGCGTACCGGATCGCAGTCCTGCACCTGCCCGTGGTGGGCGAAGCACCGGGGCGGCCGCGGCCCGTGCAAGCACGTCCTCGCGGTGCGGATGGCCCGCGCCGGCGAGACCGCCGGGACGATCGCGAAGGCCGAGGCCGCGGCATGAGCCTGAGCTGGGAGACCCTGCGTGAGCACGCCCGGCGGGCGGATCCGGCCGGCCTGGTGGCGCTGCTGGTCCGCGCCACCGAGCAGGAGCGCCTCGCGGTCGCCGGGGACGTCGAGGCGGGCATCCGGAAGGTGCCCCGAGACGCCTGGTGGCGCGACGACCGGAATCCCACCCCCGGGTATGCGCTGGCCGTGATCGGCACCATGCCGACCGCCGCCCGGGCCGCGGCGCTGCTGGCGCGCGGCAACATGGAGGCCTGGACCCGGGTCGGGACGCAGCGGTTCCTCCACGTCGCCCACGTCCGCGAGCTGCCCTGGCTCGGTGAGCTGGGCAGTCGGCTCGCGCGGCGGCTGCCGGTCCGGGACGCCGACGACGAGCTGTGGCCGATGATCCGCACTCTGCTGCGCGAGGGCGGCGCCGAGCCGCCGGTCACCGAGGCCGTCGTCCGGGCCTGGCTCACCGATCTGCTGGGGTACCCCCGGCGCTGGAACGGGACGACGCCGGCGCCGCTGAGCCGGCGGCTGCGCGACGACCCGTACCGCGACGTGCTGCTCCCCGGGCTCTTCGAGATCGACGGCCTCGGCGCCGACCTGGCCGGCGGCTCGTGGAACGAGACGACCGGCCGGTGGGACAGCGCTCCGCGCATCCCGGGGGCCGTGGCGCAGCTGGTCGCCGACGGCACCCTGGAACGCAAGACCATCCTGCACCTGACCCTCGACCGCCTGCTCCGTGGCGACAAGCCGCACCACCTGCGCCCGTTCCTGCTCCTGCACGAGGCGCTGGAGCCGACAGTCGACGAACTGTCCAGCCACGCGCTGGACTACGCCCGCCTGCTGCCGCAGGCGCCCGGCGCGGTGGCCGCCTCCGCGCAGAAGGCGCTGCGCGCCGTCGACGACGCCGGCCGCCTGGAGGTGGAGACGCTGCTCGAAACCAGCGCCCTCACCCTGGTCCGCAAGGAGAAGACCCTTGTCAAGGCCCAGCTGACCTGGCTGGAGAAGGTGTCGCGCCGGGAGCCCGCCCGAGCCGGTGAGGTGCTGGAGACGGTCGCCGTCGCCTTCGGGCACCCGGCGCTCGACGTGCAGGAACGCGCGCTGACCCTGATCGGCGGACAGGCCGGCCGCCTCGACCCGGACACGCTGGCCCGGCTCGGCGCCGCGGCCGCGACCCTCGCCGGTGACCTGCCGTCCCGGGCCGCCGAGCTGTTCGGCACTGCCGTTCCCGCGCAGGTGACCGGGGTCCCGGAGCTGCCGCCCGCCGCCCCGCCGGCGGCGATGCCACCGCCGATCGCGACCACGGCCGAGCTGGCCGAGGAGTTGGTGATCCTCTGCCTCGAGCAGACCGCGATCCGGTGGGAGCGGGTGCTGGCCGGGCTGGTCGCGCTCTACGCGACCGAGGGCCCGGCGGTGCTGGCGGCGGCGCTGCAGCCGGTGCTCGACCGGTACCCGGGCGAGTTCGCCGAGAACAGCTGGAACCGCACGTCCCCGCTGCTGCACCTGGGCGCCGCGATCCGCACCATCAGCCACCCGGCGGTGCGCGGCCTGCGGCGCTGGATGGTCGACTCGGTGCGCGCCGCCTGGCAGACCGGCCGCCGTGGCGGCGGGGACTCCCAGCTGTCCGCCACCCCCGACGGCGTCCTGGCGCTGCGGGCCGCCGAGGCGGCGCTGCAGCTGACCGGCACCATGATCCCGGTGCTGATGGCGACGCCGACCCACGTGACCGGCAGCCTGGACGCGGCGGTGCTGCTGGAACGGCTGCGCCGGGCCGAGGCGGAGGGCTGGCAGCCGTGGCCCGTCGACTTCGAGCAGGCGCTGCTGCGGCTGCCGAGGACCACCGATCCGGCGGTCGCCGCCCGGGCCGCCGGGCTGACCTCCCCGGCCGGCCGGCAGTTCGCCGCCTGGCTGGCCTCCGGCGGCCTGCCCGACCCGGCGAGCAGGCGTTTCGAGCAGGTGCCGGAGACCGGCCGGCACTACTGGTCGCCGCGCGCCCGGCGGGTGGTGGCGGCGCTGACCCCGGTCCGCGACGGCGGACTGCGGCTGGAGCGCCAGTTGCTCACGATCACCCCGGGCGCGCGTCCGGAGGCCGGCCCGGACACCTTCCACCTCTGCGGTGACGTGCTGACCATGGTGCTGCCGCAGCACCGGGAGGCGGCGGCCGCCTGGGCGCTGCCCGAGCTGGCCGCCCTGGCCGACCAGGACCAGCGCCGGGGTTCCGCGGTGCTGCCGCTGCTCGCCGAGTGCTCGGGCCCGGTCGGCCCGGCGATGGCCTACGGCCTGGCGTACGCCCTGGGCGCGCGCCACCAGGAGAACCGGGTCGCCGCGGTGGACGCCCTCCTGACCCTGGCGGCGCGGCCGGACCCGTTCGGCCCCGCGGTCGGGGCGGCTCTGGGTGATCTGTGCGCCGACGCCACGCTCAAGCTGTCCCGGGTGATCCCGGCGCTGGCCGACGCCCATCGGGCGGGCGCCTCGGCGGCGGTCTGGGAGGTGCTGTCCGCCGCGCTGCCCGCGCTGCTCCCGGCAGCTCCGCACGGCCTTGCCGACCTGCTGGAACTTTCCACCCAGGTAGCTCGGGCGGGGCGCGCCGGCACACCGGTCCCGGGACTGGCCGAGGTGGCGTCCCGTCCGGGCGCCACCCGGCTGATCAAGGAGGCGAGACGCCTGCAGACAGTCCTCACCCCATGATGCCGATCCCGCCCGGCTGTTCCGCCACCCGGGCGGGCTCGGAGTCGATCCGGCTGGGCCTCACGGTGGTGATGAACGCCCGACGACGATGACCCCCAGCCGAACAGAACGAGCTGAGCCTCACGGTGCTCATGAACGCCCGACGACGACGATGACCCCCAGCCGAACAGAACGAGTTGGCCTCGTCCTGGTCATGGGCGCGCGGTAGCGACGCTGAGCCCCAGCCGGGTGGGTCGGGGCAAGGTCGTCTTTCGCCCCGCGACAAGCGCGGTCGGGTGGACAAGGGACGAGCTGCGCTGCTGCGGACGTACCGGAGCAGGCTTTGACAAGGACCACGCCGCAGCCGTGAGTGACGGGTGGGAAAGCGAGAGCGCCGCCCGGGTGGGGGGACCCGGGCGGCGCTCTCTCAGGGGAGGGTTGAAGATCAGCCGAGCTTCACGTTGAAGATCGGGTTGCTGGCCAGCCTGCGGAAGGAGGCGAGCGACGCGGCGGAGCTGTCGATGCTGATGTCGCGGTCACCCTCGTCGTCGTGCTTGGTGTCGAAGTGCACGATCGCCTTGATCGCCGGACGCTTCTTGAGCTGCGCGACGACGCTGTTGTAGACGGCCGACTTGTCGGTGTGGCGGCCGACCTTGTGGTAGGCGCCCCACTCGGCGATCATGATCGGCTTGCCGGCGTGCTTGGTGGTGGCCCAGTCGTACCAGCCCTGCGCGCCGCCCTTGGCCTTGCGGTCCAGCAGCGAGGCGAAGTCGCCGAAGTGGTAGCCCTTCTCGACCGAGACGTAGGAGTCCAGGCCGACCCAGTCGACGACGTCGTCACCCGGGTAGAGGTCCTTCCACCAGGACTGCGCCATCCACTTCTCGTTGCCCATGAGAGCGACCACGTTGATCACGTTGTTCGCACCCTTGGCCCGCAGTCGCTGGATGGTGTGGCGGTACATGGCCGCGAAGTCCTTGGCCTGCATGCCGGAGCCGGCCCGGGCCACCACGTCGTTCTCCGGCTCGTGGTTCAGGGCCAGGAAGAACTTCTTGCCGTACGCCTTGGCGCGCGCCGCGAAGGCGTCGATGCGGGCGTCCTGCTTGCCCTGGGCGACGGCGGCCCAGGTCGTGCCGTAGGCGATCTTCCAGTTCTCCAGCAGCACGCGCGGGCGCGCCGGGTCGTTGGTCATCGCGATCTCGGCCTTGGTCGGGAACGGCTCGTTCCCCTTGTGGTACTGGTGGAAGATCGCGGCGGTCCGGCCGCTCGCCTTCTCCCAGGTCTTCAGCGCCTGGTCACGCGGCGCGCTGGTGAAACCACCAGCGGCGCCGCCCCAGAGAACGCCACAGGTCGGGACCAGCTTCGAGCCGGTCACGCATCCCGCGTCGGCAGCCTGCGTAGCGGCCTGTGCCGGCGTGCCCGTGATCGCGGCGCCGATTCCGGCAGCGAAGGCGGTCAGCGTCAGTACGGTCTTGCGCAGCGTCGAACGCTTCAAAATCAAAATCCCCCCGGTCTGTCCAGCGGTGTTGCCCGCCGGGCATGTGAAAGAGATTCCGGGACGCAGGGTGCGCGGCAAGTGCCCGGACCGGTGCGGGCAGGTTGCGGGTGTCCGGCTTGCTTCCGGACCGGCGCCGGGGTAGCCAGGACGCATGTGGATCTTCGATGGGCACAACGACCTCCCCATGCGCCTGCGTGAGGCGCACGGGTCGAGCGTCACGGGACTCGGCTCGGCGCGGCCGGGCCTGCACACCGACCTGCCGCGGCTGCGCGCCGGCGGGGTCGGCGCCCAGTTCTGGTCCGTCTACGTGCCGTCCGGCGGGCCGGAGCCGGAGGCGGTCACGCACACCATGGAACAGATCGACCTGGTGTACCGGCTGCTCGCGGAGTATCCGGACGTGCTGGAGGCGGCGTACACCGCCGGCGACGTGGAACGGATCGTCGGCGCGGGCCGGATCGCCTCGCTGATCGGCATCGAGGGCGGGCACTGCCTGGCCCGATCGCCCGGGGTGCTGCGGTCGTTCGCGCGGCTCGGCGTCCGCTACGTGACGCTGACCCACAACCATCACACGGCGTGGGCGGATTCGGCGGCGGCCGAGCCCGTGGCGGGCGGCCTGACGGCCGAGGGGCTTGCGATGGTACGGGAGATGCAGCGGCTCGGCGTTCTCGTGGACCTGTCGCACGTCGCCACCGGGACCATGCACGCCGCGCTCGACGAGGTCGCCGCCCCGGTGATCTTCAGCCACTCCGGTGCGCGGGCGGTCACCGGCCATCCGCGCAACGTGCCCGACGACGTGCTGGAGCGGATGCCCGCCAACGGCGGGGTGGTGCAGGTGCCGTTCGTCGCGTACTTCGTCTCCTCCGCCGTGCTGGACTGGCAGCGGGCCGCCGAGGCGGAGTGGGCGCGGCTCGGGCTGCCGCCGGTCGCGCAGGACTGGCCGCGGGCGCCGCGGGCCGGTGAGAGCGATCCGCCCGTCGCGCGGGTGACGGATCCGGCCGCCGAGCCGGCGTTCCAGCCGTGGCTGGCGGCGAACCCGCGGCCCGAGGCGACCGTCGCGGACGTCGCCGACCACGTCGAGCACGTCCGGGCGGTCGCCGGGATCGACCACGTCGGGCTGGGCGGCGACTTCGACGGCACCCCTGTGGTGCCGGCCGGCCTCGCCGACGTGTCCGGCTATCCGAACCTGCTCGCCGAGTTGGCCGGGCGCGGCTGGCCGGAGAACGACCTGCGACGGCTCGGGCACGGCAACGTGCTGCGGGTTCTGCGCGAGACCGAGCAGCACGCCGCGACCCCGCTCTGGCCGTCGCGGGCGTAACCGGGCCACGCCGACGGCCGGGTGGCTGACCCGGCCGCGGTCGGGCCGGCCAGGTCACCAACCGCTGCGGTTCGTCCCCCGGTCGGTCGGCCACGCCGACGGCCGGGGCGTCAACCCGCCTGGGGCTTGTCCGCCTGCTCCGGCCGCGCGGGGCTGGGCCGATCGGTGGTCGGCGTCGACCCGTTCAGGCGCTGCGGGGGAATCTCGGTCGCGCCCGCTGTCTCCGGCGGCAGCCCGCTGCCGATCGCGGCGTACACCGCCGGCCGGTCGCGGCGCAGGCGGCGGGCCCACCGGACGCCGGCCAGGTACACCCCGAGGAATGCCAGCGGCGGCAGATACACCTTCACCACGTTGTCGGAGTCCAGCAGGTCACCGAAGAACGCGACGGACAGCAGCAGCATCAGCGCCAGGAAGACTGTCGCGATCCACGGCGCGATCGAGCTGCGCCAGCGGGTCTCGCCCCGGGCGTCGCGGCGGAAGAACCGGATCACCGCGACCGACGCGATCGTCATCAGCACGAGCACGCCCAGACCGCCGGAGACCGTGCCGAAGAAGAACAGATCCGTCGTCGGGTCGAGCACCAGCGCCGCGAAGATCACCAGGACCACGAAGGCCAGCGCGGACTGCGCGATCGAGGCGTTGGCCGGCACGTCGTCGCGGGTGCGGGCGAGCGCCGGCGGCAGCACCCCCTCCCGGGCCACGGTCAGCGCGTACCGCGCGACCGTGTGGTGGAAGGCCAGCATCGCGGCGAACAGGCTGGTCGCGAAGAAGACCCGGGCCAGGTCGACGATCACGGTCGGCAGGTACGGGTCGGGCAGCACGAAGAACAGGTCGTTGAGGTACTTCGCGGCCTCGTCGATGATCCGGTCGGGGCCGGTGACGACCGACATCGCCCAGGCGGACCCGCCGTACAGGACCGCCGCGACACCGAGGGTCAGGAAGATCGCGCGGGCCACCGTGCGCCGCGGGTCGCGCGCCTCCGCGGCGTAGACCAGCGGCGCCTCGAAGCCGACCATCCCGGCGACCGCCGCGACCAGCAGGGAGATGCCGCCGGCGCTGGCGACCAGCCCGGGGTTCAGCGTGTCCAGGGCGACCGACCCACCGGCCGGGTGGCCGACCATGGCCGCGTCCAGGGTGAGCACGATCAGCACCTCGGCACAGACCAGCACGGTCAGGATGCGGGCGTTGAGGTCGATCTGCCGCAGACCCAGGAAACCGACCAGCGCCCAGCCGAGCAGCGCCCAGACGATCCACGACATCTTCAGCCCGAAGATCGCGGCGGCGTTGTGCGCGGCCACGCCGAACGCGCCGTAGAGCCCGATCTGCATGGCGTTGTAGGCGAGCAGCGCGACGAAGGCGGTGCCGACGCCGGCCGGCCGGGTCAGCCCGCGCGCCGCGTACGCGTAGAAGGCGCCGCTGTTCGGCACGTGCCGGGCCATCGCGGTGAGCCCGACCGCGAAGATCGCCAGCACCACGGCCACCACCACGTAGGCGACCGGGATGCCCTTCTCTTTCACCTGCCCGTACCCGAGGGGTAGAGCTCCGGCGACGACGGTGAGTGGCGTCATCGCGGAGACCGCGATCACGAAAACGGACCAGGTGCCCAGTTTGCGGGTGTGTTGTCCGGTGAGCCCCGTCTCCGACACGGCCCCTCCTGTCCACAGCGGATCAGTGCGAGAGCCCGAAGATATCGAAGTTAACTGATCTTGGGGCGGGTTGTTTCCGGTCCGCCCGACACGGGTAGATTCGTGCTTATGCCCATCGGCCCGCAACCCCACGGCCGCCGCGGCACCGTCGAGGAGCCGTACAGCCCGCTCAACCTGCGGCTGATCCTCGCCGCGTTCGGACTCGTGGTCTGCGCCGTCCTGGCGGTGCTGCTGTTCCGCGCCGGCTGGACCGTGCCGGGCTGGCTGCTCGTGGTCTGGGCGGTGGTCGCCCTCGGTGACATCGTGGTGATCCAGGTCCGCCGCCGCGCCCGCGACCGCGCCGAGGGCGGCACGAAGGACCACAGCCTCTTCGAGTGAGCCGGCCGCGTCTCATGCCAGGCCCGCGTCGTGGACCAGCAGGGCGATCCGCGCCCGGTCGTTCAGGCCCAGCTTGGTCAGCAGCCGCGAGACTTGCTTCCTTCACTGGCGGTCAGCCCGTCGACGCCGGGCATCCGGATGTCCATCAGCACGACGTCCGGCCGGTGCGCGGCGACAGCGGCCGGCACCCCGGCCGCCGCCGCTCAGCGCCGTGGCCAACGTGGTCGGCGGGGCGCTCGGCGGCGCCGGGTCCTGGAGTATCGGCCCCTCGCCGGTCTGGCAGGGTCGCCCGCTCCAGGTGATCTTCGGAACGCCGTCTTTCCGGTTCGCGGGCCGCCACTCTCATCGGTGGCGGCCCGCGTCGTCACGTCACCGACGGATATTCATGATCGAATGCGCGTGTTGATGCCATTCGCACCCTTCGGCAGGTAACGTCCGCTTCGTGAAACGCACCGGTCTTGCCAAATTCGCGGCAATCGTGGTAGTGGTCCCGTTCGTCACCAGTCCCGCCGTGGCGCAGCAGCGGCCGGGCGCCCCGACCGTGCACGAACCCGCCGTGCCGCCGCCGGTGGCCGACAGCCGGGAGCTCAGCCGTACCCACCTCAATCTCGACGGCAGAGCCCTGCCGGCGGCGCGCTATCGGCCGCAACCCACCGCCCGCAGCGCGTCCGCGGGGACGCCGCCGGTCGGCACCGTGCGCAGCTGGGTCGGGCTGGACGACACCGGCAACGACCTCTACCGCAAGGACTACACGCTGCGGGCGGTCGGCAAGCACATCGAGGTGTGGGTCGCCAACGACATCGCGTTCCCGGCCGGCGACTGCCGCAAGAACGCCACAGAGGTGACCGACGCGCAGGTGGCGGACCTGGTCACCCAGTTCGACGACAACATCTACCCGAAGGAGACCGCGGCGTTCAGCACGCCGCCGGACCGGTCCGGCACCCATCCCGGGATGGCGGGCGACTTCAGCGGCGACGGGGACAAGACCGTGACGCTTGTCGACAACATCCGGGACGACAACTTCTTCCACTTCCCGGAGCGGCCGACCTACATCGCGGGATTCTTCTCGGCGCAGCTCAACGAGCTGTTCGACCGGAACGTGATGACCATCGACGCCTACGACTGGCAGCACCGGCTCGGCGCGACGCCGAAGAACGAGCCGACCGACGACCTGTGCACCAGCCGCCCGGCCCGGCCGTGGATGTACGAGGGCACCTTCGCCCACGAGTGGCAGCACCTGCTGGAGTACTACATCGATCCGGACAAGGCGGAGTGGCTCAACGAGGGGCTGTCCGACTACGCCCAGACGCTGGTCGGCTACGTCGACGCGCGGCGCGGGGTGTACCACCTCGGCTTCGACAGCCACCTCGCCTGCTACCAGGGGTTCGGCACCGTCAAGACGACCTACAACGCGAATCCCCGCCAGTGCGGCGGACCGCAGAACTCGCTGAACCTGTGGGACGAGGGCGGTCCCAACGAGGTGCTGGCCGATTACGGCATCACGTACGAGCTGATGATCTATCTCGAGAACCGCTTCGGCCCGCACATCATCACGGCGATGCACCGGGACGCCCAGCACCACTCACTGGACGCGCTGCTGGCGGCCCTGCCGGCCGGAACCGTGCTCACCGACATGCTGCACGACTTCCAGGTGATGACGTTGGTGGACAAGGAGGTCGGGGAGCCCGGCGGCACCGTCCTCGGGGTGGCCCGGGACCGGGTGACCGCTGACGGGCTGCGCTCCACGGTGAATCTCGCGAACCCGGCCACCTACAACTGGCCGGGGGCCGCGCCCAACGGGGCCGACTTCATCCGGCTGCCGCGGGGCGCGCTGACGTCGGTCACCTTCAGCGGGGCGCACACGCTGCCGTCGAAGCCGTTGGCCTGGACGGTCGACTCGGAGATGCTGTTCTCCGGGAACGCGTCGGATACCGACGAGATGGCGGCGCGGCAGACCGAGGTTCCCCGCAAGGACCCGGTGCTGCGGTTCACCACCACGTACGGCATGGAGAAGGGCTTCGACTTCGGGTACGTGGTGGTCTCCGCGGACGGGGGCCGGACCTACCAGGTGGTGGCCGGGGACAACACGGTCAAGGGGCCGCTCGGGGCCGGCCTCACCGGTCAGGCGGCGGGTGTCCGGCAGAACTACGATCTCAAGGCGTACGCCGGGAAGAAGGTGCTGCTGGGCTTCCGGTACGTGACAGACACCGCGGTGAACTCGGGTGGCTGGCACCTCGGAAACGTGTCGATCGGCGCGAACAAGGTGCCCAGCGGCTCGCTCGACGGGTGGAAGTCACCGACCCAGTGGTATCCCGTGCCGGTGCGGGGATGGCACGTGTCGCTGGTCGGGCTGGGGGAACGGCGGGCCGCGGTGGTGCCGATCGATCAGGTGGAGGCGCTGCGCGGGTATCCCAAGGTGGTGGCGATCGTGGCGCAGGACGATCCGACCGGGACCGTCACGCAGTACGCGCCCTACACCCTGACGGTGGATGGCGTGGTGCAGCCCGGTGGCGGGCAGGCGGCGTCCGCGCCGAACGGGTCTCCGTCCTCCTCGCCGTCGCCGCCCGGTCCTTCGGTCTCCGCGCCGGCCGCTTCTCCCGGGGCCGCCTCCCCCGGCACCGCGCCGACCGCTTCCCCGGGGACCGCCTCCACTGGCACCGCGCCGACCGCTTCCCCGGGGACCGCCTCCACTGGCACCGCGCCGGCCGCTTCTCCCGGCGGCGCGTCGCCCGCCTCTCCCGGGGCTGCCTCTTCTCGCAGCGCCGCTCCGGCCTCTTCTCCCGCCTCCGCGCCAGGCGCCGTTCCGATCTCGGCACCGCACACAGCCTCGGTGACGCAACGGCGCCGCGCGTGAGTCCGCGCTTCCCTGGTGATCAACTCGCGGGCGGCAGAACCCCGTAGATGAGCGCCGTGGAGCCGGAACCGGCTCGATTGATCTGTCCGCCACACAGGACCCAGGCCCCGGCGGCGGGCAGATCCGCGAGGTGGGCCAGCACCTCCAGGCTGATCCGGCGGCGCTGATAGACCAGTTTGGAGACGGTGAAGCCGGGATCAGCGCTGACATCCGGGCTGAACGCGTCGGTCCCGGTGCCGCCCCGCTCCCCCAGCCGCCCGGTCTCCACCAGCCAGCGCACCGCCTCCGGCGCGAAGCCGGGATGCCGCTCGAACCCCGCACGCCCGTACTTCTCCTCCCACCCGGTCCAGATGATCACCACGGACTCCTCCGGGATGCGGCCGTGGCGCTCCTCCCAGGCCGTCAGGTCGGCGATCGACACCGCATGATCCGGGTCGGCGGCGCACGCGGCCCGCACGTCCACCTTGACCGCCGGCCGGAACAGGTCGGCCGGTTCCAGTTCATCGGCGAGCAGCCCGCCCTCGGTGAAGTGGCCGGGCGCGCCCCAGTGCGTGCCGGTGTGCTCGCCGCCGCGCACCGCCCGCAGGTAGTAGCCCTCCTCCCGCAACGTCGCGACGGTCTCCAGTTCGAAGGCCGGATCACCGGGGAAGACGCTGATCCGGGCGGGGTCGTTCACGTGGGACAGGCCGACCAGCCTCAACCGTTCGAGCATGCTGTCATCCTGCCAGCAATAATTGACAGTGTCACCGTGACAGTGTCACGATTCGGGGTATGTGGACGATGGAGGAGTTGGTCGACCGGGTGCACACCGCGCTCGCCGCGGAATACTCCGGCGCGCCCAACGGCCGGGTCCGGGATCTGCCGGATCCGCGTTCGATCCGGTGGTATTCGACGATCGGCCTGGTCGACCGGCCGCTCGGCACCCGCGGGCGCAACGCCCTCTACGGGCCCCGCCACCTGCTGCAGCTCGTGGCGATCAAGCGGTTGCAGGCGGCCGGGCGCACCCTCGCCGAGATCCAGGCGGAGCTGGGCGGGGTGTCGACGGAGGCGCTCACCTCCCTGGCCCGGGTGCCGGCCGAGTTGCTCGCCGCCGAGCCACCGCCCGACCCCGGGGCCGCCCGGGGCGCTTTCTGGAAGACTCCGGCCGCCCCACCCTCGCCACCGCGGTCGACCGCCGACTGGTCGTTCCCGGCTCCCGCCCACGACCTGCCCTCCGGCGGCCCACCGGGAAGCGCCGAGGTGCCCCCACCGGCCCGCGATCCCGGCGGACTCGCCTTCGGCGGAGCCGATTCCCTGCTCACCGGAGTGCCGCTGGGCGCCGGGGTGATCCTGCTCGTGCCCGGCGCCTTCCGTCTCGACGCCACCGACCGTGCCGAGCTCGCCACCGCGGCCCGGCCCCTGCTCGACCTGCTCGCATCCCGTGGGCGCACCGATAGGAGAGATTCGTGATCATCTACGTCAATCCGATGGGTCCGAGCGAGCTGGAACGGGTCCGCGAGCTGCCGGAGTCCGGACTCGGCACGATGCGTACCGACCGGGGCAACCTCCCGCTGGACCGGCTGGACGTGCGCGCCGCGATCAGTGGCCTGGTCGCCCGCACCGAGGTGAGCGCCGAGTTCGTCAACACGCACGACACCGCCCTCGAGGCGACCTATGTCTTCCCGCTGCCCGACCGGGCCGCCGTGACCGGCATGACGATGACCGCCGACGACCGCACGGTCACCGCCGAGCTGCGCGAGCGCGGCGCCGCCCGGGAGCAGTACGACCAGGCCATCGCGACCGGCCGGCGGGCGTCGATCGCCGAGGAGGAGCGGCCCGACGTGTTCACCATGCGGGCCGGCAACATCCTGCCCGGCGAGCGGATCACCGTGCGGCTGCGGCTGGTCGGCCCGATGCCGTTCGAGGACGGCGCCGCGACCTACCGGTTCCCCCTGGTCGTCGCCCCGCGCTACCTCCCGGGCACGCCCCTGGCCGGGCCCTGGGCCGGTGACGGCCAGGCGCCGGACACCGACGCGGTGCCGGACGCGTCCCGCATCTCGCCGCCGGTGCTGCTGCCCGGATTCCCCAACCCGCTGCGGCTCTCCATCGGCGTCACCGTCGACCCGGCCGGGCTGGAGCTCGGCGAGGCTCGGTCCAGCCTGCACACCATCGCCGAGCAGGACGGGACGCTGCGGATCGCCCCCGGCGAGCGCGCCGACCGCGACTTCGTGCTACGCCTGGCGTACGCGCCGGGCGGCCAGACCGCTGTCGCGGTGCCCGACGACGAGGGTGACGAGGGCACCTACCAGGTGGTCGTGCTGCCGCCGGCCGGGACAGCGCCGCCGCGCCCCAAGGACGTGGTGCTGCTGCTCGACCGCTCCGGCAGCATGGGCGGGTGGAAGATGGTCGCCGCCCGGCGGGCCGCGGCCCGGGTCGTCGACACGCTGACCACCGCCGACCGGTTCGCCGTGCTCACCTTCGACCACCACGTGGAGCGGCCGGAGGGGCTGGAGGCAGGTCTCAGCGAGGCGACCGACCGCAACCGTTACCGCGCGGTCGAGCACCTGGCCCGCGCCGACGCCCGCGGCGGCACCGAGCTGCTCGCGCCGCTCGCCACCGGGCTCGGCCTGCTCACCGACAGCACCGGGCGGGACCGGGTGCTGGTGCTGGTCACCGACGGGCAGGTGGGCAACGAGGACCAGATCGTCCGCGAGGTCACCCCGCTGATCGGCGACACCCGGCTGCACACCATCGGCATCGACCGCGCGGTGAACGCCGGCTTCCTGGGCCGGCTCGCCGCGCTCGGCGCCGGGCGGGCCGAGCTGGTGGAGAGCGAGGATCGGCTGGACGAGGCCATGGAGCACATCCACCGCCGGATCGGCGCCCCGCTGGTCACCGGCCTGTCCATCACCGGGGACGGATTCGCGCCGCTGGACGGGACGCGGAGCCCGCTGCGGCTGCCAGGGCTCTACCCGGGGGTGCCGCTGGTGGTCACCGGGCGTTACTCGGGCGCCGCCGCGGGCAGCCTCACGGTTACCGGCCGGACCCGGGACGACCTGGAGTTCCGGACCACTGTGTCGGTCCGGGAGCGGGCCGAGACAGCGATCGCCAAGCAGTGGGCGCGGGCGCGGCTGCGGGATCTCGAGGACGCGTACACGGCCGGTGATCTCTCGTTGGAGCAGCAGATCGTGGACACGTCGCTGCGGTTCGGGGTGCTGTGCCGCTTCACGGCATACGTGGCTGTCGACGAGCGGGTGGTGAACGAGGACGGCAAGCTGCACCGGGTCACCCAGCCGGTGGAGACGCCCTCCGGATGGGAGTCCCCGGCGCCCCCGACGGCCACCGGGATGGTCCTCGCCTCGGCGTCGTCCCCGTTCCCGGACGCGGTGGCGCCGGCGCGCCCGGCCATCTTCCCGCCGATGCCTCCCCCGCCCGGGGGCCCGATCCCCGGCGCGCCGCGCTTCGCCCCGGCCAGCGCCGCCAAGATGAGCCCACGGCGGCGGGCCCAGGCCTTCGACGACGCCGACATCGTGCTGGGCTCGCCGGCCAGCCCGGCGGGGAGCGTCCCGCCTCCGGCCGCGCCGAGCGCCGGAGATGCCGCCGGGGGTCCTGCCGGCTCGCCGCCTGTCGCCGGACCTCCGACCCCGGGCGGACCCGTGTCCGCCGGACCCGCAGCCGCCGGACCCACGGCGGGTTCTCCTGCGCTTTCGGGAGCCGGCGGTGGTGGGCCGGTGCGCGGATTCGGCCGATCGCGGCGCACGTCCGCGAACGACTCCGGCGTTCCGCTCGCCGACGTCCGCGAGCTGGCGACGGTCGAGGCCGGACGGTTGCGCGACGCGGCCGACCGGCCCGGCTACGAGCGGCGTGACCTGCTGGAGGACCTGGCCAGCCGGCTCACGGTCCTGCTCACCACGCTGACCGGGGACGAGTTCGCCCCGCTGCGTGAGCTGGTCACGCTGCTCGGCGGCGACGCCTCGCTCGACGAGAAGTGGTCGGCGGCCCTCCGCGTCCTCACCGGCTTCGGCGCAGCGGAGGTGCCCCGGCCCGCTGCGAAGCCGTTCTGGAAACGGTGACCGGACCGCTGACCGGGTCGCCGCCTGCCGGGTGGCTCGGCAGGCGGGACAACTCGCTGCCGGGCAGCGTGTCAGCCTTGACAACCCACAGGCCGGGGGCAGCACCCCGACCGGGTCGACTCGCTCCGGGGTCCCGAGCGGCGACGCCGAAAGGAAAGTGAGCTGGGCAACGACCGGAGATGGGCAGGACCCGGTTCCGGGCACAGGATGGCTGCTCGGGCCGGGTGGACGCCGCTCGGACGGCGGGGTCGAACGGTGCGGCCGGGGATCAGATCGGCCGGACGGACCCCACGCGGGGTGGCGACGGCCGGTAGGTTGGTGCATCGATTGCTGACCGGGGGGTGTCTCAGTGGGTGACGAGGATTTCGGTACCGACCGGGACCCGTTGCTGGTGCGTCCGTTCCTCTCGCGGGACGACGCGCCAGGGGAGCACACCTCCTCCGAGGCCACCTGGCCGGCGGGCACCGCCTCCGACTCGCCGACACAGGTGCTGCCGGTCTTCTCCGGCGGGACCCCGGCCGGCGAGAGACCGGCTCGGCGCGGGCGGCGGCCGCTGCTGCTGGCCGGGGCCGGAGCGGTCGTCGTCGTGGTGCTGGCCCTGGTCGGCTATTTCGCGCTGAGGCCGGCTCTCGACCCCGCGCTCTCGGCCGGTCTGCCCGACCACTCGCTGCCCGCGGTCACCGGGCCGGCCACGGTTCCGCCGTCCGCCGACGGCACAGCAGCCGACGGCGGGACGGATGGCAAACCCGGGGCCGGCGCCGGTCAAACCCCGGGCGACAAGGCCACCACCCCGGCCGGCAGCGTTTCGACGACGCCGTTCGGGCCGGCCGGTTCGGCGAGTGCCAGTGCCGGGGCCGGCTCCGCCGCCTCGGCCCAGCCGGATTCGCCCGCGCTGGCCGCCTCGCCGAGGACCGGAGCCGGGTCGCTGGTCGGCGCGAACGGGCTGTGCCTCGACGTGCCGAACGCGATCCCGACCGACGAGAACCACATCCAGGTCTTCGACTGCAACCGGTCCGCCGCTCAGTTGTGGACCCTGGCCGACGACGGGACGCTGCGGGTGATGGGCCGGTGCGCGCTGGTCGTCGGCGACGACACCGTCCACCTGATCACCTGTGACCGGCGGACCACCGCTCTGTGGCGGATGACCGGCGAGGGCCAGCTGATCAACGCGGCCAACGACAAGTGCCTCACCGACCCCTCGGACGGGGCTCGTCCACACACCCGTGTCGTCGTCGTCACGTGCACCGGCAAGTCCAACCAGGTCTGGTCACTGCGCTGACCTGAGCCGACGCGCGGGCGGAGCCGGCCGCTGGCGATCATCCGGCCGCCGACGGGGCACAAAGCGCCGGCCAGGCATCGTCCGCCGGCGGTTGACGGCGCCACACGCCGGCCCGCGCCGGCCAGCCGCCCAGGCTCCCGGTGGACAAAGAGCCGGCTGGCGCCGAAAGGCGATGGAAAGCGCCGCCCGACGCGACCCAGCAGCCGAGGATGCCGGCGGGGCGACGAGACGCGGACCGCAAGCGGCTGCCGGAGCCGCCCGTCGCCACGCCGCCGGCACGGGCGTCAACTGTGCATCGACGCGCCCTTGAGAATCTTGTCGACGACGTTGCGCGGTCCGTACGCGGCGAGGCCGACGAGGTCCAGCCCGGCGGTGGGCACGGCCCGTACAGCGGCACGGTTGGCCGCGTCGTGGCCGGTCGCGAAGAGGTCCGAGGTGAAGACCGACATTCGGACGCCGCGTTCCAGCGCCTTCGCGTGCGCCGTGGTCAGCAGCTCCTTGCCGCCCTCGAACACCAGCACCGGCTGGCGGAACATCGGCAGGTACTCGACGTCGTCGCCGTCGACGTACGCCTCGCCGAGCGTCTCCGGCTCGACCGTGGCCAGCCCGGACACGAGGAACGCGGTGACGTTCAGGCGTTGCCAGACGAGCAGGTCGTCCCGGAGCAGTACAGCGATCTTGGTGGTGAATCCGGTCATGGCATCATCGTCGACCGGACGCCACCCGCGGGTCTTGTACGATTGTGACGTGCCGCCGGGGCCGTCGATCCACGCGTGGCGACCTCCGCTGGACGGCGTGGTCGAGGTGCTGCACGCCAGTTTCGGCTCACATGCCTATCCGATGCACGCCCACGACGCCTGGACGCTGCTGCTGGTCGACAACGGCGCGGTCCGCTACGACCTGGACCGGCACGAGCGCGGGGCGTACGGTCGGCTGGTCACCCTGCTGCCGCCGAAGGTTCCGCACAACGGCGCCGCGGCGGACGGGCACGGTTTCCGCAAGCGCGTCCTCTACCTGGAGCCGGCCCAGCTCCCGGACCGCCTGATCGGCGCGGCGGTGGACGAGCCCGCTCTGCTCGATCCCGGTCTGCACCGCATGATCTCCACGGTCCACCGGCTGATCCGCTCACCTGGGGACGAGCCGGCCGCGGACGACCTGCTCGCGGTGTCGCTGGAGCGCCTCCGGACCCGACTGGCGGACCATCAGGCTCCACCGCCGCACCCCGGCGCCGCCCGCAACCTGCGTGACCTGCTGGAATCACATCTGGTCGGCGGCCTCTCGCTGAGGGCGGCCTCCGGCGAGTTGCACTTCACGCCGGCCCACCTGGTCCGTTCGTTCCGCCGCGAATACGGCATGACCCCACACCAGTACGTCATCTCCCGGCGCGTCGACCTCGCCCGCCGCCTGATCCTTTCCGGCCATCCGCTGTCCGCGGTCGCGGTTCGCAGCGGCTTCTACGACCAGCCCCACCTGGTCCGCCACTTCAAGCGCATCCTCGGTGTCGTCCCGAGCAGATTCACCACCGCCTGATCCGGTACGACCGGAGCCCCGGCCAGGTCCCGTGCCACTCCGGTCGGCCCCGTGCCCGCCGGACGCGGCCGGTTGTCAGGGGTCCCTCAGCCGCCGGAGACACAGCTGACGACCGGCCGGGACAGCGCCCGACCAACGAAGCGGAAACCCCGGACGATCAGGAGCGGTGGACGATCGCGCCGGCCACCACCGTCAACGGCACCGGCGACTCGGCGAACTCGTCCGGATCCACGACCAGCGGATCGAGCCCGAACACCGACAGATCCGCGCGGAAACCCGGAGCGATCCGCCCGGCGTCCGGCAGTCCCGCCGCGGCGGCGGCCTGGGTGGTGTAGCCCTCCAGGGCCATCCGCGCTGTCAGCGCCTGCTCCGGCAGCACCGGCTCCGTCCCCGCCGCGCCCGCCGGCCGGCGCAACCGGGCGGCGGCGAGGATGCCCCGCGGGTCGAACGCAGCGATCGGCCAGTCCGAGCCAAGCGCCAGCCGAGCCCCCTGGTCCCGCAGGTCACGAGCTCGGAAGGCGCGATCGGCGCGGACCTTCCCGAGGCGCCGCGACCAGTTGTCGGTGTGGTCGGCCCGGGTGTAATGGGTGCAGTGCGTGGGCTGCATGCTCGCGGTGACGTCCAGTTCGGCGAAGCGCCCGATCAGCGAGCACGGCATCGTCTCCAGGTGTTCGATCCGGTGCGGGACCCGCAGGCGCGGCAGCCGGGCCATCGTGTCCAGCACGTAACGGATGCCGGCGTCGCCGATCGCGTGCGTCACGATCGGCACCCCCTGCCGGGCCAGAAAGCCGGCCGCCGCGCGGTATTCCGCGGGGTCCGGCCAGAAGCAGGCGGTCGACTCGCCGTGTGTGTCCGGTTCGTCGAGCCACGCCGTTCCCCCGTCCACCGTCCCGTCGATCATGAACTTGGCGCCCTCCACCCGCCAGCGGCGCCCGTGCAGCAGTTGCCGCGCCAGCACCTCGGCGAGGTCGGCGCCGGGCATCACGAACGGCGCGCACCGCCACCGCAGGGGCAGTTCGCCGTCCGCCTCCAGGGCGCGGAACAGGCCGAGCGAGTCCTCCTCGAAGTCCATGGCGTTGGCCCCGGTCAGCCCGGTCGCCGCCATCCGGTCCATCAGTTCCCGCAGCCGGGTCCGCCGGTCCGCGGGCGGGTCCGGCGGCAGGACGGCCCGGACGAGCTCGACCGCTTCGGGTTCGAGCAGGTGCCCGGTGGGCCGCCCGGCCGGGTCGCAGACGACGCTCGCGCCGGAGCGGAACTCACGCCGCCCGGTGATCCCGGCCAGTTCCAGGGCCCGCGGGCTGACCAGCGCGGAGTGCGCGTCGAACAGTCGCAGGAAGACCGGCACCTCCGGACCGACCGCCTCGATCAGCGGGGCGCAGGTGAGCGGTGCGCCCTCGAACGCGTTCGGGTCCAGGCCCCAGCCCTCGATCCAGCCGTGGTGGCGTGCGTTCCGCAACGCCGCACGGAGCGCGGGAAGCGTCCGGACGGCCGAGAGGTCCACCCCGCGGGTCAGGCCGATCCCCAGCACCGGGTGCGCGTGCCCGTCGACCAGGCCGGGCGTGATCGTGGCCGGGCCCAGGTCGAGCACCTCGGTGGCGGGACCGCGCCAGCGGCGCGCGTCGGCGCGGTCACCGAGCGCCACGATCCGGCCGCCGGCGACCGCGACGGCTGTGGGTCGCGGACCGGGCGCCAGGGTGTGGATCCGATCCGCCATCAGGATCAGGTCGGCGGCGATCATGCGAGCGCTCCTCACAGGCGGTGGCCGGGTGGTTACTTCCATGGCTACCGCCCGCGGCGCCGCGCGGTTCAACGCACTTTCTCAGCCGGCCGGGACCATCCAGTCCAGCACGGGCGTGCCCTGCAGCGTGACCAGCACGCACATGAAGAGCAGCAGGACCACGCTCCAGAGGACCACCTTGCGGAAGATGTCACCCTCCCGGCCGGCCATCCCGACCGCGCCGGCCGCGATGGCCAGGTTCTGCGGGCTGATCATCTTGCCGAGCACCCCGCCCGACGAGTTCGCCGCGGCGAGCAGCACCGGGTCCAGGCCGGCCTTCGCCGCGGTCTGCACCTGCAACGCTCCGAAGAGGGCGTTCGCCGAGGTATCGGAACCGGTCACGGCCACACCGATCCAGCCGAGGACCGAGGACAGGAAGAGGAAGACGCCCCCGGCGGTGGCGAGGAACGCGCCAAGGGTGCTGGTCTGGCCGGACTGGTTGAGCACGTAGGCGAGGGCCAGCACGGCCGTCACGGTGACGATCGGCTGGCGCAGCTCCAGACAGGTCCGGCCGTACGCCTTGACGGCCGCTCCGGGCCTGATCCGCAGCACGAACGCGGTCAGCACACCTGCGATGATCATGAGAGTGCCGGCCGCCGGCAGCCAGCCGAAGGTGAAGTTGGCCGAGGACAGCGGCTTGCCGTCGGCCCCGAGCACGTCGAGGCCGGGCCAGGCGAGGACGACGGTCCAGGGTTCGCGGGCGAGGGTGTCCTTGATCGGGCCGAGATTGGCGATCGCGAAGATGACGATGATGACGAAGTACGGGGCGTAGGCACGGGCCACCTCGGCGGCCGCGTCGGGCCGCACGACCGTCGAGGCCCCGGCAGCGGCGGGCCGCACGGTTTCCGCACGCCGGGCAGCGCCGTCGACCGCCAGCTCCGGCGTCTCGGACGGCTGCCAGACCCGCAGCAGCGCGACCACTGCCGCGGCCGCCACGAGCGACGCGACGATGTCGGTCAACGGCACCGAGATGTGGTTCGACGCCACGAACTGCCCCGCCGCGAAGACGACCCCCGCGACCAGCGCGGCGGGCCAGGTCTGCCGCACCCCGCGGCGCCCGTCGACCACCGCGACCAGCACCAGCGGCACGACGACGGCCAGGATCGGCGTCTGCCGTCCCACCATGGCGCCCAGCGTGTCCGCGTTCAGCCGCGGATCGGTGCCCGCCCCGGCGGCCACCGTCCCGAGCGTCGTGATCGGCGTGGCGAGCGCCCCGAACGCCACCGGCGCGGTGTTCGCGATCAGCGCCACCGACGCGGCCCGGATCGGCGGGAAGCCGAGCGCCATCAGCATCACCACGGTCACGGCCACCGGCGTGCCGAATCCGGCGAGCGCCTCCAGCAGCGCCCCGAAGCAGAACGCCACGATGATCGCCTGGATCCGCAGGTCCGGGCTGACCCGTTCCATCGACCGCCGCAGCACGTCGAAGTGCCCGCTCACGACGGTCAGGTGGTAGACCCAGATGGCGTTGACGACGATCCACAGGATCGGGAAGAACCCGAAAGCCGCCCCCTCGGAGGCGGAGAGCAGGGCCTGCCCGACCGGCATCGAGTAGACGGTGATCGCCACGATCAGCGCCACCACCAGCGCGACCACTCCGGCGAGCCAGGCCCGCACCCGGAACACGCCGAGCAGCAGGAAAAGCGTGAGCAGGGAGAGAACAGCGAAGATCGCCGAGAGCCCCACGGAGTCCCGGACAGGGTCGGTCACGATCTGGAACTGTTCCGCAAACAGCCGATCCGTCATCGCAGCCATCCAGAGACGTCGATCACCTTCTCCGCAATCTAGCCGCAGATCCGCCGTGAGGAAACCAGCGGCCTAACCACCTTCCTGCCGCAGGGCCTGCCAGATGCGGTCGGCGGTGAACGGCAGCTCGGTGAGCCGGATGCCGATGGCGTCGCGCAGGGCGTTGGCCAGGGCCGGGGCGACCGGGTTGTACGGGCTCTCGCTCATCGACTTCGCGCCGAGCGGCCCGATCTCGTCCCGGGTCGAGGCGAAGTGCACCTCGGTGTACGGCGTGTCGGCGAACGTGGGCAGATGGTACTGCCGGAACGTGGTCGTGGTGACCCGGCCGTTCTCGTCGAGGTCGAGGTGTTCCGCGAGGGTCGCGCCCAGCGCCTGCGCCACCCCGCCCTCGATCTGCCCACGCAGCTGCAGCGGGTTCAGCACGGTCCCGGCGTCCGCGCTGTGCACGCTGCGCAGGATCCGCAGCTCGCCGGTGTCCGGGTCGACGGCGACCCGGAACCACTGCGCGTTGAAGGCGACCGACCGCGGCGTACCGTCGAAGTGCCCGTGCCCCACCGACGACCCGGAGGTCCGCAGGTCACGCGCCGCCCGCAGCACCGCCTCGCCGGCCACCACCACACCCGTCGAGGCGAAGGCGCCCGTGTCGTGCCGGACCAGGTCGGTGTCCGACTGCCGGATCACGATCCGGTCCGGCGTGGTGCCGAGTTCGTCCGCGGCGATCTGAGCGTGCACGGTGGTGCTCCCGTTGCCGAACTCCGCGGTTCCGACGGACAGCTCGTACCGGCCCGCGCCGAGCGCCCGGATCGTCGCGTCGGCGAAGTGCCCGCCCGGCGGCCCGGCGGCGATCATCGCGATCGCCATGCCCTCGCCGGCCAGCCAACCCGCCGGCGCCTCGTCCCCGGTGTCCCGGCACCGGCGCATCCGCTCCAGGCACTGGTCCAGCCCGTACGAGGCGATCCCGAGATCGTCCACGTGATCGCCGGGGGCGGTCAGGTCTTCCCCGGGCCGGACCACGTTGCGCGACCGGAACGTGACCGGGTCCATCCCGATCAGCCGGGCCAGCTCGTCCAGCGCGGACTCCACAGCGAAGGTCACCTGGCCCAGCCCGTAGCCACGGAACGCCCCGGCCGGCACGGTGTTGGTGTAGACGGCGCGCGCGTCGGTCCGCATGTTGGCGCACCGGTACACCGCCACCGACTCGTGGCATCCGTGGAACATCACCGACGGCCCGTGGTTGCCGTACGCCCCGGTGTCCACCAGCACGTCCAACTGCAGCGCGGTGAGCGTGCCGTCCCGCCGGGCCCCGGCCTTGACGGTCACCGCGAACGGATGCCGGGTGGTCGCCCCGCAGAACTGCTCCGGCCGGGTGAACTCCCATCTCACCGGCCGCCCGGTGCGCAGCACCGCCAGCGCCACCAGGTCCTCGGCAAGCATCTCCTGCTTGCCGCCGAACCCGCCGCCGACCCGCCCGGCGAGCACCCGGACCCGCTGCAGCGGCAGGTCGAACAGCTCGGCCACGGCGCGGCGGGTCAGGAACGGCGTCTGGGTGCTCGACCGGATGACCAGCCGCCCGTCCTCGTCGAGCCACCCGACCGCCCCGTGCGTCTCGAGCGCCGCGTGCTGCGCCCGCCCGGTACGGAAGGTCGCCTCGTACACCTGGTCGGCGGCCGCGAACCCGGCCGAGACGTCACCGAGCGAGGCGTGCAGTTCGCCGACCACGTTCCGGTCGGTCTTGTCGCCGTGCACCAGGGGCGCGTCCGGGGAAAGGGCCAGAACCGGATCGAGTACGGCCGGCAGCACCCGGTACTCGACACGCAGCCGGCGGCACGCCTCCTCGGCGGCGGCCTCACTGTCGGCCACCACGGCCGCCACGCGCTGCCCCGCGAACCGCACCACGTCGTCGAGCACCCGGGTGTCGGCCGGATCCTCGGCCGGGTTCTCGTGCCGGGCTGTGGAGAACAGCCGGTCCGGCGAGTCCCGGTGGGTCAGGATCAGCTCGACGCCGGGCACCCGGGCGGCCTCCGCGGTGTCCACCGAAACGATCCGCGCGTGGGCGTGCGGCGACCGCAGCACCTTGAGGTGCAGCACCCCGGGCACGTCCACGTCGAAGGTGAACCGGGCGGTCCCGGTGACGATCCGCGGACCGGCCGGCGCGCCCAGCGCGGCGCCGACCGCGTGTCCCGGGCGCGGATCGTCGACGTGCGAGACGCCCGCGACGGCGTCCGCGACGGCGCGGTAGCCGGTGCACCGGCACAGGTTGCCCATCAGCGTGCGGGGCAGGTCGGCCAGCTGCGCCCCGGTGAGCGCGGCAGTGGTCATGACCAGTCCGGCCGTACAGAATCCGCATTGGAATCCCTGCGCGGCCAGGAACGAACGCTGCACCGGATGCAGGTCGTCCCCGTCCGCGAGCCCCTCGACGGTGATCACCGAGCGGCCCTGCGCGCGGAAGGCCGGATAGACGCAGGAGTGCACCGGCTCGCCGTCCACGTGCACCGTGCACGCCCCGCAGTCGCCGGCGTCGCAGCCCTTCTTGACCCCGAAGCAGCCCTCCTCCCGCAGGTAGGTCCGCAGGCACTGGCCGGGGCGGGGCGCACGCCCGTGGGCGACGCCGTTGATCCGCACGCTCATCCGCTCAGCTCCGTCCTGATCTGCTCGGCGTAATGCCTGGTCAGATGCGCTCGCCAGGCCGGCTGTCCGTGCACGTCGTCGACGAAGGCGGCCGGGTCGATGACGTCCAGCGCGCCGGCGAGCTGCGCCGCCGAGGGTGGCGCGCCGAAGCGGAAGACCCAGGGCCGGTGGGTGGCCGCCGTGACCGTCAGCACCAGGCCGCCTCCGGGCAGGGCCCGGCCGATCAGCAGGACCGCGGAGCGCCCGTGCCGGTGCAGCGAGCCCCGCCGGAACGCCGTCCGCGCCCGCAGAGCCGCCGCCGGCAGGAAGACCGACCGCAGCAGCTCGCCGTCCCGCAGCACGGTACGGCCCGCGCCGGTCACGAAGTCCGCGACCGCGACCTCGCGCCGGGAGGCCGGGCCGAGCAGCGTGCACACCCCGTCCAGGGCGGCGCCCAGCGAGATCATCGGCCCGGCCGGCAACGCGGCGCACAGGTTCCCGCCCACCGTGGCGACGTGCAGGATCTTGAACGAGGCCAGGAACGAGCGGCAGCACTGCGCCACGACGCCGGATCCGGGCAGGAGCGCCGGCAGCGCCGCCACCGTGCAGGTCGCGGCGATCTCCACGCCGTCCGCACGCGCGGTCAGCGCCGGCCACCCCGCCGACGGCAGGTCGAGGAGCCGGGAGATCTCCGGCCGGGGCTCGCCGAACAGCGCCGTCCCGCCGCCGAGCCAGGCGTCCCCCGGCCGCCACATCCCCGGCCCGGCCGGGCTGACGACTTCGGTGACCGTGTGCAGGTCCACGTTCGCACGCTACGCGCCGCGTGTTTCCGATCCTGGAATTCCCCGAGTCGGGAAGTGACCGGGACCTGCTGCGTGCCCGGCTCGGGACCTTCGGCCCTGACCGGCGGATACCGGCTGGTCAAGCGCTCAGCGGGACGCGCTCACCGTGGTCAGGATGCCGGGACCGGCACCGGGACGGGCGCCGGCACGGCCGGCAGGGTGACGGTGAACGTGGTGCCCCGGCCGACCACCGACGACACCGCGATGCCGCCACCGTGGTCGCGGACGATGTCCCGGACGATCGCCAGCCCCAGCCCGGGACCCTGCACCGCCTGGTCCATCGCGTTGCCGGCCCGGTGGAACGGGGTGAACAACCCGGGCACGTCCTCGGGCGGGATGCCGATGCCGGTGTCGGTGACGGCGACCGTGACGTTCTGCTCGTCGGCGCCGCACCGCCAGCTCACGCTGCCGCCGGCCGGGGTGAACTTGATCGCGTTCTCCAGCAGCTTGCGCAGCGCCCGCTGCAGCTGGGTCCGGTCCCCGCGCACCCAGGCCGGCTCGGCGTCGAGGCTCATCGTGAGCTCCTTGGCCGCGGCGGCCGCGCCCAGCTCGGCGTGCACGGCGGCGGCGACCGCGGCCAGGTCGAGCGGTTCGGTGACCGCCTCCGCCCCGGTCGCCGGGCGGTCGAGCAGCAGCAGGTCGTTGATGGTGTCCATGAGCCGGTGAGCGTTGCGCAGGATGGCCGCGAGCGACCGCCTCCGCAGCGGGTCCTGCTCGTCCTCCTCGTCGGCGAGGATCTCGGTGTAGCCGAGGATGCTGGTCAGCGGGGTGCGCAGCTCGTGCGTGACGGTCTGGATGAAGACGTCCTTGCGCTGGTCGAGCATCCGCAGCTCGCCGATCAGCAGGTCCTGCTGCACCCGCACGCCGGCCTGCCGTAGCGCCCGCTCGATCTCCCTCCCCACGCTGGCCAGCAGCCGGTGCTCCGGTTCGGTGAACTCGGGCAGGAAGTCCCGTACCACCAGCAGATAGCCGCCGGGACACGCGCTGTCCCCGCCCACCGCGACGGCCAGGCCGCCGGCGCAGGGCACCGGCCGGCCCGGCGGCACCTCCCGGACGGCCGTCAGGTCCAGCTCCGGCGCCGTCTCCGGCCAGCGCGTGGTGACCCGGCCGGTGCCGGGCACGAACAGCTCGCCGTAGACCGCGTCGGCGGCCAACGCGCCGGCGATCCGGGCGACCACGCGGTGCCCGACGGTCGCCGGGTCGGCGTCCTCCCGCTGCAGCTCCCCGACGACCGCCTGGCAGAGCCAGGCGCGGGCGGTCCGGGCCTGCTCGGCGGCGAGATGCTCCTCGGTCTGCGCGGCAAGATCATTGAGAGCCTGGGTGACCGTACGCAGCTCCGCCGCCCCGGCCGGCTCGGCGCGTACCGAGCGGTCCCCGGTGGTCAGCTGCCGGATCGTGTCGCCGACCCGGGCCAGCGGCACCAGCAGCTGCCGGCGGGTGGTCCGGACCAGCAGATAGCCGGCCGCGAGGACGGCCAGCACCAGCACCACGGACGTGATCGTGAGCAGGCGTTCCGTGCCGCGGTGGCGGCCCTGCTCGGCGTGCTGCTCGGCGGCGAGCGCGTCGTCGGCGGCCGCGTTGGCCGCGCGGAACCGGTCGAAGAGCTGCTTGCCGAGCGTCTCGTCCGGGTCGTGCCCGTCGGCGGCCGGCCCGGCGTACTGGCCCAGCCAGGCCGCGGCCGCCTGCCGTTCGGCCTCGACCAGCTCCCGCGCGTGCGTGCTGCGGGCCTCCTCGGCGGCCCGGACCAACCGGGTGAGAGCGTCGGCGCGGCCGCTCTGGTACGGCTCCAGGAACAGCCGCTCGCCGGTGAGCTGGTAACCACGGATCCCGGTCTCCGCGTCGGTCATCCCCTGCAGGGCCCCCCGGTTCGCCGCACGCCCGGCGGCGATCCGGTCGGCACGCCTGTCATGGTCGGCCCGCACGCGTGCGCCGATCCCGAACTGCACCGCGAGGAATGCCGTGAACAGCACCAGCAGAGCGGCGAAGCCCAGGTTGAGCCGGCGCTGCAGTCTCATCGGCGGCGCTCCTCGGCGACAATCATGCTCCTCACATCGGCAGGTGGCGGGGAGCGGATGAGGCGGCCCGGCCATTCGGTGGAGATCAACATCCGCCGAACAGCGCGAAAGGCGTTTACTGAGAGATCCCTGGATTTCGTTACCGATCCGTAATCGATGACACCTCCTATACCTGTGGTTACCGCCACACTCGCGATCCTCGGCCGATTGTCCGCTTCGTGCCCGAAAAATCGGACACCGTGGACAGCTACCTTACTGAGCGTAGCCATGATCAAGTGACGTGGGTTACTGACTAGTAGCAACGGCCCTTGTAGTCCCCGTGCGGGGGCGGCAACATTTCCCGGACGTTACAACAACGGCATCGACTCGCCTCACTGTCGACGGCTGGCCGAGGTTTCGCCCGTCGATGCGAGCCATCGACAGGGTGGCCGGGACAGCTGTCAACACTTTCTATAGGAGGATCCGTGGAGGATTCGCAGAGCGTTCCGGCCGCCGGGCGCACCAACTGGCGCCGGTTCGCCGTCGCGGTGGGCGTGCCCACCGCCGTGGCCACCGGTCTGGTCGTCGCGCTCCAGACGGGCGCGCTGGCCGCCAACTTCGTGATTTCCGGCTCCCAGTTCAAGCTGTCGGCCGCCACGCTCGATGGCGATGGCTTCACGCAGTACAGCGGCACCCTGAAGGACGGCAAGGGGAACTACATCCCGGCTGCCATGTCCGGCATCTCCAGCGCCACGCTCACCAGCCTGTGCCAGTCCGTCGCGGCCGACACCCCGCTGGGCACGATCACCCTGCAGATCAAGGCGGCCACCGACGTCAAGGACGACGCGTCCGACGACAAGAAGGTCCAGGCCTCGAACCTGCTGATCGGCATGTCCGAGCTCAGTGGCGACGCGACCTTCACCAACATCGAGATCGGCAACGACGCCGGCAGCCTCTCCAAGGCCGGCGCCGCCAAGGGTGAGGTCGGCGGCTTCGGCCAGCAGGCCGACCACGTGACCATCCACGGCCTCAAGCAGCGGGCGTACTCGACGTCGGCCTCGACGTTCAAGCTCACCGGCATGAGCCTCAAGCTGCTCCGCGGCTCCGGCAACGAGTGCTACTGATCTAGCTGTTCCGGGGCTCGCGGGGCACGTTTCCGCGAGCCCCGCCCGTTGTGATCGTGAAAGAAAGTTCTGGAGGACGAGTGTCGACGGACGATTTCTGGAGCAGGTTCCGCCGGTGGCGGCGGACGCGGCCGTTCTGGGGCGGCCTGTTCCTCCTGCTGTCCGGGTTGGAGTTCTTCTGGAGCTCGAACATGGACCTCGCGAACATCCAGATTCACATCGGCCCGCAGGGCTTCCTCTCCTACCTGCTGCCGATCCTGATGCTGATCTGCGGCGCGCTGGTCTGGCTCACCCCGGCGCAGCGGGTGTTCTACGGCATCATCGGGCTGCTCGCCGCGCTCTACTCGTTCATCGGCCTGAACCTGGGCGGCTGGTTCATCGGCATGTTCCTCGGCATCGTCGGCGGGGCGCTCGCGCTGGCCTGGACGATGCCGCAGGCCCGGCCCGGCCTCCGGCCGCCGGGCCCGCTGGACGCCTCCGGCCCGGACAACTCCGCGGACGGCCCGGCCGACCCGACCGAGCCGATCGAGATCGCCGGCCATGACGACCGGCCCGCCGCGGTGCGCGCCCCGGTGGTGAGCGACTCCAGCATCCTGCCCGGCTTCGAGGAGCCGCGCACCGAGCCGCCCGGCCCGGCCCGGAGCGGCCCCGGAGAGACCCGTTCCGAGCTGCCCGGCCGGGGCGTCAACCGCAAGGCGCTGGCGATCATCGTGGTGCCGGCGGTCCTCGGCGCCACCGTGCTGATCGGCAGCCGCCTGCCGGCCAGCGCCGACGACTGCCCCGAGGGCCTGCCCTCGATCAAAACCACGTCCAGCGCGTCGCCCGCCCGGAAGAGCTCGCCGGCCACGCCGGCCACCACCAAACCCGGGGCCAAGGCCACCACCACCGCCCCGGCCGCATCGACCGCGACCTCGGCTCCGGCGTCCCCCAACCCCTCCCCCAAGGCCGACGAACCGAACCCGGTCCTCGATGGCCTGCACAACGTGGTCGACGGCGTCGGCAACCTGCTCGGCATCGGCGACGACGAGGAGTCGCCCGCTCCGAGCGAGTCGCCGTCGGCGTCGGCGACCGGCCCGGCCGCCGCGGAGCCGACCGCCACCAGGACCACCGCTCCGGCCACCGCCCCGGCCGGCGGCGGCAAGACCACCCGCGCGACCAGCGCCCCGGCCGAGGCCAGCAGCGCGGCCGCCACCGGCGACGTCATCCCGTGCCTCGGCGCCCGCCAGGAGGGCCTGGTGGCCGACGGCGCCGTCCCGAAGTCGGCGATCAAGCCGGGCATCATGAAGGTCGACTCGCTCACCATGTACAACTCGACCTACGAGGGCGTCGCCGACGTGCCCACCCAGAACGGCGTGCTCAAGTCGCTCCAGTTCAACATGGAGAAGGCGGTCAACAGGCCGTTCAGCCTCACCATCGACGAGCCCGGCGACGCGGTCACCACGATCAGGAGCAGTGTCCTGACCACCACGGGCAACGTCCGCTTCTACACGCCGAAGATGACGGGCAACCTGTTCGGCGTGATCCCGGTGACCTTCACCCCGGAGCAGCCGCCGCCGCTGACCCTGCCGATCCTCTGGTTCACCAACGTGACCATCGACCTGGCGTTCGTCAGCTGTGACACGCTCACCGCGGAGCCCCTCCAGGTGGTCGAGAGCTGAACCCGGACCTCTCCTGAAACGGCCCCTCCGCCGGGCCGTTTCTGATCAGCGCCGGCCGGCCTTGCGGGCCTGCCAGGCGGCGGCCACCGCGTCGGCGTCGAACGGGGGCAGGATCACCGGCGGGCCGTCCAGGTGCCCGCGGCGCGCTTGGTCGATCCGCGCGTTGAGGCCGGCGACGTGCTCGCGGACGTCCCGCTCGGTGTGCAGTCGGTCGACGGCCGTCTCGAGGTCCTCGGCGGCCCGGCGCAACGCCAGCGTCGGCGGGATCACCCCGGCCGTGGCCCCTTCCCGGCGGAGCCAGTCCTTGACCCACCAGTCCTCGTCGTACTCCTCGCCGTACCCGGCGAGCGGCTTTCCCGCCCCGGACAGGTTCTCGAACTCGCCCCGCTCGGTGGCCTCACGTAGTTGACGGTCGATGGAAGTCTCGTACCGGTACGCTCCCATCCGGCAAGATTACTGCGCGGGTCAGGCCGAGGCGGGCTCGTGCCAGCGGATCGTCCCCTTGCCGGAGGCCTTCGCGGCGTACATCGCGGTGTCCGCCCGGCGCAGCAGCGCACCGACGCCGCCGGCCGGCCCTTGCGCGCGGCAACGCCAGCCCGATCCGGCCGCCGACGGTAACCTGGCGCCGCGCACCGCCGGGGCCGTGTTCCCGGCGGGCGTCTTCGGACCGCCGAGTATGGCATAGGTTCTTGACGACATCCGGCAACCGCGAAGGAGCCGACCGTGTGCCGCAACATTCACCAACTACACAACTTCGAGCCGCCGGCGACGCACGACGAGGTGCAGGCCGCCGCGCTGCAGTACGTCCGCAAGGTGGCCGGGACGACGCGGCCGGCGCAGGCGAACCAGGCGGTGTTCGACCAGGCGGTCGCGGCGGTCGCGGCGGCCACCCAGGCCCTGCTGGACGGGCTGGTGACGACGGCGCCGCCCAAGGATCGCGAGGTGGAGGCGGCCAAGGCGCGGGCCCGGGCGGAGCGGCGGTACGCGTCCTGATCCTCCAGCAGGACGTCGGAGGAGACCGTGTGGTAGCGCCAGCTCAGGTCGCCCAGCGGCGAGAACGGCTCGGCGTGCCCGTACGCCAGAAATGGAAGTCCGGCCCTTTTCCGAAAGGGCGCCTCGTCACGCCGGCCCGGCGCACTCGGCTTGATCGCCGAGCGCGCCGGGCCGACACCCCACCGATGTTGGTCTTCGAGTGGCGCTCAGCGCTGCAGGGTGAGCAGGCCCGGACGCCAGGGCAGCTGGTCGTAGGGACCGCCGGCGCTCGGGTTCTTGCCCTGGTAGAGCAACTGCAGGTGGCACGGGTCGACGGTCATCGTCTGATCCGGGTTGGTGCGCACCAGGTCACCGTGACTGATGTCGTTGGTCCAGGTGGCGCCGCTGTTCGCCGCGCCGGCGAACGGGTTGCTCTCGCTGGCGGCCTGCGGCGTCCACGACCCGTTGAGGCTGCTGGCCGTGAACGAGCGGAAGTAGCGGCCCCGGCTCCCGATCGCTTCGACGATCATCAGGTACTGGTTCTGGCCCTGCACCTTGTAGACCTGGACGGCCTCGAACAGGTTGTTCGTCGAGTCGCTCATGATCGTGGTGTAGGAGGAGCCGAAGTTA
>NZ_BOMW01000056.1 GCF_016862395.1 Actinoplanes siamensis | reverse complement strand
TGACGTGCCCACCCCTGGCCACGTCACCCGCCGTAGTCCTCCCGCCCCCTACTGCGACTCGAGCAGGGTCACGGTGACCTGCTTCTCGCTGCCGTTGCGGGTGAAGGTGATCGCCATCTTCTGTCCCACGCTGCCGGCCTGAACCGCGGCCACCAGGTCGTCGGACTCGCTGATGTCCTTGCCGTCGACCTTGGTGATCACGTCACCCTGCTGGATGCCGGCCTTGGCCGCGGCGCTGTTCGACACCACCTGGGTGACCAGGGCGCCGCCGTTCTCCGCGGTGGTGACGCTGACGCCGAGCGCCGGGTGGCTGACCTTCTTGCCGGCCATCAGGGACTCGGCGACGGTCTTCGCCTTGTTGCTCGGGATCGCGAAGCCCAGGCCGATGTTGCCGGAGCCGGAGCCCGAGGTGGCGATCGCCGAATTGATGCCGATCACCTCGCCGTTCACGTTGACCAGCGCGCCGCCGGAGTTGCCCGGGTTGATCGGGGCGTCGGTCTGCAGCAGACCGGTCATCGTGGTGCCGCCGGACTGCTGTTGCTGCTGGGGCTGGCCGCCGAAGGGGTCCTGACCCTGGCCCTGGCCCTGCCGTCCGTCCTCGCTGCTGGACTCGATGGTGCGGTCCTTGGCGCTGATGATGCCGGCGGTGACCGAACCCTCCAGGCCGAGCGGGCTGCCGAGCGCGAGCACGGTGTCGCCGACCTGCATCTGCGAGCTGTCGCCGAAGGTGGCGGCCTTGAGGCCGGAGACGCCTGTCGCCTTGACCACCGCCAGGTCGGTACGCGGGTCGGTGCCGACGATCGTGGCGGTGGCCTTCTTGCCGTCCGCGAAGATGATGTTCACGCTGCCGCCGTTGGCGGTCGCCACCACGTGGTTGTTGGTGACGATGTAGCCGTCGGCGCTGAGCACCACGCCGGAGCCCTCACCCGTCTGGGTGGTGATCGAGACGACGCTGTCCTGCACCGCGGCGGCGATCTGGGCCAGCGACGAGCGGTCCACCACCCGGCTGACCGCCGTGTTGCCGGACTTGACCGAGGCCGGGGTGCCGTCGTCGTTCAGGGCCACTGCGGTGGCGGCGCCGACCCCGCCGGAGAGCAGCGCGATCAGCACGGCGGCCGCGCCGGCGAGGACGAACTTGCGGCCGCGCCCGTTGCGCGGCGGCTCGTTGCCCACGGGCTGGGCCCAGACCGGGACGACGCCCTCCGGGTTGGTGGTCTGCTGCCAGCCGCCCTCGGTCTGCGTCTGCGTGCTGTTCGGCTGCTGCCAGCCGTGGTAGCCGGGCGGCTGGCCGTAGTGCCCGTAGCCGGGCTGCTGCCCGTAGCCCGGGTAACCGGAGACCGGCGCCTGCGGCTGCTGCCACGGCGACTGCGGTGTCTGACCCGGCTGCGGCGGCTGCGGGGCGGCCTGCTGGTGGGCGGTGGGCTGGGCCCACGGGTTGTGAGGTTGCTGCGGCGCGGTGGGCTGCGCCGAGGTGGGCGCCGCGGACTGGTGAGCGGCGTACTGCGGGGCGGCCGGCGGCTGCGCGGCAGTCGGCTGCTCAGACTCCACCCGCTCCGTGCTGCTGTGCTCAGCGCCGGCGTCCGCGGGCCGCGGGTTGGTCTCGTTCTCGTTCATGTTCTTTACTCTGCCCCGTGCGACTCGTACCGAACTGTGCTAGTCCTGGATGTTTTCTGTGAACCCTTTATCCGCATTCATGGTCGGTAGGGTGACCCGGAACGTCGCTCCCTGACCCGGCTCGCCGAGCACGTCGACGGTGCCGTTGTGGGACCGTACGAGAGCTGCCACGATGGCCAGCCCGAGGCCGGTGCCGGTGGCCTCCCGCTCAGTGTTCCTGGTCCGTGCCCCGTCCGCGCGGTAGAACCGCTCGAACACGCGGGACCGTTGCTCCTCGCTGAGCCCCGGGCCGGTGTCGGACACCTCGACCACCGCCTGGTCCCCCGCACCGGCGTAGAGCCGGAGGGTGATCCTGGCGTCGGCCGGCGTGTGCACCAGCGCGTTGGTCATCAGGTTGCCGATCACCTGGCGCAGGCGGGCGTCGTCGCCGTACGCCACCAGCCGCTCGTGATCGTCCCGGACGTCCAACTCGATCGTGCGGTCCGGGGCCGTCGCCCGGGCCGCCTGCACCGCGTCCATCGCCAGCACCGGCAGCTCCACCGGCGCCAGGTTGAGCGGGCGCTCCCGGTCCAGCCGGGCCAGCAGCAGCAGGTCCTCGACGAGCAGACCCATCCGGGCGGCCTCGTCCTCGATCCGCCGGACCAGCCGGGCCACCGCGCCGGGGTCCGAGACGGCGCCCTGGCGGTAAAGCTCGGCGAAGCCGCGGATGGTGGTCAGCGGCGTCCGCAGCTCGTGCGAGGCGTCCGCGACGAACTGCCGCATCTTCTCCTCCGAGCGCACCGCCCGGCTCTCCGAGAGCTGCGCGGCCTCGGCCGCCGCCTTGGCCTGCTGCTCGGACGCGGCGCGGGCGTGGAAGGCCATCTCGATCTGAGCGAGCATCGCGTTCAGCGCGGTGGAGAGCCGGCCCAGCTCGGTGGTCGGCTCGCCGCCGTCCACCTCCGGGTCGGGAACGCGCTGGCTGTAGTCGCCGGCCGCGATCCGGCCGGCGGTCCGCTCGATCTGCAGCAGCGGGATCAGGCTCTGCCGGACCAGCGCCGCGCCGACGATCGCCAGGGCCAGCAGCACGCCGACGCCGACCAGCACGTCCACCCAGATCAGCCGGGCGATGACGGCGTCCACACCGGTCATCCGCTGGGCGACGTGGATCACGTTGCCCCGGTCGTCGCGCTCGACCAGGACCCGCCACATGTACTTGCCGTTCTCCGAACGGGTCGTGTACGGCTTGTCGGTGCGCGCCTCGACCGCCTCCAGGCCCCGGGCCAGCGGCGGGAGGTCGTCAACCGTCATGTTCCGGCCCTTCACCTTCTCACCGGTGCCACTGACCGAGGTGTAGGCGATCATCCAGTCCATCGGCATGTAGACCTGGTAGTTCGCGTCGATCAGCAGGCCCAGGTCCTCGGAGACGGTCTTCAGCTGCGCGTCCAGGCGACCCACCATGTACGTGTGCAGGGCGATCGTGCTGGCCGAGCTGATCAGGGTGAGCGCGGCGAAAACCAGCACCAGCACCGAGGCGACGAGCTTGGTGCGCAGCGAGACCTTGCGCAGGCTGGCCTGCGGCGGGAGCGTGACGCGAACCCGCTCGGCGATAGGCATCGGCGTGCCCTACACGGCTGGTTTGCGCAGCACGTAACCCACCCCGCGGAGGGTATGGATCAGGCGCGGCTGCACGTTGTCCACCTTCCGCCGCAGGTAGGAGATGTACGACTCGACGATGTTGTCGTCACCGCGGAAGTCGTACTTCCACACGTGGTCGAGGATCTGCGCCTTGGACAGCACCCGGTTCGCGTTCAGCATCAGGTAGCGCAGGAGCTTGAACTCGGTGGGCGACAGCTGCACCCGGCTGCCCGCCCGGTAGACCTCGTGGGTCTCCTCGTCGAGTTCCAGATCGGCGAAGACCAGCCGGGACGGCTGCTCCTCGCCGGCCGTGGTGCGGCGCAGCACCGCCCGGATCCGGGCGGTGAGCTCCTCCAGGCTGAACGGCTTGGTGACGTAGTCGTCGCCGCCCAGGGTGAGCCCACGGATCTTGTCGTCGGTGCCGTCGCGGGCGGTCAGGAACACCACGGGGGTGCGCTGCCCGCCCTCGCGCATCAGGCGGATCACCTCGAAACCGTCGAGGTCGGGGAGCATCACGTCGAGCACCACCAGGTCGGGCGCCGCGCTGCGGGCCGCGCTGACCGCGGCGCTGCCGCTGGTCGCCGTGGTCACGTCGAACCCGGCGAAGCGCAGGCTGGCGGAGAGCAGCTCGAGAATGTTCGCGTCGTCCTCGACGACGAGCAACTTCGCCTCGCTCTGCTTGGGCTGGGTCTGAACGGCCATGTGGCCATTCTTTCCCTGCCCCCTGCACCCCTGCTGCAGACTTGCTGGAAATTTTCTGTGAGGAGTGATCCGGTTTCCCGGCTCACGCCGCCAGACGGTACCCGTGGCCACCGAGGCTGCGCTGCGCCGCCCGGGCCAGCGCCCGGCGGTCCGCGCCGGGCGCCGGCCGCAGAGCCGGCGCGGTGATCACCGTGACCGTCAGCCGGCGCACCCGGGCCACCCGCCGCAGCGAGTCGAGCAGGGTGTCGTCGCCGATGAACGCGGCCTCGGCGGTGTCGTACACGATCGAGGTGGGCACCACCGGGGCGCCCGCGTCGACCGCCGCCTGGAACAGCGCGGGGCGGAACCGGCCGTGCTCGGCGCCGCAGAACGTCGTACCCTCCGGGAAGACCGCGACCGACCGCCCGGCGCGCAGCGCGGCAGCCACCTCGCCCACCGTCCCCGGCAGCGTCCGCGGCCTGGTCCGGTCGATGAAGATGGTGCCGCTGCGGCCGGCCGTGGCGCCGATCCCCGGCCAGGCCCGCACGTCGTGCTTGGCCACCAGGCGCACCGGAGCGACCGCGATCAGCGCCAGGATGTCCAACCAGGAGACGTGGTTGGCGACCAGCAGGCTGCCCGGGCGCGGCGCGGGGCCGCGCCGGACCAGCCGCACCCCGAGGACCGCGAGCAGGCCGCGGGCCAGCCAGCGGATCGCGGCGCCGCGCAGCAGCGCCACCGGCGGCAGGCCGGCCAGCAGCACCAGCGCCATCCCCGCCAGCCGGGAACCGGCGGTCCAGCCGGAGGCGCGCGGCCCGTCGCCCGGCCGGCACCGGTCCCCGCAGCCCGAGGCGGGCTGCCAGAGGCCGCTCACCGGTCCGCGCCCAGGAAGTGCCGGCGGTACCGTGGGTCCAGCCGGTCCATCGAGAACAGCACGTAGAAGTCGGCGCAGCCGAAGTCCGGGTCGAAGGCCGGCTCGCCGCAGACCCAGCTGCCCAGCCGCAGGTAGCCCTTGAGCAGCGGCGGCACCGCCACCTTGGGGTCGGCGTCCAGGCCGGGCGGGGGCGTCCACGGGATGTGCGGGCGGATCCGCAGCGCCGGCGGGGCCAGGTGCTTGTCGTTGACCCGCCGGCGCACGCCGGCCGCGGCGCCGCCACCGTCGGCGAGCGGCACCGACGCGCAGCCGCCGAGCCAGCGCAGGTCGTTCAGGTGCAGGTAGCGGGCGATGCCGCTCCACATCAGGTTCATCACGGCGCCGGTCCGGTGGTCCGGGTGCACACAGGAGCGGCCGATCTCCACCAGCTGGTCGCGCAGCGGGCGCAGCGGGCGCAGGTCGAACTCGGTGTCGGCGTACCGCCGGCCGGCCAGCTCGGCGGCGCGCGGCGGGAGCATCCGGTAGGTGCCGACCACCTCGCCGGTCGCGTCGTCGCGCACGATCAGGTGGTCGCAGAACTCGTCGAGCCGGTCCGCGTCGAGGCCCTCGGCCGTGGTCGTGAGGGTCGCCCCGAGCTCGCCGGCGAAGACGTCGTGACGCAGTCGCTGTGCGGCCGTCACCTGAGCCGCGTCGTCCGCGATGAGAAGCGTGTAGCCGCTGGTCCCGGTGGGTGCGGCGGCTGTCATCAGAACTGCCATGTGATCTGTGTAAGGGTGACAACTGCCGATGGAGTGTCGCGTCAGGTGGCGCCGCGTGTCCGGCTGGTGAACGGCTTGTGCGATGGTCGTGGGATGCGTATCCCGGCACGATTCAACGGCCCTCCGGGCACCGGCAACGGCGGTTGGTGCGCGGGGGTCTTCGCGGCCGCCTCCGGCGCCGGCCAGGTGACCCTGCGGCGGCCGCCGCCGCTGGAGACCGACCTGGAGATCAAGGACAACGGTGTGTACGACGACCGCACGCTGATCGCCTCGCTGGAGCCGGGCGACGCCGGCCCCGGGGTCGGTCCGGTCCCGTGGGAGACCGCGGTCGCCGCCTCGAAGGACTACCCCGGTTTCACCGGGCACCCCTTCCCCACCTGTTTCGTGTGTGGACCCGAGCGCCCCGACGGTCTGCGGATCTTCCCCGGCCGGCTGCCGGACGGGCGGACCGCCGCGCCGTGGACGGTGCCGGCGGAGGTCGGCGTCCCGCTGATCTGGGCGGCGCTGGACTGCCCGGGCGGGTGGACGGCGATCCGCGAGGGGCGGCCCTACGTGCTGGGCCGGATCGCGGTGGCGATCGACGAACTGCCGGAGCCGGGCGCCAGGTGCGTCGTCACCGGGGCGGTGGCCGAGCTGTCCGGGCGGAAGGCGCTCGTCGACTCCGCGGTGCACGGCCCGGACGGGCGACGGCTGGCGATCGCGCGGGCGACCTGGATCACGACAGGCTGAGATCCTCGTCACCCGAGATCGGAGTATGCCGTCACAGAGCGGACGTCCGGGAGGAGCGCGCTCGCGCACGGCGTAGCCTGGTTACCGGATCCTAGCCCGTCCCGCGTGACGGAGACGTCACGTGATGACAAACACGGTGAAAGAGGCGAACGCGGCAGTGTCGACGCAGCAGACTTCGCAGGACAATCCACTCGCGGATTTCGGTCCCAACGAGTGGATCGTCGACGAGATGTATCAGCGATACCTGGCCGATCCGACCAGCGTCGACCCTGCCTGGCACGATTTCTTCGCGGACTACAAGCCGGCGACCGCCGCGGGCTCGATCGTGACGCCCGACGAGGCGACCGCGGCGAACGCCACCAAGACCGCCGCCAAGGCGGGCACCGACGCGCCCGCCGCCACCGCGCCGGCCAAACCGGTGACCCCGCCCGCCCCGGCCAAGAAGCCGGAGCCGGCGAAGGCCCCGGTGGAGAAGACCGCGCCCAGGCCCACGGCGGCCAGCGCCGCCCCGGCCGGCGCGAAGACCACGGTGCTGCGCGGGGTGGCCGCCAAGATCGTGCAGAACATGGAGGCCTCGCTCCAGGTCCCGACCGCCACCTCGGTGCGCGCGGTGCCGGCGAAGCTGATGATCGACAACCGCATCGTCATCAACAACCACCTCTCCCGTGGCCGCGGCGGCAAGGTCAGCTTCACCCACCTGATCGGCTGGGCGCTGGTCCGCGCGGTCGTCGCGCACCCGGAGATGAACAACAGCTACGCCGAGGTCGACGGCAAGCCCACCCTGGTGCAGCCGGAGCACGTCAACCTCGGCATCGCTATCGACCTGGCCAAGAAGGACGGGTCGCGCACCCTGGTGGTGCCGTCCATCAAGAACTGCGAGCAGCTCGACTTCCGGCAGTTCTGGCAGGCGTACGAGGACGTCGTCCGGCGCGCCCGCCGCAACGAGCTGACCATGGACGACTACGCCGGCACGACGATCTCGCTGACCAACCCGGGCGGCATCGGCACGGTGCACTCCATCCCGCGGCTGATGAACGGGCAGAGCGCGATCATCGGCGTCGGCGCGCTGGAGTACCCGGCGCCCTACGCCGGCATGAGCGACGAGACCCTCACCGACCACGGCGTGTCCAAGGTCACCACGCTGACCAGCACCTACGACCACCGGGTGATCCAGGGCGCGCAGTCCGGCGAGTTCCTCAAGGTGATGCACGAGCTGCTGCTCGGCGGGCACGAGTTCTACGACGAGATCTTCACGGCGCTGCGGATCCCGTACGAGCCGGTCCGCTGGGTGCGCGACGTCGCGCACACCTCCGAGGGCCAGATCGACAAGGCCGCGCGGGTGATCGAGCTGATCCACGCGTACCGGGTGCGCGGCCACCTGATGGCCGACACCGACCCGCTCGAGTTCACCATCCGCAAGCACCCCGACCTGGACGTGCTCCAGCACGGCCTGACCCTGTGGGACCTGGACCGCTCCTTCCCGGTCGGCGGCTTCGCCGGCAAGGAGAAGATGAAGCTGCGCGACGTGCTCGGCGTGCTGCGGGACAGCTACTGCCGCCGGATCGGCATCGAGTACATGCACATCCAGGACCCGGAGGAGCGCCGCTGGGTCCAGGAGCGCATCGAGGTCAAGTACGCGAAGCCGGACACCGACGAGCAGAAGCACATCCTGCTCCGGCTGAACCGCGCGGAGGCCTTCGAGACGTTCCTGCAGACGAAGTACGTCGGGCAGAAGCGGTTCTCGCTGGAGGGCGGGGAGTCGCTGATCCCGCTGCTGGACTCGGTGCTGCAGGCGTCCGCCGAGACCGGGCTGGACGAGATGGTGATCGGCATGGCCCACCGTGGCCGGCTGAACGTGCTCACCAACATCGTCGGCAAGCCGTACGAGAAGCTGTTCAACGAGTTCGAAGGCTGGATGGACCCGAAGTCGGCGCACGGCTCCGGCGACGTGAAGTACCACCTGGGCCAGACCGGGAAGTACACGACGCCGGACGGGCAGCACTCGACCACGGTCAGCGTCGTCGCCAACCCGTCCCACCTGGAGGCCGTCGACCCGGTCCTGGAGGGCATCGTCCGGGCCAAGCAGGACCGCCTGGACCTGGGCCTGCACGGCTACACGGTGCTGCCGGTGCTGGTGCACGGCGACGCCGCGTTCGCCGGCCAGGGCGTGGTCGCCGAGACGCTGAACCTCTCCCAGCTGCGCGGGTACCGCACCGGTGGCACGATCCACGTGATCGTGAACAACCAGGTCGGTTTCACCACCGCCCCCGAGTACAGCCGCTCCACGATGTACTCGACAGACGTCGCCCGGATGGTCGAGGCCCCGATCTTCCACGTCAACGGGGACGACCCGGAAGCCGTGGTGCGAGTCGCCAAGCTCGCCTTCGAGTACCGGCAGACGTTCAACAAGGATGTCGTGATCGACATGATCTGCTACCGCCGCCGCGGTCACAACGAGGGCGACGACCCGTCGATGACCAACCCGCGGATGTACCAGATCATCGACACCAAGCGCAGCGTCCGCAAGCTCTACACCGAGGAGCTGATCGGCCGCGGCGACATCACCGTGCAGGACGCGGAGGAGCAGCTGCGCGACTACCAGGCCCGCCTCGAGGAGGTCTTCAAGGCCACCCGGGACGCGGCCGGCAGCCCGCCGCGGCCGCACATCATCGCCGAGGAGCCGGAGCCGCGGGTCGACACGGCGGTCACCGCGGAGGCGGTGCGCGCGGTCGGCCAGGCGCACATCGAGCTGCCCGAGGGCTTCACCCCGCACAAGCGGGTCCAGCAGCTGCTCGACCGGCGGGCCAAGATGTCCACCGACGGCGGCATCGACTGGGGCTTCGGCGAGCTGATCGCGTTCGGTTCGCTGCTCGCCCAGGGTGTCACCGTCCGGCTCGCCGGGCAGGACTCGCGCCGTGGCACGTTCACCTCGCGGCACGCCTCGATCGTCGACTCGAAGACCGGCAAGGACTTCCTGCCGATCGCGTCGCTGGCCACCGGCTCCGCGCGGTTCTTCGTGCACGACTCGCTGCTCTCCGAGTACGCCGCGATGGGCTTCGAGTACGGCTACTCGGTGGAGAACCCGGACGCGCTGGTCCTCTGGGAGGCCCAGTTCGGTGACTTCGTCAACGGCGCCCAGTCGATCGTCGACGAGTTCCTCTCCTCCGGCGAGGTGAAGTGGGGCCAGCAGTCGTCGCTGGTGCTGCTGCTCCCGCACGGCATGGAGGGCCAGGGCCCGGACCACTCGTCCGGCCGCCCGGAGCGGTTCCTGCAGCTCTGCGCGCAGGACAACATGCGGGTGGCGAACCCGACCACCCCGGCGAACTACTTCCACCTGCTGCGCCGGCAGGCGCTGTCCAGCAAGCGCAAGCCGCTGGTGGTCTTCTCGCCGAAGTCGCTGCTGCGCCACAAGCTCGCGGTGTCGTCGGTCGCCGACTTCACCCAGGGCACGTTCCAGCCGGTCCTCGGCGACGCCGGGGTCAACGGCCAGCCGCTGGACGCCGGCTCGGTGAAGCGGGTGCTGTTCTGCTCCGGCAAGGTGTACTACGACCTGTTCCAGGCCCGGGCGGACCGTGGCATCACCGACACCGCGATCATCCGGATGGAGCAGATCTACCCGCTGCCCGTCGAGGAGCTCAAGGCCGTCCTGGCGCAGTACCCGAACGCCGAGGACTTCGCCTGGGTCCAGGAGGAGCCGGCCAACCAGGGCGCCTGGTCGTTCGTCGCGCTCAACCTGCTGGAGCACCTGGAGGGCGTGCGGCTGCGGCGGATCTCCCGCCCGGCGGCGGCCGCTCCGGCTGTGGGTTCGGCCAAGATGCACGAGGCCGAGCAGCAGGCGCTGATCGAGGCGTCGCTGCCGCGCCCGTGACGTAGTGGGCGAAAAGGGGGCGCTCCGCCACGGCGGGGCGCCCCCTTCTACGATCTGAGCATGTACTTCACCGATCGGGGCATCGAGGAGCTGGTCCAGCGGCGCGGCGAGGAGACCGTCACCCTGGAGTGGCTCGGCGAGCAGCTGCGCACCTTCGTCGACCTGAACCCGGAGTTCGAGACGCCGATCGAGCGCCTGGCCACCTGGCTCGCCCGCGACGACGAGGACGAGGAGTAACCACGCCGGGGTACTACCTCCTCCCGCCACAGGACCAACGTTCTCCACAGGCGGGACTTTCGACCCGGCGGCGGTCACGATCGGCCGGTAGGTTGAGGTCGTGGCGCGCAGTGTCTATGTAGCGGGCTTGGGCCCGGGTGTCGGCAAGGGCACGGTCGCCCTGGGAATCGTCGAGCTGCTGTCCCGGCAGGTCGCCGGAGTGTCGGTGTTCCGGCCGCTGGTGTCGGCTGTCGACCGGGATCCGTTGCTGGCCACTCTCCGCGACCGTTATCACGGCCCGGTGCCCCTGGCGGAGTCGTTCGGGGTCACCATGGCCGAGGCGTCGGCGCTGATCGCCGACGGGCGTCGCGAGGAGCTGATCGGGCGGATCGTCGAGCGTTATCGCGCCGTCGAGCGGCGCAGCACCTCGGTCGTGATCATCGGCAGCGACTTCGCCGACAAGGCCGCCGAGAGCCGCGACGAACTGCCCCGTGAGCTGGCCTTCAACGCCCGGCTGGCAACCGAGTTCGGCAGCGTGGTGGTACCGGTGGTGAGTGGGGCCGGGCGGAGCGCGGAGGCGCTGGCGGCGGCGGCCCGCAGTGCCTATCACACGCTCGCCGACCTGGGTGCGACGGTGGCCGCGGTGATCGCCAACCGGGTGCCGGCGGCGATCGCGGGCGGACCGGCGCCCGGCCTTCCGGTTCCCTTCTGGGCGATTCCCGAGGTGGCCGTGATCGCGGCGCCCACCGTGGGCGAGGTGGCCGACGCGCTCGACGCCACGGTCCTCTCCGGCAACCCCGGCGCGCTCGACCGCGACGTGCTCGACTACGTGGTCGGCGCCGCGCACGTGCCCACCGTCCTGGAGCATCTGACCGACGGCGCCCTGATGATCACCCCGGGTGACCGGGGCGACCTGCTGGTGGCCGCCAGCGCCGCGCACGCCGCCGGCACGGTCACCCTGGCCGGCCTGGTGCTGACCCTCGGCGAGCCGCCCGACCCACGCGTCGTGCGGGTGATCGAGCGGCTCAACACCGGCCTCGCGATCCTGATCGCCAAGGGCGACAGCTTCCACACCATCGCCCTCTCCGACCGTGTCCAGGCGCACCTGAGCAACCCGCGCAAGGTGGAGGCCGCGCTCGGTGTCTTCGAGGCGAACGTGGACACGGCGGAGCTCTCCAAGGTGCTCGACGTGGCCCGCTCGGCCCGGGTCACCCCGCTGATGTTCGAGAACGACCTGATCGACCGGGCCCGTGCCGACCGCCGCCACCTGGTGCTCCCGGAGGGCACCGAGGAGCGGATCCTGCGCGCCGCGGAGACCCTGCTGCGCCGCGGGGTGGCCGACCTGACCCTGCTCGGCGACCCGGCCGAGATCCACCGGCGGGCCCGGGAGCTCGGCGTGGAGATCGGCGACGCCCGGCTGATCGACCCGGCCACCAGCCCCTGGCGGGACGACTTCGCCGCGCGGTACGCGGAGCTGCGCAAGGGCCGGGCGGTGACGCTCGATCTGGCGTACGACGTGGTCCGCGACGTCAACTACTTCGGCACCATGATGGTCTCGACCGGGCACGCCGACGGCATGGTCTCCGGCTCGGTGCACACCACGGCGGCCACCATCCGGCCCGCCTTCGAGATCATCAAGACCGTGCCCGGCGTGTCCGTGGCCTCCAGCGTGTTCTTCATGCTGCTCGCCGACCGGGTGCTGGTCTACGGCGACTGCGCGGTCAACCCCGACCCGGACGCCGCCCAGCTCGCCGACATCGCGCTCTCCTCGGCCGGCACCGCTGCGGCGTTCGGCATCGAGCCGCGGGTCGCGATGCTGTCCTACTCGACAGGCAGATCCGGCGCGGGCGCCGACGTGGAGAAGGTCGCGGCGGCCACCGCGCTGGTCCGGGAACGCCGCCCGGACCTGCCTGTCGAAGGCCCGATCCAGTACGACGCGGCCGTCGACCCCGCGGTGGCAGCCGCCAAACTGCCCGGGAGCGCGGTGGCCGGCCAGGCCACGGTGTTCGTCTTCCCGGATCTGAACACCGGCAACAACACGTACAAGGCCGTCCAGCGCTCGGCGAACGCGGTCGCGGTCGGCCCGGTCATGCAGGGCCTGCGCCGCCCGGTCAACGATCTGTCGCGCGGCGCGACGGTCAAGGACATCATCAACACCGTGGCGATCACGGCGATCCAGGCGGGAGCGAAATGACCCGGGTGCTGGTGCTCAACTGCGGCTCCTCCTCGGTGCGGTACAAGCTGTTCGACGGTGCCGACGTGCGGGCCAAGGGCCTGATCCAGCGGATCGGCGAGGACGGCGGCGACGCGGGCGACCACCTGTCGGCGCTGCGCGACCTGATGGACCGGCTCGACCTGAGCGATCTGGCCGCGGTCGGGCACCGGGTGGTGCACGGCGGCGACCGGTTCACCTCGTCGACCGTGATCACCGACGAGGTGGTGGCCGCCGTCGAGGAGTTGATCCCGCTGGCGCCGCTGCACAACCCGGGCGCGCTGACCGGCATCCGGGTGGCCCGCAAGCTGCTGCCCGACGTGCCGCAGGTGGCCGTCTTCGACACCGCGTTCCACTCGACGATTCCGCCGGAAGGGCTTCTCTGGGCCGTCGACCACGAACTGGCCGAGCGGTGGGGGCTGCGACGGTACGGTTTTCACGGCACGTCCCATTCGTACGTGTCCCGGGAAACCGCCCGGATCCTCGGCAAGCCGCCGGCCGAGACCAACGTGATCACCCTGCACCTGGGCAACGGCGCCAGCGCCGCGGCGGTGCGCGGGGGCCGGTGCGAGGCGACCTCGATGGGGATGACGCCGCTCAGCGGCCTGGTGATGGGCACCCGGTCCGGCGACATCGACCCGAGCCTGGTGTTCTACCTGCACCGGGTGGCCGGTCTGGCGTTGGACGAGATCGAGGAGTCGCTGACCCGGCACGGCGGTCTCGCCGGCCTGACCGGCGTCAACGACATGCGCGAGGTGCTGCGGCGCCGGGCGGAGGGTGACGGGCAGGCGGCCCTGGCCTTCGAGATCTACGTCCGGCGCCTGAAGGAGTACACCGGCGCCTACCTCGCCCTGCTGGGCCGCGTCGACGCGATCACCTTCACCGCCGGGGTCGGCGAGAACTCGCCAGACGTGCGGGCGGCGGCCCTGGCCGGCCTGTCCGCGCTCGGCATCACCGTCGACGAGGACCGCAACCGGGCCAACGCCCTGATCATCTCGCCCGACGGCGCCCCGGTGACAGTGTGTGTCGTTCCCACCGAGGAGGAACTGGAGATCGCCCACGAGTGCCGGCGGGCCCTCGCACTGACGACCTGACCCGAACCGCAGACGCGTTCGCGGCGGCCCGGCCCACCCGCAACCGCAGCGCCCCGCTCGCGCTGCCTGGACCACCCACACCCTGCTCGCGGCCGCCCGTACCGATCACGACGCAGCGGCCTGCTCGCGGGCGCCTGCGCCATCCACAGCCCAGCGCCCGGCTCATGGCCGCCTGCACCACCGACAATCCGCCGAGATGGCCGGAGCCCGAGCGGGGCCGACGCTGCTCGTTCGGCGTTGCCCGGCCGGGCCGGCGACGCCGCCGGAGCGGCCGGGCGACGTTCTGTGGAGTCGTTTCAGAGGGCCAGCCAGGCGATCAGGGCGATCACGACGACGGCGGCCACCACGCCACCGATCACGTAGGGCGTCCTGGACGACGCCGCGTCCTGCGGCTCACGGGTGAACGCCCGGAACGCCTCGGTGTTGCCACTCGGGTCGACGCTGTTGTCAGACATGCGCCCGACCCTAGCCAAGCGGCGCACGCTTCCGCCAAGACGACGCCCTCGCGGCGGACAGCTTGTGCGACCACCGTCCAACATCCCCCTGCGCCGTCCACCACCGCCGGCTCCAGCCCCCGGTCGGTCGTCAGGGGCGCCCCACTGCCAGCCCCATGCCGCCGGCCGGCGCCCAGGGTTCCCTCACAACGGCCGAGACACCTGTGGCGGCCAGCCGAACCCGCGCCGGCCGGTGGTGGGGGTGTCTCGCGGGGTCAGTGTTCGATGACCACCTTGCCGAAGACGTCTCCCGAGTTCAGGCGGGTGAAGGCGTCCGCGACGGCGGTGAACGGGAACGTCGAGTCGATCACCGGGCGGATCCTGCCGGCGGCGCACATCTCGAGGAGCTCGGCCAGTTCGTGCGGGGTGCCCATGCTGCTTCCGAGGATCTCCAGCTGCATGGCGAAGACCCGGCGCAGGTCGACCTGGGCCAGATGACCACCGGTGGCGCCGCAGACGACGATCCGGGCGCCCGGGGCGGCGCACTTCAGCGAGTGCGAGAACGTCGGCTCACCCACCGACTCGATCACCACGTCGACGCGTTCCGGCAGGCGGGCGCCGGGCTCGACGGCCACCGCGCCGAGCTCCGCCACGCGGTCACGTTTCCACTGGTCGCGGCTGGTGGCGTAGACCCGCTTGCCGAGAGCCACGCCGATCGCGACCGCGGCCGTGGCGACCCCTCCGCCGGCGCCCTGGACCAGGACCGCGCCGGCCTCGGCGGCGCGGCCCCGGGTGACCAGCATGTGGTACGCCGTGAGCCAGGCCGTGGGCAGGCACGCCGCCTCGGCGAAGGTCACCCCGGCGGGAATCGGGATCAGGTTCTCCGGCGGGGCGGCGACCTGGTCGGCGAGCGTGCCGGGGTGGCGTTCGGAGAGCAGGGAGTATCCGCGCGGGTCGGCTGGGTCCAGCACCACCGGGTGGACCAGGACCGGATCGCCGTCCGGGGTGACCCCGGCGGCGTCGCAGCCCAGGATCATCGGGAGGCGGTCGGCGGGGAGTCCCACGCCGCGCAGGGACCAGATGTCGTGCTGGTTGAGCGAGCTGGCCCGGACCTCGACCGGGACCCAGCCGTCCGGGGCGGAGAAGGGCAGGTCGCCGACGGTGAGGCCGCTCAGCGGCACGTCGGGCTGGAGCGAGGAGGCATAGGCGGCGCGCATGATCCGACCCTAGACCCGCCGAGGCCCGCGGACGAGATGGTAGCGGCACCGACGGCACGCGGTGGAGCACGCCGCGACGAGAGACCGCGCGGGGGGAACGGGCCGTGGCGAGGGAGGGCTCACGGCGTACAGAAACACTCGAAAGCGGACATCGAGTGGCCGCAGCCGGGAGAAAGCAGCGCGCCGCCCCACCAACGGTGAAGCGGCGCGCCGGAAACCGGAGAAGCGCGGGTCAGGCAAGCTGCCGGGAGACAGCCGGCGCGGGCGCCGAGCTCCGGCGGGCGACGCCGTCGCGGATCGCCGCGGCGGCGACCGCGGCGGCCACCGCCGGAGCGACCCGGGGGTCGAGCGGCGACGGGACGATCGCCTCCGGGCGCAGGTCGTCGGCGACGATCGACGCGATGGCGTCGGCCGCGGCGACCTTCATCGCGTCGGTGATCGTGGTGGCCCGGACGTCCAGCGCGCCGCGGAAGATGCCGGGGAACGCCAGGACGTTGTTGATCTGGTTGGGGAAGTCGCTGCGGCCGGTGGCGACGATCGCGGCGTACTTGTGGGCGGTCGCCGGCGGGACCTCCGGGGTGGGGTTGGCCAGCGCGAAGATGATCGCGCCCGGGGCCATCCCGGCCAGGGCCTCCTCGTCGATGCTGCCGCCGGAGACGCCGACCAGCACGTCCGCGCCGATCAGCGCCTCGGTGACGCCACCGGTGCGGCCGGAGATGTTGGTGGTGGCCGCCAGCTCCGCCTTGATCGCGGTGAGGTCGCCGCGATCGGCGTGGATGATGCCGCGGGAGTCGCAGACGATCACGTTGGCGCCCTGGACGCCGGCGGCGATCAGGGTCTTGGTGATCGCGATGCCGGCCGCGCCGGCGCCGCTGATCACCACGCGCAGCCCGGCGAGGGGGCGGCCGAGCAGGGTGGCGGCGTTGCGCAGCGCGGCGAGCGTGACGACCGCGGTGCCGTGCTGGTCGTCGTGGAAGACGGGGATGTCCAGTTCGGCGTCGAGCCGGCGCTCGATCTCGAAGCAGCGCGGGGCGCTGATGTCCTCGAGGTTGATCCCGCCGAACGACGGCGCCATCGCCTTGACCGCCGCGATGATGCCCTCGACGTCCTGCGTGTCCAGACAGATCGGGATCGAGTCGACCCCGCCGAACTGCTTGAACAGCACCGACTTGCCCTCCATGACGGGCATCGCGGCCTTGGGCCCGATGTTGCCCAGCCCGAGCACGGCGGAGCCGTCGGTGACGACGGCGACCGTGTTCGAGGTCCAGGTGTAGTCGGGGTAGAGCGACTCGTCCTCGGCGATCGCCTCACAGACCCGGGCGACACCCGGGGTGTACGCCAGGGACAGGTCGTCCCGGCTGGTCAGGGGAACCGTCGCGCTCATCGTCATCTTGCCCTGCCGGTGCAGGTCGAAGACCGGATCGGCGGCGAGGGCGGGATCGAGCTCGAAACTGAAGAATGACACGGTGAACTCCACACGGCATCGACATTGATTCGTGGCACCTGACACAACCTGGTCGCGAGTATGCGCCAGGGGGCGGTGCGATGCGGGGGTCACCCGGGAAAGCGACCACAGCGCGGGTGTGCGCTGGGGATACTGGAGACTAACTTAACCGCCCTGGGCCGGGGTAGTAGCGGAACAACACGCGCCCGATGACATCCGCCACCCCGTAGGACCGTGAGTCGTCCCGCACGAACTCGTTGTCACCCTCCAGCCACCAGCCACCGTCCTGTTCCCGCACCGCCCGTTTAACGACGAGCAGGTCCGGTCGGGAACGGAAGCGCGCGACGACGACGTCACCGGTCCTTACCCGGGCGCCGCGCCGGGCGATCAGGGCGTCGCCGTGACGTAGTGCCGGCACCATGGACGGACCGTGCACCAATACGGCGAACAGTGGTAAGTGCCACCTCAAGGCATCAAGCCTCCGTCGCGTTATCCCCGGGATGTAAGGGGTAGTGTCAAGCCCGGATCATCGCAAACTCTATGGAGGAGTCCTGATGCGACTTCCGCGTTTCCTGATGCCGCGCACTGTGGTCAGCGCGCACTGCGACCTGCCGTGCGGCGTCTACGACCCGGCTCAGGCCCGGATCGAGGCCGAGTCGATCAAGGCCATCGCCGAGAAGTACGCGGCGAACACGGACCCCGAGTTCCGCACCCGGGCGATCCTGATCAAGGAGCAGCGCGCCGAGCTGGTCAAGCACCACCTCTGGGTGCTGTGGACCGACTACTTCAAGGGCCCGCACTTCGAGAAGTACCCGCAGCTGCACCAGCTCTTCAACGAGGCCACCAAGCTGGCCGGCGCCTCCGGCGCCAAGGGCTCGGTGGACGTCGCCGTCGCCGACCAGCTGCTCGGCAAGATCGAAGAGATCTCCAAGATCTTCTGGGAGACCAAGCAGGCCTGAGTACGACCCCGGGCCGGCGCCTCCGTGAGGATGCGCCGGCCTCTGCGGTAACTGACAGCAACCGGTTAGAGTCTCCACCGACAGGAGGAGGTGGCGCGTGACGCAGCTGACCCAGACGGAGCCGGAAGCCGGGGACGACGTCGTTCTCCTGACGGTTCCCGCCGACGGTGGATACCTCGGCGTGCTCCGGACGGCCACCGCCGGCCTCGCCGCCCGGCTGCACTTCGCCCTCGACGAGATCGAGGACCTGCGGATCGCCGTCGACGAGGCGTGCGCCATGCTGCTGGCGATCGCCATCCGCGGCGCCGAGCTGGAGTGCCGGTTCGCGGTCACCGACGACGCGCTCACCGTCGAGGTGACCGTCGCCACCGTGCGCGGGGCGCGGCTGCCCTCCGAGTCGTCCTTCGCGTGGAAGGTGCTGACCGCGCTGACCACGTCGGCCTCGGCGGAGGCCAACGGTCAGTATGCGACGATCCGCCTGCTCACCCGCCGGACGGAGTACTAGCCGCCGCCGCGATGTAGTCGAGGTGCCGCGTCGCCGTGCGGGTCGCCCCCTCGGCATCCCGGGCCACCAGGTGGTCTACCAGCTCCCGGTGGTCCGCGTCGATCCGATGCCAGTAGTCCGGCGGCAGTTCGGCGACCACCTCCTCGCCGTACGACGCCTGGTAGACCGGACGGCCGACCAGCTCGAAGAGCGGGTTGCCGGTGGCCTTGGCGATCAGCCGATGGAAGACCGAGTGCGCCCCGAGCATGGTCTCGAGGTCGTCGGCCGACGGATCGAACATCGAGCCACGCAACTCGGTGAGGTGGGCCTCCGAACGCCGGGTAGCGGCCAGCCCGGCGGCTGGCACCTCCAGCGCGCGGCGCAACTCGAGCAGGTCGGCGAGGCCGACCCCGGCCGAGTGCGCGAGCAGGGAGAACCCGGTGGAGAGGCCCTCGGCCAACTGCCCGGCATCCGGATGCGCCACGAAGCTCCCGCCGGTCACCCCACGGGTCGTGACTATCAGATGCTGGCTGGCGAGCAGGCGCAACGCCTCACGCACCGTGCTGCGGCTGACGCCGATCTTGACGCACAGCTCAGGTTCCGGCGGCAGCCTCTCGCCGGGCTGAAGTCGTCCTGACGTAATCTCCGCCCGCAACTCGTCCGCAAGCTGCTGATAGGCGGGCGGGCGCACCGTTGAGCCGGTCACTCATCCAGGTTATGCCCAAGGTGCCCACGTGGGAGCCGTTAATCGACACCCAACGCTCGACCACTTGCCGGCAGGAGCACCAGAACAGCTGTGACCGCGGCGAAAATCAGCAGCACGACGCCCAGCCAGAGCGGCCCCACCTGGACCAGAAAACCGCCCGTGGCCAGCAAGAACAGCTGGACTACGACGGCCGGGCCGCGGGCTCGGACCTTGCGCCGCCCGAGGGCGCGGGCGACCAGAAAAACCGCGCCGGCAGCCAGGGCCGCCATCACGGTGAGCGAGATCGCCACGCCGGCGTCGACTCCGCCGCTGGTCAGATCAAGGATCATCAGGTACGCCGTGAGCCCCGCGAGCCCCACGCTCTGCAGGTAGAGCGACCGGACCGCCCAGTCGAGGGACGCCGCCGCGTTCGTCACGGATTTCTCACCGGTCACTGCTGCACCATACCGACAGCCGGATCCGGATCCGCCGGGTAAGGTGCCGCCCATGCGTGCGTTGCTGGTGGTCAACCCCCGGGCGACGGCGACCACCGAGCGAAGCCGCGACGTTTTGGTCCGGGCGCTGGAGAGTGCCGCCGACCTGACCGTGCGCTACACCGAGCGGCGGGGGCACGCCACCTCACTGGCCCGGGCGGCCGCCGAGAGCGGCGTCGACGTGGTGGTCACGCTGGGCGGCGACGGCACCGTCAACGAGGCGGTGAACGGGCTGATGACCGCGCCCGGGGCACTCGCCGGGCTGGCCGGGCCGTCGGCGTACCGGTTGCCGGCCCTGGCGGTGGTCCCGGGCGGTTCCACCAACGTGTTCGCCCGCGCGCTCGGCCTGCCGCGCGGCTGGGTGGACGGGACCAGCGTGATCCTGGACGGACTGCGCGACGGACGGCACCGGGTGATCGGTCTCGGTCGCGCCGATGATCGTTACTTCACCTTCACTGGCGGACTCGGCCTGGACGCCGCGGTGATCCGCCGGGTGGAGCAGGCGCGGCTGCGCGGCCGGACGTCGACGCCGGGGCTCTACGTGCGTTCGATGGCCGGCCAGTTGCTGTCCGGGTTCGATCGGTCCGATCCGCCGATGACCATGGAGATTCCGGGCGAGGCCGGGGAGACCGGGCTGGGCACGGTGATCGTGCAGAACACCGCCCCCTGGACGTACGCGGGGGACCGGCCGGTGGACCCGAATCCGGACGCCTCGTTCGATCTCGGGCTCGACGTGTTCGCCCTGCGCGACCTGAGGATTTCCGCAACCACGAGGACCGTGACACAACTCGCGTGGCGCTCCGGCGATCCACACGGTAAACAAGTAGTTCGCCTGCACGACCTTGCCGAGTTCACCGTGGTCTCGTCCCGGCCCCAGCCGTTCCAGCTGGACGGCGACTACCTCGGGGAGCGGCAGAAGGTGCACTTCGTGTCCGTCCCGTCAGCGCTGCGTGTGATCTGCTGACTGCTGGGTACGTCTTGTCGGTCGTGCTTACGATCCGTTACAAAAACTCGGGCAAAAGGTCGGCGAAGTGGGCGGGACCGTACTACATTGATGGCAGCGTTCGTCAACCGGCTCTGGCAAGAGCAGCAGAACCGGACATAAGGGTGCGTGAGCCAGCTCACCCGCTGGAAGAAACTTCCAGCGCTACCCTTGACATCGCGGGAGTTCGTGAAAGCATTCACAAGCGATAAGAAGTAACCGGTAGCTGCTTGTGCGCGTTCCTAATCCAGAAGCGCAGAACGGGTACCAAACACAAAGGCTTGCTGACGCTCCGGTGAGTCTACGGGCACAACCCGTCGGCACTTCGGGCGCATGCATATAGGTAAACAGCACTGTTTTCATTACCCCATCCGAAACAAGGAGTTTGCCGCCATGGACTGGCGCCACGATGCGATCTGCCGCGACGAGGACCCGGAGCTGTTCTTCCCCATCGGGACGTCCGGCCCCGCGCTCCTGCAGGTCGAGCAGGCCAAGGCCGTGTGCCGGCGGTGCCCTGTGACCGAGTCTTGCCTCCAGTGGGCACTCGAGTCCGGCCAGGACGCCGGCGTTTGGGGCGGAATGAGCGAGGACGAGCGGCGCGCGGTCAAGCGTCGTGGCGGCCTTCGGGTCTCCGCTCCCACCGCCTGATTCAATCCCCCGCACAGCATTTACGCCCCGGGCCGGACGGCACCGGGGCGTCTTGCTGTTTCGGGCCACTCACTCTGCGCTTCCATTCCACTGCGCGCCAATTCGATCACGGTACGTTTGCCCGCAGTCCTGAAATGATCTCGAAATTGGGCGCTGATCGGTTTCTGTCGCGCCTCCGGCACACTCCGTTGTAGACCCTCCAATCGGGACTCCGATGGTCGCATAGCGCAGAGTGATCGTTACTTTGAGTTAAAACATCGCGGAGATCCACTCTGCCGCGCGGGAGATCCACTGCGTGGCACGGAGTTGGGCTCACCCGGGTCGATGCCCGGCCGGGGCAGTAATCAGCCGCCAGCGGCCGCTGAGCCGGCCCAGCCGCGGGGTCCGGCTGGCACTCAGGGGTGCGTCAGGGGCGGTTCAGACACCCGGACGGCAGCCGCAGGCTCAGGCGGCGGCTGGCATCCGGACGCCGGCGGCCGCTACCCGGGAACTGATCAGGCCGACGAGCTCCGGGGCATCCCCCAGGGGCGGGGCCACGAAGACCGCCCCGGCCTCGCGTGCGGAATCGGCCGCGAGATCGTAGAGCAGTCCTGGCGCCAGGAAATAACCCGATACCGCGACTTCCCGGGCGCCGGCGGCTTGCAGGGCGTGCACCGCTTCTCCGGCTCGCGGTCCGACGCCTGAGGAGTAGGACACCGTCGCCGGAACGCCGAGACGCGCGCCCAGCGCGGCGGCGGCGTGCTCGATCGTTGCGCGGGCGGTGGCGTCACGGGTTCCCGCGGCGGCCAGCACCACGGCATCGAAGCCCGCTACCGCGGAGCGTCGCTCCGCGACACGCGTCCCCGCAGGAAGCGGTTCCCCGCCACGCGCTCCGACAGCATGCGGTTCGCCGGCAGACGATCCCGCAGGAAGCGGCACCACGAGACGCGGGCCCGGGAGGCGCCGCACGAGCGCCTCCAGCAGCAACCGCGGCATCCGCAGCCGTGCCGGACCGACCCGCCCGGCCTGCCCCGGCGCCGCCCCGGCATGCCCAGGACCGGCCGAGCCCGCCCCGACGGGACCGGAACCCGGCGTGGCAAGTCCCGAGGCCACCGGCCGGGGACCCAGAACCTCGGCCAGGGACACCTCGACCGGCAGATCGGCCGCGGCGGCCACGACCGCGGGCAGATCCACCCGTCCGTGGTACGCCTCGGTCAGCAGCAACGGCACCAGCACCGCCCGGCGCGCGCCGAGCGCCTCCAGCACCTCCAGCGGGCGCGGGCCGGCATGATCCAGATAAGCGGCGCGGACCAGCCATTCGGGGCGGGCCCGGCGCACCGCCCGGGCCAGCGCCTCGGTGGACTCGGCCGCCCTCGGGTCGCGGCTGCCGTGCGCCACGAGAACCACGGCCGGCCGCGACGCCTGCGACAGCGGACCTGGCGTGAGCGGAGCCGGAGAGGCCGGAGTCAGACGTGCAGACCGCATTCGGTCTTCTCGAACATCGCCCACCGGCCGGCCCGCGGGTCCTCCCCGGCCTTCGTCCGCCGGGTGCACGGCCAGCAGCCGATCGACCCGTACCCCTTCTTGAACAGCTCGTTCACCGGCACGTTCCACCGGCTGATGTAGCGGTCCACGTCGGCCTGCGTCCAGGCCGCGATCGGGTTGACCTTGACCTTGCCCTTCTTCGCGTCGAAGGCGACGACCGGCGTGTTGGCGCGGGTCGGCGACTCGTCGCGGCGCAGGCCGGTGGCCCAGGCGTCGTAGTCGGCCAGGGCCCGCTCCAGCGGCTCCACCTTGCGCATGAAGCAGCACTCGTCCGGGTTACGGGCGAACAGCCGCGGACCGTACTCCCCGTCCTGCTGGCCGACCGTCATCCGCGGGCGGATCGAGCGCACGTTCACGTTCATCGTGCGGGCGACCGTGTCGCGGATCTTCAGGGTCTCCGGGAAGTGCAGACCGGTGTCGAGGAAGACCACGTCCACCCCGGGCGCGACACGGGAGAAGAGGTGCGCGACCACGGCGTCGGCCATCGAACTGGTGACACAGAACCGCTCGCCGAAGGCGCCCGTCGCCCACGCGGCGATCTCCTCGGCCGAGCTGCCCTCGAGGTCGCGGGCGGCCGCGAGGGCCAGCTCCCGCAGCTCCTCGGGGCCGCGCCGAGCGGGGTCGGCGGGGGCGCTGGGCGCGCCCAGGTTGATCAGGCCCAGGCCGGTGGCGTTGAGGATGCTCATTTGGTAGCTCCCTTGGACAACAACCCGATGAACTTGACCGAAAAGACGCGGGCGCAGGAGTGGCACTCCCAGGCGCCGTGCGAGGACTCGTTGGGGCGGAGGTCCTCTTCACCGCAGTAGGGGCAGTAGAGCGGGGCGGACCGGGCGTCGCTCACTTCAGGAGCCCCTCGTCCGCGCGCATCACCCAGTTGGCGAACGTCTCGCCGTCGGAACGACCGGCCAGGTAGTTGCGGGCGACACGTTCCACGTACTCCGGAAGCTCCTCGGCAGTGGCCTTCAGGCCGCGCAGCTTGCGGCCGAAGCCGGCGGTCTCCCCCTTGGCCATGCCGAGCGCGCCGCCGAGGTGGATCTGGAAACCCTCCACCTGCTCGCCGTGCGAGTTCATCACCAACTGGCCCTTGAGCCCGATGTCGGCGACCTGGGTGCGGGCGCACGCGTTCGGGCAGCCGTTGAGGTGCACCGAGATGTCCGCGTCGAAGTCCTTCAGCCGCTCCTCGAGCCGGGCGACGAGCTCCTCGCCGCGCGCCTTGGTCTCGACGATGGCCAGCTTGCAGAACTCGATGCCGGTGCAGGCCATGGTGCCGCGCCGCCAGCTGGAGGGACGGGCTTCCAACCCGATCTCCCGGAGATCGGTGATCAGTGATTCGACGCGGTCGTCGGCGATGTCGAGGACGAGCAGTTTCTGGTACGCCGTGAGCCGCACCCGGTCCGACCCGTGCCGCTCGGCGATCTCCGCCAGGCGGCTCAGCTGCGTGCCGGACGAGCGGCCGACCACCGGCGCGGCGCCGACGTAGTTCTTCCCGTCGCGCTGCTTGTGCACGCCGATGTGGTCGATCGGCTTCTCCGGCAGGTCCGGCGCCGGCCCGTCGACCAGCGCGCGGCCCAGGTACTCCTTCTCCAGGACCTCGCGGAACTTCTCCACGCCCCAGTCGGCCAGCAGGAACTTCAGGCGGGCGCGGTGCCGCAGCCGGCGGTAGCCGTAGTCCCGGAAGATGCTTACCACACCGGCCCAGACCTCGGGGATCTCGGCCAGCGGCACCCAGATGCCGAGGCGCTCGGCCAGCCGCGGGTTGGTGGACAGGCCGCCGCCGACCCAGAGGTCGAAGCCGGGGCCGTGATCGGGGTGCACCACGCCGACGAACGAGACGTCGTTCACCTGGTACGGCCCGTCGGCCAGCCAGGAGATCTGCGTCTTGAACTTGCGCGGCAGGTTCGAGTACGCCGGGTCGCCGATGTACCGCTCGACGATCTCGTCGATGGCCGGTGTCCCGTCGATCACCTCGTCGACCGAGATGCCGGCGACCGGGCTGCCCAGCACGACGCGCGGGCAGTCGCCGCACGCCTCGGTGGTCTGCAGGCCGACCGCCTCCAGCCGGCGCCAGATCTCCGGCACGTCCTCGATGCGCACCCAGTGCAGCTGGATGTTCTGCCGGTCGGTGATGTCGGCGCTGTCCCGGGCGAACTCGGTGGAGATCTGGGCGATGGTGCGCAGCTGGGCCAGGTTCAGCGCGCCGCCGTCGATGCGCACGCGGAGCATGAAGTACTCGTCCTCGAGCTCCTCCGGCTCCAGCACCGCGGTGCGGCCGCCGTCGATCCCGGCCTTGCGCTGCGTGTAGAGCCCCCACCAGCGGAACCGGCCGCGCAGGTCGGCCGGGTCGATCGACGAGAAGCCGCCGTGGGCGTAGATGTTCTCGATGCGGGTCCGGACGTTGAGCGGGTTGTCGTCCTTCTTGCTGCGCTCGTTCGGGTTGAGCGGCTCGCGGTGTCCGAGCGCCCACTGACCCTCGCCGCGCGCCTTACGGGGGCGTGCGGTCGGCGTCGCGGGAGTGTTGCTGGGCGCCATGGCGGCGTTCCTCCGGGTTTCGTGGGCACCGGAGGACAATCGCGGCCATCGAGAGGCTCCGCGACATCAGCGTCGGGGAGGGGCCGGCTTGTCATCCGCGCCCGAATCTCTTTGGGGCGGCGTCAGGAAGCCGGACACATCGCGCTGAAGACACGCCCGTAGTCGACGTGGCGGCGGGCCACGAAGCGGCGGTCGATTGCAGCGGTCATGCCGGTAAGCCTCTCACGCAATCCGAATGTGGGCCAGTGAGGTCCAGAATCCGGGAGTGTGGTCCACGGCACTTGGCGGAGTTCTCCTACCACCGTTACGAATCCGTTACAGCGCAGGTGGGAGACACCCGACCATCGATGTTGATCAACCCGTCCACCGCCCGGCCCGAGCCACCCCGGCCGGCGCCGAGAGGCGCCCCGGCAGCCCGGAGAGAGCCCCAAAAACCAGCCGGGCCTGATCTTCGGTCCGGGGCGCCGGCGTCAGCGCTTGCCGAGCGGGACGACCAGCACCGCCTCGGTCCCGCCGCCGGCCCGGTTGCGCAGTTCGATGCTGCCGCGCAGTTCGCCGGTGGCCAGCGCGCGGACGATCTGCAGGCCGAGACGGCCACCGGCGTCCGGGCGGAACCCCTCCGGCAGCCCCTGCCCGTTGTCGGCCACCGTGACGTGCAGCTGCTTGCGGAACCGATGCGCGGACACGACCACCTCCGCGGACGGCGCCGCGGGCATCGCCGGCCCGCCCGGCGTCAGGGACACCGGCGGCGGCGCGGGCGCCTCGTCGTCGTCCGCCTCGGGGAAGCCGTGCTCGACCGCGTTGATCAGCAGCTCGTTCAGCACCATCACCAGCGACGTGGCGATCTCCGCGGGCAGTATGCCGAACGTCCCCTCGCGCCGCATGCGCACCGCGAAGCCGGTGGAGGCCACCTCGGTCGCGGCCGTGGCCACCCGGTCCACGATCCCGTCGAACTCCACCGCCTCGTCGCTGGACATCGAGAGCGTCTCGTGGACCAGCGCGATCGAGGCCACCCGGCGCACCGACTCCTCCAGCGCCATCCGGGCCTCCGGCGCGTCCACCCGGCGGGCCTGCAGGCGCAGCAGAGCGGCCACGGTCTGCAGGTTGTTCTTCACCCGGTGGTGGATCTCCCGGATGGTGGCGTCCTTGGTCATCAGCGCGCGGTCCCGGCGGCGCACCTCGGTCACGTCGCGGACCAGCACCAGCGCGCCGATCGGGACGCCGGCCGGCAGCAGCGGCAGCGAGCGGGTCAGGACGGTGGCGCCCCGGGCCTCGAACTCCATCCGGGGCGGGAACTCGCCGCGCAGCGCTGACCGGATCCGCTCGGCGACGTCGTTGCCCTCCAGCGGGTCGGCGGCCAGCCGGCTGGAGAGACCGGCCAGCTCCTCGCCGACCAGGTGCGCGCTGAAGCCGAGCCGCCGGTACGCCGACTGCGCGTTCGGGCTGGCGTAGGTGACCTTGCCGGAGGCGTCCAGCCGGATCAGGCCGTCGCCGACCCGGGGGGCCGAGGTGGTCATCTCCCCGGGCTGCCGGACCGGCGGGAACGTGCCGTCGGCGACCATCTGGGCCAGGTCGTCGGCGGTGGTCAGGTAGTTCAGCTCCAGCTGGCTGGGGGTGCGGGCGGTGCTCAGGTTGGTGTCGCGGCCGATCACCGCGATCACCTCGCTGTAGCCCTCCTCGTGGTCGTGCTCGTCGCGGCGCCGCACCGGGATCGCCTCGTGGCGGGCCGGGGTGTCGCCGTACCACACCGGGTCGCCCTCCCGCCAGATCCGCTCCTGGGTGAAGGCCACGTCCAGGTGTGCCACCTCGGGACCGCCGAAGATCTTGCCGACCTGGTCGTCCTGGTAGGCGGTGGGCGCCGTGGTCGGGCGTACCTGCGCCACGCAGAGGAACTGGCGCGGCTGCTCCCCCTTGACCGGCACCCAGAGGAGCAGATCGGCGAAGGAGAGATCGGAGAGCAGCTGCCAGTCACCGGCGAGGCGGTGCAGGCGGTCGATGTCGGCGGAACCGAGGCTGGTGTGTTCCTCGACGAGATCGCGCAGGGTGGACACGGGTCCAAGCCTGCCACGGGTATGTTTCGCCTAGAGAGTGCTGGTCACCTTCTTCAGGCCGCGCGGGGCGTCCGGGTCCTCGCCGCGGGCCAGCGCCAGCGCGAGCGCGAGCTTCTGCAGCGGCAGGATGTCCAGCAGCGGGCTGTGCCGCTCGTCCACGGCGGGCACGGCCAGCCTGCCCCGCGGGCCGACGGTCAGCACGTCGGCCTTGCGCTCGCCGAGCCGGGTGAGCACGTCCTCCATCGACCTGCCGCCGGGGCCGTCCCCCACCACCGCGATCACCGGCACGTCGACGTCCGTCATCGCGAGCGGACCGTGCAGCAGGTCGGCGCCGGAGAACGCGAGCGTCGGCACGTACGACGTCTCCATCAGCTTGAGCGCGGCCTCTCGGGCGGTGGGATACGCATACCCCCGGCCGGTCGTCACCATGTGCGGCGCGAACCGGTAGCGCTGCGCCACCTCCTCGGCGTTCCGGTCGGCCAGCGCGGTGGCGGCCAGCCGCGGCAGCTCGGCCAGCGCGGCCCGTTCCGCCTCGGGCAGCCGCCCGCCGCCGGCCCGGATGCCCTCGACCAGCAGCAGCAACGCGAGCAGCTCGGCGGTGTACGACTTGGTCGCGGCGACCGCCCGCTCGTGCCCGGCCGCCACGTCCACCGACAGCTCGGCGGCCCGGGCCAGCGGCGACTCCGGGTTGTTGGTGACCGCGAGGGTGAGCGCGCCGTTCTCCCGAGCCGCGGAGAGCACCCCGGTCAGGTCGGGCGAGCCGCCGCTCTGGCTGACCCCGACGACCAGTGAGCCGGTGAAATCGGGGCGGGCGCCGTAGAGGGTGATGGCGCTCGGCGAGGCGCTGGCCACCGGCAGACCCAGGCGGATCTCGGTGAGGTAGGCGCCGTAGAGCGCGGCGTGGTCGGAGGTGCCGCGGCCGACGAAGACCACGTTGCGCGGCCGGCGGGCCGCCACCTCCGCCGCGACCTCGGCGATCGCTGTCGCGTGCGGGCCCTCCAGGAGGCGGGCGAAACCCTCCGGTTGTTCCGCGATGTCCGCTGCCATCCCGTGGCCTCGCTCCGTCACGTCATCCTCCCCAGATGAGCAGTTCTCGCGCGATCGATGCGCAGTCTTGCAAGAAATAGCTTAGTACGTCAATCTTTCGCGCACTACTGCGCAAACGCGCGGACTGACAGATCGCGCCGCTGCCCGTACTGTCTTCACTCGTGGATGCCCATCCCCAGGTCCGGCACGACCTCACCCTCGCCCGCGCCGCTCTCGACCGCGGCGAGATGGACCAGGCCGCCCGCCACCTGGCCGGGGCGCTGCACCACGCACCCACCCTGCCGGAGATCCACGAGTTGCTCAGCCGATTGGCGGCGCGCGCGGACGACGCCCTCGACCTGTTCCCGCTGGAGCCCTACGCCCCGGCCGGCCGGGTGGCGGCGCACGCGCACCTGCTCGCCGCGGCCGGTCGCCCGGAGGACGGGCTGCCGCTGCTCGCCGCGGCCAGCGGCCACACGCCCGGCGTCGACTGGGCCGGCGTGCCGTGGGTCAGCGACCCGGTGCTCGGCGCGCGGATCGACCCGGACACGCTGGCGCGCACGGTGATGCGGCTCTGCACCGCGGTAGGCGATCCGGCGCCGAGATCGGCCGCCACCCCGCTGCGCCCCTACCTGACAGTGGTCCGGCACACCGTGGCCGCGCACGGCGAGCACGCCATGCTGCTCGGCGCCGGGTCCGCGCTGGCCCGCCGGCTCGGCGAGCCGCGCCTGGCGATCGACTGGGCGGTGCGGGGCCAGCGGTCACGCCCGTCCAAGCTGGGCGAGATCTGGCTGGGGTACGCGTACCGCAGCGCCGGCCGGATCCCGGAGGCGCTGGCCGCGCTGCGCCGCGCGGTCATGTACGACCCGGACGACCTCTCGGTCTACGCCGACGTCGCGGCCACCCTCGCCGACCTGGGCCGGCTCCAGGAGGCGCTGCGCTGGACCGACCGGGCGCTGGAACGCGACCCGCGGTACGACTGCGTGGTGCACACCGCCCATCGGCTGCGGTTCCGGGCCGACGGCGACGTGGCGCACCTGGTCGGGCTCGCCGACTTCGTCCGGGACCACCCGGATGACACCCACGAGCACACCGACCTGGACGAGTGCTGCCGGGACGCGGCCTGGCTGAGCGGGCTGCCGGCCGGGTTGTCCCGGCTGCCGGCCAGCCGGCCGACGGTGAACGCGGAGCCGTCCGCGGACGCGGTGGACCGGCTGCTGCGGGTAGCCTCGGCGGACTGGCCGCACCCGCCGGCGGCCTACGACCGCGCGCTCGGCCTGGTGCTGGTCGAGCCGTGGGAGCTGCTGGCGCTGCTGGGCCACCCGACGGTGACCGGCGCCGGGCGCCCCGGCGGCGCGGAGGTCTGGGCCTGCCTGGGTCTGCTGCACCACGGCTCGGAGGAGCCGTGGCTGGACTCCGGCCGGCGCAAGCTGCTGCTGGGACTCCTCGACGGCGACATCGACCGGGTCACCCAGGCGGCGCTGTTCGCGCTGATCACCTACGCCTGGGTGGACCCCGGGGCGCGGGCGGACGTGGCGGCCGTGGTGGCCGGGCGGTTCGCCGAGGTGGCCGGCGGGCCGCACGTCCGGGCGGTCGCCGAGCTGGCGCTGGTCACGCCGGAGCTGGACCGGTCCACCCGGGAGCTGGCCGCGGCCACCGTCCGGGTGCCGGTCGTCCCTCGCCAGCGCGGCCGGTCCTACCTGCTGCGCTGGCTCCGGAAGTGAGCGTCAGTCGATGACGGCGATCAGGTCGCCTTCCTGAACGACGTCGCCCTCGTTCACGGCCAGCTCGCCGACCGTGCCGCCAGCCTCGGCCAGCACCGGGATCTCCATCTTCATGGACTCCAGGATCACCAGCGTGTCGCCCTCCGCGACGGTGTCGCCGACGCCGGCCACGACTTTCCACACGTTGGCCACCATCTCGGCCCGGATCTCCTCGGACATGCTTTGATCGCCCTCCTGTCACTCCCTCGTAGGGAAGACCATCAAAACACGGATCATGCGCGGGCGAGTCCCGGCCCACGGGACGCGCCGACTACGATCGGCGGCTGAGCAGAAGCGTGCGAAAGGAGGCCCTCATGGCCAAGAAGGCTCGGAAGAAGAAGGCCCGGAAGAAGAGCGGCGCGAACCACGGCAAGCGCCCCAACAGCTGAATTTCGCCGAGCTTCGCTCGGCGGGCACTTCGCCCTTCGCGCTGGTGCCGAGGGCTCCGAGAACGACCACGGCTACGCCCAGCCGTTTTCGGCGCCCTCGGCACCAGCGGGCGAAGTGCGCTGTGGTCGCGGTGAAACACACACGAGGACCCCGGCAGCTCGTGCTGCCGGGGTCCTCGCGCGAGTGGTCAGGGCAGGTATTCCCGGGTCTCGACCTGGATCTCCAGCTGGTCCAGTTTGTAGCGGAGCCGCTCACGCAGCTCGGACGGCGCCCGCTCGTCCCCGCAGCAGCGGCCGACCAGCGCCTTCACCTCGTGTTCGATGCCGAACTCCCGCAGGCAGCCGGAGCACTCGTCCAGGTGCTTCTGGATCAGGTGGCGGCGATCCTCGCTGCACTCGAGATCGAGGTAGAGGTAGACCTCGTCGAGCACCACGCTGCAGTCGGTCTCGTGTTCCTCGTTGTCCGGGCTCGACATCTGGTCACGCCTCCTGCGGCTCGGACGCGGTCCTGGTGATGCCGCGCTCGGCGGCGTACCCCTCGAGCAGATTGCGCAGGTTGCGCCGCCCGCGGTGCAGGCGGGACATGACGGTGCCGATGGGCGTGCCCATGATGTCGGCGATCTCCTTGTACGAGAAACCCTCGACATCGGCGAGGTAGACGGCCAACCGGAAGTCCTCCGGCAGGGACTGCAGCGCTTGCTTGATGTCACTGTCCGGCAGGCGGTCGAGCGCCTCGGTCTCCGCGGAGCGCAGACCCGACGAGGTGTGCGACTCGCTGGAGGCCAGCTGCCAGTCCGTGATCTCCTCGGTCGGCGCCTGGACGGGCTGCCGCTGCTTGCGCCGGTAGGAGTTGATGTAGGTGTTCGTCAGGATCCGGTACAGCCAGGCCTTGAGGTTGGTGCCCGCCTCGAACTGGTGGAACGCGGAGTACGCCTTGAGGAACGTCTCCTGCACCAGGTCCTCGGCGTCGGCCGGGTTACGGGTCATCCGCAGGCCGGCAGCGTACAACTGATCCACGAACGGCAGCGCGTCGCGCTCGAAGCGTTGCCGACGCTCGTCGGTCCGCTCTTTCTGGGCCACCCTGGACTCCCCCCTCGACCGCCCCGCCGAGGATACGGGTAGTGCCCCCGTCACGCTCTCGAAAACCGGTGTGCTCACGCTCACCGGCGTGGCAGGGGCCGCCGGCTCCACGGCGGGCCACGCCGGGGAGTCCAGGAGCTCCCGGACCCGGGTCTTCTCCCGGCGCTCGTGCTCCAAAGCACGCACTACAGACACCCCTTCCAAGGAAAACCATCCGGGGATCACAACGCCGTGGGCGTGCTCAGAATTCCGCCGTCCAGCCATGTCGCCGGAGCCAGTCGATCACGAGCGCGGCGGTGCCCGGCGGGTCCTTCTTCAGATCGTGCACGGCGCCGGGCCGGACGATCACCTCGACGGCGCCGCCGGCCTCGGGCACGCCGAACGGGTCCCGGTCGCCGTTGAGCACCAGCGTCGGGATCTGAGCCGGCAGCTCGGCCGCCCGGGTCTTCTCCGGCCGGCCCGGCGGGTGCAGCGGGAAGGCCAGGGCCAGCACACCCGCGGCGCCGAGGTGGGGGGCGGTCCGCGACGCGACGCGCGCTCCGCTGGACCGCCCGCCGAGGATCAGGGGCCGATCGGGTACGGCCTCGGCGCGCACGACGGCGGTCCACGCCTCGTCGAGCTGCCCGGCCGGGGCCGGCGCCCGCCGCCCGGCCACCCGGTAGGGCTGGGTCACCAGCACCACCCGCACCCCGGCGGCCACCGCGGCGTCGTGCACCGCGACCAGGTCCGGCGCGTCCACGCCGCCACCGGCCCCGTGGCCCAGGAACAACTGACCTCGCGAGGGCCCGGCCGGGTCGGTCACCCGGACCCGGGCCGGCCCGCGCGGGGTCTCGACGATTTTCTCGGAGCTGGTCACAGGCTCCGTTTCTATCAGCGGCTCACCGGCTCCAGCGCCAGGAAGCGGCGGTCCTCCTCGTCCGTGGTGTCGTCCTCGACCGGCCCGCCGTCCGGCCGGACGCGCTCGCGCCAGGCCACCAGCATGGCCCGCCGTTCGCGTGGCGTGGTGCCGCCCCAGACGCCGTGACAGTCGCCCACCTGCAGCGCCCAGGCCAGACATGGGCCCTGCACCGGGCACGTGCCGCAGAGGGCGACAGCGCTTGCCGACGGCTCGTTCGGTGCCGGGAAGAACGTCTCCGGGTCGACGGTCCGGCAAGCTCCCCGGGTCCGCCAGGCCTCGTCCGTCCGGCGTCCCGCAATCGCGTCGAGCAGCCGCGGGTCGCGTCGCGCGATGGCCACCTCGTGCGGACGCGGCATGCGTGCTCGTGTCATCAGCCCACCTCCCCCGTGGGACCGGAACTGCTGTGGCGGCCGCTCCGCACCTTGCGGACCGGCACCACTCCGGCGCTGGTTTGTACCGCACCGTACAAGATCAGAACAAGGGGTTGATCTATCTTGAAACAAAGTTGTCGATGCCGAATCCGCGCATACTCCGACAAAGACCATCGTTGATCTTCCGGAGTTCAGAAAAGTGTTACCTCGGCCGGCGGGCTCAGCAACTCCGGCCCGTTGTTGCGCACATTGCCGACCGCGGGCCCCACCGGACGCACCTCGATCGCGTCCAATTCCGCGACGCTCATCGGGCGCAGCAACGGCTCCGGGTCGCCCCCGCCGGCGAGCCATCCGGCCCACCGGTCCGGCGGCAGGATCAACGGCATCCGCTCGTGCACCCGGGCCAGCCCGCCGAGCGCCGCGGTGGTGATCACACCACAGGTCAGCACGGACTCCGGGCCCCAGGCCGACCAGATCCCGGCGAACGCCAGCGGGGAGCCGTCCGCCGAGGTCATGTAGTACGCCTGTTTCTGCTTGCCGGCGCGGACCCACTCGTACCAGCCGTCCGCGGGGACCAGGCACCGGCGGCGGGCGAAGGACGGCGCGAAGGCCCGGGACGCGGCGACCGTCTCGGCCCGCGCGTTGATCATCCGGGAGCCCTGGCGCAGGTCGGCGGCCCACGGCGGGACCAGGCCCCAGCGCGCGGAGTCCAGCACCCGGGCGGCGTGCGTGGCCGACTCGCGGATCAGCGGGACCGGATTGGTGGGCGCGACGTTCCAGCTCGGCGACAGTTCCCCGGTCACGTCGGCCGCTTCGAAGAACTGGCTGAGATCCGCGTTGCTCCGCGTGGTCGCGTACCGCCCGCACATGGGGAGCAGCGTACGCCAACGGAAACTGTGGCAGGGGGCACAAAACACCGAGGAAAAGCCGGTGCCGGAAGGCGCCCGGCTCCGGAATCCGCTGCGCATGTCCCGGGAGCCGGGAATGCGCCGCGGAAATGCCGGCACGCACCGGCAGAATGGCGGCCATGGCTGCTGAACTCCGTCCCTGGCTCGCCCCGTCCGCCACCGGCCCGGTCACCACCACCGTGCGGCTGCCCGGCTCCAAGTCGATGACCGCCCGGGCCCTGATTCTGGCCGCGCTGGCCGACGGGTCCTCGGTGATCGAGGCGCCGCTCGAGGCGCGGGACACCACGCTGATGTCGGCCGGCCTGCGCGCGCTCGGCGTCGCCGTGGACACCTCGGCCGGCGACCGCTGGCTGGTCGAGCCCGGCCCGCTGCGCGGCCCGGCCCGGGTGGACGTCGGCCTGGCCGGCACCATCATGCGCTTCCTGCCGCCGGTCGCCGGGCTGGCCGAGGGCACCGTCGAGTTCGACGGCGACCCGCACGCCCGCAAGCGCCCGATGGGGCCGATCCTGGACGCGCTGCGCTCGCTCGGGGTGCGCGTGGAGGCGTCGCCGACCGGCGGGCTGCCGCTCACCGTGCACGGCGCCGGCCAGGTCGAGGGCGGCGAGGCGGTGGTCGACGCGTCCGGCTCCAGCCAGTTCGTCTCCGGCCTGCTGCTCTCCGCGGCCCGGTTCAGCAAGGGCCTGACGCTGCGGCACGCGGGCCCGCCGGTGCCGTCCGCCCCGCACCTGCGGATGACCACGCACATGCTGCGCGCGGCCGGCGCGGTGGTCGACGAGAGCGTGCCGGACGTCTGGGTGGTCGAGCCCGGCCCGCTGCGCGGCCGCACCTGGACCATCGAGCCGGACCTCTCCGGCGCGCTGCCGTTCTTCGCCGCCGCGATGGTCACCGGCGGCGCGGTCACCCTGGCCGGCTGGCCGGCCGCGAGCTGGCAGCCGGTCGAGCGGCTGGCCGAGCTGCTCACCGCGTTCGGCGCCGAGGTGACCCGCCCGGCCGGCGGCCTCACCGTGCGCGGCACCGGGACGCTGCGCGGGGTCACCGCCGACCTGTCCGAGGTGAGCGAGATGACACCGGTGCTGGCAGCGCTCGCGGCGCTCGCCGACGGGCCGTCCGAGCTGCGCGGGGTCGAGCACATCCGCGGCCACGAGACGGACCGGATCGCCGCGCTCGCCGCCGAGCTGACCAAGCTCGGCGCCGGGGTCACCGAGTTCCGGGACGGGCTGCGGATCGAGCCGCGGCCGCTGCGCGGGGCCTCCTTCGAGACGTACGCGGACCACCGGATGGCGCACGCCGCCGCGGTGGTCGGACTCTCCGTCCCGGGCGTCCGGCTCACCGACGTAGGTTGTACGTCGAAGACGTTGCCCGAGTTCCCGGAACTCTGGGCGGGACTCGCGGCAAGGAGCTGAAGCTGCCAGGGCGTAAGCGGGAGTACGACGAGGACGACGTCCGGGTCCGGCCGGGGCGGTCGTCCCGGCCGCGCACCCGCACGCGCCCCAGACACGACGACGCGGTGGACGCGCTGGTGATCACCGTGGACCGCGGGCGGTACGGCTGTGTCCGCGAGGACGCCGCCGGCGAGCCCGAGGTGATCACCGCGATGCGGGCCCGGGAGCTGGGCCGCAAATCGGTGGTGGTGGGCGACCGGGTGGCGCTGGTCGGTGACGTGTCCGGCGACACCGGGTCGCTGGCCCGGATCGTCCGGATCGCCGAGCGCACCTCGGTGCTGCGGCGCACCGCGGACGACGACGACACCACGCCGGAGGGCCGGCTGGAACGGGTGGTGGTGGCGAACGCGGACCAGCTGGTGATCGTCAGCGCGCTGAGCGACCCCCCGCCGCGCACCGGGTTCATCGACCGGTGCCTGGTCGCGGCGTACGACGCGGACATCGAGCCGCTGCTCTGCCTGACCAAGGCCGACCTGGCCGGGCCCGAGCGGGTGCTGGACTACTACGCCGAGCTGGACCTGCCGTACGTGCTGGTCCGCCCGGGCAGTGACCTGGCGGAGCTGCGGGAACGGCTGGCCGGCCGGATCTCGGTGCTGGTGGGTCACTCCGGGGTCGGCAAGTCGACGCTTGTCAACCGCCTGGTGCCGGACGCGTTGCGGGCGGTCGGGGCGGTCAGCGCGGTGGGCAAGGGGCGGCACACCTCGACCAGCGCGGTGGCGCTGCGCCTGCCCCCGGCCGGCGGGTCCCGCCGGAACCCCGGGTGGATCGTCGACACCCCGGGCATCCGGAGCTTCGGCCTGGCCCACGTCAGCGCCGAGAGCCTGCTGCACGGTTTTCCCGACCTGGTCGAGGGCACCCTGGAAGACCAGCCGAACTGCGGGCACACCGCCGCCGACGTGGACTGCACGCTGGAGGCGTGGGTGGCGGCCGGGCAGGCCGACCGGCGGCGCCTGGAGTCGTACCGCCGGCTTCTCGCCTCACGCGCCGGAGACCTCGAGCCCCGAGACCAACAGCCGGACACCGGCCTGACCGCCTGACCCCACCACGCGTCAAGACCCTGACCACGCGGCACCACAACCACCACGATCCCCCTGACCCGCGCGGCACAGAACCACGACGCATCGCGCCCGCCTCCGACAAGGGCGCGATGCCGCCGAGCGAAGCGAGGCAATCGAACTCAGTAAGGTCTCTTCCATGGCCGGATATGCGGACGATCTCGCTCTTGCCCATCTGCTCGCCGACTCGGCCGACGCCATCTCGATGGCCCGGTTCCGCTCGCTCGACCTGAAGGTCGAGGCGAAGCCCGACCTCACCCCGGTGTCCGACGCGGACACCGCGGTGGAGAAGGCGATCCGCGCCACGCTGGCCCGCGCCCGGCCGCGCGACGGCGTGCTCGGCGAGGAGTTCGGGCGATCGGAGGCGGCGGCCGGGCCGGGCACCCGGCACTGGGTGATCGACCCCATCGACGGCACCAAGAACTATGTCCGCGGCGTGCCGATCTGGGCCACTCTGATCGCGCTGATGGAGGGCGACACCCCGGTGGTCGGGCTGGTCTCCGCTCCGGCGCTGGGCCGGCGCTGGTGGGCCGGGCGCGGCCTGGGCGCGTTCGCCGGCAGGCACCAGCACGCCGCCACCCGGATCGAGGTCTCCCGGGTCCGGCGGCTCGCCGACGCGAGCTTCTGCTACGCCAGCCTGACCGGCTGGCAGGAGAACGGCCGGCTGCCGCAGCTGCTGGACGTCCTGCTCGGCGTCTGGCGCAGCCGCGCCTACGGCGACTTCTACGGCTACATGCTGATGGCCGAGGGCGCGCTGGACGCGATGGCCGAGCCGGAGCTGTCGCTCTGGGACATGGCCGCGCTGATCCCGATCATCACCGAGGCCGGCGGCAAGGTCACCGACCTGGACGGCCGGACCTGCGCGGACAAGTCCTCGGTGATCGCCACCAATGGCCTGTTGCACGAGAGCGTCCTGACCGCTCTGACGCCTCGCGGTTGATCGCACCCGCACGGGGTACATCCCAGGCACCCGCGTCGTGGGTAAATGTCCGGTTGGCGCCGGGCCTGGTCCGCTGCTCGCCGAAATGCGCGAAGGGGACACGTCATGCACAATGGAGCGATCATGCCGAGCGAGGTTCGTCACCTGGTGGACCGGGGCCAGAGCCATCCCCTGGTCCGGCTGACCGGGGTGCTCGACGCCGAAACCGCCGGACAGGTCCGCTCCACGCTGATCGACGTGCTCGCCGGCCAGCCGCAAGCCGTCGTGGTGGACGTCTCCGGCCTACGCGTGCCGCACGACGACGCGCTGGGCACGCTGCGTGCGGTGTCCGACGAGACCCGGTACTGGCCGGCCGCCCGGCTGGTGCTCTGCGGCGGGGCCGGCGACACACCCTGGCAGTCGACCGGCTGGCTGGTCCAGGCCGACCCGGACGCCGCGTACGCCGCGCTCGGCCCTCCCCGTGACGGTCTGCGGGTGCGCCTGGAACTGGACCCGGTGGTCGGCGCGGCCCGCGAGGTGCGGGAGCGGATCACCGAGGCCTGCCTGCGCTGGTCGATGGCCGAGCTGGCCGGTGACGCGTGCATCGTGGCGACCGAGATGGTCAACAACGTGGTGGCGCACGCCCGCACGCCGATGTGCGTGCTGCTGGGCCGGCACGGCACGACGCTCAGCGTGGCGGTACGCGACGAGTCGTCGGTGCTGCCGCGGTTCTCCGGGCCGGTCGCGCCCACGGCGTACGGCGGCCGCGGTCTTCTCCTGATCGACTCGGTGGCGCACCGCTGGGGCGGGCTGGCGCTGCCCGGCGGCAAGGTCGTCTGGGCACTTCTGACCCCGGAACGGATCAACGTATGACCTGCCCGGCGCGCGGGTAGATAGCGCACATGCGAGACAACGACTACCCCACCGAGGTGAGCGATCCGGAGGCCTCCGGCCTGCCGGACACCGCCGACGACGACTCCACCGCGTACGACGAGGTGGACAGCGGCCGATGGGCTGACGGCCAGGACCCGGCGGCGCTGGCCGGCACCGGCCCGGGCGGGTCGAACCGGTTCGGCGACACGGCCGAGGAGCAGCGCCAGGGCGAGTCGCTCGACCGGCGGCTGCGCCAGGAGGAGCCGGACTTCGGCGCCGAGGACGAGGACACGTCCCGCCGCGACCCGATCGACGAGACGGTCGACGACTCGGGCCGGGAGCGATTCGACCGGGACGTGTGGGGCGAGAGCCCGACCTCGGACCCGGATTCCCCGGTCTCGCTCTACGACGACGGCCAGCTCGACGAGGACGATCCGGCCCGGGTCGGCCGGCTGGTCGCGCCGGACGGCGGCTCGGGCTTCGACGAGGAGCCGGACAGCGTGGCGTGGGACGCGGGCGCGGCCGGCGGCGGCGCGAGCGCCGAGGAGCTCGCGATGCACGAGACGAGCGCCCCGGAGTACGACTGAACCCGGGCCCCGGCCGGTGGATTCTCGGCTCCGGCCTTGCCGTCACCACCCGGTCCCGGGCAGAGTCTGTGCGCGGGACCGAGGTGGGGGTTGATGCGATGGGTCACGGTGCGCGGTGGCCGCGGCCGCTGGTGGCGGCCGCGGTCGTGCTGGCCGGGCTGACCGCGTCCGGCGTCGCGCACGCCGAGACGGTCAGCAGAACGGTCTTCGGCGACGGCTTCGACGGAGCCCGGGGCGCCGGCGTGGACCCCGCCAAGTGGTCCGGCGGCTCCTGGGACACCTGGCAGGACGGCGACGGCAACCTCGTCCTGGACTCCACGCTGCGCACCGTGACGACGTTCAGCCAGTCCAGCGGGCACGTGTCGGCCCGGATCCGCGCCGGGGACGCCGGCCCGGCCTGGAAGCTGCTCGGCGTGCTCACCGCCGACGGCGGCACGGTGCCCGGGCGGTTCGAGGCGCTCGGCGCCGGCACCACCAGCGTCCGGGACTTCCACACCTACGCCGTCGACTGGACCCGGACGTCGTTCGTCTGGTCGGTCGACGGCCAGCAGGTGCTGCGGCTGACCCCGGCCACCGTGGGGCAGCCGTTCCGGCTGGCGCTGAACCCGGGCGGCGGCGGCCGCTACTCGGACGCGCTGCTGGTCGACTCGGTAGCCGTCACGGTCCGGCTCACCGTCGCGCCGGCGCCGGCGTGGAAGGCGTTCACCACGTACCAGGTGGGCTCCCGGGTCTCCTACCGTGGCTCGACGTACCGGGTGCTGCAGGTGCACACCGCGCTTCCGGGCTGGCAGCCGGGCCTGGTGCCGGCGCTCTTCCAAAAAATTTGAGCGGTTCTCTGTTATCCGGGGTTCCGGAACCCGTCTCCATTGACCTGCGACAGTCTGTCTCTAAAGACTGTTTGGAGTAACGGCACCCTCTCCCCCCGGAGGTTTCCCCAGATGCGCAAGTTACGGGTCCTGCTCGGCGCGGCGGTGGTCGCGACGACACTCGCGTCATCGATGTTCATGGCGTCACGCAACGACAACGCGGACGCCGCGGTCGCCGCGGTCACCTGGAACGAAGACTTCAACGGCGCGGCCGGTACCGGCGTCGACACGTCCCGGTGGAACTTCGACACCGGCGGCAGCGGCTTCGGCAACCAGGAGCTGCAGTACTACACCAGCGGCACCAGCAACGTCGCGATGGACGGCCAGGGGCACCTGGTCATCACGGCCCGCAAGGGCAGCGGCGGGCACAACGACTGCTGGAACGGCACCTGCCAGTTCACCTCCGGCCGGATCCAGACCGCCGGCAAGTTCACCCAGCAGTACGGCCACATCGAGGCGCGCATCCAGGTGCCCAACGGCTCCGGTCTCTGGCCGGCCTTCTGGATGCTCGGCGGCGGCAACTGGCCGACCGACGGCGAGATCGACATCATGGAGGTCGTCGGCCGCGACCCCAACCGGCTGTTCGGCACCCTGCACGGCCCCGGCTACTCCGGCGGCAGCTCGTTCGGCGGTCAGCTGGTCGCCGGCTCGCCGTGGTACCAGGCCTTCCACAACTACGCGGTGGACTGGTCGCCCAACCTGATCGTCTGGACCGTGGACGGCCAGGAGTACTTCCGGGCCACCCCGGACTCGCTGCGGGCCGCCAAGGGCAACGTCAACTGGGTGTTCGAGCACCCGTTCTTCATCATCCTGAACCTGGCCGTCGGCGGTAACTTCGGTCAGGGCAACCCGGCGAGCCTGCCCGCCGAGAGCAAGATGCTGATCGACTACGTGCACGTCAGCGGCACCAGCACCACCCCGCCGCCGGCCAGTGGCAACGCGCTGAAGAGCAAGCTGAACGGCCGCTGCGTCGACATCCCGGGCGCGAACCCGGTCGACGGCGCCCGCCTGCAGACGTACGACTGCAACGGCTCGGCCGCCCAGAGCTGGGCCGCCAACGGCGACGGCACGCTGCGCGCGATGGGCAAGTGCATGGACCCGGCCGGTGGGGCGCTCACCAACGGCACCCCGATCCAGCTGGTCACCTGCAACGGCAACCCGGTTCAGCGGTTCACCCTGTCGTCCGCCGGCGACCTGGTCAACGTGTCGGCGAACCGGTGCGTGGACATCAAGGACAACAACGGCGCGAACGGCGCCCAGCTGCAGCTCTGGGACTGCACCGGAGCGGCCAACCAGAAGTGGAGCCGGGCCTGACGGCCTCGCTCCGCCCGGCGGGGATCGCGCCCCTTCGAGTCGATGTCGGGGGCACCGGGAACGGCGACGCTTCGCACCTGTTCTCGGCACCCCCGACATCGACGGGCGCAATCCGGTCGCATCGTCTTCGGTGACCTTGCCGTCGACGGGCGCGGTGCGGCTGGTCAGGATTTGATCGTGTACCGGTCGCCGTAGACCTGCCAGGTCAGCGGCGGGACCAGGTCGAGATTGCTGGCTCTGAGGAAGACCCGCTGCGCGGTGTCGACCCGGGTGGTGTCGCTGTGCGCCGCCTCCCGCCGCATCTCGGCGTCCCGGGCGTCCAGGAAGGCGCCCAGGTAGGCGATCTCGTCCCCGCCCTGTGCCGGTGTCCTACGGGCCCGGACCGCCTGCTCGCGGATGGTCCGGAGCCCGGAGACGCCGTGCATCACGGCCGCGTCGTAGTAAGCGAACTGCCCCAGCGCCCGCAGCCCGTCCGCGCCGGCGAGCCGCACCGCCGGCGTGAAGTACATCCGGTCCCGGGCGTCCCGCTGGACCCGCTGGAAGACCGGGTCCCGGGCGGCCGCCCGCCAGGCCGCCGGGAAGCCCGGGTCCAGCCCCTCGTGCGAGTCGGTGCCGTCCACCGCGCGCAGCGCCGGAAGGTACCGGGCCAGCGGATTGGCCAGCTTGCGCCGGGTGTAGTCGGTGACCACCGCGAGCATGTCGCTGGTGCCCGAGCAGAACCCGATGATCCCGCCGGTGTAGCCCCGGCCGTCGCCCAGGTCCTCCAGGTATCCGTACTCGCCGCGCCAGTTCAGCGTCGAGTTCTCCGCGCTGGACACCAGCTGGAAAGCGGTCTCCTTCTTGACCTTCGCGGTCAGTCCCGCGGCCGCCGCGGGCACGCCCGCGCCGACGACCCGGCCGGACTCGGTGACCCGGGCGGCCGGCCCCGGCCCGTACGCCCGCACGTCCCGCAGCGAGTAACCGTCGGGGGTGGCCCGCTGGGTGGCCAGTACCCGCAGGTACCGCCCGGACGCGGTCAGGCCGCGCAGATCGTCCACCCCGCCGGTGCCGTTCGCGGTCCGGTACGCGTCCCGCCACGTCGCCCCGTCGTCGGAGAGCTGCACCCGGTACGCCTTGGCGTACGCCGCCGCCCAGTGCAGCCGCACCCGGGTCACGTCCTGCGCGGCACCCAGGTCGACCCGCAGCCATTCGGTGCCGGCGGTCACGCCGCTGGCCCACCGGGTGCCGGTGCTGTGGTCCACAGCCGCCGAGGCCAGCCACGCCACGCTCAGCGTCGACGAGGCGAGCGCCGGGCGGCCCGTGGTGAGCAGCACGTCGGCGGACGCGTTGGCGGCCACCGAGATCGCCGGCGGGATGCAGAGCAGCGCGGCGATCCCGCCGCCCAGGGCCAGCGATCGCCTGTCACTCGTCCGCATCTGCACAAGCTAGGACGGAAATCAGCGGCGCCGCTTGCGGTTCCGCGAAATCAACACGACCACGAGGACGATCGCCGCCACCACGAACAGGCAGCACAACGCTCCGCCGAAGAGGAACCCGAAACCGCGTCCACCCCGGGTACGGCGTTTCGCCGCCTCGATCGCCACGTCGGCCACCCCGTTGCTCGCCGCCCAGGCGTGCGCCGGCACCACCAGCGCCAGCACCGCTCCGGTCAGCGCCGCGGTCAGCCGCGACCACCACTTCACCACGTCAGCCATGTGCCCCATGCTGACCCATCCAAGCAACGGATGCGACTCGGCGTAAGCACCGATGATCACGGGTATGAGGCGGTAGGCGACGAGAGGGGCAGCATGGACGCGAAGCTCGAGGCCTTGGCCGCGGCACACGGGGTGGCCACCTGGTACGAGAACTTCCAGCGCCGCCGCACCGAGGTCGCACCGGAGTCGGTGATCGGGGTGCTCGGCCTGCTCGGGGTGGACGCCGGCACGCCCGCGGCGATCGAGGCGGCGCTGGCCGAGGCGCGCGGCCGGGACGACGAGGGGCGGCTGCCCGGGACGATCGTGCTGCGCGCCGGGCAGCGCCGGGAACTGCCCGCGCCGACCGAGCTGACGTTGGAGGACGGCTCCCGCCGTACCGTCGAGATTCTGGAGGATCTGCCCCTGGGCTGGCATCGGCTGGGTGAGTCCACGACGCTCGTCGTCGTTCCGGAGCGGCTGCCCAAGCCACCGGAGACCTGGGGCTGGATGCTGCAGCTCTACTCCCTGCACTCGGCCGGGTCCTGGGGGATGGGGGATCTCGGGGATCTGCGGTCGTTCGTGGAGCAGTCCGGGGACGCGGGGCTGGTGCTGCTCAACCCGCTGCACGCGGTCACTCCGGTGTCGCCGGTGCCGGCCTCGCCGTACTCGCCGTCCAGTCGCCGGTTCGCGAATCCGCTCTACCTGCGGATCGCCGACACCGCGGAGTACGGCCGGGCCGACGACTCGGTGCGGGCCGCGATCGACGCGCTCAAGCCGGAGAGCGGCGAACTGATCGACTACACCGCCGTCTGGGACGCCAAACTCGCCGCCCTGGAGCTGCTCTGGCCACTGGCCGAGCCGGTCGACCTGGAGGCGGACCCGGGGCTGGCGGATTTCGCGCGGTTCTGCGCGCTCGCCGAGGAGCACGGCCCGAACTGGCAGCGCTGGCCCGCCGAGCTACGCCATCCGCACTCCCCGGCGGTCCGCGCCTACCGGAGCGAGCGGATCGCCTTCCACGCCTGGGTCCAGCAACTGGTCGAGAGGCAGCTGGACGCGGCCCGGGAGGCCGCCGCCGGCATGCCCGTCGGCATCGTGCACGACCTCGCCGTCGGCATCGACCCCACCGGCGCCGACGGCTGGCTGCTGCAGGACGTCCTGGCGCCCGGCGTGCGGGCGGGCGCCCCTCCGGACGCGTTCAACCAGCTCGGCCAGGACTGGGGACTGGCCGCCTGGCGCCCGGACACGCTGATCGAGACCGGGTACGCGGCGTACCGGGACATGCTGCGCCGGATCTTCCGCCACGCCGACGGGCTCCGCGTCGACCACGTGGCCGGGCTGTGGCGCCTGTGGTGGGTGCCGCCGGGCATGGGTCCGGCCGAGGGCACCTACGTCCACTACGACCCGGAGGCGATGCTCGGCATCCTGGCCCTGGAGGCCGAGCGCGCCGGCGCGGTGGTGATCGGCGAGGATCTCGGCACCGTGCTGCCGGAGATGACCGAGACGCTGGAGCGGATGAACATGCTCGGCTCGTCGGTGCTCTGGTTCACCCGGGACTGGGACACCGGTGAGTTCCGGCCCGCCGCCGACTACCGCCGTAACGCCCTGGCCAGCATCTCCACCCACGATCTGCCCACCGCCGCCGGCTTTCTGGCCGGCGAGCAGGTCGAGGTCCGGGCCGAGCTGGACCAGCTGGCCGGCACCGTCGAGCAGGAGTGGGCGACCTGGAAGGCGGACAAGGCCGCGCTGCTGGAGCTACTCCGCCAGGAGGGCCTGCTGCCCGCCGATTCCGCGGAGCAGCCGGCGGAGGTGGTGCTGGCCATGCACGAGTTCCTCGCCCGCACCCCGTGCCGGCTGGTCACCGCGTCCCTCTACGACGTGCTGCTGGAACGGCGCCAGCCGAACCTGCCCGGCACCTTCGACGAGTACCCGAACTGGCGAATTCCGCTCCGCGCCTCGCTACCGGAAGTGGTAACTGACCCGATCTTCCGCAGGGTCGCCGAAATTCTGGGTAAACGGAACACCGAGACAGTGAAGAGACGAGTGAAGGGGACCCCGCGATGAGCTTCCTCGACAAGGCGAAGGACTTCGCCGACAAGCACGACGAGCAGGTGGACCAGGGCCTGGAGAAGGCCGGCGACCAGGTCGACCAGCGGACCGGCAACAAGTACTCCAGCCAGGTGGACCGGGGCGTCGACGAGGCGCAGAAGCGCACCGGCGCCGGCGACACCCAGCCGTAGCTCCCGCGCAGGCCTGCGGCCCGGGGTTTCCCGATCGGGGAACCCCGGGCCGTCTTCGTGACCGGGTCGGCGGGGTCAGGTGTCGAGCGGAGCCGGGGGCGGGTCGTCGTCCACCGCGTACAGCATGGGGTGCAGGGGCAGGTAGGTGTCCGGCTGGCGGCAGCCGGCCGGCGGGAGCAGGGACGACCGGTGATCCGGATGCTCCCGGCAGTGACGCATCGCCCGGGTGACGGCGTCCGGGTGGTGCCGCCCGCCGCCGTACTCCCCGCAGTTGTCGCAGTCCCACCGCCAGAACGGCGACCCCTCGTCCGACGTGTGCCGGCGGATCTTCAGCGGTGGCCCGGCCCGGTGCTTGGCCGCGTGCAGGATCGCCGGCATGCGCAAGGCGGGCGGCGGGCCGGGCGGGCGCCGCTGTCCCCCGATGAGCTCGGCCAACAGGTTGCTGGTCACCGTCACCTCCGTACATCGGAATATCGCTGACAGTGTGAAACAGCTACCTCGCGCCGTATCGGGTTTTTATGAAATAAAGACCGTTTTCAGCGAGCGGCCACCAGGCCCAGCGAAGACGCCGTGACCCCCGGGAAGACCGAGCTCAGGTCGCCCACCCGGCAGCGGGCCCGGAGGATCTCGCCGATCACCGCGCGGTAGTCCGTCGTCACCGCCAGGTCGCCGTCGCGGAGCTGGCCGGCGCCCAGGCCGGGCCAGGCGCCGTAGACCTTGCCGCCGCGGACGCCGCCGCCGAGCACGAACATCATGTTGCCGTACCCGTGGTCGAGCCCGCCGGAACCGTTCTGCGCGACCCGCCGGCCGAACTCGCTGATCGTGATCAGCGTGACCCGGCGCAACCCGTCCGGGCCGAGGTCGGTGGCGAACGCGGCGATCGCGGCGGCCAGCCGGGCCAGCTGGTCGTGCATCCGACGGCCCGGCTCTGCCGGACCCAGGTTCTCGTGCATGTCCCAGTCGCCGGAGTCGACGGTGGCGGTCATCAGGCGGGCGTCCGTCTTGATCAGCCGGGCCACGTCGCGCAGCGCCGCGCCCAGGTCGGTGGCCGGGTACGACGCGCCGTTGGCCGGCGTGTACCCGGCCGCGCGCAGCGCCTTGGCCCGGTCCAGCGCGCCGGTCAGCTGCTGCGCGGTATGCGCCAGCCGGGCCGGGGCGCCGCGGTAGAGCGCGGCCATCGTGGCGGAGAGCGGCTTGGCCGCGTCGTCCCCGCTCAGCGCGAGACCGTTGATCGAGGTGAAGCCGAGGTGCGGCGCCGGGCCGTCGAGCACCCGGGCCGGGCGCGCGGTACCCATCGCGACCGCGCCGAACGGGTCGGCCGACTTCAGTGAGCCGAGCATCCGGTTGAGCCAGCCGGTGCGCACCGAGGTCCCCGGCGCGGCCCGCTCCAGCTCCTCCATCGCGGAGAAGTGCGACCGGTTCGGGGCCGGCTGCCCGACCGCCTGCACCGCGGCCAGTTTGCCGGAGGTCCAGTACGGCAGCAGCGGCGCCAGCGCCGGGTGCAGCCCGAAGAACGTCCCACCGCCGATCAGCTGCGACTTCGGCACCCCGATCGTAGGCCGGGCGGCGTAGTACCCCGGATCACCGGCCGGCACCACCGCGGACAGCCCGTCGAACCCGCCCCGCAGCGAGAGCAGCACCAGCACGTCCCCGGAGTACGACGGGTCGGCCGCGAACGCCAGCTGGGTGTCGAGCTGCGAGCCGACCAGCCCGGCGAAGGCGCCGGCCGCCCCGGCGGCGAGCAGTTTCCGCCGGGACACGGTCACCCGGCGCTGTTCGTCACATCCACAGGTCACAGTCACGTCAGCGCTCACCTCAGGGCGAAGTTCGGGGAGTTCAGCAGCATCGTCATCAGGTACGGGTACATCCAGCCCACCGCGGGATCGTTGGGCTTCAGTTGCGACGTGGGTGTCTTGCCGTAGAAGGCGGCGAGCGCCGCGGTCTGCGCGGCGCCCAGCGTCACCCCGAGGAGGCGTTTGGCCGTCGCGTCGATGAGCGCGCCGTAGGTGGCCGGCCGGGCGCCGATCATCCCGGTCATCAGGTCGGCCGGCTTGGCCAGGTCGGCGGGCCAGTAGCCGGCCGCCAGCGACAGGTGGAAGTTCCAGCGCACCAGCAGGCCGGACGGCGACGCCCAGGCCGCGGCCACGTCCGGGTAGCCGTTCGGCGGCCCCCAGAACAGCGGCGCCTGGCCGGCGTTGCGGGCCATCCAGTAGAGGCTGTCGTACGACTTGGTGCCGCTGGCCGGCGGCCCGTAGCCGAGGATCCGGACGGTGGCCGCCAGATCCTCCAGCGGTGTGCGGGTCTTGGCCCCCACCGAGGCGGCGAACTCGGGCGAGGTGAACAGCGCCCGCAGCACCGGCACGATCGCCGACCGGTTGTCCAGGTAGACCTTGACCAGCTTGGTGACCAGGGTGGCGGGCGGCTCGTCGGCGACGAACCGGACGCACAGCTTGGAGACGATCCGGCGGGCGGTGGACGGGTGGACCGCCAGATGGTCGAGGAGCGCCAGCGCCGCTCCCTCGCCGCCGGTGGTGGTCGCGTTGGCGTGCGCGAACGTGAGGATCCTGACCGGGCCGACCGCGTGGTTGGCGGCGTCGTACCGGTACTGCCCGGTGGCGCTGTTCACGGTCAGCCCGGTGAGCAGCTTCGCCGCGTCCTTCACGTCCGCCTCGGTGTAGCCGAGCCCGACGGTGTGCAGCTCCAGCAGCTCGCGGCCGTAGTTCTCGTTCGGCGCCAGCCGGGTGGAGTACCGGTTGTCCAGGTAGCTGAGCATCGCCGGGTGCCGCGCCGACGCCTTGAGCAGGTCGGCGAAGGTGCCCAGGGCGTACTTGCGGATCACGTTGCGGTCGTAGTCGGTACGGCTGTCCCAGACGTCGCCGAACGGGCAGGTCACGTTCAGGTGGTTGGACCAGAAGTCGACCATCACCTCGAAGAGCTGCCGCTCGCTCCAGATCATCCGGACCGGCGTGACGAAGCTGAGCTGCCACATCGGCTCCCAGGCGTACCGCTTGAGCTGCCCGGCGGCCACCTTGGCGCGGATCTCGGAGATGCTCAGCCCGCACAGCGGCAGCCGGGCGACCAGCCTGTCGGCCACCGGGTCGGCGATCGAGGCCGGGTTGAGCTGCCGGTCCAGCCAGGCGTTCGCGCCCAGCCTGCGGATCTCCGCGATGGCGGACGGGCTCGGGCCGAAGGTGGCCCGGCGCAGCAGGTGCAGCAGCGGGTCGGCGGGCAGCAACCCGGCCACCGCGGGATCGTCCATGATCACGACGGCCGGTTCGACAGCCGCACGGACGTTCGAAGTCTGCTCGTCAACCGTCACGAATCAAACGTCGGAAGTTCCCCCCGCCACTGTCGGGTTCCCTGCGCGGTGCTCCCCGACTGCTCCCGGGACAATCGACGCATGGCACAGCGCAGGGCGTCGCGACGGCGTACGGAGACGGTCGCCTCGGGCGTCGCGGAACTGGTTCCCGACCCGGACCGGGACACCGCGTTCACTCTGCTGCTGGACGGCGCCCCGCAGTCGCACGTGGATCTGGCCGACCCGACGTACCTGCAGTTCGAGTACGTGCGGCGGATCGCCGCGGCGATCGACCTGGTGGCGCAGCCGCGCCGGCCGCTGCGCGCGCTGCATCTGGGCGGCGGCGGGCTGACCCTGCCCCGCTATCTGGCCGCGACCCGGCCGGGCTCCACGCAACGGGTGGTGGAGATCGACGGGCCGCTGGTGGAGATGGTCCGCCGCGAGCTCCCGCTGCCCGCGCAGGCCAACATCCGGGTCCGGGTGGGCGACGCGCGCGAGGCCGTCGAGGGCATGCGCGACGCGGGGTACGACGTGATCGTGCTGGACGTCTTCGCCGGCGCGCGCACCCCGGCCCACCTGGCCTCTGTCGAGTTCGCCCGGCAGGTGGCCCGGGTGCTCGACCCGGCCGGATGGATGATCGCGAACATCGCCGACGGCCCGCCCCTCAAGCACGCCCGCGCCCAGGTCGCCACGATCCGCTCGGTGCTGCCCGAGGCGTGCCTGGTCGCCGATGCCGCGGTGCTGCGCGGCCGGCGCTTCGGCAACCTGGTGGTGCTCGCCGGCCGTACCCCGCCGCCGGTGGCCGAGCTGACCCGCCGGGCCGCCGGCGACTGGTTCCCGGGGCGGGTCGAGACCGACCTCGATCGATTCGCGGCCGGGGCGGCGCCGGTTCCGGACGCCGCCGCGGTCGGCTCCCCACTCCCGCCGGCCGGACTCTTCGGCCACCGGAGTAACGGAAAGTAGTCACCGGGTAGGCCGATGGTTCATTCGGCGCCACTGTCCGGTGTCACTTTTCGAACTTCCACTGTGATTCGCGTCGGGTGACTGGCAACACTGGGACCGGACGGCTGTAATCGTTGCGGCCGTGTTTTCCAGATCGCGGCGTGAACGGGGAAGGCAACCATGTTCCACCAGCACTTCCTGTCCGCTCCGGGCACCGACCTCGGACCCCTGGACAGCGGCGAGCGGGTGCTCTGGCGCGGACGCTGCGCCGTGGCCGAGTACGCGTTCGACGAGGCGTCCTCGTTGCCGCGGTGGACCCTGCCGGAGGAGGCCGAGGTCCTCGTGACCGACCGGCGGGTTCGCTATGCGCATGCCAAGGACGCTACGCTCAGTAGCGGAGAGTTGTTCTGGCTGTGGCCGCAGCATCTGCGGGTGCAGCCAGGCAACCGGGAGATCGGCCGGAACGCCACGGTCACCCAGATCCAGCTGGTCTGCAACGGTCCGGAGGGCAGCTTCCCGGCCCTGGTCTTCGCCGGCGGCGACCTGGCCACGGTCGGCGACGCGGACCGCCTGGCGAACGTGCTGCGCCAGGCCATCGCCCGGTTCCGGGTGGAGAACGCGACAGAGATCGGGGTCGCCCCGGCACACGCGCGGATGCTGTCCCGCCTGGTGATCGGCCCGGAGTTCAGCAACTACCAGGGCGGCGAGGGGCAGACCGTGACGCTGCTCGGCTCCGTCCCGGTGCCCGCCCCGGAGCCGGCCTACGACGAGCCGGTCCACGAGGAGCCGGCCTACCAGGAGCCCGTCTATCAGGAGCCGGCGTACGACCCGGCCCCGGTCTCCGCGATGCCCACTTCCGCCGTGCCGACCTCCGCGATGCCCACCTCCGGTCCCCGGGGTTACGGCGACCGGCCCGGCATCGCCGCCGACGCGGTCCGCGCCGAGCAGGCCCTGCGCGCCGAGCAGGACTCCCGGTTCGCCGAGCCGGACCTGGCGTCCCGCGCCTCCAGCCTGGCCGCCCGGGTGGCCAGCCTGCTCTCCGGCGCCGCCGAGGAGGAGGGCTTCCACCGCTACCAGGGGCAGACCACCAATCTCGGGGCCTACCTCAACCGGCAGTCCGACGACCCGCAGGCCCGCCGCTGACCCTTCCGGCCGCGGCCACCGGGGAGGTGACCCGCGGTCCGGGCCGCGGCCGTGAGGAGGCGGCTCGCGTCCCGGCCGCCGCCCCTGGGGGAACCACCCGCGGTCAGGTCGCTGACGGCTCCGGCCGCGCGAAGCAGCTGCCGGCCGCCACCCGTTCCTCGTGCACCCGGTGCGCGCGGTTGAGCAGCTCCATCAGCTCGCCCTGGGCCCGGACCCGCTCCCGGTGGCGCTCCGGCAGGGCGCGCAGGCCCGCCTCGGCGTCGAGCAGCTTGTGGTACACCTCGTCGCAGTACCGCGGGTCCTTCTCGACCTCCAGGAACTCGGTGGCCCGCCGCCGGGCCACGGCCGTGTAGGTCCGCGCCCGGCCGCGGGGGCTGAGCAACGACGCCACCACGGTGACCAGCAGCACCCCCACGATGATCGCGAGCGAGGCCAGGGTGGGGATCTCCTGGACGCCGATGTGCTCGCCGTCGTTGATGAACGGCACGTTGTTCTGGTGCATGGCGTGCAGGATCAGCTTCACGCCGATCAGCGCGAGGATCGCGGACAACCCGTGGGACAGGTACACCAGGCGGTCCAGCAGGCCGTCGATCAGGAAGTACAGCTGGCGCAGGCCGAGCAGCGAGAACGCGGTCGCGGTGAAGACCAGGTAGACGTTCTGGGTGAGCCCGAAGATGGCCGGGATCGAGTCCAGCGCGAAGAGGATGTCGGTGCCCCCGATCGCGACCATGACCAGCAGCATCGGGGTCAGCACCCGGTGGCCGTCGCGGTAGGTCACCAGCTTGTCGCCGTCGTAGGTGTCCGAGGTCCGCAGCACCCGCCGGGCCAGCCGGATCACGATGTTGTCCGGCGACTCCTCCTCGGCCTCCCCCGTGCCGCGCACCAGGTTGCCCGCGGTGAACAGCAGGATCAGGCCGAACAGGTAGAAAATCCAGGCGAACGAGTTGATCAGCGCGGCGCCCAGGAAGATGAACGCGGTCCGCGCCACCAGCGACACCGCGATCCCGACCAGCAGCACCTTCTGCTGGTCCGCCCGGGGCACCTTGAAGCTGCCGAGCAGCAGCAGGAAAACGAAGAGATTGTCGACCGAGAGCGCCTCCTCGGTGACGTATCCCGCGAAGTACTCGGCGCCCATGGTGGAGCCACCGAAGAGCCAGATCCCGACCCCGAACAGGATGGCGATCGACACGTAGATCGACGTCCACAGTGCCGCCTCGCGCAGGCCGGGCACATGGGCGCGGCGCACGTGCACGAAGAAGTCGAAGAGCAGCAGAGCGATGATCCCGACAACTGTCAACAGCCACACCAGACCCGACACATGCCGCATCGGACCAGCTTAGGGGTGATCGGCGTCGGTCACTGCGGCGCGCAGCTGTGATCTGCTCAGGAACAGCGCCCCGGTCAGGTCGGCCCCGCGCAGATCGGCGCCACGCAGGTCCGCGCCGGTGAAGTCGGCCCGCCGCAGGTCCGCGCCGCGCAGGTCGGCGCCGATCAGCAGCGCGCCGCGGAAGCTGGCTCCGCGCAGATCGGCGCCACGGAACCGGCGGCCGATGAGGTTGGCTCCGCCGTGGTCCGGGCGGCGGCCGCCGGCGCCGGCCCGGGCCAGCTCGCTGGCGCGTCGCAACAACGGCACAACCCGTTGGCGGTACGTCTCCACGTCCAGTCCCCGCAGGTCGTCCGCCGATCCCCCGGCCACCGCGTCGATCTGTTCCGCGGCCGCCCGCAGCTTCGGATGCAGCCGCCGGGCCTCGTCCAGCGTCAGCGCCTCGGTGAGCAGCCAGAGCAGTTCGTGGAGCTGGCGCAGCACCGGCAACGTGGCGAACATCGCCCCGGCGAGTTCCGGGCTGCTCCGCCAGTCCCGCCCGCCGAACGTCTCCTGGGTGAGCCGCTGCCCGGCCCCGAAGCAGTCGAACACCACACAGCCGCGGAAGCCGCGCTCGGGCAGTTCCTCGTGGATCCGGCAGCGGAAGTCGTCGCCCAGATTCCGGCACGCCTGCCCGGCCGGCTTGTCGACGGCGAAGTCCGACGACTTCGCGAAGGCGGGGGCCACGCAGCAGAGGGCCGCACACCGGGTGCAGTCGGCCGCCAGGCGCGCGTTCTCCGTACGTTCGCTCACTTCTCTCATCTCTCTTCCCGGGCCCCGGCGGACCGTACCAACCGGCCCTCCCGGACCTGCCGCGGCACCTCCGGGCCGCGCGGCCCGGCCCCGGCCCGGATCGCGTCCAGCGCGGACGCCGAGCGCAGGTCGGCGAACGACTTGCGCAGCCCGGACCGCAGCCAGCCGGCGAGCGGCTTCTCCACCAGCCGGTACACCAGCCAGGACAGGCCCAGGATCGACAGCACGGCGCCGAGCACCAGAGCCCAGGCGGGCAGCCGGGTGGCCTCGTAGGTGTGCCGGATGAAGGTGTACCCCAGGCGCTGGTGCAGCAGGTAGAAGGGGTAGGTGAGGGCGCCGGCGGTGGTCAGCCAGCGCCAGCGGATCCGGTCGGTCCAGCCCAACGCGATGATCAACACTGCCGCATAACCCAGGGTGACGATCAGCACGCCCGGCCAGACCGGCACGTGGAAACCGGGCTGCACCGTGCCGACCCGGTCCGAGACCCGCTGGACACTAACCAGCCAGGAGAAACCAACGATACCGAAGAGCAGCGGCGATCTGCCGAAGCGGTGGATCAGGAACGCCGCCACCCCGGCGATGAAGTACGGAGCGTACTCGGGGATGGCCAGCACCTGGACGGCCCGGCTGCCGATCATCGGCCCGATCGCCGCTACGGTCATCCAGATCGCGCAGAACAGCACGACCCGCCGGTAGGTCAGCCCGAACGCCGCCAGCGCCGCGAAGAGCAGGTAGAACCGCAGCTCGACGAAGAGCGTCCAGTAGACGGTGTCGATCGAGCCGACGCCGAGCGGCTCCTGCAGCATGGTCAGGTTCACTGCGATCTCACGCAGCCCCGGCGTCCCGGCGACCGGCACACCGCCGGCGATCGGCGCCAGCGTGACCACGGTCGCGGTGATCAGGATGCAGATCCAGTACGCCGGGTAAAGCCGGCTGACCCGGGACGTGAAGAACTCGCCGAGGCCGCGGTTCCAACTGCTCATCCCGATCACGAAACCGCTGATCAGGAAGAACACCTCGACGCCGAGAAAACCGTAGACGGTCACATGGGTCAGATGGGGCAGGAAGTACTCCGGCTCGTTGCGCCCGTCGATCCGCCACGAGACGGTCAGATGGAACGCCGCCACGGCGAGCGCGGCGATCAGCCGCAGCGCGTCGAGGGTGGCGAGCCGTGGCATGCGTTCGGTCTTGGTCGGTTCAGGCCACAGGGGAGGATTATGGCCGATTGACCCGGATTGCACGCTGTTGGCCGCGTTCTTGTTCATCATCGGAGCGGAGAATAGCCGCTCCGGTCAATTCCCATTGGGCAATACTTCTCGGATAAGATCATTTTTGCGGTACGAATATCAGCGACGACCGGGAGTGATCATCGAAATTCCCGTGCACTACAGCCGGCGCGCGGCGCTGCGGCACAGCGCAGCACACCCGCGGGGACTGCCACCCGGCGCCCGCCGCCCGGAACCCGGAACCGCCGTCTCCTCCGTCCCGGTGATTCTGGTCCACGGCACCAACGGGCGCTCCTCGTGCGACTGGTTCACGCTCGCGCCGCTGCTGGCCAACCACGGCCGGGACGCCTACCCGTTCGACTGGCGGCGGGCCCGCCCCGGCCCGGACGTCAGCGCCACCCACCGGCACGCGCTGGAACTGGCCGCGTTCGTCGACGAGGTCCGGGCCGCCACCGGAGCCGGCCGGGTCGACGTGGTGGGGCACTCCTGGGGCGCGGTGATCGCCCGCTACCTGGTCAGCTGCCTGCCCGGCGAGCCCGCGGCGGGCGCCGTCCGGTCGCTGGTCGGGCTGGCGCCCACCTACGGCGGCACCACGCTGCACGGCCTGCTCCGGCACCCGCACCGGCTGCCCGCGAACCTGCGGCGCTGGCTGGACGCGAAGATCCCGACCTGGCGGGAGCAACTGCCCGGCTCGGCCGTGCTCGCCGCGATCAACGGCGCGCCGCCGGCCCCGGAGGTCCGGTTCACCACCGTCGTCACGCGCTACGACCAGATGGTGACGCCGTACACCGCGTCACTGACCGCGGTCCCCGGGGCGGAACAGGTGGTGCTCCAGGACCACGCACGCCGGGCGGTGGTCGGCCACCTCGGCATCCTGCACCATCCGGCGGCGCTGTCCCAGGTGCTGCGCGCCCTGGACGCGGTCAGTCGGTGATCACCACCACGCCGGACGGCGCGCCGAGCAGCTCGACCGTCCGCGCGGCGGCACGGTCGATCCGGATCCGCGGCTCGGCCGGGATCGTGTCCTCGTAGTACGTCCCTGGGCCGTAGAACTGCCCGTAGCTGAGCACCACCCCGCCCTCCGCGAGAACCGAGCGCTCCAGCTCGGCGACCGCCCGCGCGCCCGGCCCCTCGGTCAGCTGCCAGGCCACGGTCTGCGCCAGGATCCGCGGCGACCCGCCACGCCGGGCCGCCTCGATCAGATTCCGGTTCCCCTCGGTACGGATCCGGGCGTTGCGCGCGGTGTACGCCCCGATGTCGGCCGCGTCGTCGGGCAGGTCGGTGAGCTCGTTCAGGATCACGTCCGGGGCGAAATCCCGGACCGCCCGGACCAGCGCCTCCAGGTCGTAGACATCCACCACGATCGGCTCGGCGCCCAGGTCCCGCAGCAGCCCCGCCTTGCCTGCCGAGCGGGTCATGCCGCCGACCACGTAGCCGGCTTCGGTGAGCAGCGGGATCAGCCGTTGGCCGAGGACGCCGGACGCGCCGGCGAGGAACACACGTTCGTCGGACATGGGTCGACGCTAATGCCCGGGTGACTCGGCGACGGAGCCGGCTCCGCGTTCGTGCGGCGTGGGTGGCAGCCATTGCCCATCCACACCTTCCGGGCGCCCGGATGGCGGACGTCGGCCTGTACTGACAACGGCAGCATCGCCGGGACGAGGATGCGAACCCTCGACGACGGGCGGGTCGCTACGCCCCGATTCCCCGCCTCACGGGCTATCGGTGGAAACTCATGCGAGGCGCATGCGAAGAGGTCCTCCGCCCGGCTGAGCGAAGGACCTCTTTCTTTGTAGCGGGGACAGGATTTGAACCTGCGACCTCTGGGTTATGAGCCCAGCGAGCTACCGAGCTGCTCCACCCCGCGTCGGTAGAGAAAGCTTAGCTCGCCACCCGGGAGGGTCCGCAACCGGGTCGGGTGTCGTCCTCTATCCGCAGGTCACCCGCCCTTCGAGGGGCCGCGCGGCGACCGGGCCGCGCAGGCGACAGGGCCGCGCGTAGGCGACAGGGCCGCGAAAGAACCACCGAACCGCGCACGGGCGGCCGGGTTGCGCACGGGCGGCCGGGCCCCGCCGTGTGCGGGTCAGCCGGCGACGGCTCGGGACCGGTTCCGGCCGCGAGCGATCCGAGCCCGGCACCGACCCGCCCGATCGGCCGACCCGGACGATCATTTGCCGTCGCATTTATCGCGCAGCGGTCACCGTCCGTGACGCCACTGCAAAATCATGACAACACATTGAACAACGCCTTAACGGGAGTTATGGTGAGGCAACTTGATGGGTGAGACAGGCGGCGCCGGAACGGGAGGCTCGTCCGCCGCCGGACTTTGGCGGAAGGACTCATCGCGTGCGCCTGCGTCATGGACTGCTGCTCTCCGGAATGGTTTTTCTCCTGTTTCTTTTCGGCGCGAATGCCACGGGCGCTCCGAGCCGGGCGGAAAACGGGGAGGACGGGCACGACCACCTGCGTGAGCACATGACGCAGGACCTGGTCGGGACCCCGATCTCGACGATCGAGAAGCAGACCGCCGAGGCCGCGGCGAGGATCGAGCGCAGGACCGGACTACGGCCGGGCACACCCCGTACCGCGGGATCGGCGGCGGCCGACCCGGGCAGAGCCGGCGCCTGGAGCGCGGTTTTCGGCACCCCTGTGGTGCCCGTGTTCCAGGCGGTGCTGCCGAACGGAAAGGTGCTGATCTGGGATTCGGTCGGCGACAACGCGGCGGAATCGTACCCGGATCATGATTTTACCCGGGCGATGGTCTGGAATCCGGCCGGAAATACCTACAAACGCGTCGATCTGCGGGGCGCGAACATCTTCTGCGCGGGCTTCGCGCATCTGCCGGACGGCGACATTCTGGTGGCCGGCGGAAATGCCGATGCGGACCTCGACGGAACGGTGTGGACCCATGTCTTCCACTGGCAGACCGAGACCTGGACCCGCGGGCCCGACATGGCCGCCGCCCGCTGGTATCCGTCGGTCGCGGAGACCGCCAACGGCGAGGCGGTGATCGTCGGCGGCGGCCCGGCGACCACCGAGGTCTACCAGGCCGACGGCGGGCTGCGCGCGCTCTCCGGCTTCACCCGGTACAGCGCGCGGATCTACCCGTTCCTCGGTTCCCGCCCGGACACGCAGCTGCAGCTCTTCGGCCCCTACCCGGCCGGCTACACGATCAACACCTCGGGCCACGGCGTGATCACGGCGACCGGCACGCGCGACGACATTCTCCGGGACTACGGGAGCTTCTCCCCGTACGACATCGGAAAGTCACTGGTCGTCGGCGGCGGCAACCGCACCGAGGGTGGCGCCGCGAAGGTCCCCACCCGCACCGCTGTCGTCGTGGACGGCAACGCCGGCCCGTTCCCGTCGGTCACCGCGACCGGTTCCCTGTCGACCGGGCGGCGGCAGCTCAACGCGACACTGCTCGCGGACGGCTCGGTGCTGGCCACCGGCGGCATGAGCAGCGCGGCGGCCTCACCGCTGATCGACCTGGCGCACGCCACCACGAGCGCGGAACGCTGGGACCCGGTGACCGGCAAGTGGACGGTGCTCGCCGGCGCGGGTCGGATCCGGCAGTACCACTCGACGGCGTCGCTGCTGCCGGACGGCCGGGTGATGACCGGGGGCGGCGGCATCTGCGGGGTCTGCACGACCGCCGGATATCTGGAGAAGAACATCGAGTACTTCTCTCCGCCGTACCTCTACGAGAAGGACGGAAGCGGACAGCTGGCGCCGCGGCCGGTGATCTCGGCGGCCCCGGCGAGCGTCGGCATCGGCGCCACCTTCCCGGTCACCTCGGCACAGGCGGCCAGCGTCCGGAAGGTGGCGCTGGTCGGCCTGTCCGACGTCACCCACAGCATCGACCAGGGGCAGCGGTACGTCCCGCTCAAGTTCACCGGGTCCGGTACGACGCTGACCGTCACCGGGCCGCCCAACAGCGGCGTCACGCCGCCCGGCTACTACCTGCTGTTCCTCGTCGACGCCGCAGGCGTCCCGTCGGTCGCGAAGATCGTCAAGGTGGGCCCGGGCCCGCGGCCGCTGATGAGCCCAGTACGGACGGCCGCCCTCCCGGGCGCCCCGCAGTGGTGCGTCGACGTGCCGCAGGGCGCCCTGGCGATCCGCACCTACCTGCAGGGATACGCCTGCAACGGGACGGGCGCGCAGGCCCTGACCCGGCTTCCCGACGACCGGACCATTCGGGTGCTGGGCAACTGTCTCGACGTACCGCAGGGCAATCTCGTCGCGGGCCAGCGGATCTGGACCTACACCTGCAACCGGACGGCAGCGCAGACCTGGGTGTTCGGATCGGACCACCGGATCCACCCGGCCGGCGACACCAGCCTCTGCCTGGCGCTGGCGTCACCCGCGTCGAAAGCGGACATCCGCCTCGAGACGTGCGGCCGTAGCGCCTCGCAGAAGTGGACCTGGTGACCGATCACCGCGGCCGGCAAACCACCCACGACCCGGCACCCACGCAGACCCGACCGGCCCCCAAACCCACTCAGCGCAACACCCACCCAGACCCACCCAGCGCAACGATCCCGCCAAGCCCAACCACCGTAACGCGGGGTTTCAGGGGGCTCGGCCCCCTGAGCAGATATGCGAATAGGGGCCCACATCCGCGCTTTCCGCGGACATGGGCCCCTACCACTCGTAGCGGGGACAGGATTTGAACCTGCGACCTCTGGGTTATGAGCCCAGCGAGCTACCGAGCTGCTCCACCCCGCGTCGGCTCGTTAACACTAGCGCACCGGCTCCGGGAACCGCAAAACAGCCCCCGGAGCCGGTGTCCGCTGCGGGTCAGCCGCCGGCGGTCGCGGAGGGCGCGACGGACGGGGCGGTGCTGGGCGCCGCGGCGCCCTGGACCTGCTGGAAGCGGGTCATCGCCTCGTCGAGCGCCTGGAGCGCCTGGCCCTGCGCGGCGAAGTTGCCGCTCTTCTGGGCCGCGCGAAGGTTCTCGATGGCCTTGTCCACGTCCGCCGCGGCGGCCGCCAGGTTTCCGGGCAGCTGCGTGGACGGGGCGGACGGTTGTGTCCCGGGCTGAGTCGCGGGCGGGGTGGTGCCGGTGTTCCCGGTATTGCCCGTGTTGCCGCTCTTGCCCAGCTCGGCCAGAGCTTTCAGTCCGTCGGTGAGGTTGTCCTTCAGGACGACCCTGGAGCCGTCGCCGTAGGACATCAGCACCTTCTGCAGCAGCGGCGGCGCGTTGGCCTGGGTGCTCTTCACGTAGACCGGCTCGACGTACAGGATGTCGTTCTTCAGCGGCAGCGAGATCAGGTTGCCGTAGAGCACGGTGGCCTGGCCGTTGCGGCTGAGCAGGGTGAGGTCCTGCGAGATGCTCGCGTTGTTGACCATGAGCCGGTGGACCTGGATCGGGCCGGGGACCACCGTCTGGTCGGGTAGTTCGAGCACTTCCAGCTGCGGGTCGCCGGCCTTGTCGTACGAGCCGGAGATCAGCGCCGACATGTTCTCCCGGTTGGCCGGGGTCACGCCGGCGGTCAGCTGGAACGTGGTGTCGGCCTGGGTGGGCAGTTTCACGTTCAGGTAGAACGGCGGCTGCTTGACCCCGCTCTGCGGGGCGTCCGGCGCGTTCGGCACCTGCCAGAAGTCGTCACCGTTGAAGAACGTCTGCGGGTTGGTGACGTGGAACTTGGTGAGCAGGTTGCGCTGCACCTTGAACATGTCGGCCGGGTAGCGGAAGTGCGCGGCCAGTTCGGCCGGGATGTCGCCCTTCGGCACGATCAGGTCGCCGCCGAACGCCTTGTTCCATGCCTTGAGCACCGGGTCCTGGTCGTCGAACTGGTAGAGCTTGACGGTGCCGTCGTACGCGTCGACGGTCGCCTTGACCGAGTTGCGCATGTAGTTGACGTCGTCGCGGGCCAGCGCGAACGATCCGGTTCCGGTGAGCTCGTCGCGGGTCTCGGTGGCCAGGTTGATCTTCTGCGAGTACGGGTAGGTCTGCGCCGTCGTGTACCCGTCGAGGATCCACACGATCCGGCCGTCGACCACCGCCGGGTACGGGTCGCCGTCGATCGTGAGGAACGGCGCGACCTTCTCCACCCGTTCGCGCGGGGTGCGGATGTACATCAGCCGGGAGTCGCTGTTGACCGCGTCGGAGAGCAGGAAGTTGCTCTCGGTGTTCTTGATCGCGAACACCAGCCGGCGGAAGAACGAGCCGATCTCCACACCGCCCTTGCCCTCGTAGGTGTAGTTCACCGAGGCGTCGGCGTTCTGTTCCTGCGGGCGGTCGAACTCGACCTTCTTCGACTTGTCGGACTGGCCGACGATCGCGTACTCGGTGGACTGCTCGCCGTAGTAGATCCGCGGCTGCTTCGCCTCGATCTCGTCCTCCGGCGCGGAGCACGCGTTCGCGGTGGTGCTCTTGCCGAGGAAGCCGGAGACGAAGTACGGCAGGCCGGTGCCGCCGCACACCTCGTTGGCCGGGGCGGCGACCAGGCCGTACCCGTGGGTGTAGACGGTGTGCCGGTTGAGCCAGTTGCGCTGCTGCGAGGAGAGCTTGTCGTCGTTGATCTCGCGGGCGCCGACCACGTAGTCCTGCAGCTTGCCGTCGACGGTGTAGCGGTCGACGTCCAGCTTCTCGCCGAAGTCGTAGAAGCCGCGGGACTGCTGCGACTGTGTGAAGGCCTGCGAGACCAGCTGCGGGTCGATGATCCGGACGTTCTGCGCGCTCGTGTCGGAGGGCAGGTCGGCCGGTGGGTTGCCGCTGGTCGGCGTGTACTCCCCGACCTTGGTGTCGCTCAGGTCGAACGCCGCCCGGGTGGCCTTGATCGACCTGTCGATGTAGGTCTTCTCCTTGTCGAACAGGCTCGGCTTGACCTGGAAGTTCTGCACCGCGAGCGGGTAGATGCCGCCGATCGCCACGGCAGAGACGGCCAGCAGCGCCAGCGAGACACCCGGCCACACCAGGTTCCGCATCACCGCGTTGGAGAAGACGATGATCGCCACGGCGACCACGATCGAGATGTACGCCAGGATCTCCTTGGCCGGCAGCAACGCGTTGACGTCGGTGTAGCCGGCGCCGTACAGCCCCGGGGAGACGTGCTGCTCGAGCAGCAGAGCGCGCCTGTCGAGGATGTAGGCCACCGCCTTGAGCAGCACGAACACCGCGACCAGGGTGGTCAGGTGGGCCCGGGCGGCGGTGGTCATCCGGTCGCCGACGCCCTGCAGGCGCACGCCGCCGAAGATGTAGTGCACGGCGAGCGCGCCGAGCACCGAGAGCACCACAGCGGTGAAGGCGACGCCGAGCAGGTAGCGCAGCAGCGGGTAGTCAAAAATGTAGAACCCGATGTCCACGTTGAACTGCGGGTCGGTCGCGCCGAAATTCCCGCCGTTGCGGAACAGCATCCAGTCGCTCCACCGGCCCTGCGCGGAGAGGCCCGCGAAGAAGCCGATGATCACGCTGAGCACGGTGATCCAGGTACCGAGCCGGGGCGCGAGAACCATCCGGTACCGCTCCAGCGTGGCCTGCTCCGCCGAGTGCGGCCGCAGCAGCGGGCGCAGGCGGTAGGCCAGATAGAGGTTGGCGCCCACGACCAGGGCCATCACCGTGCCGATCGCCAGGAACAGCAGCAGCTTGGTGAGCAGGACACCGGAGAAGACCTCGGTGAACTGGACCTCGGAGAACCAGAGATAGTCCGTGTACGCGTCGATGCCCCAGCCGAGCAGCGTGAAAAGTATGAAGACCCCGACCAGGACGCCGACGGTGACGCGACCGCGCCGGCTCATCCTCGGTAGGGGACTGTTACGCATTACCAACGTTGGCTCCACACTTCGTCGGGCCGGTGGTTCACCTTACGATGTCCCATCCCGCTTCGATACGCGGCAGAACATGTGCGGTTACGGCCGGTGGCGGTCATGACGCCGAGCACGGCACCGGGGTGCCCCCGGACGTGAACGTCTTGAGAGCGGTGAGCGCGTCCCCCACGGTGGCCACCTTCGCCATCAGGAGGCCGGGCACCGGGTTGCGCAGCGCTTCCGCGCAGTTGTCCTTGGGGACCAGGAAGAGCTTGGCCCCGGCCTTCTTGGCGCCGTTCAGCTTCTGCGGGATGCCGCCGATCGGGCCCACGTTGCCGTCGTCGTCGATGGTGCCGGTGCCGGCGACGACCTTGCCCCCGGTCAGGTCCTCGTCGCGAAGCTTGTCGATGATGCCGAGCGTGAACATCAGGCCGGCGCTCGGGCCGCCGATCTTGTCCAGGTCGATCTTGATGGTGAACGGGTGCGGCTGCTTGGTGTCGATCTCGATGCCCAGCCGCGGCGTCTTGTTCTCGTCGTCGCCGGCCTTGGTGGTGATCACCACGGTGCCGGCCTTGCCGTCGCGGGTGTAGCCGACCGTCAGCGCGGTGCCCGCGGGCTGCTTGCGGACCAGCTCGGTGAGCTGGGTGGGCCCGGTCACCGGGGTGCCGCCGATGGCGGTGACCACGTCGTTCTCCCGGAGCTTGCCGACCGCGGCGCCGCCGGAGGTGACCTTGCGCACGTACGTCTGCACGGGGTAGCCCAGCTCGCGCAGCGCCACCGTCTCGGCGCTGGTCTGCGACTGCTTCCACTCCTGCGCGTTCTGCTCCTGGACCTGCTTCTCGCTGCGGTCCGGCGGGTAGATCAGCTCACGCGGGACCACCGCGTCCTGGCCGCTCAGCCAGCCCTGCACGGCCTGCACCAACTCGACCTTGGACTGCACGTTCACGGTGGTGAGTCGTAGCTCGCCGGCGGACGACGAGGTCTTGGCCCCGGTCACCTGGATCACCTCGGTGCCCTGCGCGGAGCCCAGCGTGTTCACCGTCGGGCCGGGCGTGAGCACCACGTACGGCAGGTCGGAGATCATGACACCGGCGGCCAGCAGGGCGGTTATCAGGGCGCCCAGAACGACGGTGACACCGCGACGTCTCATGCGCGTGAGACTACCCACCCAGTCTGAGTTCTCTCTGAGCTGACACCGCCATCAGTCCGCTACGAGCGTTTCGCGCGTACCGTGGGGGTCGTGCCTGATATCCCGTTCGGCTTCTCCCTGCCGGGCGCGCAGCCGCCCGACCCCTCCGATCCGCAGCAGATGCAGCAGTTCATGGCGCAGCTGCAGCAGATGTTCGCCGCCCCCGGCAGTGGCCCGGTCAACTGGGACCTGGCCCGGCAGGTCGCCGCCAGCCAGCTCTCGGCCAGCGGTGACCCGGCGGTGAACATGCACGAGCGCCACCAGGTCGAGGAGGCGCTGCGCCTCGCCGATCTCTGGCTGGACCCGGTCTGCGCGCTCCCCAGCGGCATCCACAAGGCGGTCGCCTGGAACCGCAACGAGTGGATCTACAACACTCTCGACGTCTGGAAGAAGCTGTGCGAGCCGATCGCCGGCCGCATGGTGGGCGCCATGGGCGACCTGGTTCCCGAGGAGGCCCGGGCGCAGCTCGGCCCGATGCAGTCGATGGTCGCCACGCTCGGCGGCGCGCTCTTCGGCGGCCAGCTCGGCCAGGCCTTCGGCCAGCTCGCGGCCGAGGTGCTCTCGGCCGGCGACATCGGCCTCCCGCTCGGCCCGGCCGGCACGGCCGCGCTCATCCCGGCCAACATCAAGGCGTACGGCGAGGGCCTGGAGCTGCCCGAGGACCAGGTCCGGCTGTACGTGGCCCTGCGCGAGGCGGCTCACCAGCGGCTCTTCGGGCACGTCCCGTGGCTGCGGGCGCACGTGCTGAGCGCCGTCGAGACCTACGCCACAGGCATCACGGTGAACCGGGAGGCGATCGAGGAGGCGATGAGCCGCGTCGACCCGACCGACCCGGAGTCGATGCAGGCCATGGCGCTGGAAGGGATCTTCACACCGGAGGACACCCCGCAGCAGAAGGCCAGCCTGGCCCGCCTCGAGACGGCGCTCGCCCTCGTCGAGGGCTGGGTCGGCCAGGTGGTCGACGACGCGGCCGGCGACCGGCTGCCGTCGGTGGCCGCGCTGGGCGAGGCGTTCCGCCGCCGCCGGGCCGCAGGTGGGCCGGCCGAGCAGACGTTCGCCGCCCTGGTCGGGCTGGAGCTGCGGCCGCGGCGGCTGCGTGAGGCCGGCGCGCTGTGGACCGCGGTGACCGAGCAGCGAGGCATCCAGGGTCGCGACGGCCTGTGGGACCACCCCGATCTACTGCCCACCGACGAGGACTTCGCCAACCCGGAGGTCTTCGCCCGCAGCCAGTCGGACTGGGACATCAGCGAACTGGAGGGGCTGGAGGGCAACCCGGAGCCGGGCCCCGACGAGCCGCGGAAGTAACGCGCGGCGGTCAGCCGCCCAGGAGGGCTCGGGTGTTGTCCCAGCCCTCCAGGGCGACGTCCAGCGTGGCCAGGTCCGCCGGGCCGCGCAGGCGGCGCCAGGGCGGGGTCGAGGTGACCTCGCCGGGTGCCGGGGCTGGCTTGCGCAGCAGTTGCGCGGACGCGGTGTCCAGATCGTGATCGGCCAACCAGTCCGGCGCCGGCAGGCTGGTGGCGACGCCGAGCAGGCCGCCGCCGGGTCCTCCCGGCGCGACCGCGACCGCCTTGCTCTCCAGCGGCCGCAGCAGCTTCCCCAGGATCATTCCCGGTACGTCCGGGGCGTCCGCCGCGATCACGGCCGCCTGATCGAAGCCGTCGCCGGTCGCCGCCGCCAGTACGGGCAGCACCGTGGCCCGGGGGATCTCGTAGATCCGCATGCCCGGCCAGACGATCTCCTCGGCCAGGGCCCGGTCCTCGGGGGTGGTGGCGATCGCCGCCTCGGCCTGGGCCAGGCGGGCGAGCAGGTCGACCACGTCCTCGGCGAGGGCGGTGCGCCAGGCCGCCAGATCGACGCCCGGCGGGCTCCACGGCACCGGCACCAGCATCGCCACCACCACACGCCGCGTCACACGAGCACCCTACTCAGCGCGTCCGCGACCCGGCGGCAACCCGGGCAGGCCCGCGAGTCCCGGCTGGTGGTCATGGTTGTCCAGCGGCGCTGGGACAACCATGACAAGCAGCCGCTATTCGGCCATCACGAGGGAGCCGGCCGCGGCGACCCCCTCCAGGTAGCCGCGGGCGCGCTCGGCTTTCGGGAAGCGGTTGACCAGTTCCCAGAAGCGCGCGTTGTGGCTGGGGACGACCAGGTGGGCGAGCTCGTGCAGGAGCACGTAGTCGATCACCCAGTCCGGCATCTCCTGGATCCGGTGGGAGATCCGGATGGTGGCGTCGTCGGGTGTGCACGAGCCCCAGCGGCCGTTCTGGTTGGTCACCCAGCGCACGCTCGCCGGGGCGACCAGATCGGCGTGGTCGGCCAGGAAGCGGGCGGTGAGCCGGCGGGCCCGGTTGAGCAGCTCGGTGTCGGTGCACCGGAGGCGTTCCTCGCGGGCGGCCAGCCGGGCCAGCATGCGCTCGACCCACTCGGTCTCCTCGGCGCGCGAGAACCGGTCGGGGATGAGCACGACCACGCGCTCCCCGTCGCGGTACGCGGACACCGTCCTGCGCCGGCGCTGGCTGCGCCGCACTTCCACGACAGGCTTGCGCGCGCGGGCCATTACCGGCTCGCGCGGCCCAGATTCGGGTTCACGTTGAGACGCTAATCCGCGAGCCCCTGGTCACCGCAAGAGTACGCCGAATGACTGTCACGGAATACGGCCAGTTCGTCCGCATATACCCGAAAAAAATTTCCCCAGCAGCAACATCTGAGACAGTCGTCAACCTAGACCATCTTCGACTCAGTGGGCTACTCGGGGCCCACATCCCTTTCGTGCCGTTGTGAGGGCAGTTCCCGGCGTGTCCCGGCAAATCTGTACGAAAAGGGCACTTCCTCCCGGCACACTCACGTCGTCGGTGACACCGCCGACGCCGCGCTGACATGGAACCGTCCTGACCTGGGTAAGTCCACGCCCCGGAAGAGGGCCACATGGCGGCCCAGAGCCGCAGAGAGGTTCGCGCCCGTCGCCGCGAACAGGCACGGGGCCCAGCGGCCGACGACACGAACGAGGAGGAACCGTGGCCGACACCACCACATACAACGGCTACTGCGTCAAGTGCAAGGAGAAGCGTGACTTCCAGGGGAACGTGGAGGTCTCGAAGACCGGCATGAACATGGCCAAGGGAAAGTGCCCGGTCTGCGGCACGACCATGAACCGGATCCTGGGCAAGGCCAAGTAGCCGCGCGCGCCTCCGGGGAGGCGGCCGCGCCGGTCGCCCTCCCCGGCCGGCCGTAACCATGGCCACAGACCCACGTTGAGTTATCCGGGGGCAGTGCACCCACCTGTGGATAACTCGCTCCGACTTGTGGATAACCCTGCGGGACGGCGTGGCCGGCTGTGGATAACGAACTCGCTCCGCAGCCTCGCAGTGACAACCTGTCACTCATGACTCTTCCGCCCCGCAACCCGCTGCCCCGGCCGACCCTGATCCCGGGGCTGGCCCGGGTCTGGCGCGGGCCAGTGGAGTTGCAGATCGGGCTGGACCCGGCCCGGGCGGTGCGGGTGGAGTTGCCCGATCCACGCCTGGCCCGGGTGCTCGATCTGCTGGACGGCAATCTCGCCGAGCGGCAGGTGCTGGTGCACGCGGCGGAGCTGGGAGTGGCTCCGGAAGAGGCTCGGCAACTCGTCGATCTGCTGCATCGGGCCGGGCTGGTGCTGCCCTCGGCGGCCCTGCTCCCGGCCGGGCTGCCCAGCGTGGAGCGACGGCGGCTGGCCGCCGAGGCCGCGGCGCTCGCCCTCGGCGGCCCGGCGCCGGGCGACCTCCCCCACCCCTCCCCGGCCCGGGTGCTGCGGCGCCGCCGAGCCGCCCGGGTGGTGCTGGCCGGGCGCGGGCGGCTCGGTTCGAGCGTCGCGGTGGCGCTCGCCGAGGCCGGCGTGGGGCACGTCTTCCCGGACCTGTCCGGGGTGGTGGGGCCGGGCCACCTGGCCGGCAGCGCGCTGCGGGCCGGCGATCTCGGCAGCCCGCTGCGGGCCGCGGTGGCGGCCGCGGTGCACCGGTCCGTGCCCGGGACGGCGGTGCACGACGTCCGCCGAGCGCCGGTCAACCTGGTGGTCCAGCTCGCCCACGAGCAGCCCGCGGCCCTGGTGGCGGCGGCGCATGCCGGGCGTCGGCAGCCGCATCTCGCGGTGCGGATCCGCGACGGGGTGGCGGTGATCGGGCCGCTCGTGCCGTCGGCCGGCGGGCCCTGCCTGAACTGCCAGGACCTGCACCGCCGGGAGCGCGATCCGGACTGGCCGGGCGCCGAGGGGCCGCCGGGGCCGGACGTGGCCGAGCCGTGCGCGGTGGCGACGGTGCTGGCGGCCACCGGGTTCGTGGTGGCGGAGGTGCTCACGTTCCTGGACGGCGGGACGCCGGAGACCCTGGGGGCGGCGGTGGAGATCAGCTCGCCGGGGCGGATCCGGCGGCGCAGTTGGCCGCCTCATCCGGTCTGCACCTGCCATCGTCGCGGGCGCCGGGCCACCCATGCCCGGTCAGCCGCCGGACGGGACGGCGCTCCGGCGCGTCAAGCGGCAGGAACTCACGCGGCCACCGGAGGGGACGGCGCTCCGGAGCCGCGGGGCGGCGATCTCTGAGGCACCGCTGGACGGACGGCGCTCCGGCGCGCCAAGCCGCTCACACCCGCGCAGGCGCCGGACGGGACGGCGCTCCGGAGCCGCGGGGCGGCGATCTCTGAGGCACCGCTGGACGGACGGCGCTCCCGGGCTCCAGAACTCGGATGATCATGCCGAAGTGTGGAGGAAGTGTGGATCCTTAATCGAACTTTTGTCGCATAACCTGGCAAACCCGGGTTCGACAGGCCGAGTACGGGCCGGGTGTCGGTCACAATGATCTGGTGACCGACATACCGCGCCGCGCGGCTTCGCGGACAGCCAAGCTGGCCGCGCTGCCCCTGGGGTTCGCCGGCCGTACCGCGCTGGGTCTCGGCAAGCGGGCGGTCGGGATCGCCGCCGACGTCATTTCCGCGGACATCCAGCAGCGCACCGCCGAGCAGCTGTTCAGCGTGCTGGGCCAGCTCAAGGGCGGGGCGATGAAGTTCGGCCAGGCGCTCTCGGTGTTCGAGGCCGCCCTGCCCGACGAGCTGGCCGGGCCGTATCGGCAGGCTCTGACCAAGCTGCAGGAGGCCGCGCCGCCGATGCCGGTGGCCAGCGTGCACAAGGCGCTCGCCGAGCAGCTCGGGCCGGACTGGCGGGACGGCTTCGCCGAGTTCGACGACAGCCCGGCCGCCGCGGCCAGCATCGGCCAGGTGCACCGGGCGGTCTGGAAGCTGCCGCCGGCCCGCAGGAACAGCAAGCCGAAGCTGCTGCCGGTCGCGGTCAAGGTGCAGTATCCGGGGGCCGGCGAGGCACTGGTCTCCGATCTCAAACAGCTTTCCCGGCTGGCCGGGATGTTCAAGATCATCCAGCCTGGGATCGACGTCAAGCCGCTGCTCGCCGAGTTGCACGAGCGCGTCGTCGAGGAGCTGGACTACGAGATGGAGGCGCAGACCCAGCACGCGTTCGCCGCCGCCTACCAGGGCGACGCCGACATCTTCGTGCCGCGGGTGCTGGCCTCCGCGCCGCGCGTGCTGGTCACCGAGTGGGTCGAGGGCACCCCGCTGTCCTCGGTGATCGCCGACGGCAGCACCGAGGAGCGTGACGAGGCCGGCCGGCTGATGGCGACGCTGCACTTCTCCGCACCCGGCCGGGCCGGGCTGCTGCACGCCGACCCGCACCCGGGCAACTACCGGATCCTGCCGGACGGGCGGCTCGGCGTGATCGACTTCGGCGCGGTGGCGCGGCTCCCGGAGGGCCACCCCGAGCCGATCGGCCGGCTGGTCCGGCTGGCCCTGGACGGGGACGCCGAGGGCGTCGCCGACGGGCTGCGCGACGAGGGCTTCATCAGGCCGGACGAGCCGATCGACGCCGAGGCGGTGCTCTCCTTCCTGCGGCCGATGATCGAGCCGGTGGCGGTGGAGCGGTTCCGCTTCACCAGGTCCTGGCTGCGCGGCGAGGCCACCCGCATCGCCAACCCCCGGTCGCCCGCGTACCAGCTGGGCCGCAAACTGAACCTCCCGCCGTCGTACCTGATGATTCATCGAGTCACGCTGGGCTCGATCGGCGTGCTCTGCCAGCTGGAGGCCGAGGCGGGGTACCGGGAGATCCTGGAGAAGTGGCTCCCGGGGTTCGCCCCGGTTTCGTGACACAGAAGCGCCGCGCGCCCGTCCACAGCGGCCAGAGCGATGCGCGGAGGAAACAGCCGGAAACGAAATCGGAAATCGCCGGCGGGGCTCCGGGGAGTCTTTATCGGCTGGTGGCCACGCCACCTTTCCGGCTTTTCACGCGATTCCCGTGTCCGGCTTCCGCGCCCGGTGAGCGGTTCGAATTCCTCGATGATCTGCCCGGAAGTCCCGATGAGCTGTCCGAAGTCCCGGTGAGCGGCTCAAGAGTCACGGCGAGCTGCTTGAAAGAATCCGCGGCGACCCGAACCGGCCAGGCAGCGAAACAGCCCGTCCACCGAAGCGGACGGGCTGTTTCTCCTCGCCGGACAGCGCGATTGCGGGATCAGTACCCGCCGACGCCGAGTTCGCGGGCGGCCCGTTTGCGGGCCTCCATGGCGACACGGCGGGCGGATCGGTAAGCCTCAGGTGCACGGTCACTCTGAGGCTGACGCATTCGAGCCCGGGATAACGCTTCTTGGATGAGTCTCACTTTGGTGGCTCCATTCGAACGCACGGTTTCGGTGCTCGGCTTTCGGTTCTCGGTACTACGCGGACGGGTCGAAGCGGTCATGTCAGGCCGCCAGCCGAACGCTGTTGCGGGAGTCGAGACCGTTCGCGGCGAGCCGCTCCTCGACCTCGACGGCCAGCTCGGCGTCGCGAGCGACGTCGGCCTTACGGGGACGGCCCCGCGGCCGCTTGCGCGGAACCACGGCCCCGCGCTCGAAGATCTCGCCACCCCAGACGCCCCAGGGCTCGGCCCGCTCCACCGCGCCGGCCAGGCACTCGACGCGCAGCGGGCAGTCCCCGCAGAGCGACTTGGCCAGCTCCAGCTGAGCCGGGGAGTCGGAGAACCACAGGTCCGGGTCGAACTTCCGGCAGGGCAGGTTCGCCTCGATGTCGACGGTGATGTCGATCGGGGCCAGCGCCAGACTCATAAAGCCCGGTCACCTCTCTCTTCTCTCGATCTTCTGGATCGTGTTCCGGGTGGTGCACCGGCTTGGTGAGCCGGCAAAAAATTAAGGCCGCGGATCCCGGTTACGGGTTCCGCGGCCTCGAGGTGAGCCGGAGGTCTGGTCTTTCAGACCGGCCTTCCTCGAGGCGGGGCGCCGTCGCCATCCGTGTAGCGCTTGCTGGAGATGGAGTCGCTGCCCTTGAACCCAGTGGTGCCATTGGTGCCGTTCATTCCGCCGACGAGCACCCGCTCGACAGCCCATTCGCCCAGCTCGGCCTGGTGCTGGCTGACGACCTGGTGCGCCTGCGGAACCAGAACCCGCTCAACGGCCAGCAGCGCCGACGGAGCGGCGGCGGGCAGCAGAACGGACGGAGCGCAGGCAGCAGACGGCAGCATCGACGGGCGCAACGGACGCATCGGCATGGTGTTGATCCTCATTGGTGCCACCTCCTCCATAACCTGCACTAGTAGTTCGATCTCGCCCGGAAGAGCTCCCCGGCAAGGTGTGTCCTGAGGCTATGCCTGCCCTACAGCGGAGGGCAAACGAATTAACGGACTAGTTTTCAAAGTTTTTTCGGCCAAGCTCATCGACGCTCGCACCGCCCACCAAGGCGAAGACCGCGTCGCCGTACTGGCCAAGCTTGCGCGGGCCGATCCCGGCGATCGCCAGCAGCTGGGCCGGGTCGGTCGGGCGGCGTTCCGCCACGGCCACCAGAGTGGCGTCGGTGAACACCACGTACGCAGGGACTTTCAGCTCTGCTGCGGTGCTCGCCCGCCAGTCCTGGAGCCGCTGGAAAAGGTCCTCGTCCACATCCGACGGACAGGTCGGACAGCGGCCCAGTTTCCGGTCCGCGCCGGCCAGCAGGGTGGCCCCGCAGATCCGGCAGGAAGAGATCTTCGGCGGGCGGCGGTCGGTTTTCCGACTCCGGTCGCCGGTCGGCTGCGCCGGGCCGGCGCCGGACCGCTCCAGATGCGGCAGGAACCGGCACGGCCGCCGGGCCCGGCCGCCCGGCGCCCGGGACTGCCCGAAGGACAGCCAGAGCAACTGCCGGGCCCGGGTCACCCCGACGTAGAGGAGCCGGCGCTCCTCCTCCAACTGCTCGGCGGTCTTGGCGTACGTCGTGGGCAGCGTGCCGTCGGCGAGCCCGACCAGGAACACGGCGTCCCACTCCAGGCCCTTGGCCGAATGCAGCGAGGCCAGCGTGACGCCCGCCATGGTCGGCGCGTGCTGCTGCTCGGCGCGGCGGGCGAGCTCGTCGTTGAACGCCGCCAGCGTGACCTCCCGCTGCACCCGACCGGCCTCCCCGATGGGCAGGATCTCCGGCTCCGCGGCGTACTCCTCGGCGAGTGCGACCAGCGCGGCGAGCGCCTCCCACTGTTCCCGGGCGGCGCCGCCGGGCGGGGGCTGGTGCGGGTTCCAGCCGGTAGCCGCGAGACCCTCGACGACCGCCTGGCGCAGCGGGGTCTCGCCCGGGATGGACCGCACCGCGGCGCGCAGGGCGACCATGGCCTGCCGTACCTCGGCGCGCTCGAAGAACCGTTCGGCGCCGCGGACCACGTACGGCACCTGCGCCTCGGCCAGCGCCTCCTCGTACGCCTCGGACTGCGCGTTCGTACGGAACAGGATCGCGATCTCGCTGGCCGGCGTGCCGGCCGCGATGAGCTCCCGGCACCGCCGCGCCACCGCGTTGGCCTCCCCCGGCTCGTCCGGGAAGATCTTCAGCTCCGGCTCCGGACCGGGTGGCCGCTGGCCCACCAGCTCCAGGCGCAGTCTCGCCTCGGTCCCGCGGGCCTGCCGGATCACCGCGTTGGCCAGCCCGACCACCTGTGGGGTGGAGCGGTAGTCGCGGACCAGCCGGACCACAGTGGCGCCCCGCCACCGGCGCGGGAAGTCGATCAGGTACGACGAGGTGGCGCCGGTGAACGAGTAGATCGTCTGGCTGGCGTCGCCGACCACGGTGAGGTCGTCGCGGCCGCCCAGCCAGGCCTCCAGCAACCGCTGCTGCAGCGGGTTGACGTCCTGGTACTCGTCGACGACGAAGTGCCGGTACTGCGCCCTGATCTGATCGGCGACGTCCGGGTGCTCCTCGATGCCCCAGACCGCGGCGCGCAGCAGGTCCTCGAAGTCGATCACGCCCTGGCGGCGTTTGAGCGACTCGTACGCCGCGAACACCTCAGCCACCCGGGCCGGCTCGAACGGGGGCTCACGCAGCGCCTTGGCGGCGGCGACGGCGTACTCACCGGGCTCGACGAGGGAGGATTTGGCCCACTCGATCTCGCCGGCCAGGTCGCGGGCCACGGCACGGTCGGCGCGCACCCCGGCGCGGGCGGCGGCCAGGCCGACCACCCGGACCTTGCTCTCCATCAGTTCCGGCATGCCACGGCCGTCGAGCAGGCGGGCGGCGAAGTAGCGCACCTGGCGCAGAGCCGCCGCGTGGAACGTCCGGGCCTGCACGCCGCCGGCGCCGAGCGCGGTGAGCCGGGCGCGCATCTCGGCGGCGGCCCGGGCGGTGAACGTGACCGCGAGCACGTGCCGCGGGTTGATCTCGCCGGAGAGCGTCCGGTGCGCGATCCGATGGGTGATCGCCCGGGTCTTGCCGGTGCCGGCGCCGGCCAGGATGCAGACCGGACCGGCCGGCGCCGTCACCGCCGTCCGCTGCTCGGGGTCGAGCCCGGCCAGCACCGCTTCAGTCCGCACGGTAGGGAATCATGACACCCCCGCCGGGCGTTGTGCGGGACGGCGTAGTGCCGTGTGACCCGGATCCGAAGGAGCCTGCCCGATGCTGACCATGTATTCGACGTCCTGGTGTGGGTACTGCCACCGCCTCAAGTCGCAGCTCGACCGGGAGGGCATCGCCTACGACGTGATCGACATCGAGCAGGACGAGGCCTCGGCCGCCTTCGTGCGCAGCGTGAACGGCGGAAATCAGACCGTGCCCACTCTCAGGTTCGACGATGGTTCGGCGCTGACCAACCCGTCGATCGTGCAGGTGAAGCAGCACCTGGCGGAGCTCGCCGCCTGATCCGCGAGCCGCGCGACGAGAAAGGGCCGTCCTCACGGGCGGCCCTTTTCTCGTCTTCAGAACGTCACGGGATGAGCGCCGGGATGCTGGAGTCCAGCAGGCCCCGCTCCTTGAGCGCGCCGTAGAGCGGCGTGCTCTCCGGGTAGTGGCCCCACTGGTGGTCCCCGTCGCCGTTGCCGAACGCGCCGAGCAGCTGCTTCTGCACCTCGTTCAGGTTCGCCCACTCCGGCCGGTTCGGCAGCCCGGCGTTCTCGTCGCGGATGGCGATCCAGCGCGGGGTGTAGCCGAAGAAGGCGCCGACACGGGTGATGTCGGAGTAGTTGTCCGACCGGGCGTGCCAGATACGGCGGTCGAACACGACCAGGTCACCCGCGTTCGCGGTGATCTGGACGGCGCCCTCGGGCTGCGGCCACGGGACGCCACGGCTCGGCGGGCCGGGCAGCCAGTTGGTCTTGTGGCTGCCCGGCAGGACGGTGAAGTTGCCCCGGCCGGTCTCGCTGACGTCGGAGAACCAGTACGCCAGCTTCACCGACAGCATCGGCCGCGGGTCGGTCTCGATCTCCCGGTTCTGCCGGCCGCCGTCCTGGTGCCAGTGCCACCATTCCTTCTGCTTCTCGTGCAGCTGGGGGTGCACGTCGATGTGCGAGTGGTACACATGGATGTTCCACCCGAGCAGCGACCAGATGTACTTGAAAGCCTTGGGGTGGTCGAGCAGGAAGGCCAGCTCGGGCACGTAGGCGATCGGCGAGAGCTGGTGCAGGGCGCCGGTCGCGCTCAGCTTGCCCTCGGCCTTGGCCTTCTCGTAATACCCCAGAATCGCGGCGCGGCCGGCCTCGATCTCGCCCTCACTCAGCACCGACGGCACGACGATGTAACCATCGCGGTCGAACGCCTCCCGCTCCTCCGCGGACATCGGCGTCCACGCCGGCGCTTCCACCTGGGTCATCGGATCCCCTCTCGTCTTTGTAAGAATGACGCACCAGGACCGTGCCCAGGTTGCCTCCTCGTTGAGGAATTCTCTGATCAGACGTCTAAACGTGATCTCCGGCACTCGCGTTGAGCCATTTCTCGATCAGGTAGAACGCGATCGAGGAACGCATCGGCAGGCTCATCGGGACACCCGAGCCGGGGTGCACGAAGCCGCCGGCGATCATCTTGGCGATGTCCTCCCGGGAGAACCAGTGCGCCTCGTCGATCTCCTCGGGATCCAGGCGCAACGGTTGCGACGGGTCGGCGGTGGCCAGGAAGCCGAGCATGAGGGAGCCCGGGTACGGCCAGGACTGGCTGCCCTCGTACCGCAAGCTCTGGATCTTGATCCCCACCTCCTCGCGCACCTCGCGGATCACCGCGGCCTCGGCGGACTCGCCCGGCTCCACGTAACCGGCCAGGCAGGAGAAGCGGGTCAGCCCGTCGGCGCCGCGGCCCCATCCCGAATTGTGGCCGAGCAGGCAGCGACCGGCCGGGCCGGCCACGCCGTCGTGCACCACCACGATCATCGCCGGGTCGGTACGCGGCCACATCAGCTCGCCATCGGGATCCGCGCGCGCCCAGCCCGCCTCCACGGCGACCGTCGGCTTGCCGGAGCGCGGCGAGAACTTGTGGCTGGCGTGCCAGTTGGCCAGCGCGGCGGCGGCCGTGAACAGCCCCGCGTCGCGGTCGTCGAGCAGGTGCCCGATTTCCCGCAGGGTGACCGCCCGCGCGTCCACGGCGGCCGGCGGGGTGGTGTCCATGGTCCAGAGCGGAGTGCCGTCGGTGTCGATGCCGAGGAACCAGCGTTCCGCGTCCGGCGCGTCGGCGGCGGGGATCAGCAGCAGCGCGACACCGCCGTCGGGGCGGTCGGTGACCAGGGCGCGGCCGCCCTTGGACAGGTCCACCACCAGGACCCGGCCGCGGGTCCAGGCCTCGGCCAGCCAGGCCTCGTCCTTGCGGTGTTCCGCGGCGCGGTCCAGGGTGGTCCGGGCGAGCGGCGGCGTCCCGGGCTGCTCACCCAGGTCGGGCTGCTCAGGCTGTTCACCAGGCGAAGGCTGCACTCCCGGCGAAGACCCCTCACCCGGCGAAGACCGCTCACCCTGGGAAGGCCGCGCGGCCGGCGACGGCCGCTCAGCCGGAGGAAGTTGCTCGGTCACTGCTCGCTACGCTCCACCACGGTAAGGGCGGCGAGTTGGGCCTCGATCTTCTCGGCGTCGCCGAGGACCACGGTCACCGCGCGGGACGGCGCGAGATGCGTCGCCGCGACGGCGGCGACCTGCTCGCGGGTGGCCGAGGCGAGGGCGGCCGAATGATCGCGCAGGTGGCCGAGGCGCAGGCCGAAGCCGGCGTAGACGGTGGCCAGTCCGGCCAGCCCGGACTGGGTGGACATGCCCAGGCGCAGCGTGCCCAGCGCGTACCGCCGGGCCTGCTCCAGTTCCTCCTCGCCGGGCGGGAGGCTGGCGATGCGGCCCAGCTCGTACGTTGTCTCGAGCAGCGACGGCCCGGTCACCTCGGTGGCCACGTCAGCCGCGGCGAGCAGCGAGGACCCGGCCACGAAGTGCTCGACCACCGAGTGCGAGCCGTAGGTGTAGCCCTTGTCCTCGCGGATGTTCTCCACCCAGCGGGACGAGAAGTAACCGCCGAAGACCAGGTTGGCCAGGGTGAGCGCGGCGTAGCCGGGATCGGTGCGGGGCAGCGCGGGCAGCGCGATCCGCAGCGAGGACTGCACCGAGCCGGGCCGGTCGACCAGCAGCAGCGGGCCGGGCCGCAGCGCCGGGGCGGGCGGGATCTCGCCGTCCCGGGCGGTGCCGCTCCAGCCGCCGAGCATCTTCTCCGCGACGTCGATGGCCTGCTCCGGGTCGATGTCGCCGACCAGGACCAGGATCGAGCCGTCCGGGCGGACCCGTTCGGCGTGCAGCTCGCGCAGCGCCTCCGGCTCGACCGCGCGGACCTGCTCGGGCGAGGGGGTCTGCACCGCGTAGGGGTGGTCCGCGAACATCCGCCGGAGCAGCGCGACCCGGGCCAGGTGGGCGGGCTGGCTGAGGGCTACCTGGATGTTGTCGACCAGGCGCTCCCGCTCGGTGGCCACCTCCTCGCCGGGATAGGCCGCGCCGGTCAGCACGCCGGCCAGGATCTCCAGCGTGCGGCCCAGCCCGGCGGCCAGCGCGTTGCCGCTGATCTGCAGCCGGTCCGGGTCCAGCCCGGCGGCCAGGCCGCCGCCGACCGCCTGCAGCTCGGCGGCGATGTCCAGCATCGTCATCGAACCGGTGCCGGTGAACAGCGCCTGGGACAGCAGGGTCGCCGGGGCCAGTGGGGCGCGGCCGAACGGGATGCGCAGCCGCACCTCGACCAGCGGCACCGCGGCGCGGCGGATCGCGATCACGGTCAGCCCGTTCGGCAGCTTGCGCTCGGCCTGCGGCGGCAGGGTCAGCTCGGTGTCCGGAATCAGGTCCGGAAGGGTCGCGGTCATGCTCCGGCTCCAGGAAGAACTTCGACGGCGGCCCGGCGCTCGGGCCGCAGGGTGGCGGCGGCGGTGACGATCTGCTCCGCGGTGACCTCACTGATCAGCCGTGGCAGGTCGTTGAGCAGTTCCGGACGGCCGCGCTGCAGCTCCAGCACGGCCATCGGCAGCGCCCGCCCGAGCACCTCGTCGGTGCCCTGCAGCAGGCGGGCGGCCATGCGGGCCTGGGTGCGCTCCAGTTCGCCGGGCCGCAGGCCGTCGGCGGCCAAGCGGTCCAGCTCCTCGTCGACGGTGCGCAGCACCTTGGTGGCGTCGCCGCCGGGCGGCATGTGCGCCTGCAGCAGCAGGGCGGTCGGGTTGCGCACCTGGTACTCGTCGCCCATGAAACCGAGGTAGCCGCCGACGTTGGTGACCGTGCGGTCGCGCTGCACCAGGCGCTCGACCAAGCGGGACGCGTCGCCGTCGGTGAGCACCTCGGCGAGCACCGAGAACGGCAGGTAGGCGTCGAAGGCCGCGATCGGGTCGGGCACGCGGTAACCGGCGGCGACCGCCGGCAGCGGGGCGATGCGATCCGTGTACGACTCGCGGCGCTCACCGTCGAGGTCCGGCTCGTCGAAGGCGGGCAGCACCGGGGCGGGCCGGGCCGGCACGTCGCCGAAGTGGCGCTCGATCATCGCGGTGGCCTGTGCCACGTCGAAGTCGCCGGCGACCGAGAGGACCGCGTTGCCGCAGGCGTAGTACTTGTCGAAGAAGCCCTGCGCGTCGGCGACGGTGGCGCTCTCCAGGTCGGCGAAGGAGCCGTAGCCGTCGTGCGCGTTGGGGAACGTCTCGAACATCACCGGTGGCAGCTTCAGCCAGGGGAACCCGCCGTACGGCCGGTTCAGCACGTTCACCCGGATCTCCTCCTTGACCACGTCGACCTGGTTGCGCAGGTTCTCCTCGGTCAGGCGGGGGCCGCACATCCGGTCGGCCTCGAGGAAGAGCGCCCGTTCCAGAGCGCCGGACGGGAGCGCCTCGAAGTAGTCGGTGTAGTCCAGGTGGGTCGACCCGTTGAAGCTGCCGCCGGCGCCCTGCACGTGCCGGAAGTGAGCCAGCTTCTCCAGGTTGGCCGAGCCCTGGAACATCAGGTGCTCGAAGAGGTGGGCGAAGCCGGTGCGGCCCTCGGGCTCGCTGCGGATGCCGACGTCGTAGACGACGGACACCCCGACGACCGGGGCGCTGCGGTCCGGGGAGAGGACCACGCGCAGACCGTTGGCGAGGGTGAACCGCTCGACCGGATATTTCGTCGCGGGAATCTGGATTCTGGACGCCACCAGGTGACATTAGCGCGCTGCGTGACCACCCGCGGGACTACGTGTGGCGGCCCGGCCGGAGTCCCGTCATGCGGCCGGGCGCTTGACGCATGAAACCCATCTGCTCCACTATTCCCATGCAACAGATAGATTAAGCGAAGATTGATCCACCGGGAGGGGGCTCCGCCGTGTACGTCTCGGCACGCACGGACTACGCCGTCCGCGCCATGCTCGCCGTCACCGCGGCCCACCCACGTCTGGTCAAGGCCGCCGGGCTGGCGGCCGCGCAGGACATCCCGCTCAGCTTCCTGCAGGGCATCCTGCTCGATCTGCGCCGCGCCGGGCTGCTGCACAGCCACCGCGGGGTGGACGGCGGGTACGCCCTGGCCCGCCCGGCCGAGGAGATCACCGTCGGCGACGTCGTGCGCGCCGTCGGCGGGGCGCTCACCACGGTCCGCGGGCTGCCGACCGCCACCGCGACCTATCACGGAGCCGCGATCGCGCTGCACGACGTGTGGATCGCCGTCGAAGCGGCCATCGAGGGCGTGGTCGACCACCGGACCCTGGCCGAACTCTCCACCACCTCAATAAAGACGAACTAGGAGTTGTGAGCATGAGCTCCCGCGCCCTTCGTGCGCTCGCCCTTGCCACGGCCGCCGTCGCGGCCACGACTGCTCTGGCCGCCTGCGGATCCGACGACGACGGCAACAAGAAGGCCGGCACCACCGCCGGCGCGGACGCCGAGGCGACGACCCTCAAGCTCGGCTACTTCCCGAACATCACCCACGCCCCGGCCCTGGTCGGCGTGAGCAAGAACCTCTTCAAGGACGCCCTCACCGGCACCGAGCTGCAGACCCAGACCTTCAACGCCGGCCCGGCCGCGCTGGAGGCGCTGCTCTCCGGCGCGATCGACGCCACCTACATCGGCCCGAACCCGGCGATCAACGGCTGGGTCAAGTCCAACGGCCAGGCGCTGAAGGTCATCGCCGGCAGCACCTCCGGCGGCGCCGGCCTGGTCGTCAAGGACACCATCGCCGGCCCGGCGGACCTCAAGGGCAAGAAGATCGCCACCCCGCAGCTGGGCAACACCCAGGACGTCGCGCTGCGCGCCTGGCTCAAGCAGAACGGCCTGAACGCCGACACCAACGGCGGCGGCGACGTCTCCATCCTGCCGCAGGAGAACGCGACAGCGGTGCAGGCGTTCGCCCAGGGCGCGATCGACGGCGCCTGGGTGCCCGAGCCCAGCCTGAGCAAGATGCTGCTGGAGTCCAAGGGCAAGCTGCTGGTCGACGAGGCGACCCTGTGGCCGAACCAGCAGTTCGTCACCACCCACCTGATCGTCAGCCAGAAGTTCCTGAAGGAGTACCCGGGGACGGTGAAGAAGCTCCTCAAGGGCCACATCGCGGCGGTCAAGTACATCAACGACAACAACGCCGACGCGCAGAAGGCGGCCAACGCCCAGATCGAGGCGCTGACCGGCAAGGCCCTCAAGGAGGACATCCTGACGGCCGCGTTCAAGAACCTGAAGTTCACCAACGATCCGATCGCGTCGTCGCTGTACACCAGCGCGCAGCACGCGGAGGAGGTCGGCCTGCTCAAGAAGGTGGACCTCAAGGGCATCTACCACCTCGGTCCGCTGAACGAGCTGCTCAAGGCCGACGGTCAGCCGACGGTCAGCGACGCCGCGGCGGCATCCTGACGGAATCGACAGGAGGGCGAGTCAGAACATGAGCATCCTCGAAACCACCGGCGTCCGTACCGAATCGGTCGTACACATCGAGAACGTCTCCAAGACGTACGGGTCGGGGAGCAACGCTCTGCTCGCCCTCGACCGGGTCTCCCTCGACGTCCAGCGGGGCGAGTTCGTCTGCCTGCTGGGCGCCTCCGGCTGCGGCAAGAGCACGCTGCTCTCGCTGGTCGCCGGGCTGGACCGGATCAGCGGCGGCACTCTGGACACCGGCGGCCGCAAGGTCGCGCTGATGTTCCAGGAGGCCGCCCTCTTCCCCTGGCTCTCCGTCTCCGGCAACGTCGAGCTGCCGCTGCGGCTGCAGGGCATCGGCAAGGCGGAGCGCCCCAAGCGCGCCGCCGAGCTGCTGGAGGTGGTCCGGCTCGGCGGCTTCGCCGACAAGCGGCCGCACGAGCTCTCCGGCGGCATGCGGCAGCGCGTCGCGCTGGCCCGGGCGCTCGCCCAGAACGCCGACGTGCTGCTGATGGACGAGCCGTTCGGCGCGCTCGACGCGATGACCCGGGACATCCTGCACGACGAGCTGGAGCGGATCTGGCGCGAGCAGAACCTGACCGTCCTGTTCGTGACCCACAACGTGCGCGAGGCGGTCCGCCTCGGCGACCGGGTCGTCCTGCTGAGCAGCCGGCCCGGCCGGGTGATCGAGGACTTCACGATCGGCCACGAGCGCCCGCGGCGCATCGATTCCCCCGAGGTCTCCGCCCAGGCGGGCGAGATCACCGACCGGCTCCGCGCGGAGGTCGCCCGCCATGCCAACTGAACCTCCCGCACCGATGAAGTACGCGGGCGCCCGCGCCGGTCTCGAGGGCGCATTCGCCCCCGAGACGGCGGGCCTGGGCCCGGAGCCACAGAAGATCAAGACGCTGAACCCGGACGAGGTCAGCGGCCTGGACGCTCTCGAGCTCGCCCCGAAGAGGGAGAAGGGGCAGCTCGGCCTGCGCATCTGGCACAGCGCCTGGCCGAAACTGCTGGCGATCGCCATCGTGGTGGCCCTGTGGGAGCTGGTCTACCTGGCCGAGTGGAAGCCGGCGTACGTCTTCCCCTCCCCTCTCGATGTCTTCACCACGCTCAAGGACCTGGTCACCACACCGGACTTCTGGGACGGCGTACGGCTGACCATGACCCGGGCGATCACCGGTTTCGCGCTGGCCGTGGCGATCGGCACGGTCGTCGGCGCGGCGGTGTCCCGCTTCGCGCCGCTGCGGGCCGCGATCGGCTCGCTGATCACCGGCCTGCAGACGATGCCGTCGATCATGTGGTTCCCGCTGGCCATCCTGCTGTTCCAGCTCGGCGAGCAGGCGATCATGTTCGTGGTCGTCATCGGTGCCGCGCCGTCCGTGGCGAACGGCCTGATCAGCGGCATCGACTACGTGCCCCGGACCTGGCTGCGGGTGGGCCAGGTGATGGGCATGAAGGGGCTGGACCGGTACCGGCATCTGATCCTGCCGGCCTCGCTGCCGTCCTTCGTCTCCGGGCTCAAGCAGGGCTGGGCGTTCTCCTGGCGCAGCCTGATGGCCGGTGAACTGCTGGTCATCGTGCCCGGCACGGTCTCCGTGGGCGTCCGGATGCAGAACGCCAGGGATCTCTCGGACACCCCGCTGGTGATCAGCTACATCCTGGTCGTGCTGGTCATCGGCATCCTGATCGACCAGCTGTTCAACGCGGCGGACAACGCGCTGCGCAAGCGCTGGGGCCTGACCGGCACCTGATCGGGGGCGTGGTGGCCCCGGCCGGTTCCGAGCGTCCGGGGCCGTGGTCGGACGGACTGGCCGGGCAGCCCGCGGCCACCTCGTCCGAGGCCACCGGCCGCCCCTCGGCCCAGTCCGGCCCCCGGCCCGGCATCCGGCAGCGCGCCGGCCCCCGGCGCGGACGGCTGGACCGGGGCCTAGAGCGCCCGGACCGACCGCAGCACGTCGTCGATCACGTAGTCCAACTGCTTGTGCGTGCCCGGGATGGACACGTAGAGAACGGCCGCCGCAGGCTTGCCGACGTCGATGACCGCCACCGCCGAAAGCTCGTCGGTGGCGGACAGGCCGGCCGCTCGGAAGTGCAGCCGGAACTCGCTCACCCAGGCCGGCCGCCCGCCCAGCGTGGTCAGCTCGTCGCGGATCGGGTCCAGCGTGTTGGGCTGCGGGTAGTAGCCGGCGCGGACGTCCGCCGAGACCTGCCGCCCGACACACTCCAGATCCAGCGTGACCGCGTCGTTGTCGGCCGCCGGGACCGCCGCGGACAGGATCGAGGCGTGGTACTCCCCGCCGCTGTAGGTCTCGGTCACGAAGTGCTGGCCGACCTGGTACGGCACCTTCAGCGTGCCGGCCCGCCAGATCGTGTCCCAGGTGAGCCAGGGCGCGCCGTACTTCTTGTAGGAGATGCCTGCCTTCTCGTCAACGGTCCGGTCGCCGGTGACGGCGGGCGGGGACGGCGGCGTCTTCGTGGCCGCGGCGCCGGGCGACTCGCTCGGCGCCGGGCAGGCCTGGGCCAGCGGCGGCCGGACGTCGGACGGCGCGGACTCCCGGTCCCGGAACGGGTTGCCCTCACTGCCGAAGAGCACGACCAGCAGCACGATCAGGCCACCGGCCAGGATCAACCCGGCGACGCCACCAAAGATCATCAGCTGCCGGCGGCGCTGCTCCGGCCCGGTCGGCCCGGCGGGCGGCGGCGGGGGCGGGGGCGGGGGCGGCGGGGGCGGGCCGGTCACCGTGCCCGACGACCACGCCCCGCCCGGCCGCGACCGGACGCGCTCGTACGGGTGCGACTCGGACATGCCCACCAGTGAACACCACCAGCCCGTCAACCACCGAAACGCACCTGTGGAAAAGCCGCCCGACCCAGTCGATTCCCAGAAATGTCCGCTACCGTGCTGCCATGGAACTCGTGTATCCCCCGGTCGTCGCCCTGGCCAAGACGATGTTCCGCGCCCTCGACCTCAAGATCGAGGTCGAGGGCGGCGAGCACATCCCGAGCACTGGCGGCGCGGTCCTGGCCAGCAACCATTCGAGTTACCTCGACTTCATCTTCTGCGGCCTCGGCGCCCAGCCGGCCAGACGGCTGGTCCGCTTCATGGCGAAGAAGCAGGTCTTCGACCACAAGGTGAGCGGCCCGCTGATGCGCGGCATGCGGCACATCCCGGTCGACCGCAAGGCCGGCACCGCGGCGTTCCGCGAGGCCACCGATGCCCTGGAGCGTGGTGAGATCGTCGGCGTCTTCCCGGAGGCGACGATCAGCGAGTCGTTCACCGTCAAGGCGCTGAAAACCGGCGCCGCGCGGATGGCGCAGGAGGCCCGGGTCCCGCTGATCCCGATGGCCGTCTGGGGCCCGCACCGCCTGTGGACCAAGGGGCGGAGGAAGGAGCTCACCAAGCGGCACGTGCCGGTCCTCATCAAGATCGGCGAGGCCGTGCACCTGCCCGAGGGCGCGTCGGCCGAGGCCGTCACCGCGGCGCTGAAGCAGCGGTTGAGCTCGCTGCTCGACGCGGTCCAGCGGGCATACCCGGAGAAGCCGGCGAACGACCAGGACCGCTGGTGGCTCCCGGCGCACCTCGGCGGGACGGCGCCGCTCCCCCAGCCCGCCGCCGCTGTCTGACCGATCCTGATCAGGCTCCGGGAAATCCCGGAGCCTGTTCGTTTTGTCCCGGCCGCCGTTGCCTCACGGCCCACCGCTGGTCGGGCTCGCTACTCCCGGCCGCCGTTGCCTCACGGCCCACCGCTGATCGCGGTCGTTTCACGAGATTGCTCTGGTATGGCCGGAGCCGCCCGGACCCGCCAGCCGCGGACCGGCCGCGCGGAGCATCCGGATCGGGAAGGGCCCACATCAGGCGTGGCGGGCGCAGTGGAGATCACCCGTGAGCGTGACGGTCCCGAGCGGCATCCGCGTCGCACGCGAGCGAACGCGGAACGGCGTCAGCGCCGCACGCCGGTCCGGAACGGCGTCAGCGCCGCACGCAAGCCCGGAACGACATCGGCGCCGCACCCGTGCGGGTACGGCGCCGATTTTTTTTCCACGCTGTCCGCGGCCGCCGGACGGCGGCCGCTGATCAGGCCTGGATCAGAGAGCGCGGATGTTCGCGGCCTGCGGGCCCTTCTGGCCCTGGGTCACCTCGAACTCAACCCGCTGGTTCTCCTCCAGGGCCCGGTAGCCGGACATCTGGATCGCGGAGAAGTGGGCGAAGACGTCGGCGCCGCCGTCGTCCGGGGTGATGAACCCGAAGCCCTTGTCCGCGTTGAACCACTTCACAACGCCGGTAACCATGCTCGTCTCCTCGACGGTCGATCGTTCCCGCCCATCATGGACGGAAACGAGGTGGTAAGACCCGCATTCTGTGGGTCTCGTGTCGCCGTACTGATCGCCCGTACCGGAGAAACCCGGGTTACGACAAAGAGCGCCTGGGGCAGACTTCCCCACAGGCGCTCCTGAGTACTTGGGAACCAAACTGACAACGGGTCGAGCGTAGCACGGGCAGGGAGGCCGCAAAGTGCTTGGCGTGCAAATGGCATGGCAGCTCAAGGCCGCCGGGCTGGTCTGGAAGCCGCGGCTCGGCGACCGGTTCGCGATCCCCGACCGGGATCTCGACGACGAGTTGTTCGTGCTCAGCAACATGTCGATACAGGTGCACGAGCGGCCGGAGGGGCGGATCATCGGTTTCAACGGGACGGTCGAGTGGGCGCTCGACGACGTGGAGATCGACGAGACGATCTGGCTGCCGCGGGAGGATCAGCTGCGCGAGTTGCTGGGTGGGACTTTCCGGTCACTGAGCCAGGACGCGACGGGCTGTCGCGTGCGGATCGACCTGCTCGGGGAGATCGTGGACTTTCCGGCGGCGACCGCGGAGGAGGCGTACGCCGCGGCCCTGCTCCACCTGCTGGCCGCGGCCGGCGCGGACCAGCCGGCCACTACCGGGCCTCCTTCGGGATCTCCGTGATCAGCTCGGCCAGCGCGGCGACGTCCATCAGGTCGGCCGGGCGGACGGTGACCTGTTCGCGGACATAGTGGAAGCCGGCCCGGACCCGGGTGACCGGGACTCCGGCCAGCGTGGCCCAGGCGATCCGGTACGCGGAGAGCTGAACCGCTGCCGCCTCGGCCTCGGCGCCGGACGGCCGGCGGCCGGTCTTCCAGTCGATCACGTCGAACCGGCCGCCCGGGTCGGCGAAGACCGCGTCCATCCGGCCGCGGAGCACCACACCGCCGACCGTGGTGGCGAACGGGACCTCGACGTCGATCGGGGTGCGGTCGGCCCACTCCCCGGTCAGGAACGCCTGCTGCAACTCGGCCAGCTCCTCGTCGGCGACCGCGCTGTCGTCGGCCGCGCCGGGCAGCTCGTCGATGTCGATCAGCCGGGCCGCGCCGAAGCGCTGCTCCAGCCAGACGTGGAAGGCGGTGCCGCGGCGGGCGTGCGGGGCCGGGCGCTGCGGGAGCGGACGACGCAGCGAACGGGCCAGGGCCTGCGGGTCGCGGCGGAGGACCACCAGTTGGGAGACCGAGAGGTGCGGGGGCAGGGCGACCTCGATCGGGCCGTCCCGGCGGGTGCGTTCCCGGCGCTCGGCGAGCAGCAGCTTCGCCTCCTGGCGCCAGCGGGTGACGTCCGGGTCGACCCGCGCGGAGACCCGGTCGGCGGCGGAAGCCGCGGCCACCAGAGAGGCCCGGTCGAGCGACGCCAACCCGGGCGCGACCGGATCGGGCGAACCCGGATCCTCGGGGGAAGCGGCCAGGCCCGCGAGATCGGCGGCGAGCCCGGCGCGCGCCGCGATCTCCGGATCGGCGGCCGCGAGGTCCGCGAAGGCCTCCGCCGCGGACGCGTCGGGGTCGGCGATCATGCGGCGGATCAGGTCGGCGGCCGCGGCCATCGCCGGGCGGCGCAGGCCGAGCGGGTCGGCCGGCCACTCGGCGACAGACACCACCTCGTCGCTCGGGTTGGTCTCGCCGGGCGCCGGCTCCGGCGTCCAGACGGTCACCACGCCGGCGCCCTCCGCGCAGGTCGCGCGCGCCTCCTCGAGGAAGACCGACGGCCCGCGCGGGCGCTTCACGCCGTCGCCCCACCAGTAGCCGGAGCAGAGCAGCAGCCGGCGCGGGCGGGTCATCGCGACGTACGCCAGGCGGCGCTCCTCGCGCTCGTCGTGCTCCCGCCAGGCGCGGGTGAAATCCGACAGCGCGGCGTTCACGTCCTTCTGCTCGACCGCGTCGTCCAGGTTCAGCGCGGGCAGGCCGGACGCGTCGCCGCGCAGCGGGAACGGCAGCACGCCGATGCCGCCCAGGTAGTGGTCCGAGCCGCGGACCAGGCCGGGCCAGACGCCCCGGCACAGGCCGGCCACCGAGACCACGTCCCACTCCAGGCCCTTCGCGGCGTGCGCGGTGAGGATCTGCACCGCCCCCTCCACCACGTCCACCTGGCCCGGCTCCAGCCCGCGCTCCTCCTCCTCGGCGGCGGCCAGGAAGGCCAGGAAGCCGCTGATCGTGCCGGTCTCGTTCTCGTTGACGTAGCGGGTGGCGGCCTCGCCGAGCGCGTCCAGGTGGGCGCGGGCCAGCCCGGCGTCACCGGCCGCCCAGCCGCGGACGGCCACCTCGACGTCCAGGCCGATGGTCCGCTCGATGTCCGCGAGCAGGTCGGGCAGCGGCTGGTCCAGGCGCTGCCGGAGGGCGCCGAGCTCCCGGCTGTACGCGGACAGCCGGGCGAACCCCTCGACCGAGTACTGGTGCGGGGCGCCCAGGTCGGCCATCGCCTCGATCAGGGTGGCGTCGTCGAGCGGATCCTCCTTGTCGGTCACCCGCGTCGCCGCGATCGCCCGGGAACGCCGGTGCAGGGCGACCAGGTCCCGCGGGCCGATCCGCCAGCGCGCCCCGGTGAGCAGCCGCAGCAGCGACGCGCCATCGGTCGGGTCGGCGAGCACCCGCAGCGTGCACACCACGTCCCGGACCTCGGGCGTGTCCAGCAGACCGCCCAGGCCGACCACCTCGACCGGCAGGCCGCGGGCCCGCAGCGCCTCCTCGATCACCGGGATCTGGCTACGCACCCGGACCAGCACCGCGCTGGTCGGGCGGCGGTCGAGCGGGATCTCCTCGGGCAGTGCCCGCGGCATCCCGGCGGCGATCCGCCAGGTGGTGAGCATCGAGTCCGCGATCCAGCCCGCCTCGTCGGCGTACGTCGGCAGCAACGCGCACGCCACGGTCCGCCCGCCCACCGCCTCGGCCACCCGCTCGGCCGGCCGCAGCACGCCCACCCGGGCCCGCAGCGGCGCCGAGATCACGTTCGCCACCTGCAGGATCTCCGGGCGGTTGCGCCAGCTCCGGGTGAGGCTGTGTACCCAGGCCGGGCGGCCCTCGGCGTCCGGGAACTCGGTGGGGAAACGCTCCAGGGTGCCGGCCGACGCGCCCCGCCAGCCGTAGATCGACTGGCACGGGTCGCCCACCGCGGTGACCGGGTGGCCGCCGCCGAACAGGTTGTTCAGCATCGTCACCTGGGCGTGGCTGGTGTCCTGGTATTCGTCGAGCAGGACCACCTTGTACCGTCCGCGCTCGATCGCGCCGACCGCCGGGTGGTCCCGGGCGACCAGCGCGGCGCGGGCCATCTGGTCACCGAAGTCCATCGCCTCCAGGTCGAGCTTGCGCCGCTCGTAGAGGCGGACCAGGGGCAGCAGGGTGAGCCGGTGCTGCTGCCGGCGCAGCATCTCGGCCACGTCGGAGTACATCCGGCCGGGAAACGACTGCACGTCGGCGAAGAACCGGCCGGTCCAGGCGGCCAGGTCGTCCGGGGTCTTCAGGTGCTCGGCGAGCTCGGCGGAGAGCGCCAGCACGTCGTCGGTGACCGTGCCCGGCGCGCGGTTCAGGCCGGTCATCTCCCCGGTGTACGCCCGGACCAGGGAATCCACGATCTGCCAGCGAGCCGCCTCGGTGAGCAGCCGGGCGGAGGGCTCGAAACCGCCACGCAGGCCGTGCTCGGTGACCACCCGGGCCGCGTAGGAGTGGTAGGTCGAGATGGTCGCCTCGCCGGTCAGCGCGTCGTCCCGGCCGCCCAGGCGCCGGGCCAACTGGCCGAGCCGGGTGCGGACCCGGTGGGCCAGCTCGCCGGCGGCCTTGCGGGTGAACGTGAGGCCGAGGATCTCGCCCGGATGCGCGTACCCGTTGGCGACCAGCCAGACCACCCGGGACGCCATCGTCTCGGTCTTGCCGGAGCCGGCGCCGGCGACCACGAGCAGCGGTTTCACCGGGTGCGCGACGATCGCCGCCTGCTCGTCGGTGGGCGGCGGGAGGCGGAGCAGCCGGGCCAGCTCGGCCGGGGTGTAACGGGGACCGGCGTCGGCTCTCATCGCTGATCTTTCGGGGGTTCCACGACCTGGCGGCCCTTTCCGGAGACCGGGCAGCTGGTGCGCACCGGGCAGACCCGGCACCGGCTGTTCGCCACCGCGGAGAACGTGGCGGCGGCCATCGTCTCGGCGGTGCGGCGGACCATGGCGTACGCCCACTGCGGGTCGGTAGCCTCGGTGAGCGGCACCTGCATCTGCTCGCGGGCCTCCTTGCCCGGCCCGAGCTGCACCAGGGCCGCGCCGCCGCTGTCCGTGCCGTAGTCCGCGAAGGCACCCGCGTCGACAGCCGCCTGATAGCCGGCGAGCTGCGGGTTCTCCGCCACGTCGGCGGAGAGGGCGGTGGACTTGCCGGTCTTCAGGTCGATCACCACGAGCCGGCCGTCCTCGTCGATCTCCAACCGGTCCACCCGGCCGGTGAGCTGGATCGGCCGGTTCTCGTCCTCCAGCCGGACGGTGAACTCGTGCTCGATCGCCAGCAGCCGCCGCGGGTTCGCGGCCAGCCAGCGCAGCAGCTTGTCGACCATGGCCTGGGCACGCTCCTGCTCCGGACCGGCCATCCAGCGGGCGGCCAGCTCGATCGAGTCGAACCGGGCCGAGACGTACTCCACCAGCTTCTCCCGATCGGCGTGCGCGTCCTCGGCCAGCATCGCGGCGGCGTGCACCAGGTTGCCGATGCCCTGGGCGGGGCCGGACGGGGCCGCGCCGCCGTGGCGTTCCAGCAGCCAGCGGAGGCTGCAGCGGAGGGCGCTCTCCATCGCCGAGGGGGTGACCTTGACCGGGTCGCCGTCGTCGACCAACGGGCGGTCGTCGGAGAGCGGGCGCAGCCCCCACCACTCGTCGGGATGGGCGCCGGGGACTCCGGCGGCCGCGAGGCGGGCGAGTTCGGCGGCCGCCGCGCGCCTGCGGCTGGGCGTCTCGCCCGCGGACACCACGACGGTACGGAGTTCGGCCACCAGTGAGGTGAGCGTCAACGCCCGGGGCGCGCGGCCGACCTCCAGCTCGACGTCGTGCTCCTCCTCCCCGTCCCCCTCGCCGTCTTCGCGCGCAGCACCACGCCGCGGTTCGGACGTTCCGAGAATGTCGCCCTCGGTCGGATCAGCGGACTCCGCGCCGCCGAGAGCGTCGGTCCCGGACCGGCCCACGGCATCCCCGGGCAGCGCGTCCACACCGCCAAAAGCACCCGGCTCCGGCGGGAGCGGGGCGTCGCCGGGCGGAAAGGACGCACCGCCCGCGGCACCCGGATCCGGCGGGACCGGGCCGTCGCCGGGCGGGCCGGGATCCCAGGGGTCCGGGTCCGGTGGTTCGTCCGGGGGCGGAACATCCGCATACGGATCGTCGCCCGCGCCCGGATCCCGGCGCGGACCGGCGGCGGCCAGCTCGGCGAGGAAGCGGCTGGGCTGCTCCTCGACGGCCGCGCCGCCGGCACCGGCCGAAGCGACAGCGGTCACCACCAGCCGGCGGCGGGCCCGGGTGGCGGCGACGTAGAAGAGCCTGCGCTCCTCGTCGAGCAGCGCGGACGTCTCGGCCACCACCGCCTCGGAGCCCGAGGCCGGGCGGCCGGCGACCGCGTCCACCAGGCGTTCCGACCCGAGCAGGCTGCCGCGCAGGCGCAGGTCGGGCCAGAGGCCCTCCTGCACGCCGGCCAGGATCACCACGTCCCACTCCAGGCCCTTCGCGGCGTGCGCGGTGAGCAGGCGGACCGCCTCGCCCCGATCGGCGCTCGGAGCGATCGTGTCGGCCGGCAGGTCCTGACCCAGCACGTGGTCGAGGAACACACCGACGCCCGCGCCGGGCAGGCGGTCGACGAAGCGGGCGGCCGCGTCGAAGAGTACCACCATGGCGTCCAGGTCCCGGTCGGCGGCCTCGGCACGCCACTGCCGGGCCCGGCCGGCCTGCGCCGGGTCGGTGACCCGGAGGTTGCCGGTGCTCAACGCGTACCACCGGTCGGCCAGGCCGCTGGCCCGCCAGACCGTCCACAGCACCTCCTCGGCCGAGACGCCGGGCTCGGCCGCGGCGGCGCGGGCCACGGTGAGCAGGCGGGCGATGGTCTGCGCCGGGCGGGCCCAGCGGCGCTCCACCAGATCCAGCCCGGCCGGGTCGCGGACCGCGTCGACCAGCAGCTCCCCCGACGGGCGCCGGTCGCCGGCGGCCACGGCGAGCGCCCGCAGGCCCTGGCGCAACCGCCGCTCGGCCAGCGGGTCGGCCCCGCCCAGCGGCGAGTGCAGGAGCGCGACCGCGGCCTCCTCGTCGAGCAGCCCCGGGTCCAGCGCGCAGCGCAGCAACAGCAGGAACGGCGCGACCGCCGGCTGCAGGTGCAGCGGCAGGTCCTCGGCGTGGATCACGGTGGGCACACCGGAGGCGGTGAGGGCGCGCTGCACCGAGGGCTGCTGGAGGGTGGCCGAGCGCATCACCACTGCCATCCGGGACCACGGGACGCCGTAGAGCAGGTGCGCCTCGCGCAGGGCGTGCGCGATGAAGGCGGTCTCCGCGGCCGGCGAGCGGAACGTGCGGACGACGGCCTCCGCCACCGGCCCGCCCGGAGAGATCTCGTCCCCGGGAGGCGGCGCGGCCGGAGAAGCCGGGCCGGCGGGGCTCGCGGGGCCGGTGCAAGTGCCGGAGCCGGCCGGACCGGCGACGTCAGGGGGTCCCACGGCGTCGGCGGCGCCCGCGGCCGGCGGGTCGAGCGGAGCCGGCGGGTCGAGCGGAGCCGGCGGGTCGAGCGGAGCCGGCGGGTCGAGCGGAGCCGGCGGGTCGAGCGGAGCCGG
>NZ_BOMW01000055.1 GCF_016862395.1 Actinoplanes siamensis | reverse complement strand
GGCCGCGCCCAGGGTGGTGGCCGCGGCGTTCGCGTCGGGCATCACCATCAGGGCGCTGAACGCTGCGACCGCGGCGACGGTGCCGGCGACCAGCGTCCGGGATCGCCACGGTCGCCGGCGGGCGGATCCGGCGGAGTGGACTGGGGAACTGTTCTCCACGAGGGTCTCCCTCCTCGGCTCTGCGGCCGGGCCGCCATCCGTGCGGGGCGAGCCGGGGGAGCGCAGAACCCAGGTTGAAAGCGACGGATTTCAATGCCCCGCCATGCTGGCACGCGTTACATCGGCGAAACAAGGTCTTCCGGAAAATCTTCGTAAGTATCGACGGCGGTTAACCCGTGAAGCCACAGCTCAGAGAGTTCCTGAAAACGTTTCAAGCGAATTTCTCGGATTTTCTCGATCCTTCGGCACCGAAACTTCCGGAGCGCCGGAACAGCACGCCGCGGTACAGCAATTCCTCGGTCACCGCGGCTCCGGCCAGGAAGCCGATCAGCCCGATCGCGCCGCCCGGGTCGTCGTTCAGCCCGTGCACGCGGTAGCCGCGGTCGACCGCGAGGTTGCCGCCGACCGCGGAGAAGACCGCGAGCCCGAGCAGCGCGCCGCGCGCCAGCCCGGACCCGGCGGCGCCCGCGGACACCCGGGTCACCTGGCGTTTCTCGGTGAACCGGACGGCCGCGCAGTAGCACAGGACCGCCAGGGCGGCCCGCTACGGATCGTCAGGTCCGGAATCGTCAGCACCGAGCGGGCAGTTCCGGGCAGCTCGCACGAGCGACACACCTTCCGAAACTTTCGGTGCAGATCTCCGCAACTTCTACTTTGTTACGAAGCCGAGTCGCAATGAAAGCCGTTACATAGCCATCTGAAGTGCAGTTTTCGAGGCTGCGCGGCGACGCCTTGCTACCGGTACGTTTCCGTAAGTTGTTGACATGGCCGTCCGGGCGGGCAAATACTCGCGCTGCCGACAGGGATCGCCCATCGTCGATTTCGCGCCGTCGTCGGCTCCCGTCCCGCCGCCCGGCCCCGTCCGCCGGGCCCGCTCCCCGAAGGAATCCGCATGCCCGACGCTCCCCCTCGGCACCGCTCCCGCGGCCGCCTCCGACTCGCGTTCGGCGCCGCGTGCGCCGCGGTGCTCGCCGTCGCCGGCACGATCACGGCCGGCCCGGCCCTCGCCGACACGACGGTCACCTCGAACCAGACCGGCACGAACAACGGCTACTACTACTCGTTCTGGAAGGACAGCGGCAACGTCAGCATGACCATGGGCTCCGGCGGTCAGTACAGCACCCAGTGGAGCGGCATCAACAACTTCGTCGCCGGCAAGGGCTGGTCCACCGGCGCGCGCCGGGCGGTCACCTACTCCGGGTCGTTCAATCCCAACGGCAACGCCTATCTGACCCTGTACGGCTGGACCACGAGCCCGCTGATCGAGTACTACATCGTCGACAACTGGGGCACCTACCGCCCGACCGGGACGTTCATGGGGACGGTCAGCAGCGACGGCGGCACCTACGACATCTACCGCACCCAGCGGGTCAACCAGCCCTCGATCCAGGGCACCGCGACGTTCTACCAGTACTGGAGCGTCCGGCAGTCGAAGCGCACCGGCGGCACCATCACGACCGGCAACCACTTCGACGCCTGGGCCTCGAAGGGCATGAACCTGGGCACGTTCAACTACCAGATCCTGGCGACCGAGGGCTACCAGAGCAGCGGCAGCTCGAACATCACGGTCGGCGGCAGCACCGGCGGAGGCGGCGGGACGACCACTCCCCCGCAGACCGGCGGCGGCTGCACCGCCACGCTCTCGGCCGGCCAGCAGTGGAGCGACAGGTACAACCTGGACGTCACGGTCTCCGGCTCCAGCAACTGGACGGTCACCCTGAACATCCCGTCGCCGGCGAAGAGCATCGCCACCTGGAACACCACGGCGACGTATCCGAGCGCGCAGACACTGGTCGCCAAGCCGAACGGCAGCGGCAACACCTTCGGCGTGACCATCCAGACCAACGGCAACTCGACATGGCCCTCCGTGTCCTGTTCGGCCGGCTGACCTCGTACCGGGAAATGGGGTTGTGACATGCGAAGAACGATCATCGGACTGGCCGTCGTCGTGGCCACCGCCGGCCTCGCGGCCGTCGGCGTGAGCGAGGCCTCCCAGGCCGCCGCCTGCACCGGCTACGTGGGACTGACCTTCGACGACGGGCCGACCGCCGGCAACACCCAGAACCTGCTCAACACCCTCAAGGCGAACGGGCTGCGAGCCACCATGTTCAACGAGGGCCAGTACGCCGCGGCGAACCCGGGCCTGGTCCGGGCCCAGGTCGACGCCGGCATGTGGGTGGGCAACCACAGCTACACGCACCCGCACCTGACGCAGCAGAGCCAGGCGGCCATCGACTCGGAGATCTCCCGCACGCAGACCGCCATCGCGAACGCGGGCGGCGGCACACCGAAACTGTTCCGCCCTCCGTACGGCGAGACGAACGCGACGCTGAAGTCGGTGGAGCAGAAGTACGGCCTCACCGAGATCATCTGGGACGTCGACTCGCAGGACTGGAACAACGCCAGCACCGACGCGATCGTCGCGGCCGCCGGCCGGCTCACCAACGGCCAGGTCATCCTGATGCACGACTGGCCGGCCAACACGGTCGCCGCCATCCCGCGCATCGCTCAGGGCCTGGCCAGCCGCGGGCTGTGCGCCGGCATGATCTCCCCGCAGACCGGCCGGGCCGTCGCGCCCACCGGCGGGGGCGGTGGCGGTCCCACCACCGGCCCGTCCACTCCCGCGCCGGGCGGCAACTGCACGGCGACGCTGTCGGCTGGGTCGTCGTGGAGCGACAGGTACAACCTGAACGTGGCGGTCTCCGGCTCCAGCGCCTGGACGGTCACGCTCGCCATCCCGTCCCCGGCGAAGGTCATCGCGACCTGGAACGTCACGGCGTCCTACCCGAACACGCAGACCCTGGTCGCCAAGCCGAACGGCAGCGGCAACACCTTCGGCGTGACCATCCAGACCAACGGCAACTGGACCTGGCCGTCGGTCTCCTGCACCACCTGACCGGCGGGCGCCCTCGCATCTGCCGAGGTGAGGAGCCGGGCCTCCCCCCGGGCCCGGCTCCGCCCGCCACCCGCGGGCGCCTTCTTCTTCACGATGAGATCGACCTCGCCCTTCGCCACGGCTGCCGATCACGTCACTCCCCGTAGGAGGCCACGAATCTGGCGGCCTCCGCCCGGGCGTCGGCGAGCTGATTGTCGGAGGCAAGCCGGTTGATCTTCTCGGCGTACTCGTCCATGCGGGCGACCGCCTCGGTGTACGCCGCCTCGGAGCGTCCGGCCCGCAGCCGCTCCCGGGCCTTGCGCCGTAGTTTCTGTACGCGATGCATCAGCTGGTCGCAGGCGCGTGCGGCGGGCTCCTCGAGGAGGATCTCGTTGACCCGCTGCGCGACGAAGGCCATGTCGGCGCCGGGCTCGTCGCGCTTCTTGAAGATCACGTCGACCAACCCGAGCGACCGGATCCACTCCGGGATGGACCGGTTCTCCGGCGGCCGGAGAGTGATCATGACGACGGGCAGGCCGACGCCCATCAGGTTGATCTCGCGGACGATCGTGTCGCCGGTGTTGTCGGCATAGGTCTGGGTGAGGTGAAGGTCGACCACGGCGAGGTCGAAGTCGTCGAGAACGGGATAGTACTTCTCGAACTCGGCCAGGTCGTGCGCGACGGTGCAGCGATGCCGGCGCAGCCGGGCGGCCAGCTCGTCGCCGACCTGGTCGTCGACGATCAGGATGCGGCGGCCGCTGCCGGTGAGGTACTCATGCGCGCACCTCAGGCTCTCGTACGCCGCCGGCGCGGGTTCGGCCATGTTCGGGAACCGCGGCAGTCCCAGCTTCCACAACGCACGGGCGGCGTCGAGCGTGGCGTCGTCGACCGCCGGACCGGCCCGGCGGATCTGGTCGACCCTCGTCAGGTAGTCGAGCGCGTCGACGCGGACATCGGTCAGGTCGAGGTGGTAGACCTTCGCCGACTTGACGTCCGCCGACCGGATGGCCAGGCCGGTGCGGTTGCGGAACCGGGTCAGCCGCTGGCGCAGAGCCCCGGAAATGATCTTGACGTGCAGCGCGTCCTTGATCGTGCGGGCCGCCAGGCCTTCCTCGGGCGCGAGCGCGAGCGCGACGGTCAGCCACCCCTCGTCGGGTGTGAGCGCGACCGGCACGCCGTCGCGGACCAGGTCGACCCGGCCGTTCAGCAGCTCGATCTCGATCACCGGATGCTCCTGCCGTCAGAGCCGGTCACGATGGGCAGCCGTACCCGCACGATCGCCCCACCGGCGTCGCGCCGGTCGAGTTCGTACCGGGCGCCGGCCCGCTCGGCGTACTTGCGGAGCTGATGGAACAACTCACCGTGTCCCGGCCGATCGGGCCGGACCAGCGCCCGGTGTTCCGCGAAGGCGGTCACGAAGTCGTCGGGGAAACCCGGCCCGTCGTCGCTGACCGTCAGGGTCGCCGTCCGGCCGTCGTCGCCGGTGTCGAGGGTCAGCCAGACCCGGCCCGGGTGGTCGTCGTCGCCCTTGCTGACCGCGGCGAGCGCATTGGTGAGCAGTTCCCGGACGATGTACTCGTAGGGAAGTTGCGGTCCGGCGACGAAGACGGCATCGCCTCCCGCGCCGTCCCAGTAGACGTCGACATCGGTGCGGTTCATGTCGGCACGGGCCCACTCCGCATCGCACACCAGGCGCAGGTCGAACGGCGTCGGGTCGGACATCCTGGCGCGCAGCGTACGCCGGGCCGACGCCTGCTGTTCCTCCGGCGTCCGGAGCGCGAACTCCGCCTGGTCGGCGTGCAACGCGGAGAACGCCAGCAGCTCGTGGTACATGACGGCGTCCACCTCGAGCCCGGACTGCACGTCGGCGGCCAATCGGGCGATCTCGCCGTCCCGGCCGGCCCGGCGTTGCTGGGCCCGGGTCACCGCGCAGCCGCAGGCACGCAGCCGCCCGCCCTCCTCGGCCAGGTAACCTTTGCCGATCAGCCGGTCGACGGACTCGCCGAGGTTGAGCGTGTTCGGCACCTCGGCCGAGCCGGTGAGCTCCTCCCAGATCAGGCCGATGGCCAGAGCGAGCGCGCCGCGGTCGGTCACATCCATGTGCAGCACCGCGGACAGCACCAGCAGGTCGGTGTCGTCGTCGAGATCGGCTACCAGCCCGGCGTGCAGGATGTCGTCCCGGTCCGGGCGCTCCGCCAGCCGCTTGATCCCACCGGAGACGTCGTCGCGGGCAGCGTCGATCAGATGCCACAGCGGCACCCGGTGCCCGCCGGCGAGCACCCGCAGCGTGTCCAGGTGCGGGGCCTTGAAGTCGAAGCCAAGGATGTCCAGCAGCCAGGCCAGCGCCATCCGCCGGTCAAGGGTGTGCTCCGCCGGCATCTCGTCCGGCTCGATCACCTCGGCCAGCGGCAGCCGGCTGCAGACCAGGCCGAGGAAACGCAGGGCCCGCACCGGCTTGCCGACCGGCCGGCCGGCCGCGTCCCGGCCGAGCAGAGACAACACGTCGGCCACGCTGATGACGGCCCGGCCGGCACCATAATCACTGAGCTCGGTGGAGAAGTGCAGCCGGTTCCGGGCCGGCGTGTCGCCGACCGTTGCCGTCTCGGGCGCCCGCCCGACCCAGCACAGCCGGGGCAGGCGCAGGTCATACGGAAGCACAAAGGTCGCGGTGCAGCCCGACGCCAGCCGCTCGATCTCCGGTGTGGTGTCGATGTCGGCTACCAGCGCCTGAACCGACTCCACCCAGCGGGCGTCCGCGTCGTCCTCCCCGGCGGCCAGCGCCCGCAGCGCATCGACCACCTGCGTGGCCTCGAGGTCTCCGGGGGCCGGGTGGAAGCGCCGGACGACCGAAGGCGGCGCGCCCGGGCTGTCGGCTTCGAACCAGCGGGCCACCTCGGCGAGCGTCTGCCCCCGCCACGTCCAGGCCGCCGGTCTCGCCCGCTGCGGCAACAGCAGTTTTCCGTTGCGGTGGCTTGGCGCGAGCGCCAGCCGTGCCACAGTCAGCTCGTCGCTGTCGATGAGACTCCGGACGTGGGCCGCCCAGTCGGGACTCAGCGCGTCCCGGTTCTTCTCCCACTCCGCTTCGACGTCTTCCTTGATGCTGTGCCTGCGGGATGTCACGTCTTCCTCGATCCGTTCGAGGCGTTCGAGCGCCTCGGTCCGGCGCGGGCCGAGAACGCTGGCGCCGGCGAAGGAGAATTCCTGGCTGTCGAGACCGAGCCGCTCGCACTGCAGCGTGAGCTCCTGGATCCGGGCGGCCAGCTGATCTTCCGTCCGGCTCCGGGCAACGGCAAGCTGCTGGTTCCAGTCCTCCTGGCCCGGCTCGTCGATGCGGCCCTCGTGGCGCAGTCGCGCGACGGCCGCCGCCGCGAGGCCGTACTCCCCTTGGTCCAGCAGATATCGCACCGCCTGCGCCGGGGTCCATCCGGCGGCGAGGTCGCGGCTCATCTCGATGCGCCGGACGGCGACGGGCTCACCATTCAGCGCGGCGATGCCGGCCCGCGGCAGCGACCACGAGATCAGGGACGCTCCCGGAGCCGCGCCGTCGGCGCCGGGCTGTCCGGCGAGGCGACCGCGCAGCCGGGCGATCTCGCGGCCGGTCACCACCACACCGGACGCCACCGCCGCCGCGAGCGCGTCCAGCTCACGCAGGCCGGCAACCTGTTCGCCGGTGAGCCGCACCGCGCCGAGCTGCCGCTCCCGCTGCTCCGCGACGGCCTCGTTGAGCTTGCGCAACGCGATGCGGATGTCCCGGTGCTTGGCGAGGAAGCTGGTCTTGCGATGGTCGTCGATCTGGCCCTGGTGGGCCGCCTTGGCGGCCCGGAGCAGCCACTTCGCGTCGTTCGTCGCACGGTGCGCCGCTTCCCAGGAGAGCAGGGCGTCGTCGTCGCCGGCTTCCGACGCGGCCAGCAGGACCGACATCTCGCCGGCCGGGCTGAACAGGTGGTCGCGGAGGGCGTTGCCGCTGTTCGAGTGGCTGTCGTACCGCCGCAGCGACTCGATCGCGGCCGCGAGGTTCGTCCTCAGCCGATCCAGCTTCGCCGCCGCGCGCAGGGCGAGCGCCTCGCTCGGCAGCTCGGCCGGCAGCGGTCCGTGCCGTGTCCAGTAGGTGAGGGCCGCCGTCACGAAGTCGTCAGCGCCGGTCCGCGGGCGATCCCACTCCACCAGCAGACCGGCCAGGTCGGGGGCGGACAACTCGTCGAGCAACAGGCCGACGGCTGTCGACACGGTGAGCGCCTCTGCCTCCTCGGTGGTGAAGGCCAGGCCGCCGGCCGTCATCTCGAGGACCACCGACAGGCGGGCATCCGGATCGGCCATCGCCCTCGCGAGCGGCGGACGAGGATGCGCCTCGGGGTCGGTGACCGCTCCGCGCAGCAGGTCGGCACACGCCCACGCGCCGTTGCGCCACGTCTCGGCCAGCAGGGCGGTCCCCGGTCCGCCGGGGTCTTCGCCGGCGATCAGCCGGGGCAGCGTGGCCGCGGCGAAGACCTGCTGGGTAACCTCGATGCCCAGGCGACGGGCGGCCGACAGCACCTCGTCCGCGCCATGTCGGCCGACCAGCGCCACCAGGGCATCCACGTCGGGCTCGCCCTCCGGCCGCAGCTGCTCGAGCAGGGCCTGGGGCGACACGCCTGGTAGCGCCACGGGCTGAGCCTGTGTCGGGTCGTCCGGCGCCGGCTTCGGCGTCCGGCGGGTCGCTCGTCCCAGCAGCTCGGCCCAGACGGTTCGGGCGACCCGAGCCGATCCTATGCGGACGCTGAGCTCACCGGTGGCCCGCCGCCCGCGTACCCCGGCGTTCACCGACAGGTGGTTGAACGAGCCGATGACCACGGAGTCGTCCTTGACCACCACCTTCGCGTGCATCCGCACATCGAGATGGGCGTCCGGAGGGCGCTGCCCGGCACCCGACGACAAGGCCGCGAGGCGCTCGACGGTCGTCGCGCCCCGGACGTTCGCATAGCGCAGACCGATGTCCAGATCAGCCGCCGCCCGGCTCTGGATGAGCGAGCAGACCTCCGCGGTGAGCGCGTGCTCGGTGACCTGATCAGAGGTCACCAGCACCCGGTGCTGCGCGCTCTCCAACGCCTCGCGGACCAGCGCGGTGTGCTGCCCGTCGCTGATCATCGTGATCTCGGGCCGGCGGTTGCTCATCAGCGCCGTGATCTCCCGTTCCGTGTCCTGCCATGCGGCGGACCAGGCCGCCACCTGCTCCGGAGGGGCCTCGGCGCGCAGGATCGCCGCGCTCAGGCGCGGCATGAGCACCTCCGGCAGCACCGCCTCGTCCCGCCGCGCCCCGAACGCCCCGCGCACGCGCATGAGTTCGGCGGCCGTGGCCGGGTCGGGAGTGTGGTTGTAGAGGAACTGCAGCACGTCCTCGATGACGGCGCACGCCACGGGAGGCTCATTGGGGTTGTCGAGCGGCACCCGCAGCAACGCGCCGAGTTCCACGCGCTCGCTTCCACTGAGGAAGTTGCGGCTGGTGACGAGCAGTTCCAGGTCGTCACGGACGACGACCTTGGCGTGGCTGCGCGCGCCTCGCTCGCGGTTGTACCGCAGCGCACCGCCGTTGCCGGATCGCCGGGCATGCTCCTGAATCTCGTCGAGCGTGGCCAGCACGGTCGGATCGAGCGAGTCGGTGTCCGTGCTGATCCCCCACAGCAGGATCACGTTGACGCCCCGCTCGACCGCCTTGATCAGGGCGTTGCGGATCGGTTCGAGACCTCGCGGCCGGATCCACGGCACCGCGATCACCACCTGCCGCTCCGCCCGCTGGAGCATGCCCTGGATGGCGTCGCGATGCTGCTCCACGCCGGTGACGACCTCGACGTCCATCTCGCTGAGCGCGGCCCACTTGACGTACTCGACGATGTCGTCCGCCATCCGGCGGGACTTGTCGTGTGCCTGCTGGCGGTTGGCCGGCGGACAACTCGGCAGGCTCGCCACCGACCGGCGGAACTGCGCCACCAACTGCCCGAGGTCGAACTCGGCCAGCGGGGCCCGCTGCGCGACGGACCGCAGACGCCGCACGAACACCGAGCCGGGCTGATCCGCGATGATGCCGTGCAAGCGGAGCCGGGCCCTCTCCCGCAAGTGCAGCGGCAGCTTGTCGTCGAGGACGCGCACGCTCAGGCCGCCGGTCGCGTCCTCGACCGCCAGGACCTTGATCGGGACGAAGCGGCGCACGACGCTGGTCTCCAGAAGAGCCGGCGTCAAGTACACGGCGTCGACCCGCATCACGTCGAGCGTCTCCTCCGTGCCGCCCGAGTCCTGGCCGCTGCCGCGTGCGGAACGCTGCAGCGTGTGGGTCACCGCCTCGGCCAGTTCCTCCTCACGCAGGTCGGCGGCGCGCGGATCGTCCGGCAGCGAGGGCACCACCAGAGCGCGGTCACGGGGATAGGTGTAGGACTGGTACACCGGAAGGACCCGGCCGGTGAACAGGTCGTGGACGACCTGCTCGGTCCCGGCCCGGGTCGCCGCGCTGTCCGTCCCGCCCTCGCCGGACGGGTCGTCGAGGTGCCGGAGATAGTCGCGGCCGACCGTGGTCAGTTTGATCACTTCGCGGTCGGTGCCGAGGTCGATGCTGATCCGGCCCGCCCGCCAGAGGTCGCCGAGGATGTCCTCGACCAGCCGTGGCGCGAGACCGAACACGTCGCAGATGTCGGCGGCGTGCAGGTCGTCGTGCTCGTCCGCGGCCCGCCGGATCGCCCGCAGGAGCAGCGTCTCGAGGGTGCCGGCCTGACCGGTGAGCACCATCGTCGTCCGGACCTTCAGCACATCCGCCTGCGCCCAGACGGTCACCTCGCCGCTCATCATGGCCGCACCCGCTCCGCCCGCACGTAGGAACCCGGCTGTCGGAAGCGTTCCGCGATCGCCGCCCACTTCGGGCCGGCATGCTTGGCGTAGATCTCCCACCGCCCGACGATGACGAGCAGGTCCCGGGCGCGGCTGAGCATGACGTTGGTCCGCGAGGGCGACGCGACGTGCCCGACGCTGCTGACCGCGGTGCCGTCCCGGCCGACCCCGTCCCGTACCAGCGACACCACGACGATGTCGGCTTCGCGGCCCTGGAATCCGTCGATGGTGAACACCCGCGACGCATGCTCGGTGAGGCGCTGCATCAGGACCGAGGCCTGCTTGCGGTACGGCGTCAGCACCGCGAGGTCCGGCCCGTCGTGCGTGTTCGGGGTGGGGCGCATCGCGCGTACGATCCGGGCGCACAGATCGGCCTCGTTGTCGTTCGACCAGAATCCGGTCGCCCGCTCGGCTTCGCCGGTGTCGATCCAGATCAATCGCGAGCCGGTCAGGTATTCCGGGGTCGCCAGCGGAGCGGGACCGTCCTCCCGGCAGGGCAGGAGACCGCCGCTGCCCTGGTAGAAGGTCTCGCCGACCAGTTTCGTCAACTCCGGCATCATCCGCCGCTGCTCCCGCAGGGTGAGCCGGGGCGCCGTGGAATCCGCGCGCTCGAACAGCTCGGCGAAGGTGTTGAAAGCGCGCGCATAGTCTTCCCGGGCCTGGTACATCGCTTTGATCTCCGGATCCGGGTGCTCTTTGCAGTCCTGCAGGAACCGCTCGATGTCGGCCTTGGAGAACGCGCCGATCTGCTGGTGATCGCCGATCAGGGTCCAGCGGGTGCCCCGGACCAGTGGCATGGCCAGCTCCGTCGGCCAGGCGCGGGCGGCCTCCTCCACCAGCACCCAGTGGAACGGCTCGTCGGCCGTGTCGCTGGCGAGGTTCTGCGAGGTGGCCGCGCCGGTGGTGGCGAAGATGAGGTTCGCGGCGGTCTGGGCCCGGCGGCGCAGTTCGAGCCGGCTGGTGGGCAGCGCCGCGAGCCAGTCCTCCACCACCGGCGCCAGCCAGGGCCGCTCCGCGCGGCGGGTGGCCAGCCACTGCCGGGCCCGGGAGGTGCTGTACGAGATCAAACCGTCGGCGACCCGCCGTGGCTGGAACGCGGCCACCCGTTCGTCGACGTGGTGCCGTTCCCGGCCGGGCTCGATCCGCAGCGCGAGCCGGTCCAACCGGGCCGGCCGGCCGCCCGACGAGGTCATGCCCAGCTTGTCGAGAACCCGCTCGGCAAGGTTGTCGAGGGCGTCGTGAGACTGCGCCGAGAGCAGCACCCGGGCCCGCGGCTTGGCCGTCACGTACTCGGCCACCGCCTGCGCGGTGACCTCGGTCTTGCCCGTGCCGGGCGGTCCTTGCAGGGCGAACAGCGCTCCTTGTTTGAGGATCTGCTGGACGGCCGCCGGGCCTTCGCCCTCGAGGCCGCTTCCGGCGCCGTCCCACTGCTTGTCCAGGACCGGGCGGGCCTTGGGGCGGCGGAGCTGGCGCAACAGGGCGCGCTGGGTCTCGAGTTCGGCCCGGGCCTCGGCCTGCCGGTTGATCTGCGGCATCGTGCCGGCATCGGAAGCGAGGCGCAACCAACCGCGTTCGGGAAGTTTGCGCTGATACTCCGAGTCGATCTCGACCGCGCTGGAGCCGATCGTGTTGAGCACGGTGAACGGGCCCTGCGCCTTGAGGAAGCCGTTCGCGGTCTCGGCGAGCACGACCGTGACCGAGCCCGCGGACTCGACTCCGGCCCGGTCACCACCCTCGGCGACGAAGTCGGCCATGCTCAGCCGCCGGGTGTCGTGCACCATCTTGCGTTGCAGGGCGTCATCGAGCGAACGGCCGCGGTCGGCGGTCTCGTCCCAGCGCAGGACCCGGCGGCTCGGTGACTGGCTGGGCTCCAGGACGTACGCGTAGGTGCGGGCCGTCACGAGCGACCGCTGGTACCGCAGGTACCAGTCCAGCGCCTTGAGGTAGTTCTCCTCCTCCTCCGTCAGGACGCGACTGGACTCCACCTCCACGACCAGCGACGACCAGCGCGGGCGCCCGGCGCTCAACGACTCCGCCACGTCGGCGTCGGTCGGCATCGAGATGGCCTGAACCGTCGGCACCTTCTGGGCCAGGGCCTTCACCCGCATCGCGTCGAGCTTGGCGCGGATGTCCTCAGTGTGCCGGACGAACTTGATCACCAGGATCTCGTCGTACTCGTGGATCTTGTAGTCCTGGACCCAGAGCGCCTCGCCGAACCAGGTGATGGTGGTGCCGACGATGACGGTCTTCGCCCGGCGAAGCTTCTCCGGGTCGCCGGTCGCGAAACCCTCCGCGCCGGTGGCGGCATGGAGGATCTCAGCGCCCCGGGTGTCCCGTTCGATAAGATCGATGAGCTGGTCACGACCCTCGGGAGTCATCGCCGAGTCCTCGATGTCCCCCCACCGCAGCAACGTCTTGTCGCACTCCGCGGGCATGTAGGCCAGCAGGTAGGCCCGATCCGGGAGATCGTCCTCGACCATCCAGCGCGCGTCGCCGTAGGCCGCGTTCACGTACTGGCTGACCTGATGCGGCGTCGGCCGGCCGGAGGGAAGCGGATCCAGCATGTCGGAGAGGATCTGACGCAGCGAGGCCGGCAACTCGTGGCTGCGGCGCTCCAGCATGGTCCTGGTCGCCGCCTGCCGGCGCAGCACATCGTCGAAGTCGGAGACCGCCGAACTGCGGTCGGCCGGGCCGAGGAACCACTCCGTCACCATCATGCCGAGCGAGAAGACATCACCCGCCGGACCGCCGAGCTCGCCGTCGTCGCGGCAGAAGAGAAACCGGAGCCTCTCCGGCGGGCTGTAGATGAGGCTCTCCGCGGGCTGGCGCAGGTAGAGATCACGCACTTGCTGGAGGCTGAGGGCGTGACCGGAGTCGAAGATGTTCGAGATCAGCGCGCCCATCTCGAACCGGGACAGGCGGACCTCTCCGACCGCCCCGTCCCCCACCAACGCGATGTCGAGGTTGGCCGGCCACAGCATGCGGTGGGCGATCCGGACGTCGCTCAGCAACGCCAGCGCGTCGGCGAGCATCCACAACTTGACCAGGGCGTCACCCGGATGATCGCGGAAGGCCTGCTGGAGGTGGGCCACGTCGCCGGGCTTGCCTTTGGCCCGCGTCCGGATGTACGCGGCGCCGGCGCCACCGTCCGGGCCGGACAGGTAGCCACCGTCCAGCAGATCGGGCAGCGACGGATGCTGCAGGGCGGCCACCCGCTCCAGGATCCGCATCTCCTGCTCCCACAGCGCCCCGCCGAGCTCACGCAGGCGCAGGAAGAGAGTCAGCCCCACGGTGCACCCCTCGATGGTGTCGACCAGGCGGCATCGGTAGAGCAGATCCGGGATGAGCTCCTGGAGATCCTGCAACTGCCGGTATCGGGGCGAATGCGGAGTTCCGTCGCCCACCAGGAGTCCGCTCACGTACCGTGCCGCCTCGTCGGTGCCCACGTGTGCCTCCATCGTCGGTGCCTCGAAGTTAGTCAGCAGATGCCGTCTGGGGCGGGCGACATCGGACAGCGCGTCCGTACAACTCCGTGACAGAACCGGGATTCGTGTCCCCGGAGTGTCCGCGCAGCGCTGTGGAGGAAGGACTGCGCACAAGCCTGAAGAACGGTCGACAGGACAAAGTTCGGCCGACGTGGCGCTCCCGGTCCCGTGAGCGTCACGCTGTACTCCTTGGCGGACCGGCCGGCACTGGCAACCATGGCAGTTCCTTAGTCAGAACCGCACCCGCCGAACGGCCGGAGTGAGGTACAGAAAGGACACCCGGATGTCGACCTCGTCGCCGCAGCCCACCCCCGAGCCCTTCCCGATCCGGTGGGCCGTCATCCTGATGATCGCGCTGGTCTTCGCCACGATCGTCGGCATGCTGACGTATCTGGAGACGAACAACTGGCCGGCCACCCTGCTGGCCGCGCTCGCCGCGGCGGGCACCGCCGTGCCGGTGCTGCACCACCTGCTCGGTACGTAGGCGCCGCGTCGGAAGCCCCAGCCGTCGATCAGCAGAGCTGGGGCTTCGTCGTGCGACCCGCCGCCTCGGCAGCAGCCGCGCCATCCGCCGCGCGAGAGCGCCCGCCGCGGCCCGCGCGACGAGGCTCAGCCATCCGTGACCAGCACCTCCGGTGGAAGACCGCCGCCTCGGTCCGGCCCTCCAGCCGGCCTGCGTCAAGCAGCAGCCGGTTGGCTGTTGCTTGACGAGTGGCGCGGGCGATGTCGGTCGCGCCGGTGCCGCGGTGGTAGCCGATTACGTGTTACGCAGGGTTGCGATGCCGCGGGCCCATTGCCGTCCGGGCTTGATGACGATCTTCACGGAACGTCACATCACGGACAATGATGGAGACGATTCTCGAAGTATCAGCGCCGAGGGCTTGAACGGTGCCCGGCGCCCGATGGACCTGGCGACTTTCCCTGCCCAGCACGCATGGCTAGCGCGGTGATGCTTTTCACTCAACGGCGCGAAATGTCCTTGTTGCAGGAGATTGCCGCCCCCGCCAGGTCGCCTGTCAGCCGTTTAGCTGGTTTCTCCCCGCACCATGATCGACTACCTTCCGTCATCGCATACGGGGACGGTCGAGCACGGCCGTTGTTACGGGGAGTAGTGATGGACGCTGTTATGCGTGGGCCGATATATGGGAAGCCTCGGGTAACGCATAGCCAGGGCGGCGACCGCCTGACTGTCACCAAGCTGCCGCCGCCGACCTACGACACGGTCGTCATCGTGCCGGCGCGCAACGAGGAAGTCGGCATCATGTTGTCGCTCAAGTCGCTGCATCGGCAGAGCCGACGGCCCGACCTCATCATCGTGGTCGTCAACAACTCGTCCGACCAGACCGAGCAGTACGCGGCCTGGTACGCCGGCTCGGACAGGACGCCGCCGACGGTGGTCATCAACCTCACCAACAACCCGCACAAGAAGGCGGGCGCCCTCAACCACGGCATGGAATGGCTGCGGCAGAGGGTCGGTGGCCGTCTCGACGCGGTCAAGTACGTCCTGGCCATGGATGCCGACACAGAGCTGCACCCGAAGTTCATCGAACGTGCCATCAACGTCGTCGACTCCGACCCCGAGATTGGCGGCGTCAGCGCCGCCTGCCTGGGCCGCACCGGTCTGTGGCGCACACCCTGGCAGCGTTACCTGGTCGGGATGCAGATCATCGAGTACGGCCGAGCGGCCAGCGCCCGCTACCGCACCAACATCCACACCATGTCCGGCGCCGGGTCCTTCTACCGCGGCGCAGCCCTGCAGTCCCTGATCGATTTCCGCGGTCAGGTCTTCTGGGAAGACCACCGCAACCTGGTCGAGGACTACGAGACCACGCTGGCGCTCAAGGAACGCGGCTGGAAGGTGACGGCCAACCAGCTCTGCATCGCCTACACCGACCTCATGCCGACGCTCCGAGAGCTCCTGCAGCAGCGCGAGCGCTGGACCAGGGGAACCGTGGACGCGCTGCGCCGTCGCGGTTGGACCAAATTCACCTGGCACGCCATCGCCACCACGGTCCTCGGGTTGGCCGGCGCCGCCTACATCCTGGGCTGGGGATCGACACAGCTGATCTCCGCCGCGACCGTCGGCTTCGCCCAACGACCCATCTTCTGGCTGTTGCTGGCATTCTGGATGATCTACCCGGCCGTGATGGTGCGCAGCCTCGGGTGGAAGGCCATGCTGGTCGAGGCTCTGCTCCTGCCGGAGCTGGTTTTCACCGTGGTTCGTACCTACTGGCTGATCACTTCGATCCTCAAGTCGTACTTCACCCGCGTCTCCTCGTGGAAATGAGCGAGGAGATTCGATGAACACGCTCAAAGGATTTGGCATCGTCGTGCTGCTGGCGGCCCTAGCCGTAGCCGTACGCACCGTCGCTCGCATCGACCTGGTCGTGCTGGCCGTGACCGTCGCCACCATCGCGGCGTCGACATTCACATTCCTGGCCTCACGACGACGCTTCCGCAACGACATCCGGATCGCCGGAGCCGGCGCACAAGTCCGTCAGCAGTCGCTGCTCGCTCCCCTACTGTCGCTGACCATGATCGCCGGCGGGGTCGCATGCCTGGCTGTGGCGCGTCCCGATCTGCTCGAGATCGGCAAGACCGCGACCGGGGACGCCCCACTCACCGTCCGATACCGGGCAGGCGCCTCGTCCGCCCCGAACGTAGGCAAGCTGTGGCTCGATGTTGTCAACACCTCAGCCGAAACCGTCGAGCTACGCGACGTGAAGGTGCGCTACTACTTCACCGCCGACGGGGCGTCCGTCTACGGGGTGAACTGCTTCCAGACCGCGCTACGGTGCTCCAGCATCAGCAAGAGCATCAGCACACTGTCCAACCCGAGCGCCGCCGCGGACCACCAGATGGTGATCGGCTTCACCTCAGGCGCCGGTCGGCTGGACCCCGGCAAAAGCACCCAAGGCATCGGACTGCAACTGTACCGGCCGGACCATAAGAAGCTGGACCAGCACAATGACCGGTCGTTCGACTCGAAAGCCACCCGGTACCAGCCGTCGAAGACGGTAACCGCCTACCTCAAGGGCACTCTGGCCTGGGGCCAGGAGCCCAGCCCACAAGGCAGCGCAGCGAATCAGACCGGACCGGACGTCGCTGGCCCTCCTCCCGGCGTCATGTTCGACAATTTCCACTACACCGGACACGACGACCCCGCCCTCGCGGCCAACGGTTGGATGACGCGGACCGAAAGCGGCGGCCCGGGCATCCACGGCAGCTACGTGGACGACGCGAACACCTTTCCCGCCGACAAGACCGCCCAAGGCGGGCAGGCGTTACAACTACGAGCCAGTACCGACGGCACCAGCGGCCGGACCCGCCAGGCCGAGTTCAGCACCACAGGCCCGGTCTTCTTCACCGGAACGCTGGCCGCGCGCGTCTTCTTCACCGACAAACCAGCCAAGGGCTCCGACGGGGATCACGTCAACCACGCGTTCAACACGATCTCCCCCTCCGGCCGGTCACCGAAATACAGCGAGCTCGACTACGAGTACCAGCCCAACGGCGGCTGGGGCGCACCGGGCCCGAAGATGGACATCGTCAGCTGGCGCAGCACCAAACAAGGCGACCGGGACACCCGCGCGGTCCGAGGGCCACTCGCCGGCTGGCACATCCTGATGATCACCGCGACAGCCGATGAAGTGACCTACCGCATCGACGGCAGGAAAGTGTTCACCAGCAGCGGCAGATCCGTCCCCCAAGAACGAATGAAGATCCAGTTCAGCAGCTGGTTCATCGACCTGCCGTTCACCGGCCCTCGCACATGGGACATGCGAGTCAATTGGGTCTACGCCCGTGACGGCAGGACAATGTCCGTCGCGGACGTCAAGAAGGCCGTGGACCGTCTCTACGCCGGCGGCATCAACCACGCCAACAGCATTCCTCGTGGTTGAGACCGCATCTCCGGAACCCGCCCGCTCATTCCGCCGGCGGCTGCGCGTGCCGGTGACACCCGGTTCTCCTGGGTGACCCGTTCTTCCGGAAGCTCCCGGTGATGGCCGGTTCGTCGCCTGCGTGGGGACAACGATACCGGCCACCCCGAATTCCTCAGCCGCATTGCCCCCTGCGGGGCGCACTCAGTAGCGGAAGGCCGCCACCAGCGCGTTGAGGTCGGTCGCCATGTCCCGCAGGGTGCGCGCCGACTCCCGGGTGGTGACCGCGTCCTGGGTGGTGGCGGTGGCGATGTCGGCCACGCCCGCCACGTTCTCGGCGATCTGCTGGGAGCCGAGGGCGACCTCGGCGACGCTGCGGTTGATCTCGCCGGTGGTCGCCGACTGCTCCTCCACCGCCGCGGCGATGGTCTCCAGCAGCTCGGCGATCTGACCGACCACGTCGCTGATCCGGCCGATCGCCTCGGTGGCGTGGCCGGTCGTCTGCTGGATGGCGTTGATCTTGTTGATGATGTCCTCGGACGCCCGGGCGGTCTCCTGCGCGAGGTCCTTGACCTCGGTGGCCACCACCGCGAAGCCCTTGCCGGCCTCGCCGGCCCGGGCCGACTCGATGGTCGCGTTCAACGCGAGCAGGTTCGTCTGCTCGGCGATCGAGGTGATCGTCTTGACGATCGCGCCGATCTCCTCGCTCGCCGTCCGCAAGTGGCCGACCGAGCCGGACGTCTCCCGGACGGTGCCGACGGCGTCCGCGGCGACGGCGGCGGCGGCCGTGGTGCTGCGGGAGATCTCCGCGATGGCGGAGACCATCTGCTCCGCCGCGGCCGCCATCGTGGTCACGTTGCCGGACACCTCCCCGGCCGCGCCGGCCACCACACCGGCCTGGTCGCTGGTGGCGCCGGCCTGCGAGTCCATCCGCTGGGCGACGTCGGACAGCTCCCGCGACGAGTCGGCCAGCGCGCCGGCCCGCTGTCCCACCCCGGCCACCATGTCCCGGATCGCCTCGCCGGCCTCGTTGAACGCCTTCGTCATCTCGGTGATCTCGTCGCGCCCCTCGGACGGCAGGCGCAGCGTCACGTCGCGGGCCGCCAGCACCCGCAGTGCGGTGGCCACGCTCGACACCGGCCGCACGATGCTCGAAGTGATCAACAGGCCGAGCAGCACGGTCAGCAGCAGCGCGACGAGGCAGCCGACGAGCAGCGCGGTGCGCAGCCGCTGGCCGGCCTGCTGCGCCTCGGCCCCCACCGCGTCAGCACGCGCCTGCACCGACGCGACCAGCTTGTCGGTGTTGTCGACGATCTCCAGGAACGTGTTCAGCGCTTCGCCGTTGACCAGGCCGTTCGCTGTCCGGTTCGCGTTAGGCCCGCCCGCTCGCAACCCCGTGACGTTCTTCTTGTCGACCGTCAGGAATTTGTCGAAGTTCTGCTGGATCGCGGCGTAGTACTGCCGTTCCTGGGCGCTCAGCAGCGTGGTGTCGATGGCGCCGAGCTCCTTGTCGAGCGCGGCGGCCGAGTCGAGGAAGCCCTTACGGTTCAGCGAATCGTCGGCCGTGGCCGCCGTGCCGCCGATCACGGTCGCGTCCCAGGAGTATGCGACCTGCCAGGCGTTGACATCCGCGTTGCGGTATTTCAACTGCATGACGGCGCGCGACAGGCCCTGCAGCCGCCCGACCTCCTGGCCGATCTCGTCCTGCTTCTTCGACTGCGCGATGCCCACTGCCGTCATCGTGCTGACCAGCACGCAGAAGATGCCGAACGCGCCTAAAAGCCGCGCCCGGAGCCGAAGCCGCCGCAAAAGCCCAATCATTACGTCCTCATCCCCGCCGGTACGTTCTCACTGAGAAACTTCGGCACGAGTCGTACGAGGGCTTAGAACTCCCCACTCGATCAGGGGCATCGGTATGACCGGATCTTGCCCTTCCGGCCGGTGAACGCGGCCAGGAACGTAGGCGAATACTCCCGCGGCAGCGACCGCGCCTCGTTCCATGCCCGAGTCCGCGGCCAGGTGGCATCCTGGTGATCCGGAGCCAGCAGGGCGATCGCCTGGACCAGCTCACTGTCGTGCGACAGCGGCCGATGGGCGTGTGCGGCGGTGCGCAGAATGTTGGCCAGCACCACCGCGTCGACCGACGACTATCGCTGACGCTCGACGCCCGCCCTGCTGACCCCCGTGTCACCGGCAGCACCCGGATCAGCGCACACTACGAGCTCATCACGCCGCGCGTCCGGGACCGGGATCGAGGTGACCGGGCGGCCGCCCGGCAAACGCCGGTCCAAACCCCACAGGATCGCCCCGAACAAGACAGCGATCAACACCACGAAAACCATATTCCGGACCGCAGCGCCGTAACCAATGTCGGTCACGCTGGCAAAAGGGTACGGATACCAATCAGTGACCGCACCATGGGCAAACGTGTAACCGATCCACAACACCGGCCAAACCACCGCCCATCCCAGCGTCCGCTTGTCCATCCGTGACCGCGGCCCGAACAACAGCCAGCCCAGCAGCGCCCACCACGGCGCCACATAGTGAAACCCCAGATTCGACCACCAGCCCGCACCCGTCGGGTTCGCCTGGCCGGCCAGCACCGTCGCGTACACCAACCCGGTGATGATGATGCCCAGCACCGCGTCGAGACGGACGACCCGCCACAGCCGACCGTCCCGCTCCGGATTCACCGCCAGCGTGACCGCCACGATGAGCAGCAGAATGTTGCTCTGGATCGTGAAGTAGCTGAACAGACGAACGAACCGGACCACCACCGGCTCCACCACACCATCCGGACCCGGCAGACCCTGCGCCGTCAGCACAACCTGAGTCACCAGCGAGCCCGCCACGACAGCGGCGAGAAGCCCATGCCACAGCCGGGCGTAAAAACGAGATCCGTTCACCTCGGCATTAAAGCTGGATCTTGCGGACAACGCCATGACCGCCGCCACCGCAGCTCACCACCCCAGCCGCCACACGACCGCACCGGCCCCCGACACGCTCAGTCCGCCTGCCAGATCGGAACCGGCTCAACCTTCTCGGCCCGAAGGCCCAGGATGAACCACGACCCGCTCGAACACCGCCGCCAACGCCGCACGCTTGCCGTGCGGCGTGAACCGACCCCCGGCGTCAAGATGACAGACTTCCCTGTCGACCCGCCCGGCCCGGCCGCTCCCGCGGCGGCGCTCCGCTCCCGGCCGGCTCCGCCCGGCCCGGGTCCGCCGGCCCCTCGTGGCCGATGTCACTTCCGGCCGGGCTCGGCTCAGCTCTCGGAGGGCTTGCCCGTCGCGGTCGCTGCCGGCTTGCGACTGGCCTTGGCGTACGCGAGGCCGGCCAGCACCAGCGCGATCAGTCCCGCGATGAGGCCGGCGAGGCCGAGCCCGGAGCCGCTGCCCGAGTCGTCGGAGTCGTCATCGGCGGACGCCGCCACCGGTGCCGCCGCGGCCACCGACGGAGCCGCGCCGCCACCCGCCGCGGCCGGGACGATCTTCAGCACCGGGGCCGGGCTGTCCGGCTCGGAGCCGTCGGTGGCCGGCTCGTCGATCCAGCGCACGACGTTGCCGTCCGAGTAGGTCTGCAGCGCCTTGAAGACCAGCTGGCCCGACGCCGGCAGCGCGCCCATCGACACGTCGAACTCCTGGAACTCGCCCGGCTTGATCTCCGAGCCCTTCGCCGCCGTCCAGGTGATCTTCGAGACCGCCTCGGTGATCTCGGTGTCGTGCGCCTTGATCGGAGTGGCCAGCTTGGACTTCTGCGCGAGGGCGGTCCACCCCGGAACCGGCTTGACCGACACCGACGCGATCGGCTGGTCGGCGGGAAGGTTGACTTCGAGCTTCGTGGTGGAGGCGCTGTCCGACTCGTTCGGCACGCGGAACGACACCTTCGCGTACCCGCCGGCGGTGGCCGTGTCGGGGTTGACCGTCACGTGCGCGGCGGCCGGGCCGGCGAACGCCAGAGTCAGCAATCCGGCCGCGGCGGCCACCACTGCGGAGCGCTTGAGCAGCGACATTGTTGGGGGAACCTTCCGTCGTGTCGTCGCCCGCGGCGCGGGCACGCCCGTTGGTCGGCCCGGTGATGCGAAAAGTTCCCGCCGATTTCCCGGATGTCGGCCGCCGTCACCCCTTCGTGATCACGTCTCGGTCGCGCCCGTCGCCGGCCTGCTCCCCCGCGGGCCGGGCCGTCCGGAGCCGCGCCACCCTGGGGCGTGCTTCCGTCCTGGAGCGGGTCTCCTCCTCGGGCCGCGCCGGCTCCGGGCTCCGGGGCAGCCGCACCTCGACCCGCAAGCCCGGCTCCGCGTCGCCGAGCGTCACCGAACCGCCGTGCCGGCGCACCAGTTCCCGGACGATGGCCAGTCCCAGCCCGGAACCGCCGGCATCCCGGGCCCGGCCGTCGTCCAGCCGGGTGAACCGGTCGAAGACCCGCTCCCGGTCGGCCGCCGGGATGCCGGGCCCGTCGTCGGTGACCACCACCAGCAGGTCGGCGCCGTCCTCGGCGGTCCGCACGGTGACCACCGAGCGCTTGTGCCGGCACGCGTTGTCCAGCAGGTTCGCCACCACGCGGGCGAGCGCGTCCGGCTCGGCCACCAGCGGCAGCGGCCCGGGGGAGTCCTCGCACCGGGCCCCTGGATACCGGTCCGCGACCTCCCCGACGAGCTGTCCCAGATCGACCTCCTCCAGCCGTCGCGAGATCGCCCGGCCGCCCCCGTCGTCCGAGCGGGCCAGCAACAGCAGGTCGTCGACCAGTCGCGACAGCCGCTGCACGTCGGCGAGCAGGTCGTCGGTGAGCGCGGGCCAGTCGGTGTCGTCCGGCAGGTGCTGTGCCACCTCCAGCTCGGTCCGCATGTTGGTGAGCGGGCTGCGCAGCTCGTGCGCGGCGTCCGCGACGAATGCCCGCTGTCGTGCCCGAGCGGTGTCCAGCCGGTGCAGCATGTCGTTGAGCGTGATCGCCAGCCGCCGGATCTCGTCGTGCGAGCCGGGCACCGGCAACCGCCCGGCCCGGGTTCCCCCGGTGATCTCCTCGGCCCCGGCGCGCAGCGCGTCGACCGGCCGCAACGCCGCGCCCAGCGCCCGCCACAACCCGGCCGCGAGCAACGCCACCAGCAGCGGGAACGCCACCAGCAGGGTGATCCGCAGCAGGTGCACGCTCTGCGTGAGCTGGCTGGTCGAACGCGCCACCAGGATCCGCAGCGGCTGGGTCGCCGGCCCGGCGGTCACCTTGACGACCCGGGCCGCCCCGTCGAAGCCGATCCGCCGTCCCGGGATCACCACGCCCTCGCCGTCGGGCAGGTCACGCAGCTCGTCCTCGTACAGGATCGGCACCAGCCGGTCCGCCGTTGCGGACACCGCCCGGACCCGGTTCTGTTCGTCGACGACCTGTACCTGCACGCCCGGAGTGACCGGGATCGGGTCGGTGAGCTGCCCCTGGTCCACCAGCCGGGCCACCCCGTGCGCCGTCTCCAGCGCCTCGGCGTGCACCGCCCGACCCTGCGCGAAGGTGAGCACCGTGACCAGTACCACGCCACCCGCCGCCAGGCCGAACGCCAGCGCGGTCACCGACACCAGCAGCAGCCGTGCCCGCAGGCTCAGTTCCCGCAGCCGTCTACGCATCTGTCGCCCCTTCCGGAGCCTTTCCCCCACCGCGCCCATCGGATCCCCGTTTCCTCGGGCCGACTCCACCGCCGCTACAGGCGCCGCGGCCCACCGCCACACCCGCACGCGCCGTGCCGGTCCCACCGGCGCGGCGCCGGCCACGCCTGTCGATTCACCGGCCGAGCCCTGCCGGTCCGGCCCGATCCCACCACCGCCCGGCCGCCGTCCCCGGCGGCGCGCGGTCACGCCGGCGGCCGCCCACCGGCGTCCGCCTTCTCGGCCGCCGGATCGACGGCCACCAGCCGATACCCGGCGCCGCGGACCGTCTCCAGGCGATCACGTCCGATCTTGCGGCGCAGATACCCGATATACACCTCGACGGCGTTCGGTGCGGTGTCCAGCGCCGCGTCCCACACGTGGTCGAGCAGCTCGGTCTTCGAGACCACCTCGCCGGGGCGGCGGATCAGGTATTCCAGCAGGGCGAACTCGCGCGTGGTCAAGCTGACCTCGCGGCCGGCCACCAGGACGCGTTTCTCCGCCGGGTCGAGCTCGACGTCGCCACACGCGAGCACCACCGGACGGGCCTGGGTGCCGCGCCTCAGCAAGGCGCGCAGCCGAGCGAGGAGCACGACGTACGAGAATGGTTTGGTCAAATAGTCGTCGGCGCCGCAGTCGAGGCCATCGGCCTGGTCGTACTCCCCGTCCTTGGCGGAGAGCATGAGCACCGGCAGCCAATGCCGCTCGGCCCGCAGCTGCCGCACCAGGCGGTAACCGGAGAGCCGGGGCAGCATGACGTCGAGAATCATCGCGTCATACCCGCCGTGGCGGGCCATCTCCAGACCGTCCTGCCCGTCGTGGGCCACGTCGACCGCGAACCCCTCGGCCTGCAGGCCACGGCGCAGGGCGGCCGCCAGCCGTTCCTCGTCCTCCACCACCAGCAACCGCACATCCTCACCTTGGCATGCCGTCGTTGATCCTCGATACCGGCTCTCAGTAACCTCTCAGCCGCTGACCGTCCCGTACCTCCCCCATGGTGTGCTCCCGGCTGCGCCACAGCCTTCGCGCCGGATAAGCCGCCGCGCCCACCGTCAAGCTCTTCTTTCTTGACGTGTTCTCCTGGTCGCCGCCTTTCTCCCGGATGCCGGACCGGTCATCGCCCCGCAGATCGGGCGGGTCTTCCCCTACGGGTCTTTCTCAGCCTCATCACAGCGGCGCCGAAGCACGATTGCTGCATACCAACGGGAGGTGGACATCGTGTCCGTGTGGAAATCCAGGCCGGCACTGCGCTGGCTGGTACCGGGGGCCACCGCGGTCGTCGTCATCGGGGGCGGCGCGGCGGCCGGCACGATCGTGGCCAGCGCTGACCCGTCGCTGCCGGACCGCAGCGCGGCCCAGTTGCTGGTGGATCTGCAGAGTGCCGACCCGGCCGGTCTCTCCGGCACCGTGGTGCAGAGCGCCGACCTCGGCCTGCCCGGCATCGCCGGCCTGGCGAGCAGCCTCGGCGGCGCGGCCGGCGGCAGCGGAGGCCTGACCAGCCTGATCTCCGGAAGCAACACCGCCCGCGTGTGGTACGCGGGTGAGGACAAGGTGCGGCTCGCCCTGCAGGGGACCCAGGGTGAGACCGACGTGATCCGCAACGGGTCGGACGTGTGGCAGTGGAGCAGCTCGGACAACACGGGCACGCACCTGAAGCTGCGGACCGGCACGGGCCCCGCGCCGCGGCACTCGCTGCCCAGCGCGGTGCCGTCGACGCCGCAGCAGGCGGCGGACGCGGCTCTCGCCGCGATCGACCCGACCACCAAGGTGGAGACCACGGGTGCGGCGCAGGTGGCCGGGCGGGACGCATACGAGCTGGTGCTGAGCCCGAAGGACACCGAGTCCCTGGTCGGGCAGGTGCGGCTGGCGATCGACGCCGAGCAGCACATCCCGCTGCGGGTCGAGGTGTACGCCAAGAACGCGGTGAAGCCGGCCATCCGGGTCGCCTTCGACGCGATCAGCTTCGACATGCCGGACGCGGAGCAGTTCACCTTCAACCCGCCGCCGGGCGCGAAGATCGAGGAGGCCGGCACGCCGTCCGCCGACTCGGTCAAGAAGGGCGGCTCGCACTCGCCGGCCGTGCCGCCGAAGAAGGGCGGCGCCGCGGCGGCGGGCGAGCCGAAGGTGATCGGCAAGGGCTGGACGTCGATCCTCTCCGCCAAGTTGCCGTCGGGCGACTTCTCCAAAGAGCTGAGCGACGCCGGCAAGGGCACTGGTGAGGAGGCGAAGACCGCCCAGGCGCTGATGGGCGTGCTGCCCGAGGTCAGCGGCTCGTGGGGCAAGGGCAGGCTGCTCAGCGGATCGCTGTTCAGCGTGCTGATCACCGATGACGGCCGGGTGCTGGCCGGGCTGGTGACCCCGGAGGCGCTGTACAAGGTCGCCTGACCTCCTCCGGATCGCTTCAAAAATAGTTATAGAACTCTGCCGCCCAGCATGGCATGCTTGGGCGGCAGAGTTCTATAACGTTTGGAGCAACCGTGAGACTGGAGCGGCGATGACTGGAGCGGCGATGACTGGAGCGGCGATGACCGAGGCGGCGATGACGACGATGAGCGCGCCGGCCCCCACCGGCCGGTTCGGCGAGTTCGGCGGGCGCTATGTGCCCGAGTCCCTGATCCCGGCCTGCGCCGCCCTGGAGACGGCGTTCCGGGAGGCGTGGGCCGATCCGGCCTTCCACGAGCAGCTCAGCCGGCTCCGGTCGCAATACGCGGGGCGCCCCACCGCCCTCACCCCGGCGCACAACCTCTCCGCCCAGCTCGGCGTGACCCTGCTGCTCAAGCGGGAGGACCTGGCGCACACCGGCTCTCACAAGATCAACAATGTGCTCGGCCAGGCGCTGCTGGCCCGGCGGATGGGCAAGAGCCGGCTGATCGCCGAGACCGGCGCCGGCCAGCACGGCGTCGCCACCGCCACCGCGGCAGCGCTGTTCGGCCTGCGGGCCACCGTCTACATGGGCGAGCGTGACATCGCCCGCCAGCGGCACAACGTCTTCCGGATGGAGCTGCTCGGCGCCGAGGTGATCCCGGTGACCAGCGGCAGCCGCACGCTGAAGGACGCCACCAACGAGGCGATGCGGGCCTGGGTCGCGGCTGTCGACGAGGCGCACTTCTGTCTCGGCTCGGTCGGCGGTCCGCATCCCTATCCATGGCTGGTCCGCGAGCTGCAGCGGGTGATCGGCGAGGAGGCCCGGGCGCAGGCGCCGGCGGTGCCCGACGTGGTGGTGGCCTGCGTCGGCGGCGGCTCGAACGCGGCCGGCACGTTCGCCGGCTTCGTCGACACGCCGGCCCGGCTGATCGGGGTCGAGGCGGCCGGCGGCGCCGCGATGACCGACGGGATGCCCGGCGTCGTGCACGGTTACCGGTCGATGGTGCTGCAGGACGCCCACGGCCAGGTGCTGGAGGCCGAGTCGATAGCGGCCGGCCTGGACTATCCCGGAGTCGGCCCGGAGCACGCCCATCTGGGCGCCACCGGTCGCGCGGAATACCGCACGGTCACCGACGACGAGGTGCTCGACGCGGTGCGGCGGCTCGCCCGCGCCGAGGGCATCATCTGCGCGCTGGAGTCGGCGCACGCGGTTGCCTGGGTGCTGCGCGCGGCCGGCACACCCGACCTGCCGACCGGCTCGGCGGTGCTGCTCACCCTCTCCGGGCGCGGCGACAAGGACATGGCGACGCTGGCGGGTGAGGTCCGGTGAAGCGGCTCAATCCCTATCTGACCGCCGGCATCACTCCGGACTGGATCGACTATCTGCTGGCGTTCCAGGCGGCCGGCGCCGACGCGGTGGAGATCGGCCTGCCGTTCTCCGATCCCATGCTCGACGGCGCGACCATTCAGCGCGCCTCCGACCAGGCGCTGCGCCGGGGTGTCACGGTCACCTCGATCCTGGACGACCTGACCGCGGCCCGGGAACACATCCGGGTCCCACTGATCGCGATGACGTATGCCAACCTCGTCTTCCACGGCGACGCCCGGCCCGGTGGCGGGCCGGAGGCGTTCTGCCGGCGGCTCGCCGCGGCGGGGATCTCCGGGCTGATCGTGCCGGACGTTCCGGTCGACGAGGCCGGTCACCTGCAAGCGTCCGCCACGGCGGCCGGCATCGATCTGGTCCTGCTGGCCGCGCCGGTCACGCCACCCGATCGGCTGGCCGAGATCGGAAGGAGAAGCAAGAATTTTGTGTACGCGGTGAGCATCATGGACACCACAGGCGAGCGCGACGCGCTGGCCACCACAGCGGCGCCGCTCGCCGAGCGGATCAAGGCGGTGACCGATCTGCCGGTGCTGATCGGTTTCGGCATCTCGACACCCGAGCAGGCCGCCACGGCGGCCCGGTCCGGGGACGGGGTGGTGGTCGGCGCGGCCCTGATGCGTAGGGTGCTGGACGGTGCGTCACCCGATGACCTGCGAGTCGAGGTCGCCGCGTTCCGCGCCGCACTCGACCAGGTCGACCAGGAGATGCCCGATGCCCGCGCGCACACCGAAGTATCAGGTGATCGCCGATGACCTGATTACGAAGATCAAGGACGGCGAGTGGCCGCCAGGGGCCGCGCTGCCCCCGCAGAAGGAGCTCAGCACGCGGTACGGGGTGACCCTGGCAACGCTGCGGCAGGCCCTCAAGCAGCTGGAGGACGAGGGGCTGCTGTCGCAGGAGCCGGGACGCGGCACGTTCGTGTTCCCGCGCGCGAAGTACCAGCTCGCGTCCCTGCACGGGTTCGCCGACGACCTGCGGGCCCAAGGCCAGACCGTGACCACGGAGATCCTTGACCAGGTGGCCGCGACGCCGCCGGAGTGGGCCGCCGCGCTGATCGGCGACGGGCCCGCACTGCGCCTGGAACGGGTGCGGCTGGTCGCCGGGCGGCCCGCGGTGCACCAGCTGTCCTGGGTGCGCGGGACGAGCCTGGTGTCCCGGGACCTGAGCGACACGTCGCTGTACGCGGCGCTGCTCGAGCAGGGGCACCTGGTGCACCGGGCGTCCGAGGTGGTGCGGCCCGGCCTGTTGGAGGAGCCGGTGGCCGGTCTGCTGCGGCGACCGGCGGGTGAGCCGGTGCTGCTCTCCGAGCGGGTGACGTATGCGCTGGACCGGTCCGTGCTGGTGGTGGACCGGGCCACCATGCTCGGCTCGGCGATGGAGATCCGGACGGAGCGGGCAGCCAGCGGTCAATCGGTCCAATGGAGCCGCCCCGGCGGCTGAGCGGCGCCGAACCGGCCTCGATCCCGGGGTCGCGGTACCGGGCCGGGCACAGGCCGGGGCCCCGCGACCCACGGGCCGCGCGCGTGCCGAGGCCCCGCGATCCCGGGCCAGTCGCGTGCCGGGGCCGCGCGATCCCGGGCCGCACGCGTGCCGAGGCCGCGCGATCCCCGGGCCAGTCGCGTGCCGAGCCCCAGTTCGGTGGTGCCTGCCGGTCGGGCGGGGGTGAGGCCGCGCGCCGGGCGGGCCGGCCGACTGGGCGAACTCAGCGCCGCCACGAACTCAGCGCCGCCACGAACTCAGCGCCCCCACGAACTGAGCGCCCCCACGAACTGAGCGCCCCCACCGGGAACTGGTCAGGGGTGGGAAGGGACGGTGAGGCGCAGGCGGACCGATTCGAGGTCGGCGGTGGGGACTCCGCAGTGTGTCAGGTAGGCGCGTACGCCGCCGTAGCGGTTCCTCGCGTGGGTCAGGGTGTTGAGCATCGCGGTCGTGGAGGTGCCGGGGGTTCGTGCGAAGTCGCCGGCGATCTCCTCCGGGGCCACTCCGGCGACTGCGAGCAGCAGGGCGGTCAGGGTGCCGGTGCGGTCGCGACCGCTGTGGCAGTGGATCACCAGGGCGCCGGGTGGAGCGGCCGCGATCTCGTGGACGGCGTTGGCTATCCGGGTGGTGTTGTGGTCGAGCATGGGGGCGTAGGAGTCCTCGGGCGGGTCGTAACCCAGCGGATCGTCCAGCAGTGGCACCTGGCGGTAGAACGGGTCGCCGGCGAACGGGCTGGGATCCGCGGCGCACTCGCGTGGTCCGCGCAGGTCCAGGATCCGGGCGATGCCCAGCGAGCGGATGGCGCGGATCGCCTCCGGGGTCAGGCGGCCGTGGCTGTCCGAGCGGATCAGCGCGCCCGGGCGGATCCGGCGGCCGTCCTCGGTCGGGATGCCACCCAGATCGCGGGCGTTCGCACAGTCCGGCCAGTCCAGAATCACCGGCCCAGCGTACGAGGGGTGGGCAAAGATCGCGGGACGGCAACGATGTGCGAGACTGCGGCGGGTTGAGCGAGTGAGTGCGGGTGGAATGCCCCAGAATGCCCGGCGTGACGGTTGAGGAAGTGGCGGAGGACGCGCATGTCCGGCTGCTGGCCGGGCTGGGAGCGGGCGGGCAGCTCGTCTACGAGACGGTGCTGACCAGGATCGTCGAGCCGGACCTGCACCTGGTGCTCGGCACCCCGGCGTTCGTGGAGGGCATCGCCGCCGGGGACCAGATCCGGGTCCGGGCCGGCGGCGCGTTCGAGGTGGTCCGGCGCGGTGGCAACATCTGCCTGCTGGTGGTTCCCGAGTCGGCGCCGCGGCCGGAGGACCTGACGCCGCTGCGGGACGCGTTCGACGAGCTGGGCGGGATCGTCGAGCTGCCGCCGGACCGTCGCTTCATCGTCATCACGGTGCCGGCCGCGGCCGGGTTCGACGCGGTGGAGGCGGCGATCGACGGCTGGACCGGGCCGCGCGGGCACCACTGGGAGTACGGCAACGTCTACGACCCCGACGGCAACCCGCTGAACTGGTGGGATTAGGAATCCCGCGGTCAGCCGGACGCGCGCGGGGCAGGCGCCGAGCGAAATCGGCGCGGGGCAGTGCCCGAGGCGAGATCCGCACGAGGCAGGAGCGTGGCGAAATCCGCGCGGCACAGGCGCGCGACGAAATCTGCGCAAGGCAGGCCCCGGGCCGGAATCGGCTCGGGCCGGGCGCCTGCGGAGAGGGCTCCTAGCCGCGGAGCGCGGGCTGCTCCACCGGGGCGCGCGGGCGTGGCACCGTCACCGGCACCGCCTCGGGCGTCGCCGCCGACGGGTACTGCGGGCGCACCAGCACGTACGCGACGGCGAGCAGGCCCAGCGCCGCGATCGCGTCCAGCCAGTAGTGGTTGCCGGTGGCGACCACCACGTACAGCGTGATCACCGGGTGCAGCAGCCACAGGGCGCGCCAGCGCGACGACGTCGCGGCGATCAGCGCCACCGCGATCACCACGGCCCACCCGACGTGCAGGGACGGCATCGCGGCGTACTGGTTGGACAGCTGGTCGCTCTGCGGCGGGCCGTACACCGCCGGGCCGTACAGCCGGCCCAGGTCGAGCATGCCGGTGCCGGTCAGCATCCGCGGCGGGGCCAGTGGAAAACCGAAGTGCACGAGCAGCGCGGTCCCGGTGAGCAGCGCGAGCACATTGCGCGTCCAGCGGTAGTGCGCCGGACGGAAGACGTACAGCCAGATCAGGCAGATCACGGTGGCCGGGAAGTGCACGTACGCGTAATAGCTGTTCGCCACCTCGATCAGAGCGTGCCAGGACAGCAGCCGGTGCTGGACGCTCAGCTCGCCCGGCAGACGCATCCAGCGTTCCAGGTTCCACACCTTGTTCGCGTTGTCGAACGCCTCGCCGACGTGCCCGGTCGCCGCCACCCGGCCGATCTTGTAGATCAGGAACAGGACCGCGACCAGGCCGAGCTCACGGAGCGCGAAGATCCAACGGGACCGCGCGGGGCGGGGTGGGGCGACGACGCTCACGGCAAGCTCCTCGCTGAGCCGACCGGCGCAGGGGACACGCCGGAGCGAAAAAAACGAAAAATGGCCACATCGCGTGACACCGCGCCACTCTAGTGACGCTCCGCAACACCAGGAATGACCAGCGGAAATACAACGCCGCTGGCAGTCCGGTGACGGCCGATCAAGCGGAACCTGAATGTCCCATGACGCACAGCATCCGGCGATCTTGCCACATGGGTAAGTTTTAGCGCGTGTTTAGTGATGTAACCCGCATCCGAAATACTCCCGAAACGATCACCAGAGCGGCGGCCGCCGCGGCGCACGGGAGCGGCCACCAGAGCGCGCTGGCGCCGTACCACATCAGCAGCGCGACCGACACGCCCGCCGCGACCAACTCGGTGATCACCGCGCGCCGCGGCAGCAAGCTCAGGCTCCGCCACGGCAGGCGTCCGGCCGGCAGCAGCACCCGGGCCGCGAAGGACACCATGACCACCGCCACCATCAGGGCCAGCGCCTGCGCGAAGAGGCCCGCGGGCGGCCACCGGTAGGCCGCCAGGCGCACGCCGGCGGTCAGCGGCACCCCCACCGCCAGCCCACGTCGCAGCCCGGCCAGCACCCCGAGAACCGGCCACGCGAGCGCCTCGCCGCGGAGCCGGGCCGGATGGTCGGCGGCTAGCTCGCGCAGTCCGCGCATGGCGTCACCGACGTGCAGCCGCTCCGCGTCGAGCAGGGCGATCAGCCAGCGGCCGCCGGGATGGCCGGGATCCTCGGCGAGCGCGGCCCGGGTGGCCCGCGCGGCGGCCCGCCGGCGCCCCGCGACGCGTTCCACCTCGGCCAGCGTCAGCAGGCTGGGCACCGACCGCGGACCGAACGCCAGCGCTTGCCGGGCCGCGGCCCGGGCACGCGGGAAATCCCGGCTCGCGGTGTGCGCACGGGCCAGGACCCGATGGGTCTCGGGCTCGCCGGGCCGCAGCCGCACCGCTTCGCTCGCGGCTTCGATCGATTCTTCCGTACGGCCCAGCGCGATCAGATTCTCCGCACGTTCCGCGTGCGCCCCGGCCGACCCCGGCTCGGCGTGCACCGCGGCGTCCGCGGCGGCGAGCCCGTCGTGCGGCCGCCCGTTCACCCGCAGCACCGCGGCCAGCAGCGCGAGCAGTTCCGGATCGGCCGGCCTGGCGACCAGTTCCCGGCGCAGCTCCGCCTCGGCTTGGTCGAAACGGCCCAGCTGGGCGAGCAGTCGCGCGCGCGACGCCGCCGTCACCGGGATTTGCGCTTCTTGAGGTACGCGGCCAGGTCGTCGTATTCACCGTTCTGATTGGCGAACATGGCGACGTTGCGGGCGGTGGTGAACCAGGCGTCGGTGGACGGCCGGACCTCACGGGCCGCGGCCAGCACGTCCGCCTGGTTGATCATGCGAATCTCGCCGGTGGCGATGGAGTCGCGCATCGCGTACTCGGCGGCGGTCTCGCACAGGTGCGCCAGGTCGGCGCCGGAGAAGTTCTCGGTCGCCGCGGCGACCGCGTCCAGGTCGACGCCCGCGACCGGGCGGTCCCGCAGGTGGTACTCGACAATGGCGGCGCGCGCCGGGCGGTCCGGAGGAAGCACCAGCACGGTACGGTCCAGGCGCCCCGGCCGGCGCAGCGCGGCGTCCACGTCCCACGGGGCGTTCGTCGCGGCCAGCACGAAGACGCCCTCGTTGCCGCCCTGTACCCCGTCCAGCTCGGTGAGCAGCTGGTTGACCACGGTCCGCATCGCGGACGAGTGCAGCTGGCTGCGCTTGTGCCCGAGCGCGTCGATCTCGTCCAGGAACAGCACGCACGGCGCGTGGCCGCGGGCCGACTCGAACAGGTCGTGCAGGTTGCGCTCGGAGCTGCCCACCCACATGTTCAGCACGTCGGTGATGGACAGCGAGAGGAACGCGGCGCCCATCTCCCCGGCGACCGCTCGGGCCAGAAACGTCTTGCCGCAGCCGGGCGGGCCGTAGAGGAGCAGGCCGCCGCGCAGGCTCTTGCCGAACAGGCTGCGCAGCTTCGGGTTGCGCAGCGGGCCGAGGAAGGAGACCTCGAGGCGTTTCTTTACCTCCGCCATGCCGCCGACGTCGGCGAGGGTGACGGTGGAGCGCTCGACGTCGAACGTACGGTCCGCGGCGTCCTCCGCGGTCGCGAAGCGGGGCGGGACCACGTCACCGAACTGCTGCTCCATGGCGGCCCAGTCGACGCGCGGAGCCGCGGACCCGTCCGCGCCCGGGCCCGCCTCTCCACGCGTGTCCGCGCCCGTGCCCGGCTCGCTGCGTGGGCCGGCCGGCGGCGCCAGCGCCGACGTCATCAGGGTCCGAGCGGTCTCGTTGCCCGGCTCCCGGCTGAGCACCTGAGCGGCATGCTCGATCGCCTCCGCGCCGCGCCCCGCCGCGACCAGCAACTCGGCCAGGTGCAGCCGCAGCGGCAGGTCGTCGGGGCGGGCCCGCACCGCCGCGGTGAGGCTGTCGATCAAGGCGTCGCTCATGAGACGCGATTATGCCCGCCCCTGTCGATCCGCGAGCGGCCGGAACGACGCGGCCCCACTGCTGTGTGCCCGGTCACGCCGGGCGCCGGAGCGGCCGGAAAACGTCCGGCCGAAAGCGGGGCCGGCCGCGGCGTACCGAGGCAATGCGAAGGGCCGCTCCCGGGAAGAACCCGGAAGCGGCCCTCGGACCTCGGCCCGGTCCTAGCCCGGCCGGCGGTAGCCGGCGATCGGACCGCGGTCGATCGTCGCCATCCGCACGAAGTCGCCCGTGTGCGGGGCGTGGACCACCATGCCGCCACCGATGTAGATGGCCACGTGGTGCACGTCGGAGTAGTAGAAGACCAGGTCACCCGGCTTCAACTGGCTCCGGCTCACCGACCTGCCGGACGCCCACTGATCCTTCGTGTAGTGCTCGAGATGCACGCCGACGGCGGCCCAGGCCTCCTTCGTCAGGCCCGAGCAGTCGTAGCTGTTCGGACCCTCGGAACCGAAGACGTAGGGCTTGCCGATCAGGTCGCACGCCCGCTGAGCGGCACGGCCGCCCTTGTCGTTGGTGTAGTCGACCGGGCACGGACCCGTCTTGTACGGCCCGTCGCTGGCACCCGCCGCGCCGTACGCCTTGATCCGCTCCTTCTGCAGGGAGTTGATCTCCTTCTCGATCGCCGACTTCTTCTGCTTGAGGTCGGCGTCGCGGGTGGAGATCTCGGTGGCCAGAGCGTCCACCTTCTCCTTGTCGGCGGCGTACTTGTCGCGGAGCTTCACGACGCCGCTGATCGACTCCTGACGGCTGCTGGCCAGCTGTTCGAGGAGCGAGAGCTTCTCGGTCAGGCTGCTCGGCGAGCCACTCAGGATCGCGGCGACGGCAGTCGGCGGGCCCTGCATGTAGGCGTCCGACGCCAAGCCGCGCACGTCCTCCATCGCCGCGTCCACCTTCTTCTGCAGCGGCGCGAGCGTCTTGTTCAGATCCTTCTGCTGCTTCTGCAGCTTCAGGAGCTTCCCGTGCACGTCGTTGTAGTCCTCGATGACGGGCTCGAGCTCGTTCCACCGCTTGTCGATCTGATCTTCGACACTGGACGGCGAAGGCGTGGCGTGGGCAACGACAGGTCCGGTGACAACGAGTCCGGCAGCGGTGACGGCGCAGAGCAGACCGCGCAGCACACCCCGCGCGCCTATCCGTTTCACGTAGGTGCGTTGTCCTTTCTTCCCACTCGGCCGCCGACCGGGTTAGCTGACGGGTTCGGGCGGGAAGCGCGCCCGGCCACAGTACTTGTGGCTGCACCCCGGGTACCTGGGTCCCCGGCTCGCCTCGCGGCGATTAGGCGGTGGTTCGTCAGATCGGCCGGGTTGGACGATGGGGGGCTGCCGAACCGGGGACCACCGTACTCGGATCATGCAGGCAAATGAAGCGCACGCCCGCAGGGAAACTACCCGCACAGCCACTGGCACTCACAGTGAACGAAACGGCCACGCGTCCAGGGCCTGATCCAACCAGGGCACGACCAGTATCACTGTGGGTAACACCAGCAGGCCGACGGCGGCGACCCCGGCGAGGACCGACAGCCCTGTCGAGTTCGGAGCCGGGCCGGCCAGCCGGTCGAGCCGGCGGCGGCGGGATTCACCCGCCGGGTCGGCCGGCGCCTCCTCCGCAAGGGGGACGGCGTCCGACAACCGGGCCAAGGCGGCCCGCAGCGGCGCCGGGCCCGCCCGGCGCCGCGCGGCATCGTCGGAGACCATTTCGAGCAGCAGGTGTACGGCGTCGAGCGGCGCCCTGGACCGCAACGGGCGGGGCACCGCCTGGTAGAACGCCGTGAACGACTCCATCACCAGCTCGTGCTTGTGCCGCAGGTGCGCCCGCTCGTGCTCCAGCACCGCGTCCACCTGTTCACGGTCGAGGATCCGCAGCACCGCGTCGCTGAGCACCACCCGCGGTTCACGCCCCGGCACGCAGTAGGCCAGCGGCAGCGCCCCGTCCAGCACCCGCACCTCGCCGCCACCCAGCTCGCGGTGCCGTTCCGCGCGGTCCAGCAGGTCGGCGAGCATCCGATGACGCTCGCGCCGGGCCCGGGCCCGCGCGCTCACCTTGATCAGCGAGATCAGCAGCCGGATCACGATGGTGGCGGCCACCGCCAGCGAGAGGACCAGCGCCACCACGGTCCACGGGTGGTCGGCGCCGGCCGCCCGGGTCATCTCCTCGGGCGCGGCCAGCACCACGCCGAGCGCGCAGAGCACAGACGTCAGGGTGAGCGCCTGCCAGAGCAGCACGGCGGCGACCGGGGCACGGTCCGGCCAGCGGGCGCCGGCCAGGACGCCCGGGACGGCCAGCGAGAGGGTCAGCCCGAGGGCTCCCAGCAGAAGTGCGGTCACGTCTCTTTCGGTGTGGCGTCCAGGGCGGCTCGGATCGCGCCGGGTGGCAACTGACCGAGGAAGTATGCCAGTGCGGCGTCCTGATCGGGAGTGGCGCTGAGCGCGTCGAACATCAGCGCGGCGGTCATCTCCGCGCGGGACTGCGCCGGGGCGTACCGGTAGGCCCGGTCCGCTCGTTGCTGAACGACCAGCTTCTTCTTCGCGAGACGGTCGAGGACGGTCATCACTGTCGTGTACGCCAGGTCGCGCTCGCGGCCGAGGAGCTCGTGCACCTGCCGCACGGTCAGCGGCTCGGAAGCGTCCCACAGCTGCGTCATGACCTCACGCTCAAGGTCGCCTAATGCCATGTGACCCATCCTACTAGGGCCGGTCGTACTACGTCTCGTAGTATCTACTACGAAGAGTCGTAGAGGGGGACACCCGATGGACGTGCTCGACCTGACCCGGCTGCAGTTCGCCGTCGTGACGATCTATCACTACCTGTTCGTGCCGCTGTCGATCTGCCTGTCCGCGGCCGCGGCCGGTCTGCACCTCACCTGGCTGCGCACCCGCGCCGAGAGACACCTGCTGCTCACCAAGTTCGTCGGCAAGCTGCTGATCGTCACGTTCGCGGTCGGCGTGGTCACCGGGCTGGTGCAGGAGTTCCAGTTCGGGCTCGGCTGGAGCGCGTTCGCCAAGTTCTACGGCGACGTGTTCGGCCCGACCCTGGCCGTGGAGGGAATGCTCGCGTTCTTCCTGGAGGCGACGTTCCTCGCGCTGTGGTACTTCGGGTGGGACCGGCTCCCCCGCAAGGTGCACGCCGCCACGATCGTGGTCGTCGCGGCCGGGACGCTGCTCTCCGCGTACATCATCCTGGCCGGCAACTCCTTCATGCAGAACCCGGTGGCGTACGCGCTGGACCCGGTGACCGGGCGGGCCCACCTGACCAGCTTCGGCGAGCTGCTGACCAACGAGGTGGTGCTCGCGGCGTTCCCGCACACCATGGCCGGGGCCGCGATGGCCGGCGGCGGCCTGCTCCTGGCGATCGGCGTGTGGCGGCTCGCCGCCGACCGCGCGTTCCGCACACTGGCCCGGCTCGGCGCCTGGCTGATGCTGGTCGGCGGCGCGCTGACCGCGATCACCGGCGACCACCTGGGCAAGGTGATGACCGCGGTGCAGCCGATGAAGATGGCCGCCGCCGAGGCGCTCTACGAGACCACCACCGGGGCGCCGTTCTCGGTCCTCGCGATCGGCAGGCTCGGTCACGAGAAGCCGTTCCTGACCATCGAGATCCCGCACCTGCTGTCGCTCCTGGGCACCGGGTCGTTCGGCGGGACCGTGCAGGGCATCGACGACCTGCAGGCGCAGTACACCGCCCAGTTCGGCCCGGGCAGCTACGTGCCGATGATCCCGGTGGCGTTCTGGACGTTCCGGCTGATGATCGGCGCCGGCGTGGCGGGGATGGCGCTCGCCGCGTACTACCTGTGGGTTTCCTCCGAACGCACCTGGCGGCTCCCGCTCCTGCCCGCGTTCCTGCAGATGGGCGCCGGGGTGCCGGGCTGGACCAAGCGGATCCTGCTGCTCTCGCCGCTGCTGCCGGCGGCCGCCAACACGTTCGGCTGGATCTTCACCGAGACCGCGCGGCAGCCCTGGCTCGCGTTCGGCATCTCCAAGGTCTCCGACGGGATCTCCCCCGGCCTCACCAGCGCCGAGGTGCTGCTGTCGCTGGGCGGATTCACCTTGGTCTACGGATTGCTCGCGGTGGCCTGGTACAAGCTGGTCGTCCACCTGTCGCGCAAGCCGCTCGCTCCGGAGCCCGCCGGCCGGCCGGCCGACGCCGAGCCGGTCCCCGCCTACTAGGAGCACCGATGATCACCTTCTGGTTCGCGATCCTCGTCCTCGCCTGGGTGCTCTACTTCGTCCTCGAGGGCTTCGACTTCGGCGTCGGCGTGCTGGCCCCGTTCCTCGGCCGCGACGAGCACGAGCGTGGCGCCGCGATCCGCACCATCGGCCCGTTCTGGGACGGCAACGAGGTCTGGCTGGTCGCCGCGATCGGCGTCACCTTCGCCGCGTTCCCCGACTGGTACGCGGTCCTGCTGGCCGGGCTGTACCTGCCGATGGTCGGCATCCTGCTGCTGCTCGCGGTGCGCGGCGTGGCGCTGGAGTTCCGTGGCAAGCACGACTCCCCGGCCTGGCGCCGGCGCTGCGACCGGCTGCTCTGCGCATCCTCCGCGGGCGTGGTGCTGCTCTGGGGCGCGCAACTCGGCGTCTTCGTGCACGGCCTGGCCCTCGGCGCGGACGGCACGGTGACCGGAAACGGTCTCGGCCGCAGCCTCTCCCCGCTGCTCACCCCGGCCGCCGGCCTCGGCGCGCTGGCCGCGCTGCTCGGCACGGTACTGCTCGGCGCGACGTTCCTGGCCCTGCGCACCACCGGCCCGGTGCGGCGGCGGGCGTCCGCGCTCGCCCGCAACGCCGGCAACCTGGGCACGGTCGGCCTGCTGCTGGCCGGCATCGGCACCGGCTCGCGCCTGACGCTGGCCGCCGCGGTGATCAGCTTCATCGCCGGCATGCTGGCCCGGCAGGGCCGCGAGGCGTGGGCGTTCACCGTCACCGCGCTCGGGGTGGCCGGCGGGGTCGTCGCGGTCTTCACCGCGCACGGCTCGGTGGTGCTGCGCAGCACGCTGGACCCGATGTGGTCGCTGACCCGCGCGGAGGCGGCGGCCACGCCGTCCGCCCTCAAGGTCGTCACCGTCGCCGGCGTGATCGTCCTGCCCGGCGTCCTGGCGTACCAGGCCTGGTCCTACTGGGTCTTCCGCCGCCGGGTCGCCAGCGAACGGATCGCGTCGTGACCGCCGGCCCGCGGTTCGGCCGCTCCGGCACGCCGCCGCCCTCCCCC